>CAYYAY010000012.1:0-112334 GCA_964470155.1 uncultured Lamprocystis sp. | reverse complement strand
CGCGGCGGCAGCCGGTGCCGGGGCGGCCTCGACGACCGGCGTCGGTTCGGCAGCAACCGGTGCCGGGGCGGCCTCAATTACTGGTGTCGGCGCGGCGGCAGCCGGTGCCGGGGCGGCCTCGACGACCGGCGTCGGTTCGGCAGCAACCGGTGCCGGGGCGGCCTCAATTACTGGTGTCGGCGCGGCGGCAGCCGGTGCCGGGGCGGCCTCGACGACCGGCGTCGGTTCGGCAGCAGCCGGTGCCGGGGCGGCCTCGACGACTGGCGCGGGCTCGGCGGCGGCCGGTGCCGGGGCGGCCTCGACGACCGGGGCTGGAGCTTCAGTCGCGGCAACTACCGGCGCGGGCGTGACAGGGGCTGGCGGCGGCGTCAACGTGACCTTGCCGATCGGCGCGAGTCGTGCCGCTAAGGTCCGCGAATCGCTCGGGGGTCCGATCGGTGCGAACGAGGCATCGGTCGCCAGGCGGATCACGCCGGCGGCCATGGCCAGGGCAACCGCCCCAACAATCACGGTCTGGTAATCCATGCCGCTTGAATTTTTTGAAGACATACGCGAATTGATCCTCTGTTGTCTGGTGATTGACCGCCTACTCACCTTGCCCACCGGGCAGTTTAAGGGGCGTGCAGACGGGTGCAACGCGTCGGACAGCCCGGTCACACCTAGGCGAACCTCGCGACAACCGTGAATCCGGCCTGGTGTCCCAGTCGGCTCGATATCGACGGCCCCGATGGTTTCCCGCGTATTGTACGGTAATGGACTCAGAAACGCCGTACCGCAAGCACGGCTGACCGGCTGCGCCGAAATATGCGAAAATCCGGTCGGCAGCCGCGGTGTAGCGGCCCCGACCCCAGCGACCGCGCCCCGATGGCGCGGTTCTTCCGTCGATCAACACGCAGTCGTCTTCGGTAGCGATGGCTGCTGTTGAACGCCTCGCTCCAGGACACCCGATGAAAGATCCCGCGAACCCCGAGAACGGCCCTCTGGATGACTGGCAGTTGGCGATCCGCGTGGTTGCCATGCCGGCGGACACCAATGCCTATGGCGATATCTTCGGCGGCTGGATCATGTCGCAGGCGGATATCGCCGGCAGTACCATCGCCATTCAGATCGCCCAAGGGCGGGTGGCGACGGTCGCGGTCAAAGAGTTTCGCTTTCTTGCCCCGGTGCTGGTCGGTGATCTGACCGAGCTGTTCGCGCGATTGGAGCGTACCGGCAACACGTCGATCAGCGTGGAGGTTGACATTTGGGCGCAACGTGAGCCCGATCCTGGCAGTCGGCGTCATGTCGCACACGCAGTGTTTGTATACGTCGCGGTCGATACCGATGGCCGGCCGCGGCAACTCGCGCAACCGGCTACGATCACCACCTGATTCCCGCTGTCAAAGGCCCGGGCCGTCGTGTCGTCGTGTGGTGCACGGTTGAAGGTCGAGCGCCGGGTCCATGAATCCCATGAGAAATGCATCATTGTTTCAGATGCGGCCGGCCCACAGTCCTCGCAGACGGCCGTTTTCGGGTTGGCGGCTTCCGGTCTCTAAACGGATTGGAGGGTCGGATAACGACTTTGTTCCATTGATCCAAGCGGCCATTTCCCAGTGAAACTCTTGGAGGTGTCGCCATGAACACGCACGTAGTCCAACCGTCCCCGATCGCAGCGCACACAAGTCCGCGGGTCCGCTCGGTCAGTCTGTTCGCGCCCCTGCACTGGATCGCGGCAGGGGTTGACGATCTACGGTATGCACCGCTCTACGGCCTGCTCTACGGCTTGCTGTTTACCGCGGCCTGCGGCCTGACCTTCGTCCTGGTGAGCGGCCTGCCCTGGTTCACGATTGCCTTTTTGACCGGTTTGCTGCTGATCGGCCCGTATCTGGCGTCCGGGGTCTACCTGGCCGCCCGGCAGCGCGAATCCGGTCAGCCGGTCAGCATCCGCGCCGCGCTCGGCGTGCTGGCCGCCCGCAAGACCAACATGGCATTTTATGGCCTGTTTCTCGCACTCGTGATGGTCGTTTGGGTCCGCCTTGCCGCCCTGCTTTTCGCCGTTCAGTTCACCAGCATGTCGCCCACGATGGAAGACTACCTGGGCGTTCTCGGCGGCGGCGCGGACCCCTGGGTCTTGGCCTTCTTTGTAGGAATCGGCTTGATGTTGGCAATCACTGTTTTCGTCACGAGCGCGGTGTCGGTGCCGTTGATCATCGATCGCGATCAGGACCCGTTCACTGCCATTCGCACCAGCGCGCGTGCCGTGGGCCGCAACTGGCCAGCCATGAGTCTTTGGGCCGCGCTGATCGTGATCCTCACCGTGGTTGGTGTCGCGACCTTTGGGGTTGGGCTGGTGGTTTTGTTCCCCGTCCTGGGTTATGCCACCTGGCATAGCTATCGCGACTTGGTTGCCTGAGTCCGCCGCGCGATCTCAGGTTTCCCCTGTCCCGTGGCGGGATCAGGAAATCGTTGCTGTGGAGCCGGGGTGTCGCCGGGTACACCGGACATGCTGGTAGCGTCGGATTTTTTTTGCCGACGGTTGGCCGGACCCGCGACACCCCGGATGGGTCGGATCACGAATTCCCGCTAGTTGCGGAACACATGGAGTGATTAATCGGGATCAATCGTCGTTTCGTCGGAAACGACTTTGAGGCATAGGTGGTAGGCTCTATGCTTAACGGCCGGTTCTGGATTCCGGAAGAACATGATTGACTTGCATGCACACATCCTGCCTGGTATCGACGACGGAGCGCCTGACTTGGCGACCGCGCTGGCCATGGCACGCATCGCCGCGGCGGATGGGATCGAGGTGATGGCCTGTACGCCGCACATCTACCCTGGGATGTACGAAAATTGCGGTCCTGGGATCCGCCAAGCGGTTGCTGCACTCCAAGCCGACCTGGATGAAGCCGGCATCATACTGCGCTTGACGCTCGGCGCCGATACCCATATCGCCCCCGATCTGGTCGCGAGTCTACATTCCGGCCGGGTACCGACCCTGAACGACAGCCGCTATTTTCTGCTCGAGCCGCCCCATCACGTGGCTCCGCCGCGACTGGAAGAAACGGTGTTCAATTTGTTGACTGCCGGCTATATCCCCGTCATCACCCATCCGGAGCGCTTGAGCTGGATCGAGGATCAGTACCAGGTTTTCGTCGACTTGGCGCGCAAGGGGGCCTGGTTGCAGGTGACGGCCGGCAGCCTGACGGGCCGCTTTGGCGCGGCCGCCCGCTATTGGGGCGAGCGTTTGCTCGACGAGGGCTGGGTGCATGTCCTGGCGACCGATGCGCATGGAGCCAAGCGTCGCCCGCCGTTGCTGGCCGAGGGTCGGCGTGCCGCAGAAGCTTGGGTCGGTGCGGACGAAGCTTATCGACTCGTCGATACCCGCCCGCGTGGTATATTAGCAAATGTTGAGCCGGGGAGTTTGATATCAGCCCCGGAGTCGGCAGCAGCCGCACCGATCGCCCGCCGCGGCTGGTCGCTGCTCACCAACTGGTTCGATCGGCGCTGAGTGATCCTGATCTTAGGCGATTTCCGTCAAGTCCGAAACCATCCAGGGTGTTCCGGCAATCGCCTCGGGCGATTGCCGGAAATCGTCATAATACTGTCGTATAGGGTCCGCTCGGCGACGCGAAGAACTGCGAGGTAAGCGGGTTTGCACAAGAATATCGAGCGGGGTTCCACATTCGCATCAGTTGTGCCCATACTGGTCCGCGCACTTTTATGTGCGCTGGTGCTCGGTCTGGCTGCTTGTGCGGGCCAGCCGTCCGGGGATGCGGCGCTTGATGTTGCCTCGGCGAACTTCCGGTCGGGCGCCGCCGGACTCAGTTCGGCCGCGAGTCCTCAGGACTACCTGATCGGTCCTCAGGACTTACTGAAGATCGAGGTTTTTGGGATCGAGGCGCTGAACCGCTCGGTGCGGGTCAACTCCACCGGCAAGATCGGCCTGCCGTTGATCGGCATGGTCCAGGCGGGCGGCTTGACCAGCGAGCAGTTGGCGGCTGATATCGGCGCGCGGCTTACCCAAGACTATCTGCAAAACCCCCAAGTGATCATCTTCATCGAGGAGTACACCAGCCAGCGGGTGACGGTCGTTGGCGCGGTGAAGAAGCCGGGTGTCTATCCGGTCAAGGGCCGCACGACGCTGCTGCAAGTGGTGGCGGGTGCCGAGGGTCCGACCAGTGTGGCAAATATTCGCTCGGTCAAGGTCCTGAGGCCCCAACCCGACGGCACCCGCAAGGTCATGCGCTTTGACCTGAAGGCGATCCGCGACGGACGGACCCGCGACCCGGAGATTCGCGGTGAGGATGTGGTTCAGGTCGACAGCTCGGTGGTCAAGGATAGCGTCAAACAGACGTTCGAATTTATCCTTCCATTCTGGGTCATCGGCAGCCTGCTCTGAGTCGACCGCTGTGTCAGTCATTCCGCATGCGTCCTGTCTTGATTTGAATCGGAAGCCCCTATGAACGCGCCCGACATGCCCATCCCGGCGGATCCCGGCCGGCCGCCGCAGGGCCACGCCCTGATCGAACGCCAACCCGGTGTTCCCATCCCGGCTCCGCCGGCTCCGCCTCCCGGCTACGAGGACGAGTCGGACAGTGACGGTCTCGACCTGCGCGAACTGTGGCAGGTGGTGCTCAAGCGTCGCTGGACCATCATCGTCTTCGCCGCGATCGTCGTCGTGGCGGCGGTGACGGCGACTTATCTAATGACGCCCATCTATCGCTCCAGCCTGATCCTGCAAATCGACCGCGAAGACATCAAGGTGACCAAGATCGAAGAGGTGGCGCCGGTCGATGCCTCCACCGGCGGCCAGGATTACCTCCAGACCCAGTATGAGCTGCTCAAGAGTCGCAGCCTGGCCCAACGGGTGATCGAGCAGATGGGCTTGGCCGATCAACCGGCAGAACCGCCGCCGCCGTCGATGATGCAGCAGGTCAAGGCCTGGGTGGCCGCCTGGCTGCCGGGTGGTGGGGTCAGTCAGGACGCCGCGGCGGCGGGTGAGCCGGCGGATGCGACGGCAGACGGCGCCCGGATCGAGGGCGTCATCTCCGGCTTCCTTGGCGGTCTGACCATCGAGCCGGTACGCAATTCGCGCTTGGTGCGGCTGCATTACAACAGCCCGGATCCCAAGCTGGCCGCGGCCATCCTGAATAACCTGGCCAAGAGCTATATCAACCTGAACCTGGAACGGCGTTTCGATGCCACGACCTATGCACGCAACTTCCTGCAGGAACGCTTGCAGCAGGTCAAGGCTAAGCTGGAGGAGTCTGAACGGGAGTTGGTCGAGTTGTCCCGCCGGGAAGAGATTATCTCCGTCGACCAGAAAGAGAGCGTCATCACGGGTAACCTCACGGCCGCCAGCGCAGCGTTGATCGAGGCCGGCAAGCAGCGGATGGGGGCTGAATCGGTCTATCGGCAGATGCTCGGCACCCGCGGCCAGGGTCTGACCCAGGTGCTTGAGAGCAAGATCATCCAGGATCTCAAGCAAACCAAAGCGAAGTTGGAGGCGGAGTATCAGGAAAATCTCAGCACCTACAAGCCGGCCTATCCGACCATGGTGCAGTTGCGCGGCCAGATCAAACAGGTCGACGCCATGATCAATGAGGAGGTCGGCAACATCCGGGCGGCGATCACGTCCAATTACGAGGCGGCCAAGGCCGAGGAGGCAATGCTGCGCGCCAACCTCGATAAGATGAAGCAGGAAGTGCTGTCGCTGCAGGGGCGCAGCATCCCGCTCAATATCCTGCGCCGTGAAGCGGACACCAACCGCCAACTCTACGACGGCCTCTTGCAGCGCTACAAGGAAGTGGGGGTAGCCGCCGGGGTCGGTACCAACAACATCTCGGTGGTGGACGAGGCCAAGGTTCCAGCCCGCCCATACAAGCCCAATCTGCGCCAGAACGCGTTGTTGGCACTGGTGCTCGGCTTGTTGGGCGGTATCGGCCTGGCCTTCCTGTTCGAGCATCTGGACGACACCTTCCGGCGGCCGGAGGAGTTGGAGCGGCTGCTGGATCTCCCGCTGCTGGGCGTGATTCCCAAGACGCCCCTGGCGCCTGGCGACGACCGCGCGATCGCCCTGGTCGGTCACGATGATCCGCGTTCGGCCTTTGCCGAAGCGTACCGGTCGGTGCGGACCGCCCTGCAATTCTCCACCGCGAGCGGGGTGCCCCGACTGCTGACCATCACCAGCGCGATGACCGGCGAAGGCAAATCCACCACCGCGCTCAGTCTGGCGATTCAGTTCGCCCAAGCCGGCAAACAGACCCTGCTGATCGAGGCCGACCTGCGCAAGCCATCGATTCACCGCACGTTGCGGCTGGACAATCAGACCGGGCTGACCAATTACCTGGCGGGTGGGGAGGCACAGCCGGTCGAGATCACCCGGCCCACCCATATCCCCAACCTGTTCGCCATCCCGGCTGGTCCCCTGCCCCCCAATCCGGCGGAGCTCCTGTCCTCGGCGCGCATGGTCGAGTTGTTGGCCTTGGCCGCCGGGAAATTCGATCAGGTGCTCGTGGACAGCCCGCCGCTGCTCGGGCTGGCCGACGCCTTGATTATCGGTAACCTGTGCGAGGGCACCCTGTTGACCATCGAGATGGCCAGCACCCCGCGCGGCTATGTGCAGGGTGCGGTGAAGCGGTTGCGCGGGGCGCGCGTACCGCTGCTTGGTACCATTCTGACCAAGCTGGAAGCGCGGGCCGGCGCCTACGGTTACTACCGAAGCTATTATTATTATTATCACCACTCCGGTTACTACGGCGATACCGGGGGTGCCGAGGCGAAGCAGTTACCGGGTTGAGGCGAGCAGAACATGTCCGCCGACATTGCCGAGCTGGCGCTGGCGTGCTATCGGGCGCCGCTGGCGTATCAAGACCAGTCGTCGCCGTCCGCGCCGCTGCCGCCTGATATGGAGCAGTTGTTGGCGTTGGCCAACGGGTCCGGGTCGACACTCGATGACGCCGCCCGGCGGCTGGGTGTCCGACCCGATGAGGTGCGTGAGGCCGCGCGGTTCCTGGTGCAACGACTCTGCTTCGGTCGCGGCGCCAATCATTACCGCGTCCTGGGTGTGAATCCAGACGCGCCGCCGGAGCAAATCAAGGAACACCATCGGCGGCTGATGTGGCTGTTTCATCCCGATCGTGTCGCCGGCCGCGCGAGCTGGTCCGAGGGCTTTGCGGCACGGATCAATGAGGCCTGGGCCCTGCTGTCCCATCCCGAGTCACGGGCCCGCTACGACGCCCTATTGCTTCAGTCGCAGTCCCCGCCGGCCGCGGGGGCCGCCGGTGCCTGGACGGCACCCCGGCTGTTGGTTCCGGTCGGAAGCGGTCGATCGCAGGCCGGGCGCCGCATCCGTCAGCGTCGTCCGATCTGGCGACGCTGGCTGCCCCTGGCCGTGCTGGGAGGCTGCGCACTCGGTGCTGCACTGTTGGTGGGGACCATCCAGCTCAGCCTGCCTGCGAGTGCGCCGCGGCTCTATGCCCCCGCTGCCGGAAAGAGCACATCCCCGCCGCCGCCTGACCTGTCGGCCCAACCGGCGGGGCTTGCGCAGGCACGGGAGCAGCGGATTGCGGCACTGTCGCCGGATCGGCAGCCCCGACTGGCGGAGGTGTCGGCGGCACCGGTGGTTGCCGCATCGGCAGGTGCAGCGCCGCCAGCGCAGGACCCTGGGGGGTTATCGCCTTCTGGTGTGGAACCGGAGTCGGTTGCGTCGGTTAGCGCCGCGGCGCCGTTGTTGTCGCCGCCGGTGCAACTTGCCGGACTGGCGCAGACGCTGCAACGCGACCCCGGGGGGCCGGTTCAAGAAAACAGCATCGGACGCGCGTTGGTCGAGTCAATTCCGTCCGGGCCGGCATCGCAGGGCGTACCGACGCCCGCGAGCCTGAGCGCGCGTGCCGGCCCGGCGCCGACTCCCCAGTCGACGCGGGAGTCCATCCCGGCGGCGGTGAAGCTGACCGATCGCGAGGTGCAGACCCTGATTGATCGCTACACCGATGCTTACCGCCGGGGCGACCTGAACGGCGTGATGGTCCTGTTTGCGCCCGGTGCACGCGGTAAGGGCGGTAGCGACCGCGGCAGCGTCCGACGGGACTACGGGAGCCTGTTCGCGGCATTCCTGATCCGGCGGCTCCAATTGAACGGGCTGAAGTGGAGCTTACGCGGCGACCGGGCCAAGGTCTCTGCCCGTTACGAGCTCTGGCTGCGGGGACGCGGCGATGGCCAACAGACTCAGTGGACGGGCAACATCCATTTCAATTTGCGCAAGCACCAAGGGCAGGTGATGATCGATGCCATCGATTACGATTGGCCGAGTACGGCCAGGGGCTAACGGATGACGCGGCGCTCCGGGAGGGCGATGGCCCTGGGTGGTCTGTGCTTGCTGGCCGGGCTGCTCAGTTGGCGGATTCTGGTCGTCGGGCTGGCCGCGCATTACGCCGCGCTGGATACGCCGGATGCCGCCGCCGCCGCATTGGGCTGGCGCGTCGACCACCCGGCGGCGCTTTTTCAACGGGGTGAAGCCTTGGCCGCGCGTGAGCCGACGGTTGCCGCAACCCTGTTCCAGGCGTCGGCGTGGAACGATCCGACCAACGCGCTGACCTATCTGGCACTGGCGGAACTTTGGGCGGCCGCCGGACGGCTGCCCGAGGCGCTTGCGCTGGCGGAGGTCGCCGACGCATTGGGGCCGATGCGCAGTCCGGCGCTGGCACGGTCGGCCGCGTTCTGGTTCGCGCAGGGCCGGCCGGAGCTTGGGATCGAACGCTGGAGTGTCTTGCTGCGGACCCAGCCCGGGACCGCGGGTCAGTTGTTCCCGGTCTTACTGCGTCTCGCCGATGAACCCGTTACCCGCGCCCTGTTGTTGCCGCTGCTGGATCAGCCGCCGGATTGGTGGGATGGATTCTTTGCCTATGCGGCGACGCATGCCCCGCGGCCGGACCCTGTGATGTTCCTGTATAACGGGCGCAATCGCAGGGGCGCCTTGCCGTCGCCGGTTGAGCAGCGTGTGTATTTGGATCGTCTGTGGAAGGATGGTCGTTGGACAGACGTCTATCTCGCCTGGGTGGGTGGCTTGGGCGAACGAGGGCTGGAGGTGCAGGGGCTGATCTATAATGGCGGCTTTGAGTTGCCGGTCACCGGAATGGGCTTCGATTGGCGGATCACGCCGGCGCGCGGGGTCACGGTCGAGACGACCGAGACCTTTGGTTCCGGCGGGAGTCGCTCCCTCCATGTGGTGTTGGAAGGTCGAGGCCCACGTTTTCAGAATGTCTATCAGCCGCTGTATCTGGAGCCGGGCGGCTACCAACTCGGGGGCCGGGTGCGGACCGACGGGGTGCCGCCGCGGCAGGGTTTGCGTTGGGCGGTGCGGTGCAATCGGTCGGGCGCCGAACCCTTGGCCGCGACCCTGCCGTTCGGCGGCAAGGATGATTGGCAGGCATTCACCCTGAATTTTGAGGTCCCGTCGTCGGAGTGTCAGGTCCAGGTACTGCGTTTGGAACAGGAGGATCAGGTCGGCGAGCGGTGGGACGGTTATGGTGCGATCTGGTTCGACGATTTGACGATCCGCCGCGGCAGCTAAACCGCGCCCAGCGTGGTATGCGCAGTTTTTGGATGGAAATCGGTCGCGGCCGACTCGACGATTTCAGGATGCGGCGCGGTGTAAACGTTTTCCGATGTGTTAGCATTAGGACATGGAAGTCAGACTGTCGGTTGTATTGTCCAATTGTCACAATCAACATCTGCGCGGTCGTGCGAGGTCTAAAGTCATGAGAACGCGGTACAAAAGTATTGGTCTGGCGCTGACGCTTGCCGGTTACGTTGCGGTCGCGGCGAGTGCTGCGAGTCCATCGGCGACGATCAAGCAACTGCAAGGGCGGGTTTTTGTCGGTCAGGACACGTCGATGGGGCTGGCGCAGGACGCCATGCCGCTCTACGCCGGCAACCGCGTGGTCGCGGTTGCCGGGGGCGCGGTGCAGGTTGTTTATGAGGACGGGTGTACTGTCGCGATGCCGGAAAATAGCATTCTTGCGATCGGTGATGCGGACCAGTGCCGTTCCGGTCGCTCGCTGGTCCGGAGCACCGCTGCATTTAGCGAACAGCCGATCGGCCAGGCCTTTGAAGGATTCGGCAACAGCAAACCTGATGACAAGAAGAAGCGTCGCAAAGCGGGTGCTTGGTACGGCAGCGGTGGAGCCGCCGCCGGCGCTGGCGGCGAAGCGGGTGTCGGCGCGGGTGCTGCGGTCGGCGGCGGAGCGGGTGCCGGCGCGGTCGGGACCGCCGGCGCGGTCGGGACCGCCGGCGCGGTCGGAACCGCCGGTGTAGCCGGTGTAGCCGGTGTAGCCGGTGCGGGCATGGGTATCATCGGTTCCACCTTGGCAGCCATCGGCGGTACGCTCGGCTTGGGCGCGCTCGCTACCGCTGGCCTTATTACTGCTGTGGTCGCTGGTACCGCGGTCGCAATTTCGGAGTCGACCAAGGGAGATAAGCCTGCCAGTACCGGCGGATGATCCGGTAGGCGAGTGTTCCGAAACGGCGAACTGACCTCTGATGGCCGTGAAGCAATCCGATGGCGCCGTGCTGCCCGGCGCGGTGATGCTGTTTGCACTCGCCGCATTGATGGCGTTTGCCGCGCTGTTTCTCGGCGCCAGTCGGCGGCCGTTGCCGATGATGATTGCGGAACTGGCGGCGCTGGTATTGCTCGTCAGCATCCTGTTTCCCCGGCGGGCTCCTATCCAGGTTGCGGCGCCGGGTTCAGGTATCGGTCGACCGCTGTCCTGGCCGTTGCAAAGCTTCCTGATCTTGTTATTGTTGGTGCCGCTGATTCAGCTATTACCGGTCACGATGGGTCTCTGGGCGGAACTGCCGGGCCGTGCGTTCTATGCCGAGTCGATCCGCCTGGCAAACGGCAACAGCAGCGGTCTCGATTGGCGAGCGATTTCGCTCATCCCGAGCGCAACCGAAGCCGCCTGGCTGGCGTTGTTGCCGCCGCTGGCGGTCTTTGTGGTTGCCATGCGGCTCGACCGCGAGCGGCTGCTGATCCTGGTACTGATCTTCCTGGGGATCGCCACCCTGCAGGCACTGCTGGGGTTGGCTCAATACGGCAGCGCCGGGCAGACCGACAGTGCCTTAGGAACTTACCTCAATCGTAACCATTTGGCCGGCTTGCTGGAGATGGCGCTGCCGGTGAGCTTGGCGCTGCTGGCGGCCACGGTCGGGCATACCCGACCCCCGCACGCCGCGGGGCGCCACGGCCGGCGCAAGCGGACGTTTCGGCAGTGGGTGGCGCGCTTCAGTGTGACACGGATCAACCAGGCCGCGGCCTTGGGCGCGGTGTCCTTGGCAATTCTGCTGGGTCTGATCTTTACGCGATCACGTGCCGGGGTGACCTTGGCGATGCTCGGCATCCTGCTGTCCACGCTGATGTTTTCCTACCGGTTGGGCGGACGTAACACCTACGGGCTGATTGGTACCTTTACCGCCGTCGGGGTCGGAGCGGCCGGCCTGATCGGCTTGGTGCCGGTGTGGAGTCGGTTTACCTATGCGGATCCGTTCGAGGACGGGCGCTGGAAAATCTTCGATGCCACGGTGCGAGCGATCGGTGAGTTCTTTCCGCTCGGGAGTGGCGCCGGGACCTTCGTCGAGGTGCTGAGGCGGTTCCATCCGGCCAGTTTCCCGGGGGTGACGATCAACCGCGCTCACAATGACTATCTGGAATGGCTGCTGGAGTTCGGGTTGATCGCCGGTGTGCTGATCCTGGTCTGGCTGCTGTTCTACGTCCGGCAGTGGGGTCGGGTTTGGAAACGCGGGGACTGGACGATCTGGCGGTTCGCTCAGGCCGGCGCGGGCATCGCGCTGCTGCTGATGATGCTGCACACCTTGGTTGACTACAACCTGCGGACCCCGGCGAACGCGGTGGCCACGGCCTTGGTGGCGGCGGTGTTTTTCCATCGCGCGCGCAGCGACGGGGGGCGCCGCGACCGCACGCATACGGGCCTAGCTGCAGGTGCTGGCGCGCCTCAGCCGGACTATCGTATCCCGCCTGAGAATCAGAGCAATCCGTTCGGGGCTTGAGAAACGCCGGGAATCTTCGACGAATCGTCCGGCTGGACTCGACACTGCCCAATCGTGGAGCGACCACATGAATGTGTCCTTTATAACACTGTATTGGTTAGTGCCGGCCGTTTTCATCGTGATCGCCAGTCTGATTGCCATGCTCCATCGGCCGGCCGCGGCCCTGGGATGGGTCGACCACCCGTCCACCCGCAAGCATCACCGCCATCCGGTACCGCTGGTCGGCGGGGTGGCGATGTACGCCGCTTTTTGCCTCGGTGTGCTGCTGTTGCCGGTCAAACCCGCGGATTGGCCGTTCCTGCTGACCGGCATGACGCTGCTGACGTTGGTTGGTCTCTACGACGATCTTCACTCCAGTCGTCCGACGACGCGGTTTCTGTTTCAGGCAATTGCCGTCTTGTTGATGGCCTTCGGCAGTCATGTGGTCTTGGGGGATCTCGGCGATCTGTTCGGTCTGGGCCAGGTCCGGCTTGGCTGGGCCGCTGCGCTGTTCACACTGATCGGCGTGATCGGCGTGATCAACGCCTTCAACATGATCGACGGACTGGATGGTCTGGCGGGTGGAACCGGCTTCGTGGTGACCGGGTGGCTGATCGTGCTCTGCCTGAGCGCTCCGGCGGCCAATGCCGGCGATTTTGGGGCACTGCTGGTGTTGGCCGCGGCCATCGCCGGTTTCCTGGTCTACAACCTCCGGCATCCGTGGCGTGCTCGCGCCTCCGTCTTCATGGGGGATGCGGGCAGCACCATGCTCGGCTTTGTGCTGAGTTGGTTTCTGATCCGTTTGTCGCAGGGTGAGCAGGCGCTCATGGCGCCGATCACCGCGGTGTGGATCATGGCCTTGCCGTTGCTGGATACGGTCACCGTCATCATCCGCCGTGTCGGTGCCGGCCATAGCCCGTTTGCCGCCGATCGACAGCACCTGCATCATCTGCTGCTCGGCCGCGGTTTCACCGATGGTCAGGTGACTGCCATCTTGCTGGGCATGACCGCCGCCACCGGTGGCCTGGGCGTCCTGGCCGATCGGCTGGGCGTGTCCGAGGCGCTGCGGTTCTACGCCTTTGTCGGTGTCTTCCTGCTGTATTACCGGTACACGAGCGGGTTGCTGATCCGGCGGCCGAATGCTCGCCCTGCTGGCCTTGAGCGCCGCTGGTCGTCGGACGTCATGGATGAGTCCGAATCGACAGATCATCAGCGCGGGCACTAATGTCGGGCGCGTGGGTCCTGGCCCTGTTGGCCCCGCCGCTGTTCAGCGCCTGCACAACGCGGCCAGCGCCGCCGATGACCCCCGACAGGGCCCTGCTCCAAGTGAATGCCGCCGTCAACCGTGAGGCGAAACCCTGTCCGCGCGACAGTTGTCTTGACCAGTGGCCCGCGGTTGCCGATCTGCCGCGACTGGACTATTGGGATTGCAAGGCCTACGCCGTCGCCAAGGCGGACCGGCTGATCCGCCGGCACGGCTATGCGCCGACCCGCTTGGAGTATCTGCTGATCGCCGGTGCGCCGCTGCGCGTCACCCATGCGGCCCTGCTGGTTGACGGCCGCTGGGTGCTGGACTTGGGGCTGCGCTGCCAGGTGTGCACGCTGGAGCGCTTTGTCGCCGGGGTCGAGGTCACCGGGCGCTTGCCGGTCAGCGATCTGCCGTTGTTGCTAAAGGCGTTGAGCCCGGCTCGCTGACCCGGACATCCGCGATCCGTTCCATCAAGTGACCGAAGCCGGTCAGGGCCCAGGCGAGGCGGGGTGTCGCGGTGTCTCATGGCCGGGTTGGAGCGCTGCATCTGAACCGAGCGGTCAGCGCTGCGTTTGCTGTTCCCACCAGTCCCGATAGGCCGGGTCCGGCGCAAGGACCTTGGCCGTGGCGCTGGTCAAACGCGTTCCCTGGGTGTCCACCACGGTCAGCTCCAGTTCGATGATGGGGCCCTTGATGCGGGTGATCTCAAAAGTGACCACCACCTCCTCGTCCGGGAGCACGGGCTTGCGGAAGCGCTCGGGGATGAAGGTGAGTCCGAGTGCGCCGTCGCCTGGAAAACGGGTGCCGAAGATCCCCGAGATGGTGCTCTGAATCAGCCCGCCGGGCACCACAATATCCGTCACCCCCGGAAACCGTCGACGGGCGGCCTCCAGGTCGCGGTGGATCGCGTTGGCATCGCCGGTCAAGGCGCAGTAGGTGTCGACCTGGTCGCGGCTGAAACGCAGTCGCTCGGTGCGGCGGTGCCCCACCGTCAACATGGCGGCGGTGAGGCAATCGGTCGTCGGCAGGGGGCTGTTGTTCATGGGCATTTTCTTAAGTGACGCGTCAAGCACAAGTGAAACACAATTGTTGTCGTTGTCGTAATCGAGTTTATGATACCCGCGAGGATTCTCCCGCACCGCGTCGTTTTGGTCTCCGCGCTGTTGAAAATCACGACGATTGGTTGGCCCCAGGCGTGGCGATTGAAACCTCGCGGCAGTGACAACCTGGAACGGAGCCGGCACCATGGCAAGCAACCGGATCGTGTTGATCGAGTTGGACGATCGACTGCGTGAAGCGGGCACCCAGGTGCCGCTCGGCGCCGAGTCGTTTCATCGTGAACGGGCGGCGCTGGTGGCCGAGGTCGAGGCCGCGCGGTCCTGGCGCGGACTCCTGGGTCTTGGCCAGAGTGCCGCCGGGCTGTTGCCGCGGGTCGATGATCTGACTGAACGCGGCGAGGCGCTGCGTTTGCTGTTCGAGCGGATCGAGCGGATCGATGCGCGGCTCAAGGTCATTGCGCAGACCCTGGAGCGGATCACGGATGGGAGACTGCAAGCTCCGGACTGCATTCCGGCGTTGGTCGGGCGGATCGGCGCCGGGCTGCGCCGCTTGGGTCGGCAGGCGCGGACCGACGATGACCTGATGGTGGATCAGCGCCACTGTGAAGAGGCCGAGAGCGCCAGTGCCCGCCTGCATGACGCCCTGGTCCTGTGGCTGACGGCGCAGGATGCCCTGGCGAAGGTGCGTGCCTCGACCCGAACCGCGGCCCTGGCCGCCGCCCTGCCTGAATTGGGTGAGCGTCTCTGTCGTGAGGGACCGACCGCGTCCTGGCGCGCCGAGCTCAAAGGGCTGGTTGATCCCCTGGACCAGTTGGTGCGCCGCGAGCAACCCCGCGAGATCAAGGAGACCGAGAAGATCATCAAGGATCTGCCGCGCTGGGCACGGGTCCTGGGAGCGGACGCCGAGCCCTGTGCCGCCTTGTCGACACGCTTCATGGCCAAGCGCCGGGACTGGCCCGGCGAGGATGATCGCACCTTCCTGGAGCTGTTCGATCAGGCGCGGACCCTGGAGCAGGCGCTGTTGGAGCAGGCCGCCGCCGTCCGTGGCGACGGGATCACGGACCTGGAGGGGCGCTATGCCCTGTTCACCGAACTGGTCGCTCCGGATGCGCGGATCGCGGAGCAATTGCGCGACCTGCGGCTGGAGGCGCCCGACAATCCCCGCGATTTCGAGGACTGGTGCGAGCAGTTGCGCGAGACCAATGCCGCTTTCCATGCGCGCGTCAAGCGTTCCGAGACGGATCTGTTGGATCGCTTCAACCAGTATCTGACCGACTGTCGGCAGCGTCTCGAGGCCTTGCGCCTGATCCCCCGCTTGGATGAAAAGGACAATCAGCTCGCCGGCCTGCAGGAAACCTTCCAATCCTTGAGTCGCGCCGGCCAAGGGGTGGATGCGTTGGTCCTGCTCGCCGATGTGCAGCGGATGCGCGTCTTGCGCAGCATGCTCGATGACCTGGAGCGGGCGATCCGCGAGGATCATACCGCGCTGGAAGCGGTCCGCGCGGCCCTGCGGCGGCGCTTTGCATGGCTCACCGCGGCTGCCGCGCGATTCGGGATCCTGCTGCCCGCGCTGATGCCGGCCCCGCTGGAACTTGAGCCGGAGGCCGGCCAGCCGACGGATTTTGAAAGTCGCCGGACCAGCCTGGAACAGGAGCGGCTGCAACTGGACGATCAGGCCGGACGGCTCGGCGAGGCCGAGGCCCGGTTCGCCGATGTCTGTGCCGAGGACATCGGTGCGGACACGCGGCGCATTCTCCAGGCGCTGGCCGTGCTGAACCCGGACCGGGTCCGTGCCGACGGTCTGGACTTCACGCCGCCGCCCCCGGTGGTCCCCGCTGACTTGGGCGCGTGGGTAGAACATCGCGAACGCGTTCGCACGCAGCGTGCGCGGGTCGAGGTCCTGCTGGCCGCCGAAGCGCAGGAACGTCAGGCCGCTGCCGCGGCCTTGCAGCAAGCCCTGGCCGCCATCCCGGCGGAGCGCCTCGGTCATAATGATCGCGGCGAACGTGAACTGATGCTGCGCCAATTGGAGCGGCAGGAACTGTTGCGCCTGAGCGATCCCGTGGAGCGGATCGCGGCGCTGGCCGAGTTGAGCGAGCACGCCGAGCATCTCCTCAAGCGCTTTGCGACCGCCGCCCGGCGGCTGCAGGAGCGCCGCGAGCGGCTGGCGGAGCGACTGCGCCGGTTCAACGGGCTGTCACTCCAGGGCTACTGTCCGGACCTCTATCTGCGGGTCGAGGCCCTGGTGCATCCGCCCCTGGGGACGCGCTGGCCGGGAAACGCCCAGGAGTGGCAACTCCGGGAGGCCGAGGATCTGCTCGCGCTGCTGGAGCACCAGGCGCAGCGGCTGGCGGCCCGTGAGATCGCGGGTCATCTGCGGCTCCTGCAGCAGGATGTCCGGCGCACCCGCGACGGCCTGATCCAGGCGGTGGTCGACGAAGTCGCGGCGCTGCCCCCGGAGCAGCCGCCGTCGGCGCGGCTGCGTCGACGGCTCGCGGAACTGGCGCAGCCGCACCTGCGATGAGCGATCAGGACCCGCTCTCCAGTTGGCCCGCCCTGGCCGGTCTGCCGCGGACCTTGCCCACCGCGCTGCGCTGCGAACTGGGTGTGCTCGGCAAGGCGCCGGACGATGCCGCGGATTTTCATTGGATCGCCGCCGGCGCCGGGTTTTCCGGCCCGACCTCGGACCTGGCCCGGCACCTGGGGCTGGGGAGCGAGGACGTGATGCGCGCGACCCTGCTCTGGCGCAGCGATGCCGGCCTGCATCAGGCGGTGCACTGTTATCCGGGGCGCGCCCCGGATGCGCAGGGGCGGCCCTTTCTGGAAAAGCAGGTGGTGGAATGGCAGCGCCCCGATGACTTGCCGGCGGTTTTGGGTGCCCTGCTCCTGCTCCCGCTGGCGATCACCCTCGACGACTCGGTGTGGCAGGGCGGTGAACGCGATCCTTTCGCGGAGCATCTCTTCGTCACCCTGGGCGTCGATCAGGTGCCGCGCCCGACCGTCGATCCGGTCCTGTTGCTGCGAACCATCCGTGCCGGCACGGCGGAGCTGCGCCGCCGCTTTCGCGAGGCCGATCTGGGGCTTCTCTATGCCCGTCTGCTGGCCGGTCAGCGCGGATGTTTTCCGCCGCAGCTGCTCGAACCACTCGGCCCCGCCGCGCTGGCCGCGCTGCTGCTGCCGTTGCCGCGCGTGATCGCGGATCGGGTTTCACTGATCGCCTGGCTGCCGTCGACCAGTCCAGCGCCGGTGGCGCTGAGCCAACACTGGGATCTGATCCTCGGCAGCGACGGCAGCCCGCCTTCGCCTGCCGCTGCCGATCCGGCGACTGGTGCCGCGCCGGATGCCGGGACATTGGCGCAGGGCTGCGCCATGGCCGCGGCGATCTTTCGCGACGACCCGCGTGACTTGGCCCGGACGACCGTGCCGCGGTCGTCCGGCGCGTCCGGCGGGTCGGCGCCGGAACCGAGCCGGCTGACGCTTTGGGGTCCGTCGGGCTCCGGCAAGACCGTGTTCCTGGGCCAACTGTACTGGCAGTTGAGCGGCGCCGACGGGGGCGACTGGGATATCTATCCGGGCGACAGCGGGCTGGACTTCTTTGAGATGATGCGCGATACCCTCTATTCGAGAAACGCCTTTCCGCCCGGTACGGCCTTGGGCACCTCACTGAATCTGGTCTGCCGTTTGCGCCATCGGCACACGGGGGAGCAGGTGACGCTGGCGCTCGAGGACCGCGCCGGAGCCGACTATGAGGCGCTGCATCCGGAGGTGTTGGAGCGGCTGCTGCAAGCCGACGGGATCATCCTGCTGCTCGACCCGAACCGGCGCGACGATCGGGTTTTCAACGAGGTCTCACATACCTTCGAGCGGACCCTGTTGGCCGTCGGGCAGGGTGCGGCGTCCGCTGATCCGGCCGGGCAGGATCCGCGTCCGGTGGCCGTCTGCGTGACCAAGGCCGACGAGTTGATCGTGACCCCGGAGGATTATCGGATGGCGTTGCGCGAGCCGGCCGCGTTTGCCGCGGCGCATCTCGATGCCCGTCTGCTGAATTATCTGGAGAGCCGCTTTGCCCGCTTTGCTCTGTTCCCGGTCTCGGCGGCCGGGGTGCGGATGCAGCACGGGGCCATCGAGCCCGTGTTCTTCTATGACGAGGCGCTGCGGCCGCGCATCAATAGCGGTCCGCCGTTCAATCTGATGGCCCCGATCGACTGGCTGATCCGGGAGCTGCGCCCATGAGCGATCCGCTCCGGTGGCCGGCGCTGTCCGGCGCCGCGTCCCTGCTGGGCGAGGTCCTGCGCTGCGAGATCGGCATCTGGGGCAAGGTGCATCGGCAGGCCTCCGACTACCGTTGGATCGCCCGCAGCAGCGGCTTCGCCGGTCAAGCGCCGGACC
This sequence comes from uncultured Lamprocystis sp., assembly GCA_964470155.1. Lineage (GTDB taxonomy): Bacteria > Pseudomonadota > Gammaproteobacteria > Chromatiales > Chromatiaceae > Thiodictyon. The sequence continues at coordinate 93,617 of CAYYAY010000012.1, read as the reverse complement.
TGCATCGGCGGCTGCGCATCGGCAGTGAAGACCGTGCCGTCCGGGCCACCGCCTGGCGTGCGCCCTGGGAGCCGGAGGGTCAGGACTACTTTGCGATCGGCACTTACGCCAGTCGTGCCGTGGATGCCGCGCAGCGTGCCGGCGTGCTGGAGAAGCAGGTACTGCACTGGCACCGACCGTCCGCGGAGGTGCCGGCGGCACTCGCCGCCGTGCTGCTGCTGCCGGCCGTGGCCCACGCCGATGACCGGTCCTGGTGGGACCGGGTGGGCGAGGGCGACTGGCAGCGGCCTGACTACGCCTTGCCGCTGGGCGCGGACGCCTGCCCGTGTTTGCGAATCGCGCGCGCCGATCTGGAGGCGGCGGTCGCGGCCGGCATCGATACCCTGCTGGGGGCTCTGGACCAGCCGTCGTTGGCCGCGCTCTATGCCGGACTGCTGGCCGGGGTGCGTCCGGTGATGCTGCGCGGGCAGGCCTCGCCGCTGCCGCCGGCCGCGCTGGCGGCACTGCTGCTGCCGCTGACCGCGGAACAGGCCGGGCGGCTGTCGCTGAGCGCCTGGGTGCCCGCCATGCTGATCGATCCCCCGGATCTGGCGTACAACTGGGATCTGGTCGCCACCGGGCCATCCGGTGCCGTACCGGAGGTCGCAGCGGAGTTCGCGCAGCAGGGTGCCGTGCTGGCGCAGGCACTGGTGAACCGCGACCCTGGAAGCCTTGGTTCCGGACCGCCCGGTCGGGTGCACACCGGGTCCGCCGCGGCGTTCCAGCCGCCCAATCCGGGACTGCGCCACCCGGCCCAGCCGCCGCGTCCGCGCGGCACGCCGATCGATTCGGCGGACCGCGGCGGATATTCGCGGCGAATGCAGCTTGCCCTCACAGCGGCCGTCGAGTCGCCGGGGCTGCGGTATCTGTATCACTTTGCGGATCGCATCGCTCTGCGCCGTTTGGATTTGTCGCTGCTGGCCGCGGACCTGATCGAAGCCGGGGGCCAGCCCCTGCCGGTGCCCGGTGAGGACCCGGCCGGGCATCCGTTGATCGGCTGGATCCAGACCCTGCGGGAGACACTGCCCGCGGGCGTCGATGCGCTTGAATGGGGGATCAAGATCGACCAATTGCGCGCTGCCGCCTTGTTCCTGCTGCCGCACCCGCACACGCTCGCGCTGGTGGGCCTGCCGGACAACCCACGGGTGCCGGCGCTGCTCTGTGCCTTGGCCGCCGATCCCGCCGCTGCCGAGGCCCTGGCCGCCCACGGCGAGGCGGCCCTGCGGCGGATGATCGAACACAGCCTGGCCTGCTCTGATGCGCCGCTGGTCGCGGATATTCGCGCGTGGGTGACGGACTGGCTTGCCGGAACCGGCAACACGTCGCTCGGGTACGCCTTGCGGGATCTGCTGTGACACGAATAGCAAATGCATGAGAGACCGCTTCCGGCGGGCGGCGGTGCCGCGTCTGGGCCGCACGGGGCATCCGTCCCGCCGCGGCTGATGGGGCATACCCCGTCCGGCTTGTCGCCCTGCCACCCCTGAACATGAACTGTGTCAGGCTAACGGGCGCTCCCCCTGTCGGCCGGTCGTGGCCTCACCGCACCCTACGCGGCCCGTGCCAGCGCGGGGACCAGGTCGGCGATGGTCTCGGGCAGGGCATCGGTCCAGCGCAGCAGCTCCAGCCGGCCGTCGTGGTGTTCCACCAAGGCGGTACAGCTTTCCACCCAGTCGCCGCAGTTGCAGTAGCGCACCCCACCCAGTTCGCGCACCTCGGCATGGTGGATATGACCGCAGATCATGCCGTCCACCCCGCGGCGGCGCGCTTCCTGGGCCACCGCCTGCTCGTAGTCACCGATATAGTTCACGGCATTCTTGACCTTGTGCTTCAGATATCCGGCCAGCGACCAGTAGCGCAGCCCGAAATAACGCCGCACCCGGCTCACCAGCCCGTTCAGGGCCAGCAGGTTGTCGTAGGCGCGCGCACCCAGCCGGGCCAGCCAGGGGCCGGCCTGCACCACGGTGTCGAAGCGGTCGCCGTGCAGCACCAGAAAGCGCTGGCCGTCCGCTGTTTCATGGATGGCCTCGTCGCGGACCGCGACATTGCCGAAGTCCACCCCTAGATGGGTGCGCAGCAGTTCGTCGTGGTTGCCGGGGCAGTAGGTCACCTGGGTGCCGTTGCGCGCCTTCTCCAGCACCTCGCGCACCACCGCGTTATGCGCCTCGGGCCAGTAGACAGAACTCTGCATCGCCCACAGATCGACGATATCCCCTACCAGATAGAGATGCTTACACTGGGTGGACTGCAGAAAGTCCAGCAGATAGCCGGCCTGGCAGCCGCGAAAGCCCAGGTGCACATCGGAGATGAAGATGCTGCGATACTTCAGTGGCTGCATACGCTTGACCTCAGACATCCTGCTCATTCCGTTTGTTTGTTTCATTTGCTTCCTATGCTCCCCAATCTTCGTTGCGGGAAGATGGAGAACCGGTGAAAGTATCGTGAAGAATCTTGTTTTTATTCAGCTTGATGACAACGCGGTGACGCCTTCATGGCAGCGCTGATACTGCATCATCGACACTACGGCGAGCGGGCCGCGCCGGCGCTGCCCGTGCTGCTCTGTCATGGTCTCTTCGGTTCCGCGGCCAATTGGCACGGCATCGCCGGACGCCTGGCGGGAGAGCGCCTGGTGCTGGTGCCGGATATGCGCAATCACGGCGCATCCCCCTGGGACCCGCGCATGGATTACCCGGCCATGGCGCTGGACCTGGCCGCGCTGCTCGATCGGCTGGAGATTGCGCGGGCGCATCTGGTCGGGCACAGCATGGGGGGCAAGGCCGCCATGTGGCTCGCCCTGTCGGCGCCGGAGCGGGTGGGTTCACTGGTAGTGGCCGACATTGCGCCGGTGACCTATCCGAGCCGCCACGGCGCCCTGGTGAGCGCGCTGGCGGCCCTGCCGCTGGGGGAGATCGCGCACCGGCGCGACGCCGATGCCCGTCTGGCGGAAACCATCCACTCCGCCGCGGTGCGCGGCTACCTGCTCCAGAACCTGGTCCATGATCGCGCCCATCAAGACGGCACGGGTGGGTGGCGCTGGCGTATTAATCTGGAAGCGCTGGCCCGTTCACTCGATCAACTGCTGGGCTTCCCGGCCGCCGAGGGCCACGGGTTTCCCGGCCCCGCGCTCTTCGTCTACGGCAGCCGCTCGGACTATGTGACCAAATACGGGTTGCCGCGCATCCGCGCACTCTTTCCGCTGGCGCGCCTGCGCACCATCGCCAACGCCGGGCATTGGGTCTATGCCGACCAGCCGGACGCTTTTGTCGCCGCGGTGACGGGGTTTCTCAAGGGTTGAGAGATGCGTTGGCGCTGCAGGCCATGCATTCCCCTTTCCGACAGGAAAATTCGGCCGGTTCTTCGCCGCGGCCTTGTCGCTAAGGTCCCCTCTGCGCTACCGTTCACCCGGCCTCCGATCAATCCACTTCAGGATTCGATTCGTGGAGCCGGATCAGTGAGCAGATCGAGGCCTTGGGCGGCTCCGGGCAGAATGCGGCGGATCAGCGCTTCGACCTGCTGCATCGCGCGTATCTGTTGCAGCGCTTTCACCGGGTCGAGGCCGGTACGGTCCGCATAACCACCAGCTTGGACGTGGACCTGCGCGAGCTCTTTGTGATGCCTCGGGTCCTCGTTCGTGAGGACCGGGACGACACCTGTCCCGAGCCCCGCCTGCGGGGCCGGCTGCGCGAGTTGAAGCAGCGGATGGACCAGATCGCCGCCCGTGCCAAAGGCCAACAGGCGGCTCAGGACCGGCTGTTCGATACCTATCAGCGTGACGGTGCGCGCCTCGCAAGCGGTCAGGACCCGGCGGCTGAGCCCATCGGCGGCGCTGCCCTGTCGGTCGCTTCCATTGAGGTGACCCGCCGGACGCTGAAGGCCTTGGCCGCGCAGGGCGACGTCATGGCGGTACTGCCGGATCAGCGAGTCCGGCAATTGCTCATGCGGAGCGGAGCAACGATGACCCTGATGCAATGGGTCACCATGTGGCGCAATACGGCAGTACAGCGCGGCCGGCGCGCGTTGGGCAATCGAATCCATCCGAGCGCATCGCATCACCCCCCCAGCCGCTCACGATGCTGCAAATCCAGCGCCCGCTGGCGCACCCGCCGCTCGTAGCTCGCCTGGTTCTTGGTGCAGACCAGGGTGTAGGGTCGGCCGCGCTTGTCGGTGGTCAGGTCGAGATCGGCGTTGGCACGCTGGACCTTGTCGGCGACATGGCCCCGGTCGGTCTCGGCCGCCTTGAACAGCCAGACGCGCTCGGTCGGGGCGGCGAGGAAGCGGCTCAAACCCTGGCAATGCTTACAGGAGCAGGGAATTGCAGCGTCCCGCGTCCAGTCCGGCGGCGGCGCGAGCGGCAGTGCGATGCGCGTGTCCAGGTGCGCGAGCACGGCCCGGCGCAGCGTCTGCACCGCCGCGGGCTCCGGGTCTGCCGCGCTTTCCTTCAGCAGCAGCGCGGCCGGGAGCAGCAGCCCGTCCCGGTGGTAGACCGCCGGCAGCGACAGGAAGCGCATCACCGCCTGCTCGGCAATGGCGGCATCGATGCGCAGGAAGGCGGTGACGGCGTCGGCGACCTGGGCCGCGGTCAGGGGTTCCGGATGTTCCCAATTGGGCAGCGGCACAATCGCATGGCCGTCCGGGAGCCCGTCGAGCAGGGCGCGCGCCGCGGCCTGCAGGGCGGTGAGGCGGGCCGCGTCGTCGGTCTGCGTGCAGCGCAACAGCAGCCCGGCACAGGCGCCGGGCAGTCGGCCGACATTGGCGGTGATGACGGCGCGCAGCAATTGCGTCGCCCGCTGCGTCGGCAGGTGCCCGAGCACCAGGGCCAGGGCGGTATTGTCCGCGGCCCCATAGGCGCCGTCAGCGCTTTGCCGGGCGATGAAGTCGGCACAGCCATCGAGATCATCCAGACGCAGTTGAATCGCGAACAGGTCGCGCATCCGGCCGTCGTTACTCGCCTGACGGCGGGTCCAGAGATCCGTTGGCCAACCGGTGCGAATCGCCGCGGCCAGGCTCCGCGCCTCGTGCCATAACGGGTCCCCGGACTTGGCCCCGGCCGCCTCCCAGCGATGCACCAGGGCGAGCAGCGCGGGGATGCTGACGCCGAGTCCGCCCGCGGCGAGGGTCGCGGCACGGCGGGTGCGCGGCCAGAGGACCAGTGCGGCCCGCTGATAGGTCCGTTCGAAGGAGGCACCGGCGTTGCCGGTGGCCTCGGAGAATTCGGGCTCGGCCTCATCCAGATCGGCCAAGGCGTCGGCCGGTGACAGCTCGTCCGCGCTGAATGGGAGCGGGTCCATCGTCGGGCGGCTGTCGTCAGGCAAACACCAGTCATGGATTTCCCAGTCGGTCTCGGTCACTTCACCGACCTCGAGATCCGGGTTGTCCCAACGCCCGCCGCCGGTGTACTCGGCCCAGCCGCTCTCGGTGACGGTGAGCAGCGCCAGATGCAGGTCGCAACCGGCCGCGTCGGCCGCGGGGATCAGACATTGCGCGATGGCCGCGTCTTTGCCCTTGAGTGCGGCGAAGGCGATCTCCGCCTGCGTGTAGGCATGTTCCAGCGGATAGACGAGCTTGGCCGGGGTCTCGTCGGGCGCCGCCGTCGCGGTATTCCAGCCACCGAGCAGTTGCACGAGCTGCTGCTGCTCGGTGCCGTAATCCGGCGCCTGCGGCAAGGGTCCGGGGCCGACGCGCACCAGGTTGTAGATCAGCGCCAGACGATAGCCGGAGGCGATCGGCAGCACCTCGTGCAGACAGTCGGCATAGAAGGCGGCGAAGGCCGCCTCGGAGGGTTCGTCACGATGCAGGTCGACCCGCACCTCCTGGCCACGATGGCGAATGATCAGTTCGCCGCCGCTGTAATCGCAGGGCAGCACAACGACCAGTGTGGCGAACATGCCGGGCGCCTTCTCGGTGTCGCGGTGGGGGACGAAAAAGCTGCCGGTGTCGTAGATCAGGAGTTTGTAGAGTTGTGCCTCGATGGCGCCCGCGACCGCCAGCCCGCGCCGGACCCGCTCCACCACCGCGGCCAAATCCGCCGCCCAGCGCTGACCGGTGAGGGCGACCCGCGTACCGTCCACCTGCCAGGTGCGGCGCACGGCCGTGTCGACCAGGGTCTCGGGCCCGCGACCGTAGGGCGCCTGCTCGGCCACCCGCAGCAAGGCCTCGGCCTGCACCGGCAGCAGCGGTAGTGCGATCGGGCCGACCCCGGTCACCACCAGGCGCGGCGGGTGGATGTCGAATGAGCCGGCGACATGGAAACCGCCGGGGCGTTGGACCGCGGCGAGGATATCGGCAAAGGACTGGGCGAGATCGGGCATGGGGCTGGTCCTGGTGCGAGGTCAGCGTCGGGGTGATAGGCGCATTATCTCACCGCGGGAGCGGGTCGGCAGGGCAGCGACAGGGGTTATCCTGCGCATGGTAAGGGGGGATCTGCCACTCCGAGTCAGGAAGCCACTCGTGGGAGCGGCCTGCGGCCGCGATGGGGCGCCGCGGTGACTGCTGACGCCTCGGCAACGTGCACGGCTCAGTCGCGGCCGGAAGCCGCTCCCACGGAGTCGCTACGCGACTCTTACTACTGCCTTGAACTCGTTTTGTATCAGATCGCCCGCTGTAAGGCCCGTTCGGCGTTCGCCACCAGGTCGGTCGGCGGCAGCAGTTCACTGCTCGGGAAACGGATGAGCTCGAGGGTAATGCGGCGCTGCCCGTCGATCAGGATATCGTTGAAGGTTAGGTCATCGGCGGACTTGCGCAGGTTCCTGGACACCTTGGTGTTCATCCGATCCAGGGTCATACCGACGCGCTCGAAGCGCAAGTACCCGTGCGGCTCACGCACGATGTTGGCGACCAGGGCGAGTTGCTCGCCGAGGGTTCCGGCCAGGGCGCGCAGCCGTCCGAGTTCGACTTCGATGCTGTGGAGTCGACGCGCATCGGCCGGGTCATGGGGGCTGCGGATGATGCCCGCGGTCAGGCCCGCGGCGCCCCGCCCGGCCCGATCGGGGACCGGCGACCGACCCAGGCAGAGTTGCCGGTACTGGCGCTCCAATTGCTCGCGGCGCGCGCGCATGGCATCCAGGTGGGTCTTGGCAACCTCGATCAGATAATCGAAGGCGCGCGCCTGGACTTGCAGCAGGGTTTCGGCCTCGGACGTGGCCGGAAAGGCGACCCGATGATTATGGAAATTGACCATGGTCTGCGGCACGTCGCGCAGTACTCGCCCGCCGTCCAGGGCCATGCCGAAAACCCGTTTTTCGGTGCGTTCCACGCGCAGCGCGGCGAAGAGTTCCGGGGGTGTGGCGCCGCGATTGTGTTTGAGGTAGCCGCGCACTTCGGGGCTGGACGACAGGACTTCCAACAGGTGATTGGGTCCGACGAACATGGCACGCAGTCGCGGGTCGGCCGAGAAGCGGCGCCGATCGAAGCTGATGGCCGGCGGGAAAATGTCCGCGTTCGCGGCGATATACTCGAGCGCGCTTTCCACCGGCCGCGCCAGGATGCGCTGGTAGTGAGGCACCGCGCGCAGCCGCGGGTCCGTGCCGTCGATCACGCGATCCACCGCCGTGCTGATGGTGGCGGATGCGACCGCCCCGATCTGCCGCGACGGCGGCGCGAAGAGTGAATGCAGAAAATGCAACACGATCGAGTCCTCTGGTAGTGTCTTCAGTCGTTGTTCTTGATCAGCCGGGCCTTGGGCGGCCCGCGGGGACGGGAACCATAGGAAGCACAATCGGTCATCGCGAATGAATCAGGGGTCTCAGGCCACTGCGCCGGGGCGCGCACCCGCTGGAAGAACCCTCCCCCAGCGTGGCTTTTAACAGATGGGGCCGCACCGATCAAGTCGGGAAATCCGAATCTGCGGTGAACGGACGCGGTTGGCGCGCTTGAGATTGCTGCTTGGGGAGCGGTTGTGCGGTGCCGCGGGGTCGTTACGCGGGCCTTGCAGGCAGCGATCAAAGAAGCGCTTTGGCGGCTGACCACGGACCGCTCAGCCGGGCATCACGGCAGCGGCCGCAAGACCAGCAACCCCTGGGTGCCCTCGGTCGTGGGGCCGTGCCAAGGCCAGGCGTGGGAGCCGCCGTGCAGCCAATCGTCGAGCTGGTCGGTGCGGTAGCGCGACAACCGATGACCGGACTGGCCAAGCGGCAGAGTCCCGCGGGTCTGTGACCAGTTGCGCGGCACCTGGACCACGCGCATGGACGGTGCGATCAGCACGTGACGCGGATCGGCAGGTGCGCTTTGCATCAGATCCAGTGTATCGGCCGCGCCGCCGACGCCGATGGGTCCGACCTCGAACAGCCGACCGAGCAGCGGCTGCGCGTGGAAGGCATGGGGCAGGGTCAGGGTCCGCAACCGGTCGAGGCGCTGTTCCCGCGTCCTGGGCAGGGCTGCCGCCAGTTCGGCCGCGGCCGTGCGCAGGGCGCGTGCCCAGATGTGCGCCGGCGTCTCGGTTTCCGGCGTGGTCAGGTCGTCCCAGAAGCTGGACTCACCGGTATGCAGGGTTTCCTGTAAAGCGTTATAGCTCGGGTTCGCCAGCGACATCAGGACGGCGAGATCCGCTTCGCCCAACTCGTCGCCATAGAGCGCCCGCCAGAGCGCCGGTTCCAGCAGGGCATAGAAGGCGGCAGCGCGGCTCGCCCCATCCATGACGCCGTCCCAGCCGAGCAGGTCGCGCTCCGCGATCACCCAGGCCGCGGGGTCCGCGGCACGCAGCGCGGATTCATCGCGCCGCAGGGCCTGCTGGGTCAACAGGGCCTGGCGACTCAGGCGATCGGTCTGAATGGCGGCCATTGCCGCGGGGGTCAAGGGGCCGGATTCGTCGAGGCGCCGCGTGATGCGCTGTGCCCGGTAGGGCGCCATCCACGAATGACTGACATTGACCGGGTGGTCGACCGGAATCGTGCGGTTATTGGCCGTGACCAGCGCGGCCCCGGCCGGCGCGGTCTGCCCGGGGTTGCGCCAGGGCGCCACCGTGCCGTCCCATCCATAATCCGCAATCCAGCCGGGGGCCGGGAAGAGTCCGGAGCCTTTACGGCGTTGCGGCAGGAGTCCGGTTATTTGCCAGGCAATCTCGCCATCGCGGTGGGCGAGCATGAGATTCTGCGCGACCGCATAAAAGCCCTGGGCGGCGCGGCGGGCCTCGGCCAGGGTGCGCGCCCGGTTCAATCCGACGAGCGCGGCGAAGCTGCGGTCCGGCGGGTCGGTGATCTGACTCAGCGCGATCAAAAAGGGGCCGGCGACGGACGGCTGCAAGGGACTTCCTGCCCCGTCCGCGGCGTCTGGGACAGGCACGAGCAAGTCGTTCAGGATGACCCCATGACGGGTGCTGCGCACCACCAGGTCTACCGGCGGCGCATCCTTCACCGTGATGCGCTGCACCCGGGTGGTGATGGTCTCGGGCGCACGCCCGGCCCGTTCCACTTGCGTGCCGTTCGCGGTCGGCCGTTCGAGGAACAGGTCCTGGGTATCGGCGATGGCGCTGGTGAGTCCCCAGGCCAGATCGGCGTTGTGGCCGATCAACACCAACGGCACCCCGGGCAGCGCCAGACCGGCGACATGCAGATCGGGGCCGTACAGCTCCAGTTCGTACCAGGTCCCGGGCACTGATGGGGGCAGGTGGGGGTCGTTGGCAAGCAGGGCCGCACCATCGGCGGTGCGCGGTCCGGTGACCACCCAAGCGTTGCTGGCCGCACCGGCGGTCGGCAGGCCGAAACGCGCCGACAGGTCCAGGAGGCCGGTCAGCGCGGTCGCCGTTGCGGCGGTGGCACTGCCCAGGTCGTCGGGTCGCTCCAGCAGTTCAGGCGGCACCGGCGGGGCGGGCACTCCTTCATCGGTGGGAAAAAGCTCGCGCGCGCGGGCCGCTCCGAGACGTGCCGCCATGCGCAGAAAGGTCAATTCCTCCTTGAAGTTGAACGATTGGGTCCAGGCCATGTAGGCGCCGACCAGCAGACTGTCCTCCGGCCGCCAGGGGGCCGGTTCGAAGCCGGCGATCAGGTATTCGACCGGCAGCCGCTCCAGCGCCTGGGCACGGTAGGCGTTGACCCCGGCCGCATAGGCCGCGAGCATGGCACGCTCGGGCGCATCCAATTCGGCATAGGCACGGCGGGCGGCGGCATTGAGACCCAAGGTGCGGAAGAGCCGATCGGCGTTCAGTGCCCCGGACCCGAAGACCTCCGCCAGGCGCCCGTCGGCGAGCCGGCGCATCAGATCCATCTGCCACATCCGCTCACTGGCCACCACGAACCCCTGGCCGAACAGCAGGTCGGGCAGCGCATCCGCCTGGATGGTCGGCACCGCGTGCGGTCCCCAGCGCACCCGCACCGGCGCGATCAGGCCGGCGACCCTGACCTCACCGGCGTAGGCCGGCTCCGCGCGTTTGGTGATCCACAGGAGGAACCCGGCGACCCCCAGGCCCAGGGTCAGCAGGATCACCAGGAGGACGGTCGGAATACGGCGGAGCATGCGAGCACTCCATAGACTGTGCAGGGAAGGGCAGGGAAACACGCACGGGCGGACTTGTCCAGTCCGATGGCCCTGGCGGCCGTCGCGGTCGCCGACCGCCCGCCCTGACCGGGTCGGTCACCGGTCAATCACCGGGCGAGAGGACGGTTGATTCTCCGGCCGCCACACCGACCTTAACGGCTGTGCGTGGGATCGTCCGCGCCGATCATCGTATCAAACCCTATCCAGTCACGAGGTGACCTTGATGATCAAACCGGGCTTTACACAACTGAAATGGGCACTGTCGGCGCTCTCCGCCACGGCGGCGACCTTGTTCGTCCTGACGTTGGAGGGACACCGCTGACCGTCACCCGCCCAACGGTGTCGGGGTGGTCCGGCCGCCCCGGCATCGCCGACATCCGCTGTCCACCGAGGTAACGATGACGCAAAGTGAATCGAGACCCGTCGTCTTCTACGACGGCGGTTGCCCCCTGTGCCGCCGCGAGATCGCCCATTACCAAGGGCTGGATCGCGCCAGCGCCGTCGACTGGGTCGATCTGCTGAAGGCCCCCGAGCGGCTGCGACAGGCCGGCATCAGCACGACCGAGGCCATGGCCCGGCTGCATGTGATCGATACCAATGGGGTTCTGGTGACCGGCGTCCAGGGATTCGTCACCCTGTGGCGCCGTCTGCCGTATTACCGGCACCTGGCCCGCTTGGTCAGCGGTCTGCGGCTGGTCGGCCCGCTCGACTGGGCGTATCGCCGGTTCGCCGCCCGGCGCTTCAAACACCGTTGTGCCGACGGCTTCTGCGCGAACGGTTAAACTATACCAGTCGTTGTTGGTTTTTCGTTTCTCGTTTTTCGTAACCCGATGTTCGATAATCCTTAACGAAAAACCGAAAACGCAAAACCGTTCTGTATAGCGACCTGACACCCTTTCGCTGAACGCACCCCGCCCGCCGGCCAGGTGCCAGCCGTACCGAGCCGGAGCAGCCCCGCCATGACCACCCGCGCATTCGACGTCATCGTGATCGGCACCGGCCCGGCCGGCGAAGGCGCCGCCATGAAACTCGCCAAGGCCGGCCGCCAGGTGGCCATCGTGGAGGCCCACAACGCCGTCGGCGGCGGCTGTACCCATTGGGGCACCATCCCCAGTAAAGCGTTGCGCCACTCCATCCAGATGTTGGCGGACTATCGGCGCAACCCGATCTTCCAGCACACCCGCGACCAGATCCAGGTGGACTTCCCCGACCTGCTGCGGGCGGCCGACGGGGTCATCAACGAACAGGTGCGCACGCGTTACCGCTTTTACCAGCGCAACCGGGTGGAGGTCATCTTCGGCCACGCCCGCTTCCGCAGCCCGGAATGCATTGAGGTCCAGCGCCCCGGCGGCGCCGCCCAGGAGTTGACCGCCAAGTATTTCGTGATCGCCACCGGCTCCCGCCCCTATCATCCGCCGGACGTGGATTTCAGCCACCCGCGGGTGCTCGACAGCGACAGTGTGCTGGCCCTGGCCCACACGCCGCGCTCGATGACCATCTATGGGGCCGGCGTCATCGGCTGCGAGTATGCGTCGATTCTGAGCAACCTGGATGTGAAGGTGAACCTGGTCAATACCCGCGACCGGCTGCTGTCGTTCCTGGACGACGAGATCACGGATGCGCTGTCCTATCACCTGCGCCAGGGTGGTGTCGTCATCCGCAACGACGAGACCTACGATCGGGTCGAGGCGCACGACGATGGGGTCGTCTTGACCTGCAAGTCCGGCAAGAAATTCAAGAGCGACTGTCTGCTCTGGGCCAACGGCCGCACCGGCAATACCCATGACCTGGGTCTGGAAGCCATCGGCCTGACGCCCAATCGGCGCGGCCAGCTCGATCTCAACCGCAGCTACCAGACCGCCCTGCCCCATATCTACGGGGTCGGCGACGTGGCCGGCTCCCCGGCGCTGGCCAGCGCCAGCTATGACCAGGGGCGTTTCGTCGGGGCTCACATCGCCGACGGTGAATGCGACTGGTCACTGATCGAAGAATTTCCCACCGGCATCTACACCGTGCCCGAGATCTCGTCAATCGGCCGCACCGAGCGCGAACTCACCGCCAGCCAGGTCCCCTACGAGGTCGCCCAGGCCGACTTCAAGTCCATCGCCCGTGCCCAGATCACCGGTCACACCGTGGGCATGCTGAAGCTCCTGTTTCACCGTGAGACCCTGGAAATCCTGGGCATTCACTGCTTCGGCGAACAAGCCGCGGAAATCATCCACATCGGCCAGGCAATCATGTCCCAACCCGGTGCCGCCAACAGCATCCGCTATTTCACCGAGACCACCTTCAACTATCCCACCATGGCGGAGGCCTACCGGGTGGCGGCACTGAACGGGTTGAATCGGTTGTTTTGATAGCGGCTGTCAGCCTTTCACTGCCGTTTGCCAGATGAACGCCAAGGGTTCCTATGCGGAGATCTTGAACTCCTCAATGTGCCCACGTAGCTCCGTCGGCACGGCGTTATTTTCGCGCATCCGACGCGCAAGTTCTGCGCGCTTTTCATCGAACCGGATGCCGGTGCCATGGCTCACGTATTTGAGAGCGGCCTTGCCGTCCAACATGCGCACGAGGCGCTCCCAACGATTCAGCGCGGGAGCTGCAGGCGCATCAAATCGATCAATGCTTTGACGGTGTTCCACGAGAGCGGCCGCAGCATTGGTAGCCCCTTGCTTCAACAGAAACCGCTGTAATTCATCTGTGAGGGCGGCGCCATGCCGCATTGGGTTACACCCGAATCCGACCGCCGGTGAGGGCACATTGGCGGCAATAGCCGTGACGGTTGCGGCGGATCTGTCTTTTAGCTCGTCGGCGCAGTTCAGGCAGAACGCTGTCGTCGAGACCGCCGTATGCGTCGAAGTCATTCTTGCATCGTTGGCCACCGTAGCCATGGCGTCCGGGTCCAGCAGGTAGTTCTCAAGCTCCCAACGCAGCAGGACACGAATGTGCTCTCCGTAGGGCCGCTCAGAGAGAAATTCCGGATCCCGATCCTGCCACCACAGAGGCCAATTGTGATCGTTCAGCAACACGTCTCGATCCACGAGGCCGAATGCGCTAATCCCGTTGGCCCTCGCCTGAGCAACCAGATGAATGACGGCCTTACAGCCACCACCGCCAGAACCCTGTTCGTAGGTATCGGCGGGCTGGAAAAAGACCTCTTGGCCTTCATCGAAAAACCAACGCTTGGCGACGATCTGGAAGTCCTCCTCAGACTCCAGAAAGACCACCGCCCCGCCGCGCTGCTTGAGGACCAACTGATCCGACTGCTTCATTTTGAATCCGCTCATGCCCCCGCCTTGCCTGCTAGCGCAGGTCTTCCTCGATAATCCAGCCGCCCTTGATCAAGCCTTCCTCGCGGATATCTATGGGGAAAGCCTCAAGAATTTCGACTGAGTGCGTTGCCGCGATGACCGTGGTGCCCGGCTGTTGACGCACCTGTGTTTTCATTAGATTGAGCGCCTTGTGCTGCCAGCGAACATGTAGATGGACATCCAACTCGTCCACCAGTATCCAAGTGTTGCGGGTGCCGTGGGCACCGATACGCAGAAAGAGCTGGACTAAGTTCTTTTCTCCACTGGACAGACGGTCCAGACGATGGGTTTGCCCCCCGCTATGGACGACAGCCTCCGGCGGAACCCGACGGATCTCGGCTGCCAGGAACTTATCCTGGGATTTGCCGAAAACTGTTTCATTCACCGTCTTCACCGCGCTGTCGTAGCTGCCATTGTTCAACCACATCAGCCAGACGAGCAAGTTATCCAACGAGGCGGTCCAGTGCGTTCCATGGGCGGCGAACTCCTGAGCTGAACGGTAACCCCAATGTTCGGGCTGGATTATCGGCCGTTCATCGAGCCCAAGCACTGGCGGAATATCGCGATAGGCAGGGAAAAGCAGGGCCGTAGGCAGGCTCAAAGTGGAGTTAGCGTAACCCTCCGGTGCCAGTCGGGTTGCGTCGATCAATGTATGGCGAAGGTCCTGGACCAGATCGTCTCGGGGATCGACCTCCACCAGGCGCCCGCGTACCCGTTGCCTGAATCCGGTCCGATGCCAGTGCTCCGCTCCATAACGCCGAAGCTCCGAGTCGTCCCAAACCTTGAGAAAGGTCTCCTCGCCGATTGCCCCAGCCAACAGCGACAGAACGATGCGACGGTCGGCTCCCTGCCAATAGACGCGGGTCAACACATCGAGCTGGACTCTGCCCCGAGCCGCATCCAGTTCCTCCTGACCGAAGTGGGTAGGTTCAGCCTCGCCGAGCTGCCGCATCAGTAATGCCATGCAATCGAGCACCGTGGTCTTGCCTCGCCCGGTTTCGGACATTAAAAGGAAGATGTTGCAGGGACGATCTTGCTCGTCGGTGAAGTCGATCGCGTAGGGCGTGCCTTGAAAAGGTCCGACGCGATCCAGAGTCAATCAGAGGGGTTGGAACGTATAGACGGTCATGTCGCTCATTGGGTTCTCCCGCGAACGTTATGCAGACAAAGCCGGTGTCGTCGCTGCCAACCCTGACCCCATGGGCGCGACGGGCTGCGGCACCAGCCTGAGGTCGCAGCAACATGTCGCCGGCCCCAAGCACTTTCATAGTAGTCTGACGACATCATTGACCCTCTTATGCTAAAATAATTGACGGCTGAGATGGTCGAGAAGAGAATTGAAGACAATTGAAGACAATTGAAGACAATTGAAGACAAGATTGAAACTCGCGGAGGTTCATTCTGTGCTACCGTCACGCGCTTAGACGAGAGTAACTAGCGTAGTCTACTTTCCCCTTCCGGCGTATAATGCTCATTTCAGATTAAAATGAAAGTCCTACTTCCATCAGGCGTTACTTTGGTCGAGGCCGCTCATATACATCAGTTCGCCCACAGTAGAAATGACGATATCACAAATGGCATCGCGTTATGTCGAAATCACCATTGGGCGTTCGATCAGGGTTTATGGACATTAGGCCCCGCTTTTGATGTGATCGTTGCGCGCGGGGCGTTCCTAGAGGAAGCACCAAATCAATTGCTACTCTGTGAACATCATTCGCGTCTGCTTGACTTTTGTGGGTTAGCGATGGAGCATCGCCCCAGTCAGGAGCATATCGAATGGCATCGGAAACACATATTTCATCGGGAGTCGTTGTACCTTTAAGTATGTGCAACGCGAGCGGTCCCTAAACAGGAGACTGCCCAGAAACACCCACCCCCTTGTCGTTCCTGGAAGTTGCGGTCGTGACGGTCAGAGACTCCTAGCCGTCCCAACTACCGCCCTTGGTGCGCCAGGTCTGCTCGGCCGTGACCTGGCCACTCTCTTCCCCCCAGGTCAATCGAACGGCACAACGGGTTTGACTCTCGATACGCGCCCGTCGGTTCATGATGCTCCACCAGTCTGCGGCTGGCGGCCTTGATCATCGTTGCGGTCGGTGCCCGGAAGTCGTGCATGTCCCCCGTGGGAGCGACGTCCCGCCGCGATGCGGTGTCGCGGTATGTACCCTGAGGCTTCACGCCTGGCCCGTCGCGGCGGGACGCCGCTCCCACGGGGTCGCCGCTCAACTTACACGGAAAACCTCGCCCGGTTTTCTTGTCGCCGGAACGACGATCAAGACCGCGCCGGCGCCTAAACCGCGGGCCTGCGCGAGCGCTGGACTGCGAGGCGCAACGGCTCGTATCAGTTTGCAGGTCTCCGAGCTGAAGGGGCCGGGACCGATGGACTCGTTGCGGCGGATGCCGTCGCGCTTGCTGGTGTCTTCACGAATCGCTTTGAGCCAGTTACGGAATTCATTTAAGGGTTGCATCCAGGCCGCACCCGAGTCGATGAACCCGCGCATGGATTTGTCCTCCTTGACCACGGTACAGGTCCAGCAGCCGAAACGGCTTCCCCCGCATGATGGCGTGTTCAGGTCAAAGACTACCGGGCACTCGCCGCCGCTCGCCTGCCGGTAGAGGTCGAGCATGAAGTCGTGAGTACCGCCCCAGGGCGGCGGGTTACGAGTAAAGAGATATTCCCAAACCTGATCCGTCGACCAGTCCGCGATCGGTGTCATCACCAGGGTGTCGGGGATCTCGCCATGGGGATTCAGGCCGCGACTGTTGGTGGCGCGACCCTCCATCCGCTGCGCGCGGCTGGCGCTCTCGTCCAGACGGGTGCCCAAGAGCAGGACGACTCCGCCGTGCGCGCGCACGATGCCATCAATCACGGCCCGTGAGGGCTTGATCTTCATCTTGGTCGTGCACCAGCGGAACCAACTCGGTTTTCTTGCGCTTGACCCGAGTTCGAGGATCAGGTCGTAGACCAACTGCAGGACCAGCGTCGAGTCCTTGCCGCCGGAATACGCAACCACCCAGGCGCGCTGATCGGCGAAGTAGTGCCTGCGCAGGGAGTCGCGGGTTTCCTCGACGTGTTCGTCGACCGGAAGCGGAACCGATCCTGGGTTGGTTAAAGATTGCATCGATATCTGTGCGGGCGTCATGAGTTTCGCGTGATTCTACTCGGGAACTTGGCGAGCAGGACGAAGTTCGCAGGCTGTGGCGGGGGATTCCGGATCAGTGGAGGGTCGGCAGCCAAGGGCAACTGAACGCGCGGGTCGGGGTTCTTGAGCGGTCGAACGGAATTTATCTATTGATAATTTAGTAAGTTCTTATATACTGAATACTCACCTGGGACGGTTGGGTCTGAGCGGTCGCCGTGGACCGTCAACGATGAGGCAATGATGTTCAAGCCCGCACTGGCGGTCATCTTCGGCTTGGTTTGCGCGGCGGCGGCTACCGCGGAGTTGAGCGTGCTCGGGTCCGCTGAAAACGGCGCAGATGACGCCGCGCGCGCGGTTTCGGGCCGCACCGACGCCGGTCCGGCCGCGGCGACCGATCGTCAGCAGTTTGCCCAGATCCCGGCCAGCAATGACGCTTATGGCTGGCGCTACCCATACGCCTTTCCGACTCAGGCGCCGGTGATGGCAGGCCAGGCCGTTACTCCACCCGCGGCAATCGTCCGCGGTCGGCGGTGAAGCGCGATCGGGCCCTCTGCCCGGGGTACGGGTTAGGTTGAGCGCCTGAAAATTCTTAACCCTATTTTATGTTTAAGTTAAGTAAGGTATTGCAAAAATGAATAAGATGGTTCAAGCGGCCTCCGTCATCGCCCTCGCCGTTGCAGCCTCCTCGGCCGGCGCTTGGTATGGCGCCCCCAATCAGGCCGGGTGCATGACCGATCAGCAGCGGGTGTTTGAGGCGCAACAGCAAGCCTTCGTCGAGCAGCGCCAGGCGATGGCGGCCCAGCGGGCCAAGGCCGCGGAGCAGGCCATGACGGCGCGGCGCCAGTTCGCCGAGCAGCAGGCGGCCCGCTTCAAGGATGCACCACAGCCGGCACCGGCCATGGACCCCCGGCTCGGCAACATCGCCGCGCCGGCGTGGGGCGGCCCCGCGTTCCCGGCCAGGCCGGAGCCGCGCCGTTTCGAGCGCCCGGTCATGCCTGAATTCGCGATGCCCGCGCTGCCGCGCGCTCCGGACTTCAAGGCTCCCGAGTTCCCGGCCATGCCCGAGATGCCCGCCTTCGAGCGCCCGGCCATGCCTGAGTTTGCGATGCCCGAGATGCCGGACCCGCGCGGCCCGGACTTCAAGGCTCCCGAGTTCCCGGCCATGCCCGAAATGCCCGCCTTCGCGCGTCCCGCCATGCCCGGGTTCGTCGGCAACCGCGGTCCGGCACTGGATGCCCATCGCGCTGAGGCTCGACAGGAGATGGCGGCGCGCCGCAATGCGATGAAGGAGCAGAGTGACCGTCGCCGCGCGGCGCATGGTTTTGGCTCGCGCGCGGGCGGTCCCGGTGCCGGCATGGGCTGCGCCCCGACCGCCGCGCCCCAGGCCGCCGCGCCTGTCGCGGCCAATGCGAACACGGTTGCCGCGGCCCAGACGAAACAGTAGTCCCGGTCGGCGACGGCAGCCGCCGCCGCTGGATACAGGCCCCGCCGCTGCCGCGTCGGGGCCTTATTTTTTTGCCCGCTTGAGGCTTCCATGCAGGTTCGTCCATCGCTGTTCCTGACGCTGGGGTTACTCTCCGGGTTGACTCCCTTTGCGATTGATCTGTATTTGCCGAGCCTGCCGGCCATCGCGCGCGATCTGGGCTCGACCATGGAATTGGCACAACTGAGCGTGACCGTTTATCTGGGGGTCTTCGCCCTGTCGCAGTTGTTCTTGGGGCCGCTGTCCGATGTGCTCGGCCGGCGGGCGACTATCGGCGGCGGGCTGGTGCTGTTCTGCGTCGGGGCGTTGGGCTGCGCGCTGGCCGATGAGATGGCGCTCTTGCTGACGGTGCGGGCGTTCCAGGCACTGGGCGGAGCGGCGGTCGCGGTGACTGTACCGGCCCTGGTACGCGACCTGTTCGAGCGCGACCAGTATGCGCATGTGATGAGCCTGGTGATGTTGATCACCGCGCTGGCGCCGCTCTTGGCGCCGACCATCGGCGGAGTCATCGTCGGCTACGCGAGTTGGCATTGGGTCTTCGCCCTGCTGCTCGCCATCGCGTTGGCGGCGAGCGCGCTCTTTTTCCGGCTGATTCCCGAGACCTTACCCAGGGCGCGCCGCCACCCGCCCGAGCTGCAACGCGTTCTGCGCAACTATCTGTTGCTCGCGCGCCATCGGGTAGGGATGGGCTACCTGCTCACCGGCGCCTGCTCATTCGGCGGGATGATGACGTACATTGTCGGTTCCCCGTTTGTCTATGTCGAACTGCACGGGGTACCGACCGCCTGGTTCGGGGTCTATTTCGGCGCGAATGTCGGCCTGGCCATCCTGGTGACCAGTGTCAACGCCCGGCTGGTCACGCGTCTGGGGGCGCAGCGCCTGCTGCGCTGGGGGCTGGGAGTGCAGGTTGGCGCCGCGTCGCTGCTGTGCGCACTGGCGCTCTGGGGGGCGCCGCCGCTGTGGGCGATCGTGCTCGCGACCTTGGCCTATCTGGGTATGGCGGGGGTGGTGCTCGGCAACTCCATGGCCGGATTCATGGCGCACTTCCCGCGGATGGCGGGCACCGCATCGGCCTTCTCGGGGGCGGCACGCTTCGGTCTGGGCGCGACGGTCGGGTCACTGGTCAGTCTGGCTCATAACGGCACCGCGGTGCCCATGCTGCTCGGTATGGCGCTCTGTGGGCTGGCCGCGGGCGCGAGCTATCGACTGTGGTGCTGCGCCGAGTCGGTGAACTCTGATTCGGTTTGAATCGCCCGCCCCTGATCGAAATAGCGTTGCAGGAAGGTGTCGAAGTCCAGGTCGTCGGCCGCTTCGATTTCGCTCCGGCGGCAGACGGACTCCGCGGCCAGATCCCGGAACAGGGCCTCCCGCTCCGGGCTCAGGGTGCGCCCCTCAAGGGCGGTCCGATGGGCGGCGGAGACCCGCCGGGCGAAGGCGAAGAAGCCTTCGCCGTTCGCCCGCATGTCGGCCAACATGCGTGCCGAGGGGGTCGCATCGGGGTCACGCACTTTCTCGCGCTGAGCCCGCAGACTCGCGCCGCGCGGACCCTCGGCCGCGCCGTCGAGCAGCGCGGCGACCGGGCCCATGGCGTCCAGAATCTCGCCCGCCCACTGCCGCAGTTCCACTGCCTGACCGTCCCGGTTCAGCGTGAGCCCGGGTTGACGCCCGCGATGGGCGGTGACAACTTGATTCTCATCAATCGCCCGCCGTTCGGTGGCGCCAATGCGCGGACTGTCCGCCAGCAGGCAATAGAGCATCAGGGTCTCCAGGACCAGGAGTTGCTCGGCGCCGACCCCAATGGGCTCATAGGCGTTCACATCCAGTGAGCGCAATTCGACATAGCGGACACCGCGGCGCCGCAGGGCCAGGGTCGGTTTTTCCAGCCAGTCGATGATCTGTTTGGGCCTGACAGTGCTGTAGTACTCGTTCTCGATCTGCAGGACTGCCGCGCTGAGTTGTTCGTAGCGCCCGCCGACCTTGACCCCGATCTGTTCGTACTGCGGGCAGGGTGTCTCGATCGCCCAGGTGAGGCTGCGAATGTAGGCATCCAGGCTGTCGTAGCTGGCCTTCATGCCGGTGCCTTGCTCCTTCTGGTTTTGGTATCCGATGTCTCCCATGCGTAACGAGGTCGCATAGGGGTCGTAGAAGGTTTGGGCATCGAACGGGATCAGGTTGGTCTCCCGGCCCTGGAGAAAGCTGCCGCACACGGCCGGCGAGGCACCGAACAGATAGGGAACCAGCCAGCCGATGCGCTGGAGGTTGCGGATCATGGCGATATAGGACTCGGAACGGAATGACCCCAGCGGACCGGCATCGCCTTCCTGATCCTGATAGAGATGCCAGAACTCGTCGCCGAAGGAGAAGTTGAAATGCACTCCGGCGATCACCTGCATGGTGCGTCCGTAGCGGTTACCCAGGCCGCGGCGATAGACCGTCTTCATGGTCGCGGCATTGGATGATCCGTAGCGGGCCAAGGGAATCTGACTGGTCCCCGCGATCACGCAGGGCATACTCGTGCCCCACAGGAGTTCATCACCCAGGTGTCGGTAGACCAGCGTATGGATATCAGCCAGGAAATCCAGCACCGCCTGATGCTCACCCAGGGCCGGGGTGACCAACTCGATCAGTGCCTCGGAGAAATCGGTGGTGATGTGCGGATGAGTCAATGGCGATCCCAGCGCGCCGGGGTGCGGGGTTGCCGCGATCTGTCCCGCGGGTGAGACCCGCAGGGACTCCTTTTCCAGCCCGATCCGATTGCCGGCAAAGCAATCGAGCGTGCGGGCGGGCTCCAGCGCCCGCAGGCGTCGGTCGAAGGTTGCTGAATGCGAATCCATGGGTGAGTCCCGGTCGGTTGCGGCTCAGTGACTCATGGCCGCCCGCGGCCGGTTGGCACTTTCCAGCAGAATCCCGTCGGCCAGGATGCGCGCTGCTTCTTCAGCCTGAATGCGGCCGATGGCATCGCGTTGCGCGTCAAGCGCATCCTCATCGATCTGGTCGGCATCCTCATCCACCGGCTTGATTCCGCGGGCGCGCAGGAAGCGATCCTGTTCATCCTTGAATGCCGCCTGCCGCGCCTTGTCCGCGGCGCGCCGCTCGGATTCGCGCAGCGATAACTGGGTCTCTTCCTTGACTTCACGTACCACCTGGCTGCGCCGTTCCAGCATCTTGAACCCCGGGTCCTGGCTGATCCGCTGCACCGACTGGCGGGTCAGCGCGCCGGCATCGGTGGTCCCGACGCGGCGGTAGTCGGCCGCATCGATCCGCGCCCAGGGCAGGGGGTTGTCGAGTGCCCGCTCGCCGTGATCGGTGGCGTCGTCCTTGGACGGGAAATGCACGTCCGGCTCCACGCCTTTCAATTGCGTGCTGCCGCCGCTCACCCGGAAGAACTCGGCCATCGTCAGCCGCAGCCGACCCAGGTCGGCCTGATCGCCGGGCACGTAGCGGTTGAGATCCACCAGCGTCTGCACCGTTCCCTTACCAAAGGTCGGCTCGCCGATGACCAGACCGCGGCCATAGTCCTGGATGGCACCCGCGAAGATCTCGGAGGCCGAGGCGCTGTCCCGGTCCACCAACACGGCCAGCGGTCCGGAATAGGCCACACCAGGCTCCGGATCGCGTTCGATCTCGACCTTACCGAACGCGTCTTTGACCTGCACCACCGGGCCGGTGTCGATGAAGAGTCCGGTCAGGGAGGTCGCCTCCGCCAGCGAACCGCCGCCGTTACCCCGCAGGTCGATCACGATGCCATCCACGTTCTGCGCCATCAGCTTCTTGAGCAGCTCGCGCACATCACGGGTCGTGCTGCGGAAATCGCGCTTACCCTCGCTCTCGGCCTCGAAGTCACGATAGAAGGCCGGCAGCTCGATCACCCCGATCTTGAGCCCGGGGGCATTGGGCAGTTGCTCAATGAGATAGTCCTTGGCGGCCTGATCTTCGAGCTTGATCTCGTTACGGACCAGGGGTACCTCGCGGGTCTTGCCGTCACCGGCGCCCGATTCGGGCAGCAGTTGCAGACGCACCACGGAGCCCTTGGGGCCGCGAATCTTGTCGACCACGTCTTGCAGCCGCCAGCCGACCACGTCCTCGATTTTCCCATCCAGCCCCTGGCCGACCCCCAGGATGCGGTCTCCGGATGACACCTGACCGGAATCGCGCGCGGGGCCGCCGGGAATGGTGCGCTGGATGACCGTGAACTCGTTATCCGAACGCAACACCGCGCCGATACCCTCCAGCGACAGTTTCATGCTGATGTCAAAGTTTTCCGAGGTGGCCGGCGACATATAACTGGTGTGCGGCTCCAGGGCCTCGGTGTAGGCATTCATGAAGGCCTGGAACACGTCGTCACCGGTGAACTGCTGCACCCGCCGGGCCAGGCCGTCGTAGCGCTGCCGCAGCCGCTCGCGGATATCCGCATCGCCCTTGCCGGCGATGCGCAGGCTCAGGAAGTCGTTCTTGACCCGCAGCCGCCAGATTTCGTTCAGTTCCTCGTCCGTCTTGGCCCAGGGCGCCTGTTCACGGTCGAACGCATAGGATTCGGCGACGTTGAAATCGAAGTCACTGCTCAACAACGTCAGGGCGTAGGCCACCCGCTCATCCACCCGCATGCGATAGACCCGAAAAATGTCGAAGGCGCTATCCAGTTCACCGCGGCGCAGGTTGTCATCGAGTCGCCGGGCGCCGGTGCCGAAACGTTCCACGTCGCGCGCGAGGAAGAACGAGCGACTCGGGTCGAGGGCGGCCAGGTAATTGTCCAGGATCGTCCGGGCAAAGGCGTCGTCGAACGCGACCTTGCGATAGTGATACCGCTCCAGAACCTTGTTGATGACGATGGCTGTCTTGGCCTGGGTCTGGGTGGGAAAGAGTTCGGACAGCGGCACCTGACGCGGTGACGCAACCGCCACCCAGGCGCCGAAGGTGAGTAACGCGGCGGTCGCGACGAGGGTTAAGCGGAGTCTCATGACGATACTCTGTACCAGTAATTAAAGTGATATCAAATGGATGGAATCGATCAAGCGTGCCCTGGCCGAGCAACGACTGGCGCAACCGAGAACCACGACCAGTGACCGGCGACGGTTCGCGGCGAGCACCGGCGCGCTGCCAAGTGGGTGTCTGATGGTGACCGCACATGGCGCCATAACCTCAGCTTAGAGGCTGAGCATCTCTATTTCAACGACTTAGGTTGAAGGTTGCGGGAAATTAACGCGTCGGGCCGCGTTCGGTGCCCAGCGCCGGGGGCGGAGCGCTCGGACTGGCCCGCACTGGGGGGTGGCGATCACGGGTTCTCCTGTGGCTGACACTACTACGCGAGCGTTTTTGTCGTCAATTGGCCGCACCGCCTTTTTGGTAGACCCGGCGGCGATAAAGATCGGTCCGCCGACTCACCACCCGATCGACGAAGAGCAGCCCGTCCAAGTGATCGAGTTCGTGCTGGACGGCACGCGCCTCGAACCCCTCCATCACGAACTCCAGCGGCCCGCCCTCAGGATCCTGCGCCTTGAGCTGGAGACGCGTGGCGCGGATCACGTTACCGGTATAATCAGGAACCGAGAGACATCCCTCCCGGCCGATTTCGAACCCTTCCCAATGGGTGATTTCCGGGTTGATCAGCACCAAGTGCCCGTGATTCACAGTTTTAGGACGACCTGAGCAGTCGACGATGACGATCCGCTGAGGCCGCCCGACCTGGGGCGCCGCGATCCCCACCGCGGCTGGTCCGGCGCGGCGCGTCTCGTCCAGCGCGTCGATGAACGCCTGCAATTCTTGGTCGAAATGGACGACCTCAACCGATGGCTGCTTCAGCCGCTCGTTCGGTAAGGTGAGGATATCGAGGATCGCCATCGATTCGCGTCGCGGTGTCGAATCGGGGGTCAACCGATCATCAGTTCGATGGGAGCGACATCCACGGAGATTCCGCGGGTGGTCAATCCGGCCAGGGCCTGCTCCAGGTCCTCCAGGGTGCGCGCGCAGGTGCCCTGGATGTTCATGATGTAGACCGGTGCGCGGGCGTTGCCGACGACGTCCGATTCCAGATCCAGAATGTTGAACCCCTGCTCCGCCAGGCATTGTGTCACCTCGGCCACGATCCCGGCGCGGTCGGCCCCGGTCACGCGCACCTGGATATTCGGTACCAGATGCTGGTGCAGTCCGCCCTGAACCGGATCCAGGTGGACGCGCAAACCCAACTCTGCGGCCACCGGAGCCAGGGCTGCCTCCAGTTCAGCGTCGGACCGACTCCCGGAGACCATCAGGAGAATCGTGAAGCTGCCGCCTAGGCGGATCATCGACGCCTCACCCAGGGTGCAGCCCGCCTCGTACAACACCCGGGTGACCCGGGCGACAATTCCGGGTCGATCCTGGCCCACCAAGGTCACTATGTTCCAAGCGGTCATGCGGGCACCTCGCCGTGCGGTTTATCAGGCTCGTTACCTAGTCCAGCAATCCAGATCAGGCTCGCCATTCTCCCGGTGACCCCATCACGACGGTAGGAGAAAAAACGCTCCGGGTCCGAATAAGTGCAAGCGGTGCCGCCGTAAACCTGGGTGACCCCGGCCCGTGCGAGCCGGTGGCGCGCCAGGGCGAAGAGATCCGCGAACCAGCTACCGCCCGGTCCGGCCTGGAAAGCGGACGCGACCTTCGGATCGGCCGCGAGAAATGCGGCACGCACCTCGGGCCCCACCGCGAACGCCGCGGGGCCGATTGCCGGGCCGAGCCATACCAGAAGGTCTCCGCGCGGCGCACCCAGCGCGCTCAGCGTTGCCTCAATGACGCCCGCGGCCAAGCCCCGCCAGCCGGCATGGACCGCCGCGACGCGCCGGCCCTGCCGGTCACAGATCAGCAGCGGAAGGCAGTCGGCGGTCAGCACCGCGCACACCGATCCGGGTCGGCACGCGATCCCCGCATCCGCGTCAGGTCGGGTGACCAGCGGGTCGGCCTGTGCCACCGCGCACCCATGCACCTGATTGAGCCATCGGGGTTCCACCGGGAGGGCAAGGGCGGTACGCAGCAGCGCGCGGTTACACGCGACCCGCTCCGGCGCGTCTCCGACGTGATCGCCCAGGTTCAGCGTGCCGTAGACACCGGCGCTGACTCCGCCGCCGCGTGTCGTACAACAGGCGTGCACCCAGGGTGGGGCCGGCCACTCAGGTCGAATCAGGTCCAAGCCCCGCCTCCCGTCGAAACAGTTCGAGCAGCGCCGCGAGGTCAGCGGCCATCGGCACCTCCCAGACCATCGCCTGACCCGTGCGCGGATGGGTCAGCCCCAACCGGATGGCGTGCAGGGCCTGGCGCGGGAACCCCTGAATCGCCGCGGTCAAGGCCGGGGCGCAGCCCTTGGGCGGACGTGGACGCGCCCCGTACACCGGGTCGCCGACCAAGGGGTGATGCACATGCGTCAGATGGACCCGAATCTGATGGGTACGACCGGTATCCAACTCCACCCCCAGCAGGCAATGACCGGGGAAGCGCTCGAGCACCCGATAACGGGTCAGCGCGGTCCGCCCCCCGGCCACCACGGCCATGCGCGTCCGGTGCGTCGGATGTCTCCCGAGCGGGGCCTCGACCACACCGCCGGCGACCAGGTCCCCGACCACCAGTGCCCGATATTCCCGATGGACACTGCGCTGCTTGAGTTGATTCACCAGACAGTGATGGGCCTCCAGCGTTTTGGCAACGACCAGCAGCCCGCTGGTATCCTTGTCGAGTCGATGGACGATCCCGGCCCGCGGCAGCGTGGCGAGCATGGGGGCATGGTGCAGCAGGGCGTTGAGTAGGGTCCCGTCGGGATTGCCGGCCGCCGGGTGGACCACCAGCCCCGCCGGTTTGTCGATCACCAGGAGTTGATCGTCCTCATACACCAGCACCAGCGGGATTGCCTGGGGCGCGTCGCGGTCACTGATCGCGAGGATCGCGTCCAACTCCACCGCCTCGCCGCCCCAGACTCGGTCACGGCAGCGGCGCGGCCGGCCGTCCACCCGCACCTGTCCGCCCGCGATCCACTGCTGCACCCGGCCGCGGGAGAACTCCGGCCAGGATTGAGCCAGGGCCTGGTCCAGCCGCAGACCGGCGGATTGCGCATCCACCCGCAGCGCACGATAGACCCGCGACGCGTCGCCCGCGATCAGAGACATTCCGCTCTCCGCCGCGGGCTCTCGGTACCGCTGATACTAACCTGGAGTCCTTCGGGTATACTCACACGGTTTTGAGCTTGGTTAATCCCCGACATGCCATCCACTTTAACACGACTGGCCACCTTGTTGACCGTGTTCCTGATCGGGATCGCCCTGACCGGCTGCTCGATGTTTGGGAAAGAGGCCGACGAGACTGAAGGGTGGAATGCTTCCAAGATTTACGCGGAGGCCGCGTCCGAGATGGATGCCGGCAATTACAAACGCGCCATCGAACTCTACGAGAAACTCGAGGCCCGCTACCCCTTCGGCCGCTATGCCATGCAGGCGCAACTCGATGTTGCCTATGCCAATTACCGGGCCGAGGAACCGGAGGCGGCGCTCGCCGCGGCCGATCGCTTCATCAAGTTGTACCCCCAAAATCCGTATGTGGACTACGCGTACTATCTCAAGGGGATCGTCAACTACAACCGCAGCGTCGGTTTTCTCGATAAGTACGTACCGATGGATGTCTCTCAGCGCGACCCCGGTGCCGCCTTGGACGCTTTTACCGATTTCTCCGAGTTGGTCAAGCGCTTCCCCGACAGCAAATACACCGCCGATGCCCGCCAGCGGATGGTCTATCTGCGCAACAATCTGGCCAAGAACGAGGTCAACGTAGCGCGCTATTACATGAAGCGCGGCGCCTATGTCGCGGCGGCCAATCGCGCCAATTATGTGATCGAGCGCTACCAGCGCACCAGCGCGGTCGAGGACGCGCTGGAGACGCTGGTCGCGGCCTATGACGCCTTGGGTGAGAAGAAACTCGCGGCCGACGCCCAACGCGTCCTGGATGTCAACCGCAAGGCTGGACGCTTCGTCTCCGATGAGCCGGCACCCGGCGAGGTGAGCCTCAGCCGGAAACTATGGGACTATCTGCAGCTCGATCGGAACTGAGGCGATTTCCGGAAATCGCCTGACGAGGCGCCACGCGTTCAGACCGCCGCCTCGTTCTCCTCGCCGGTGCGGATGCGCACCACGCGGGTGACCTCCGAGACGAAGATTTTGCCGTCGCCGATCTTGCCGGTCCGCGCCGCGGCGGTGATGGCATTGATGCAGGCGTCGAGGTGCTCGTCCGTCACCACCAACTCGACCTTCACCTTCGGCAGGAAATCCACCACGTACTCGGCCCCGCGGTAAAGTTCCGTGTGCCCTTTCTGTCGTCCGAAGCCCTTGACCTCGATGGCGGTCATCCCGGTGATGCCCGCGGCGGACAGCGCCTCGCGGACATCGTCGAGTTTGAACGGTTTGATGATGGCTTCGACCTTCTTCATGGGGATACTCCGGCTGCGGGTCATTAGAATGAAGCAATCAGTATATGTGCGCGCCGCGGAGAAGAACAGCCGGTGCCTGACGGTGACCCTGGTGTAAGGGGCGGGTTGGAAACCCGCCCCCTGCGTCAGTGATCGCGCTCGACGCCTTGAGAACCCCCGCCATCTAGTGGCGCAGTGACGCGTAGACTGAACGCCCGTTGAGCGGCTGAACAGGGCGGACATTGTTGACCCCGGCGGCGGCGGCGAGGCGGCGGATCTGCTCCGGGTCGAGGCCCACCGGCTGGGCGAGGATGTACCAGGCCGCCGGCTCGCTGCACGGGGGATTCGCCAGCGACCCCGTGTAAGTGAAATAGCCTTGATCGGCCGGGAGCAGCAACAGGGGGTTGATGCCCACCTGGCGATAGCTCAGGCGCTCCCCGGCATGCAGCGGCAGGCGCTCGACGATGCGCGCCAGGGTTTGATTGGTGCGGCGGCCGGGTTGAATCTGCACCGCCACGATCGCAAAGCGGCCGGTGCTTGATCGATGGACCAGGTGGACCTCCGCCGCCGCCGCCACGCCGTTGATCAGGGTCTCACCCGGGCTGTGGAAGTGCAACGAGGTCAGGTCGAAGGTCTCCCCAGGCAACTCGAGCGTGCTGCCCCCGGAACTGAGGACATGAACCCCGCGGCCGTCGTTGACCACTTCCAGGGTTTGTGTATGATACCGGAAATGCAGCGGCTCGTAGGGGATCCGCTGGACGGTGCGGATATCGATCGGTGACTGCGACTGGCCCTCGCGGCAGGTCGCGAAGGCCGGCGCCAGATCCGCCCAATGCGCGGGCCCGGTCTTGCCCGTATAAGACCAGGCGTCCGGCGCGGGCGTGGACGGGTCACGGGCGAACAAGCTCCCACCGCGGCACAGCGGCAGGACCGCGGCTATGATCAGCAGGGTGCGCCGGATCCGGGCGCCCGGTCGTAGCGGATGACGCTGCGCCATGTCAGTCACGCCGCCGCGTCAGGCCGGCGATGGGCACGACCTGCACCGTCTGGGGCTCATCCGCATAGTAGGGCCGCTCGCCGCCGCGCCCGTGGGCGTCCGCCAGCTCCTTCTCCCGCGCGGCGATCAACATCAGGCACTGACGGATGTCCTCGCTGGTCGCCTCACTGAGTGGATGACGCATCCCGGGCGGCGGGGTCAGGTCTTTGATGATCGCCGTCAGGGTCTTGCGCATGGCGATCAGGATGTGCTGTTCCGGAGCGCGGGCCGGCGTGCCGGGCGGGATCGTTTCAGTCATGTCGGTTCGTTGCGGATCCGGTGGGTTGAGTGCATGAGGCCGGTCCACCACGCGGCGGTTCCGGCGGCGGACGACAGTGGTCTGACGCTGCGCGTGGTCATCGGTCGCCGCGCCTCAGGCCGGTCCTTGACCGGCGAGCAGGGCGGCCAGCTCAGCCTCATTGATCACCCGCACGTCCAGCGCGCGCGCTTTCTCGAGCTTGGAACCGGCTTCCTCCCCGGCCAACAGGAAAGTGGTGTTTCCGGACACACTGCCGGTCACCTTGGCGCCCAAGGATTCGAGTTCGGCCTTGATCTGATCACGTGGGCGGCTGAGCGTGCCGGTGATGACGAAGGTCGTGCCGACGAGCGGGTGCGGCTCGAGCCCGACGCGCGTGGTGGCGGACGGCCAGTGAATACCCGCCGCGGTGAGACGGGTGATCGCCTCGCGGTTGTGCGCCTGCGCGAAGAATCCCGCGAGATGGGCGGCAACCACGGGGCCGACCCCCTCGACCAGGCTGGCGGTGTTGGCATACAGGTCTTCGGGTCCGGCGGCCCGCAGCCGCTCCAAGGTTCCGAACGCCTGACCCAGGACGAGCGCGGCCGGGCGGGTGAGACCCGGAATGCGCTGCTCCGCCAGCCACTCGCCCAGGTCATTCACGGGTTCCTGGTCCGGGTTCGGGTGCTCAGCCAGCCAGGTCTGCACCGCTTGCGCGGCCTTGGGTCCGACTCCGGCTAAGCCGCGGCGGCGCAGATAGTCCGACTCGCGCGCCGCCATCAGGGCCTCCAGTGACGCGAATCGGGCGGCCAGGGCGGCGGCGGTCGCCTCGCCGACCTCGCGAATACCGAGCGCAAAGATGAAGCGGGCGAAGGTGGTTTCCTTGCTGCGCTCGCGCGCCGCGATGAGATTGGCGGCGGAGCGCTCGCCCATGCGCTCCAGCCCGGCGAGTTGATCCTGGGTGAGCCGGTAGATATCCGCCGGCTCTCTGATGAGGTCCAGGTCCACCAGCTGCTCGATCAGTTTCTCACCCAGTCCCTCGATGTCCATGGCCTTGCGGGAGGCGAAATGGCGGATCGACTCTTTGCGCTGGGCCGGGCAATAGAGGCCGCCGCTGCAGCGGGCGACGGCCTCACCCTCCGGGCGGATCACATCCGACCCGCAGACCGGACATTGGGCCGGCAGGACGACCTGACGGGCGTCGGCAGGGCGCCGATCGCCCAAGACGCGCACGATCTCGGGAATCACGTCCCCGGCCCGGCGCACAGACACGGTATCGCCGACGCGCACGTCCTTGCGCTCCACTTCATCCATGTTGTGCAGCGTCGCATTGGCGACCGTCACGCCGCCGACCTGAACGGGCGTGAGGCGCGCCACCGGTGTCACCGCGCCGGTCCGGCCGACCTGAAACTCCACGGCTTCGACCACCGTCAGCGCCTCCTGCGCCGGGAACTTGCGGGCGATCGCCCACCGGGGATGATGGGCCGTGGCCCCCAGGGCGACCTGATCCGGGAGATGATCGACCTTGAAAACGACTCCGTCGATGTCGTAACCGAGGGCGTCCCGACGGCGGCCCAGATCCTCGAAATAGGCGCGGCAGCCGGCCAGACCTTGCACCAGGCGCAACGCGTGGGAGATCGGCACCCCCCAGCCGGCGATGCGCTGCAACATCGCAAACTGGCTGGTGCCCGGGTCGGACGTGACCTCGCCCCAGCCGTAACAACAGAAGCGCAGCGGCCGCGCCGCGGTGATGCGCGGGTCGAGCTGGCGCAGGCTTCCGGCGGCGGCGTTACGGGGATTGGCGAAGGGTTTGTCGCCGTGCGCGAGGGTCTGGGTGTTCAGTCGGTCGAAACCGGCATGGGTCAGATAGACTTCGCCGCGGACCTCCAGGGTCGTCGGCCAGCCCTCGCCCAGCAGGCGTAGCGGGACGTTCTGGATGGTCCGGACGTTCTGGGTAATCTCCTCGCCGGTCGTGCCGTCGCCGCGGGTGGCGGCCAGGACCAGCAGACCCTGCTCGTAGCGAATGCTGACCGCCAAGCCGTCGAGCTTCGGCTCCGCCGTGTATAGGGTCGCGTCAGTGCCGGTCAGTGCGCTGGTCACGCGCCGGTGGAACTCCGCCAAGGCGTCATCGTCCATGGCGTTGTCCAGCGAGATCATCGGCAGACGATGGCTGACCTGGCCGAATTCAGCCCGCGGGGCGTCGCCAACGCGCTGGGTGGGGGAATCCGGCGTCACCAGTTCCGGGTGGCGGGACTCCAGACCTTTAAGTTCGTTGAACAGCAGATCGTACTCGAGATCCGGGATTTCCGGATCGTCGAGGACATAATACCGATGGTTATGGTAGCCGATCAGCGTGCGTAGCTGCTCGGCACGCTGCCGGTCCGCGGCGGCGGGCGGTGTCGGGACGGGACCGCCCTGGCTCACCGCCGCACCGCTCTCAAAAAGCGCTTCTCATTGGCGAGTACCGCCTCGCGCATCGCTTCTTCCTTGCGCACCGTGAGCGGTCGCCGGGTGTCGTCGAACACATCGCCGCCGAGCGTCGTCGCGAGCTTGCGGGCCGTCGCGATCATCTCCTCCAGCACCGTCAGGTCTTCGGGCTGGCCGGTGAGCTGGGCGAACAACATCAACCCGGGGGTGCTGAACCCCTCCATGTCGTCGAAGGGGAAGGTGCCGGGTTTGACCATGTTGGCCATGCTGAAGTAAATGCGGGTGCCGTCGTCGAACTCGTCGAGACAGTGGAAGATGTCCATATCGCCCGGACGCAGGCCGCAGGACTCCGCGACTTCAAGCAAGTCCGGGCCATCGAACTCACCGTAGCGCTTCGCCACGCTGAGCTGGATGAGCAGCGGCGCCGGCACCCCGTCCGCGACGTCGCCCCCCGCGGGCGCTTTACCCGCTGGTTGATCGCGCAGCGTGCCGTCACGCCGCGGATGGCGGTCCCGCTCGTTCTGACCCTCGTTCCGACCCTCGTTCCGATCAGGGTCGTCCAGACGGCCAAGCTCGGGCTCATGCCGCGCCCGGCCGACGGTATAGGGCACATCGTCGTCCTCGTAGCCCTCGTCATCGTCCTCGGCGCGGTCACGGCCGCGTTCCCAGAGATAGAGACCGAGGAGCAGCAGAGCGCCCACGACGATCAGGATCAGACGGATGGTATCGGGGTCCATTCGGGCTCGTGCATCTGGATGGAATTGATCGGTAGACCGGGAGTATAACCCGTGTCACCGATCCTTGTGACCAGTGGTGCCGCGGCCAGGCCGCGATCGGTGTCGGCGACCTGCGTCGGTCCGGTCGCCACGCGCTCTGAACCTTATAGAACAGTGGCGTGGCTCGGACTGGATGTGTTGTCAGGCGATCTCCGGCACATCATGTACCTGCTCGCGCGTCGCGTCGCCCGTCGGCCGCGGCGCGCCGACAGTCACATAGCCCGGCCATGTTCCTGTCGGCGCCCCTCGCAGGCGGACGAAAATCCTGCGCGATGCGGACGATGATATTCCGCCGATCGCCCCAGGTGCCGCTTAAGGCACGGCCTTTTGGGGTTTGACGGATTCCTCGACGATCTTACTCAGATCGGCCGGGGTCAGCGCATCGTCGTAAATCCCGGCGCCCACCTGGATATCCGACTTGAACGAGACCGGGGCGCTGTGGACGTAAGAGATCTTCCGCGACGCCTTCGCCTCGCCCGGCTTTGGCCACCAGTACTCGACCCAGCCGCCGTCAGGGTTGCCCGCCGCTTTGCACATGTCCTGAAACAGCGGGTGGTCCTTGTCATCGCGCATCTGCAGGATGGGCTTGCCCACCAGGTCGGGGCGCAGGGGGTGCGCGATCATCACGTTGTCGAGGCAGCTATAGACGAACACGTAGCTGTCTTTCCAAACCCAGCGGGAGTCCTTGTTGTTATTGAAATCCGCGAAACCAGCCAAGCCTTTCGCGTTCAGGTACTGGGCGGCCTCGCGGACCTTCGACACCACCTCCTCGGCGGTCGCGGCATCGGCGTCGGCAGCCCAGGTCATGGCCGGGGCGGTCCCCAGGGTCAGCACCAGGCCGGCCAGGGCAAACGGGTGTTGTTCCATTGTTGAGTCCTCTTGAGTCGGTTGTTCTCACGGAAGAGAGGTTGAGGGCGACAGCGGTGCGACGCTCAGCTCAGCCAGGGCTTGCCGGCGGGCAGGAGTTCGCGCCCGTAAAGTTCGTTCAGGATGATACGGGCCATCATGTACCAGGCGGTCAGGGCGCAGACAATCAAGGTATAACCGGCAACGACGGTCATTTGCGGATAACCGAAATGCGCCAGGTCCAGCAGGATGAATCCGGCCAGCAGCAAGGTGAAGGTGATGGCCATGGCGCCATGGATGCGTAGCGAGCCGACCCAAAGGATCGCCGTGAACAAGGTCCAGGCGACCAGGAACCAGCCGACATCTTCCGTGCCGGCCTTGAAAACGTCGAACTTGTTGGCGATCAGCATCAGCGCCAGGGCAATCCAGAAGGCCCCGTAAGACGTGAAGGCGCAATACCCGAAGTTGTTGCCGGTCTTCTGTTCCTGCAGCCCGGCGATGAGTTGCGCCAGACCGCCGAAGATCAGCCCGAGCCACACCACCGGCCCGATGCTGGGCATCCAGCCGACATTGTGGAATTGGAGCACCAAGGTGGTAAGACCGAAGCCGGCGAGGCCGACCACGGCGGGGTTGCCGAGTTTTTGTTCTGCCATTGTGTCTATCCCAAACGCGTATTAGAGAGGATCAGTGCCCCCGCGTGACCGCGGGGCGCATGATCTTAACCTAACTTTGCGCAACGCGCAGGTGCGACATGACGCGGTCGCCGCGGCGGCGTCCTGGCCGTTCCGGATTTCGTCTGGTTGAGCCCCATTTTTCGATCTGCCGGACGCTGGCGATGGGCGTGGCGGCCGATGCAGAGAGTCGACGCATCAAGAATATCTTATATGCTTATTCGCTTATCCAGTGGCTCTACGAAGACGCGAAATGACGAGACAAGCACAAGGGAAATATGAGCACAATCGTTGTCGTTGTCGTTGTCGTTGTCGTAATCGGATAAGCGATTCAAGTTTGGCATGCGCAGCCCGCTGTCGTTCTCGCGGGGATCATCAGCTCGATTACGACAACGACAACGAGAGCGACAACGACGCGATCGTTCGGAAAAGAAAATGATTCGACTGGAGTCCAAGGCTTCAGCCTTGGCAGGTACCGCGCATCCCTGCGCGGCTGGACCCACCCAAGCCTAAACCCGCAACAACAACCGCGCCGGCTCTTCCAGTGTTTCCTTGATGGTGACCAGGAACTGCACCGCCTCGCGGCCATCGATGATCCGGTGGTCATAGGTCAGGGCCAGATACATCATGGGGGCGATGACGATCTGACCGTGCTCGGCGATCGGGCGTTCCTGGGTCTTGTGCATCCCGAGGATGGCGCTCTGCGGCGGATTGAGAATGGGCGTGGACAGCAAGGACCCGAACACGCCGCCGTTGGTGATGGAGAAGGTGCCGCCGGTCAGGTCCTCGAAGCTCAGGGTGCCGTCTTTGGCCTTGCGCCCGAATTCGCTGATGCCCTGCTCGATCTCGGCCATACTGAGCTGGTCGCAATTGCGCAGGATCGGTACCACCAGACCGCGCGGGGAGGAGACGGCAATGCCGAGGTCGAAATAGCCGTGGTAGAGAATGTCATTGCCGTCGACCGAGGCATTGACCACCGGGAAGCGCTGCAGGGCCTCGACCGCGGCCTTGACGAAGAAGGACATGAAGCCCAGACGCACGCCGTGGGCTTTTTCGAATTGGTCCTTATAGCGATTGCGCAGTTCGATGACTGCCGTGAGGTTGACCTCATTGAAGGTGGTCAGCATCGCGGCAGTCTGCTGGGCCTGGAGCAGGCGCTCCGCGACCCGCGCACGCAGCCGGGTCATCGGCACGCGTTGCTCGGGACGGCCCGCCTCCCCGGTCAACTGCGGGGCGCCGGTGATCGGCACGGTCTCCGGGTCATGCGCGGGCTCGGCCTGGTCGCGTTCATCCAGGTAGGCGACAACGTCGGCCCGCTGGACCCGGCCGTCGCGGCCACTGCCGGCGATCTTGGCGGGGTCCAGACCCAACTCTTTGACCAGACGCCGCGCGCCGGGCGCAACCACCGATTCGGCCTTGCCTGAGGTGCTGGTCTCGGCGTCGGCCGGGGCCGCCGGTCGCGGCGCGGGCGCCGCCGCACCGGGCGCGCCGCCGACGATGGTAGCGAGCACGGTGGCGGCAGTGACCACGGTGCCGACCGGAGCCAGGATCTCGCCGAGCACGCCGTCCGTCGGCGCCGGGACTTCCAGCACCACCTTGTCGGTCTCCAGGTCGACCAGATTCTCATCCTTCCTGACCGCCTCTCCCGGTGCGTGGTGCCAGGCCGCGACGGTAGCGTCGGCGACTGATTCCGGGAGGGCTGGGACTCTGACTTCGCTACTCAATTCGGAACTCATTGTTCGGGGATCCTGCGATTCATACTCGGGTTGAAGCGGCCGGTCAGGGCCTCGTCGATCAGGCGGTCATGCTGCTCCACGTGGGCGGGACGGTGGCCCACGGCAGGCGCGGCGGAGGGTGGGCGGCCGACATAGTGGGGCCGCTTGCCGTCCTGGATCAGGTGGTGGAAACGGTGTTTGATCTGGTCCCAGGCGCCCTGGTTCTGCGCCTCTTCCTGGCACCAGATGACCTCTTCGGTGGCCGCGTAGGGCGCCAGGGCGGCAGCGAAGGCCTCCTTGGGGAAGGGATAGAGTTGCTCGATGCGGATCAGCGCGCAGTTGGTCAGTCCGCGGGCACGGCGCGCTTCCAGCAGGTCGTAATACACTTTGCCGCTGCAAAAGATGACCCGCTCCACCCCGGCCGGGTCGATCGGGTCCAGCTCCGGGATCACGTTCTGAAAATGTCCGGTGGTCAGTTCGTCGAGCGCCGAGACCGCCAGGCGATGCCGCAGCAGACTCTTGGGGGTCATCACCACCAGCGGTGTGCGGTAATCCCGCAGCATCTGGCGACGCAGCAGGTGAAAAATCTGGGCCGGCGTGGTCGGCACGCACACCTGGATATTGTACTCGGCGCACAGCTGCAGATAGCGTTCCAGGCGGGCGGAGGAGTGTTCAGCCCCCTGGCCCTCCAGGCCGTGCGGCAGCAGCATGACCAGGCCGCAACTCAGGCCCCACTTGGTGCCGGCGGAGGTGATGAACTGGTCGATGACGACTTGGGCGCCATTGGCGAAATCGCCGAACTGCGCCTCCCAGAGCGTCAGTCCGTTGGGTTCGGCGGTGGCGAAGCCGTACTCGAAGCCAAGGACCGCCTCCTCGGAGAGGATGGAGTCGATGGCGATGAAGGCCCCCTGGTGCGCGCCGATGTGCTGGAGCGGGGTATAGGCATCGCCGGTGCGCTGGTCGTGGACCTTGGCATGGCGGTGCACAAAGGTCCCGCGCCCGCAGTCCTGGCCCGAGAGGCGCACCGGAATGCCGACATCAAGCAGACTGGCATAGGCGAGATTCTCGGCGCAGCCCCAGTTGAGCAGTTGCTCGCCCGCGGCCATCTTGCGCCGCTCCTCCCACACCTTCTCCACCCGCGGGTGGAGCTCGAACCCCTCCGGCAATTGCAGCATCGCCGCCGTCAGGGCGCGCAGCCGCTCGACCGGTACCCCGGTGTCGACCGCCAGATCCCAGTTCGGGTCCACGCTCTTGGACCAGTCCACCCGATAGGCATTGTCGAGCCCGCACAGCACCGGGCGGGCGACCACGACGCCTTGTTCGATCGAACGGCGGTAGTCATCGACCATGGCCGCCGCCTCCTCCCGGGTGCCGATTCCGGCCGCCGCGATCCGCTCGGCGTAGAGCGTCCGCACCGTGGGGCGGGCGGCGATCTTGCGGTACATCATGGGCTGGGTGACGGCCGGCTCGTCGGCCTCGTTATGGCCCAGGCGGCGGTAACACATCAGGTCGATGATCACGTCCTTGTGGAACTGATTGCGGAAGTCCAGCGCCATGCGGGTAACG
This sequence comes from uncultured Lamprocystis sp., assembly GCA_964470155.1. Classification (GTDB taxonomy): domain Bacteria; phylum Pseudomonadota; class Gammaproteobacteria; order Chromatiales; family Chromatiaceae; genus Thiodictyon. The sequence goes on along the minus strand of CAYYAY010000012.1, from coordinate 56,493 downwards.
AAGATCACCGCCTCGGGGTCATCGCCATTCACATGGAAGACCGGCGCCTGGACCATCTTGGCCACGTCGGTGCAATACGGGCTGGAACGGGCATCCAGCGGATGGCTGGTGGTGAAGCCGATCTGGTTGTTGATGACGATGTGCACTGTCCCGCCGGTCGAATAGCTGCGGGTCTGCGACAACTGCAGCGTCTCCATCACCACGCCCTGGCCGGCGAACGCGGCGTCGCCGTGGATCAGCACCGGCAGTACCAGGTCGCCGGTCTTGTCGCGGCGGCGGCGCTGGCGGGCGCGCACCGACCCCTCGATCACCGGGTTGATGATTTCCAGATGGGACGGATTGAAGCCCAGGGCCAGGTGGACCACCCCGCCGGGGGTGTCGACATCGGTCGCGAAGCCCAGGTGATATTTCACATCGCCCGCCATCTTGCGCCAGTCCGCATGCAAGCGGCCCTCGAACTCGTCGAACATCGCCTGGGGCGGCTTGCCGAAGATGTTGGTCAGCACGTTGAGCCGGCCGCGGTGGGCCATGCCGATGACGACTTCCTTCTGGCCCTTGCGCCCGGCGCGCTGGATCAATTCGTCCAGGAGCGGGATCAGGGACTCGCCGCCCTCCAGTGAGAAGCGCTTCTGCCCGACGTAGCGCTGATGCAGGTATTTCTCGATGCCCTCGGCGGCGGTCAGCAGGAACAGGATCCAGCGGCGGTCGGCGGTCTCCAGCTCGGGGGTGGCGCGATACCCTTCCAGGCGATTCTGCACCCAGCGCTTCTCGGTGGTGCTGGTGATGTACATGTACTCGGAGCCCACCGATCCGCAATACATCTGGTTCAACAGCGCCAGGACCTCGCGCAGCTTCATGCGGTCCGGGGCGCAGAGCGAGCCGGTGTGGAAGACCAGATCCAGGTCCTCCGGGCCCAGGTTGTGAAAGGCTGGGTCCAGATCCTGGATGTGTGGTTTCTCGCGCAGCCTGATCGGGTCGGTATCCGCCACCTGATGGCCGCGGTAGCGGTAGGCGTTGATCAGGCGCAGCACCGCGGTCTGTTTTTGCGCCGCCGCGGGCTCCAGGTTGTCCGCCGGGCGGGCGCGCGGCCGGGCGCGATTTTCCTGGGCCAGACGCAGGAAGTTCTCCCGGACCGGACCATGGGCGATGTCGGGGCGGCCGGCTCCCGGGGTGCCGGGCTCGTTGGCGGCCTGCTGGCGCAAGGCGTCGAACCGGGCGCGCCAGGCGATGGCCACGCTTTCGGGGTCACTGAGCCAGCGTTCGTACAAGTCTTCGATGAAGGCGGCATTGCCCCCATAGAGGGCGCCGGAACTGCGGAAGAGTTCTAGGATTGCGCTCATACTCGGTGTCGTTCTGCCCCTGGGCTTAGCTGACGATCAAACTTGATGATCCCATAATGGCTGTTTATAGCACAGCCTGAATGTCGCGGGTTGGTTGCGTGATGTGCCCCGGCACTGGACAATTGAGGACAGTTCCGCAGCACCACAGACACCGCGCCGCACACCGAGAACCATGGCCAGTCCGGAATCCGTGATCAGCGACGAGCGCCGCCGCCACCGTGTCAGCCTGGCGCGGCTGGAAGCCGATATGGCCTATTTTCAGGCGCGGCTGGAGATGATCGGCGACCCCGCGAGTACCAACCAGATGGCCCAGCGCAAGGTCTTCAAGCTGTTGCACAAAACGATCGGGGCCAAAGTCCTGCTGGCCAAGCGGGATACGGCGGAGCCGCGCTGAACGGATGACGGCCTGGTGGCCGTGGTCATGAACCGCACCGGCAAGCGGCCTGCGCCGGATCAGCGAACGCACGGATGATCGTTCGCCTTCCTGTTAGCATAGGCACCTTCGTCGTGACTCCAGGACCCCACCATGCCCGAGACCTTGCGTATCGCCACCCGAAAATCCCCCCTGGCCATGTGGCAGGCCGAGCACGTTGCCGCCGCACTGACGGCCATCCACCCCGGGCTACAGGTCGAGATCCTGGGTATGACCACCAAAGGCGACCGCATCCTCGATGCGCCGCTTGCTAAGGTCGGCGGCAAGGGGTTGTTCGTCAAGGAACTGGAGCAGGGGATGCTGAGCGGTGAGGCGGATATCGCGGTGCATTCGCTCAAGGATGTCCCGGTGGAGTTCCCCGCCGGGCTGCACCTGGCCGTCATCATGGAACGGGAGGATCCGCGGGACGCCTTCGTCTCGAACCGCTTCGAGTCGCTGGACCAGTTGCCCCCGGGCGCCTGTGTCGGCACCTCCAGTCTGCGCCGCCAGTGCCAGCTCGCCGAGCGTCGCCCGGATTTGCGGATCGAGCCCCTGCGCGGCAACGTCAATACACGACTCGCCAAGCTCGACGCGGGTGAGTATGACGCCATCATCCTGGCCGCCGCCGGCCTCATCCGGCTCGGTTTCGGGTCGCGCATCCGCGGCACCATCGCACCGGCCGACAGCCTGCCGGCGATTGCCCAAGGTGCGATCGGGATCGAGTGCCGGATCGACGACCCGCGCATCAACGCCCTGATCGCCCCGCTGCATCATGGCGAGACGGCGCTGCGTATCCGTGCCGAGCGCGCGATGAACGCCCGCCTCCACGGCGGCTGTCAGGTACCGATTGCCGGGCACGCGGTGCTGGACGGTGAGCGTCTGGTTCTGCAAGGTCTGGTCGGTACCACGGACGGAACACGGATCCTGCGGGCGCGGGCGGAAGGCCCAAGCGACACCGCGGAGGCGCTCGGCGCCCGGGTGGCGGATGATCTGCTGGCCCAGGGGGCGGGCGAGATCCTGAGCGCACTGCAACGATCCGCAGAAGCGTCGTGAGTCCGACCGGCGAACTGGCGGGAATCGGCGTCTTGGTCACCCGGCCTGCCGGACAGGCGCAGGCGCTGTGCGACCTGGTTGCCGCGGCAGGCGGGCGGCCCCTGGCGTTCCCAACGATCGAGATTCTGCCCGTCGCCGACCCGGAACCCGCGCGTGCCCTGCTGACCGCGCACTGGGACCTGATGGTCTTCACCAGCCGCAACGCGGTGGAATACGCGCTGGCCCTGGGGTTCGCCGGAACTTGGCCGCGCGTCGCCGTGCTCGCGGCGGTGGGACGGGCCACGGCCGTCGCCCTGCGCGCGGCCGGGCGGGCGCCCGACCTGGTGCCGCCCGAGCGCTACGACAGTGAATCCCTGACCGCGTTGCCCGAGCTGGCGGCGATGGCGGGCCGCCGGGCGCTGATCGTGCGCGGTGAAGGCGGCCGTGCGCTCCTCGGGGACGTGCTCACCGAGCGTGGGGCGGAGGTCGCATTCGCCGAGGTCTACCGGCGGGTGCGGCCCACGCTCGATGCGCGGCCGATAATCGAGCGCTGGCGCGCCGAACCGGGTCTGGTGATCGCCACGAGTGACGAGGTACTGCTCAATCTGGTCGATATTCTGGGTGCTGCCGGCCGCGAACTACTGCTCGCGACCCCGCTGGTCGTGATCAGCGAGCGCACCGCACGGACCGCGCGGGAACTGGGCTTCCGGACGGTGCGTGTGGCCGCACGCGCGGACGATCCGGCGATCCTCAAGGCCCTGATCGAGCTCGTCAAGGACACAGCGTGACTGCCGCATGGTCGTGGCTTTACCGGGCGCGGCAGAGGTTAACCGGTGCGGGAATGGTGCCCTCGGCGGGAGTTGAACCCACGACCTATCGCTTAGGAGGCGATTGCTCTATCCAACTGAGCTACGAGGGCGAGCGTGCAGACGATCGACCCAGGTTTCAGATCAACCGCGCTCGCTAGTGTAACCGAGCTGCCGCGGCAGGGCACCAGCGGGATGACGAGGGCGCGGAGGCCTGATCACGATCGTCCGCGGCCCAGTCCGATGGTGTCGTGCTGTTCGGCCCTGTGCCGCAAGCACGCCACTTGCCCGCGTAGAGTTCTGTTCGTTGAGGATTGACACTTGAAAGCGTAAGACCAATCGTCGGCTTCGTCCCAGACCGTCCGCACCCGAGGAACATCATGACAGCCATCGCGTATCTCAAGCTCTATCTCCTGACAGTGCCGGTCTTCTTCGCCGTGGATTTGCTCTGGCTCGGCGTGCTTGCCAGGGATTTTTACCGCGACAGCCTGGGCCACCTGTTGAGCCCAGCCGTGTACTGGCCTGCCGCCATCGTCTTCTATCTGCTGTACATCCTCGGTATCCTCTACTTCGCTGTGGCGCCGGCCCTGGCACAGGGTTCCCTGTGGCGGGCAATCATCAACGGGCTTTTGTTCGGCTTCTTCACCTATGTGACCTATGAGCTGACCAATCTGGCGACCCTACCCGATTGGCCGATGAAGGTTGTCCTGGTCGACACGGCCTGGGGCATGGCGCTGTGTACAAGCGTGGCTGGATTGAGCTACGGTATCGGACGCTGGCTTCAGGATGCGTAACCCTCGGTATCGAGAACAGCGCAAGGACCGGGGGTTGTGCCCAGGTCAGTGCGCGCAGCAATTGATCGTCAGCCTTGTACACGCGGAGCTAGTGTCATGCCGAATATCCCAGGAACGGGCAACCTCAACGACCCCTTCGCCCCGGACCTGCCGCGCGAACAGCGGCTGCGCGCCCTGGAATCGGTCGATGCCGAAGCCGAATCGGACCAGGCGTACGTGACGCGTCTGCAGGCCCTCGCCGCCGAGTTTGCCGCCCATCGGGTACTGATGCGGGATCAGGAGAAGGCGCTGGTGGAGCGCATCGCCGATGTCGATGATGACCGCCGCCTCGCCATCATCCAGCTCCAACGCGCCTGGCAGACCCAACGCGACGAACTGGCCGACCGTCTGCGCCGCCCGGGTTGGGTCGCCGCCGCGGCCCTGATGCTGGCGCTGGCGCTCGGCGGCGGTTTGATCGCCCTCTATGCCGATCTGAGGGCCTCGCAGGCCACCCTGGGGGCGACGATCGAACGGCTCACGGCGGAACAGCAGCGCCTCGCCGCCGAGTTGGCCGCGCACGGGCAAGCGGTCCATTCACTGCCGATCGCGACCCGGACCGGGCTGGAGCCGACCGGAACCGAACCCGTTACCAACATCGGGATGGCGGTGCCGACGCGACCCGAGAGATCGATCGGTGAGGCGCCCACGCCCACGCCCACGCCGGACGCCCCGCCGCCCGCTGATCCGGTGACTGGTTTAATGGTCGGCGCGCAGTCGGATGACGCCGCCGCGACCGGGACGGCGGCGGACCCCGGAGAGGCGCTCGCGACGACGTCGGACATCCCGCCGCCCGTCGGCCCAGCGCCCGCTGCAATGGTCAACGCGCCGTCGGATGACGCAGCCCCGCCGGAGGCGAATCCGACCCCCGTTACCGTTGCCGCGCCAACGTCGGCGCAGGACCCTGAGCCGGAACAGACCGTCCGAGTCACCGACCGGCCATTCGCCTTGCAACTCATCGGCTCCCACCAGCGGGAAAAGCTCTTGGAATTGGCGGCCAATCAGGTCTTGCCGCCGTATGTTTATCTGCATCAGGAGACCAGGCGCGGACGTCCCTGGTTTGTGCTGATCCACAGCCTTTACAGCAACATTGAGGACGCACGGGAAGCGCTCGCGCGGCTCCCGCCACAGTTGCGCAAGCCGCTACCCTGGGTGCGTGCCTTACCTCCGGACACCATCCTCGATCGCATCGCCACCGGGGGTTCCGCGGGATGAACCGATTCGCGCCCAGAGCATCCGCCGACGGCTGCCGAACACCTCCAACGACCGCGGCGACCGCCGGGCGCGACAGTGATTTATGCCTGCCTGATCGGCAGTTTCGGTGCCTGACGCAAGCGCGTTCGGGCCGGTAGCGACATGCAGACCGGGCGGCTCGCGGTTACCATTGACAACCGCCTAGTTCCAGCGTTGCCATTGGTGCTCGTCACGGCGCTCATCAGTCTGAATTTCAGTATTTTTTTTGTAGGATTCATCGCTTCGGACGACGGTATCTACGTGGCTGCAGCGCGTGCCTGGTCGTCTCCGGTCACGGCGTTGCCGACTGATCACTGGGGCTTTCGTTACCCCGTGCTGTGGCCGATTGCCGCGCTTGAACACCTGGTCGTCAGTCCGCCGCCGATCGCCTATGCGCTGTTGCCGCTCGCGTTCTCGATTGCGCTCGGCAGCGCGGTGGTCTGGTTCGTTGGGGCCAACATCGGCGGCCGGGGCGCACTTGCCGCGGCGCTGCTGTTGTCGACCCTGCCGCTCGCCGTCATCCAGTCGAGCATCATCAACGTCGATGTCATCGAAACACTGTTTCTGTTTCTGTCGCTCGCCTGGTTCGTCTCGGCCGCACGCGCGTCCACGGGTCGGGCAGGCTGGCTGTTATTCAGTGGTCTCGCCTTGGGCGGGGCGCTGCTGACGCGGGAAACGGCCTACGGCTTCCTGATCGTCTATGGGTTGTTATGGCTCTCCGGCGCCTGGTTTCCACGCAAGCACTCTCTCTGGGTCCTGGTCGGCGCGCTGTTGGTGATCGGTGCCGAGATGGGTTATTACGTAGCACACGGAGAGTCTCCGCTCTATCGGTTTTTTGCCATCGCCGGCTCACACGGCACCGTCCAGCTGTCAACCGCCGATTTTTCATCCGGCACGGGCAACGCCAGTGATAACCGGTGGCTGGCCCCGATTGCCGCGCTGCTGCTCAATCAAGAGTTCACGCTTTTGTTCTACGCCGCGGCTCTGGCCCTGGTCTGGCTGCGCTTCGAGAACAGTTCCACCGCAACCGACGGGCGCATCTTGCGCGTGTTTCTCTTTGCCGCACTCGTCTATTTCGTCTGGCTTGGCTATAGCGGCGCTGTCCGTCCGTTACCGCGTTACTTTCTATTCCTCGCAGTCGTGGCGGTGATCCCGATTGCGCTCCTGATACAACGGACCAGGTTCACCGGCAGCGCCATGCTCGCGGTCGCCGGGCTGGTGGCCGCCAATTACCTGGCGCTGGCGGTCGAGAACATCCATCCGCGATTCGCGGCAAACCAGGTTGCGTTGTTAGCCGACACCGCGGATCAACCCATTGTCGCCGAACCCGAAACCGCCTCGCGGGCGCGCCAGATCGCGCGCTTCCGGCGCAGCCCCAACCAGGGTCTCATTGTCGCCAAGCCACCCGCGGCGGCGCCGTTCATGGTCGTATCGATCGGGGGTAAACCCGATGCCGTGCCGCTCAACCAGGGCACCGTCGGCGGTGCCGCTGTGCCGCGGCTGGTTCAGGCGATCGAACCCCCGCAGCTGCTCATCGGCCGTCTACTTGATCTGACCGGCCTGGCGGCACTCCTTACTCCATCGCAGTATCAATGGCTCGCCGTCAGGAACCCTCGGGTGCTCGTGTTTCAGATCGCTGCGCAGCCGCAGTGAACCATCGCCGGCCCTGGGATCTTGATCAAGGTGTTGCCGCATCTGGTGACCTATTCTTGATGCTACGATCGACCCCGGTCACCGTCGCAGCCCCCACGGGAACTAGCCATGTATCGAATCAACCAACACGCTGTCGCCTGGCTGTTCGTCGTTGTGTGCGGTCTCGCTGCGCCGGCCTTGGCGGCCGATCCCAAGGCCGATGACCGCGCGGCCGCCCAAGCGGCGACCATCGACCGGCTCCAGACCATGGCTGAGTTGGCCGGCGCGGTGCCCATCATCGTCCAATTGCGCACGGATGCGCTCCCGACCATCACGCCTCACCGCGATGCGGCGGGCGGCAGCGGAGAGGCCCAGCGCCGGCTTGCCCTGCGTGCCGGCCGTATCGCACGCGCCCAAGACCGCTTGGCTGCCGCGCTCGCCGACCGCCCAGCACGCCTTTCCCGCTACCGCTATTTGCCCCTGACCGCTCTGAGCGCGGATAGCGACACGTTGCGCCGCCTGCGCCGGATGCCCGAAGTCTTGAATATCAGCGAAGATCGGCCGCACCGGCCGCTGCTCAACTCCAGCGTCCCGCACATGGGTGGTACGCTCGCCGATACGCAGGGTTACACCGGCGCCGAGTGGGCCGTGGCAATCATCGACACCGGCGTTCAGACCAGCCATCCGGCCTTCGCGGGGCGGGTGCTCACGCAGACCGAGGCGTGCTTCTCCGGTTCAGGTATCGGCTCCGGTAGCGGTGTGGCGAGCGGCTCCGACAGCGTCGCGATCCGCTCGTTGTGCCCGAACCTGACGCCATGCACGGGAACTCGCTATCCTGAGAACACGGCGTGCGGACCAGGTGCCGGGGTCGCCTGCAGTGAACACGGTTCCTGTTGGCATGGTACCCATGTGGCCGGTATCGCCCTCGGCGACCACAGCCTCTATCGCGGCGTTGCCTCCGGAGCCGCGCTCATCCCCATCCAGGTTTTCGTCATTCAGGACGGCGACTTGGTCGCGTACGACTCCGACATCATCGCTGGCCTGGAGCATGTCTTCGCACTCAGTCAGGATGGTCGGGCGATCGCCGCCGTCAATCTGAGTCTGGGCGGTGACACCTATGCGTCGACGCGCCAGTGCGACCTGGAATCCGCGGCGACCAAGACTGCGATCGATGCGCTGCGCGCGGCCGGCATCGTCACCGTCATCGCGGCCGGCAACAACGCCAGCAAGACCGCCATCTCTGCACCCGGCTGCATTTCCAGCGCGGTCAGCATTGGTGCCGCGGACGACGGCGACCTGATTCCCTATTTCTCCAATCTGGCGCCCGCCCTCAGTCTCTTCGCCCCCGGTGTGAGCATCACCTCGGCGGTCCTGAACAACGGCCTGGGCAGTGCCAGCGGCACTTCCATGGCGGCCCCCCATGTCGCCGGGGCCTTCGCGGTGTTGCGGCAAAAGGCATCCGAAACACTGCTCGAACCCGGCATCGACCAATTCATCGCGGCCCTGCGCCTGACCGGCACCCCTATCACCTATGGCACCAATGCCTTCACTACCCCGCGGGTCCAACTCGACGCGGCACTGGCCCGGATCAGCGAGCCGCTGCCGACAGAACTGATCCTGGACAGCGAGATCAACCCCGGTGCGACCACCATCGTCAGCGGCGGTTTCGCCAGTGTGGCCAGCACCACTGCCTACGGCGGCAGCGCTTTGCAAGGGATCAGGACCGGTCAGCCCAACACCCTGCGTTTCACGCCACTGTCGGCCCTGACACCCCGCTATTACGATCTCTATGCCTGGTGGCCGGCCCACGCCGGTAACACCGACCAGGCGGTGATCACGGTGACGACCGATGGCGATCGGGCGCAGGTCATGGTCGACCAGCAACGCGATCACGGACAATGGACGCTGTTCGGTACCTACTTGCTCGGCGCCGCCAGCGCCGTCGAGATTTCGGACGATGGCAGGCCCCAGGTGATGGTCGACGCGGTCCGGCTGGTCGGGCGGGATCTCACGCCGCTGTTCATCACGACCGCCGACCTTCCCGCCGCTACGGCAGGCTCTGTTTACCGCATCACCTTGACGGCCGACGGCGGCATCCCGCCTTACCATTGGACGCTGACAAGCGGCGCTTTGCCGGCCGGATTGACCTTGGACACAACGACCGGGTCGATCGCCGGTACCGCGGTGACGGACGGCATCTACGCGGTCACCGTTCAGGCACGGGACGCGGCGGGCCAAGAGTCCAGCCGTAACCTCGCCATCCAGGTCCTGCCGTCGACAGCGGTGATCAATGTCGCGGCCCAGTCGAACGGCGCGACGGCCAGCGCCTCCTCGCGCTATAGTGCGGCGTTTCCGGTCGCGGCGGTGAACAACGGTGATCGCACGGGAGCGCATTGGGGCGCCGACGCCGGCGGCGGCTGGAACGATGCCACCCTGGCCCAGTATCCGGACTGGGTGCAGATCGATTTTGCCGGCAGCCGGACCATCACGGAAATCGGCATCGTGACACTGCAGGACAACTATCCGACCGCGCTCGACCCGACCCCGTCCATGACCTTTACCAAATACGGTGTAACGGCGTGGGATATTGCGTATTGGGACGGCACCGATTGGATCGGGTTGCCGGGGGGCAGTATCACCGGAAACAACCAGGTCTGGCGCCGCATCATCTTCCCCGGCGTCACCACCAATCGTATCCGCGTTCTGGTGAAGAATGCGCTGGCCGGCTACAGCCGCATCGTCGAAATCGAGGCCTATGGGACGGTGGCCGCGGCGACACGCCCACCAACCGTCAACATCACAGCGCCGACGAGCGGTACAACGTATCGCGCGCCGGCCGCGGTGAGCATCACGGCAAGCGCGGCCGACAGCGATGGCAGCATTGCGCGCGTGGAGTTCTATGCCGACACCACCCTGATTGCGACGGCCGTTGCAGCGCCCCATCACTGTGCCTGGACCGATGTCGCCGCAGGCACCTACGTCCTGACCGCCGTCGCCTATGACGACAGCGGTGCCAACACCCGGTCGGAGCCGGTGTCCATCACGGTGACTGCACCGCTGACTGCACCGATCAACGTGGCGGCTCAATCCAATGGTGGGGTCGCGAGCGCCTCGTCGGTCCACAGCGCAGCCTTTCCGATCCAAGCGATCAACAATGGGGAGCGCAGGGGGCTGAACTGGGGTCAGGGAGGCGGCTGGAACGATGCCTCGCAGAACCGCTATCCCGACTGGGCGCAGGTGAACTTCTCAACGTACCGCAGCGTCACCGGAATTGCCGTCTTCACCCTGCAAGACGATTACACGGTTCCGGTGGAGCCGACGCCATCACAGACGTTTTCCAAGTATGGCGTGACAGCCTTTGACCTCCAGTACTGGGACGGCAACCGCTGGGCCACGGTGCCGGGCGGAAGCATCACCGGCAACAACCGAATCTGGCGCAGTGTCACCTTTCCGGCGATCAACACCGACCGCATCCGAGTGCTGATCAACCAGGCGCTGGCCGGCTACAGCCGTATCGTGGAGATCGAAGCCTATGCGATCGTCGCCGATTAACAATTGAACCGACCGGACGCGGGCATCGCTGTGCCTGTTCAGGGATTTCGGTCTTGATGAACCCACGGACGGAACAATCATCACCAGGCGGTGTCCATTGAACAGGACCGCGACCAGCCTGACGAGCGGACGTCGGCTCGCCCGGAGCATGGTTTGGAATCTCGCGGCCCAATTGTTGCCGTTGGCGGTCGCGCTCGCCTGCATTCCGTTCATCATTCAACTCGCCGGGGTCGCCCGCTTCGGCGTCCTGACGCTTGCTTGGGCCTTGATCGGCTATTCGGCGCTATTCGATCTTGGGCTCGGTCGCGCACTGACCAAGACGGTGGCGGAGCAACTCGCGGGGGATGAGGCGGTGATCGCTTCGACCATCTGGAGTGGACTGGCGATGATGTCCTTGTGCGGGCTGCTTGGTGCCGGCGGACTGTACGCTCTGGCGCCTTGGCTGGCCGCATCCGCCTTGGGCATTCCCGAGGCACTGGTCCCCGAGGCACTGACCGGCTTCCGCCTCATCGCGCTCGCCGTACCGCTCGTCACCCTGACGGCGGGATTGCGCGGGGTCGCCGAAAGCTATCAGCAATTCCGCCGGATCGCCGGTACCAACGCCGCCATGGGCGCCGTATTCTACGGCGGCCCCCTGATCGCACTCATGTACTCGGCAACGATCCCGGCGGCCGTACTGGCACTCATCGGTTCCCGGCTGCTGGGTCTGGGCGCTTTTGCGATAATGGTATTGACACTAGTGCCCGGCATGCTTGCGTGCGGTCCGGCACCTGACGCCCTGCGGCGGCTGCTGCGCTTCGGCTCGTGGTCGACGGTCAGCAGTGCCGTCGGACCCCTCATGGATTACCTGGACCGGTTTATCATCGGCGCATTCCTGTCCGTCGAGGCGGTCGCCTACTATGCGACTCCGTTCGATCTCGTTGGGAGGCTGCGGATGTTCTTTGGTCCGCTGTCCGGAGTGCTGTTTCCGGCATTCTCAACGGCATTGGTAGCGGACCGACCACGCGCCGTAGCGCTATACTCTACCGGTATTCGCCATACCCTGGTCATTGTGACTCCAGCCGTACTGGTCATTATCTTGTTTGTCGAGGAGGGGTTATCGCTATGGCTGGGGTCGGAGTTCGCTCAACAGGGCGCACCGGTGGCGCAATGGCTGGCGATTGGTCAACTGATCAGTGCGATGGCAGCCATGCCCTATGCCTTATTGCAGGCAGCGGGGCGGCCGGACCTGACTGCCCGATTGCACCTGCTCGAGTTGCCGGTTTACTTGGCTCTGGTGTGGCCATTGATTGCAAACTGGGGCATTAGCGGCGCGGCCGCGGCCTGGACGGTGCGCGTGCTCATTGATGCGCTGTTGCTCTTTGTGCTCAGCAGTCGCGTCGTTGGTGTAGCCTTGCGACGATTAGCAGCAGTACTCGGCCCCGGTATAATTCTGCTCGCGATGGCGGTAGGAGCAACATGTCCCGAGGCTCCGGCCGAGAAGATGAGCTATTTACTCTGGGCGCTTGGCGGATACGGGTTCGTTACCTGCCTCTGGCTGCTCGAACCCGGAGAGATCACGCGACTGCTCGGTTATTTGCGATCACCGCGGATTACTTCCGGACCGGGCTCGACAGCGGCTGATGGTCAAGGATCAGGAAGTAATAAAAAAGCAGAGTAGTTAGCCAATTTTGACCGCGCAAACCGATGCGCCAAGCCTGCTCTGCGCGCTGCAATCCACATCGCGCGGTAAAGCAGTTCCAGATCGTTTCAATCTCCGCTGTCGTGTTCCCACCGCGCTTTTCGCGCATCCGTTCTATCAGGCGGCAGGTCTGCGCTGATAAAGCTCGATGCAGTCGTCGGCGTTTCATCAAGCGCGCCCACCAACTTCTTGAAAAAAATAAAAAAATACTATTAAAAGACGCGGCGCCAAGAGCGTTGTCGGGATGCTGACGATAGCGCACGTACGGGAACGGCAGGAATTCAATTGTGCCGCACGCCCGGGCGCAGAGTGCCAGCCACCAATCGTGCATGCGGACATCAGGCGGTATCGGCAGCGCAACCTTGAGAAGTGCACGATTAGCCATTAAAGTGCAGCCAACCACATGGTTTTGCACAATGAGGACCGGCAGGGAAGGGCGCTTTGGATTACCAATATTCTGAAAATGCATGAAAGACGGACTCAGGCGTCGCAGCCCGACGTCAACCACCTCCGAGTCGCTATGAACGAGCGCTGGACTCGCCTCTCCGAAATGCGCCTCAAGAACACGAATTGCCGCGAGTCCGGCAGCGAGTTTGTCGGGCAACCAAATATCATCTTGATCGCTGCAAGCGACATAACGGGCACCACGTTGATAGGCATTATACAGTAATTGACCAAAGCACAGCGCCGGCCCTAGATTACCCTGTTCATCGTTGATCAGAACGATGCGGGAGTCACGCCTCGCATAGTCGTCGATGATCGCTACCGTGTCGTCAGCGGAACCGTCATCACGAACCAGGAGAACCCAGTTTTTCAACGACTGCCGAAGGATGCTCTCAAGCTGCTCCGGCAAGAACCGCTGGCCATTGAATGTCGCCATGAGGATATAGATTTCCACCATGGGTCGGTAGTCATCGGCCGCGTTCATTTTCTGCGTGCACTCCGCGCCATATACTGAATGCTCGGCTACTTGTACGCGAGACCGACCAGCTCTTCTCCGGAGTCGAGGCGCCGGAACTGTTCCAGCCGAGCACGGATCATAGTGCCGAGTTCCGCGACTGCGCTACGCAGCGTTGGCTGGGCGGTCATCGCGTGATGCTTCATTAATCTGATATCGTGACTGCCGCGAAATACCGTACCGGCCCGCGCCATGGTCGTCCATACCTGCTGATCCTTGAACCCGCTGCGGTCAATCAAAGTTTTCATGTTTCTCGGGGAAAACAGATGTAGGTGACGCGGCGGGTCAAGCGGCAGCCAATTTTCCTGAAACACCAGGTGTCCGTAACTCTCGGTGTTTGGGGTCGCTAATACCAGGATGCCACCGGGCTTGAGCAGGCGATACATTTCTCCCATTAGCTCCAGGGGATCGTGAACATGCTCGATGACATGACTGCTGATTACCGCGTCGTAGGTCGCCGCGGGCAGTTGACAATCGCCCAGTCGCCCCTCATGCACGGTCAGTCCCCGGTTCCGCACCTGACGAATCGCTGCTGGATCCACCTCCTGGCCATCCGGTTCCCAGCCCATCCCCGACAGCAACTCAAGGCGCCGGCCATCGCCGCAACCAACATCCAGCAATCGACCCGGTGGTAGTCGATCCAGCCACATCACGTCCATCCGGTGGCGCTCGCGAAGCAAGCCGAGTGGGGCATAAAGGCACCAAACCAAGACGTTTTCGATCGGGGAGTTTATCCAGCGTTCGTGGGTGTAGTAAGTCAGGTACGCCTGGCCGATATCCGCTTCCAGCGGCATCGGATCGAGCCAGATCAGACCGCAATCGGTATTGGGACACCTGCTGAGATTCCACTCGCCCGGCGCGCCGAACAGGCGATCGGTCATCGCGTTATAGAGGGGTTTGCCACGACTGCCGCAAAGATAACAGGTTGGTGCTGGAAGTACGCGTATCACCGGCTGCTCCTGATGATTGCCGCTTTAGGTTCGGATCGCACTGGCAGGCGGCAGCAGCGCTACCAGGTCTGCGACCACCGCCCGCGGTACGATCCTGGACCTCAGCGCGCGGTGCGTATCGTCCGCCGGAGCAACCCGGAATGCCTCGGCCATCGCGCGCGCGGCACTCGCCAACGCTTGCGGGTCGCCTGGTGGAATTAATCGCACCACCGCGCTCGGAACCAGCAGTTCACGTGCCGCCGGTGTGTCTGCCGTAATCAGCGGCTTGCCGCAGGCGATGATCTGAAACACTTTATTGGGGATGACACGCTGCGCCTTACCGGTGGTTCCGAATATGCCGAGGCAGGTATCGGCCGCATGAATCCGATGGACCAGATTCGGGTAGGGAACCCAAGTCTCCCAATGCAGATTGGATGGTTCCAGCGCGGCGATCAGGGAGCGTATCAAGTCCGCCTGTTGGCCGGTACCGATCAACTGCCAGGAGAGGCCCTGAGGTTCGGTCAGCTTCGCCGCCAGAATGATTGTTTCAATGCCATGAAGGGGAATGAATTGACCATAAAACAGCAGGGTGAAAGACCCCTTGGCATCAGGCCGAACCAGCCCGGTCGGAGCCAAGTAGAACGCCTCCGGCTCGGTGCCGACAAAAACGCGATGAATCTTCCGTGGAGAAATGCCGAAAGTCTCGATGAAATAGCGGGCGTGCGCCGCGGTATCGATCACGATGGTCGCTGCCGCACGGCAGGCGACCCAGTCCCATGCGAATAACAAGGAAGAGAGTAACGAGCCGTGAGGCGCCAGACCTCGATCCTCGGCAACCGTGTTATAGAGCGACAAGTAAGCATCCCAGATGATCGGCACGCCGCGCAGTTTCGCCAGTGGCCACAGCAGCAATACATCCAAGTGCCCAAGGTAGCAAACCACCACGGCATCGTGCGCCGGGAGACGCCAATAACGGACCAGCAGACCGGGGTAGGCGCTGACCCAACGCCAGCCGATACGGAGCCTCGCGGCCCAGCCGGCAACCTGACTTTTGTCTTCGATCTGATGCCACACGTCCCGATGGCACTCTCTGACTTCAATGCCGTTGTCGCGCAGTCCGCGGATGAGAATACGGACTCGCGGTTTGCCCAGATCGTAAGTGCCCCAAAGGACGACGCGGCGCGTGGGATGAGCGTTCGGTGGCCGCTGATTGAGCGATGGACTGCCCGCCGATGCGGCCCCTCCGGGCGGGCCGGACAGGGTGGGCTCTCGCTTTCGGGGACTGATCATGAGGCGCTCGGTGAACGGCGGTCGTGCAATCGATCCAATTCAGCGAGTTCCATGCGCCGGACCCGCTCCAGCGTCATTTCCAGCAGTTGCCGATTGAAGCCGATGAGGTCGGCAACCAGACCGATCAGGTAGGCGAAGAAACCCATCATCAGAAGTACCGCGCCAAGCACCAGTGACTGAATATGCCCGCCGCCGCTGCCGATTGCATAATAATAAAGAAACCGCAGAATCGGAAACAGGCCAACTGCGGTCAGGGCGGTGCCGATGAAGAAAAACGCCCGCAATGGCTGGTACATCGCGTACATCCGCACCATGGTCCCCAGCGAATTTTGAAGGAAACCGGGGATGCTCTTGAACAGTCGCGAATCGCGGGTCTTGGGATTGGTACGGACCGCGACCGAAGTGACTGCCAGTTGACGTTTGCCGGCCTGGATGACGGTTTCGATCGTGTAACTGAACGAGGACACGATATTCAGGCGAATCGCCGCCTCGCGGGAAAAAGCGCGAAACCCACTGACGGTATCGGGGACCCAAATGCCCGCGAGTTTCCGCACCACGCCGCTGCCGAACCATTGAAGAAACTTCTTGGCGGGGGAAAAGTGCGCGATCTTGTCGGTCTCGCGGTCGCCGATCACGATATCCGCCTCGCCATCGAGGATCGGCCGCACGAGCTTCGGGATGTCCCGGCCATCGTACTGATGATCGCCGTCAGTATTGACGATGATGTCGGCGTCGAGCTGCAAACAGGCCTCCAGACCGTTGCGAAAGCTGCGGGCCAGCCCCTGGTTGCGCTTGTTGCGGACGATGTGGTGGACGCCAAGCGCCCGCGCGACCGCGATCGTCCGGTCCGCACTGCCGTCGTCGATGACAAGGATTTCGATGCGATCGATCCCGTGAATCGCACGCGGGATCGACCCGATGGTTTCCGGTAGGGTCTGCTCCTCGTTGTAGCAGGGGATCTGCACGATCAGCTTCACAGGGTCGCTCCCGCGGTACAGGGTCAGCAGGCGATAGAGTATACCGCATCCTACCGGCTTGCCCCGGCGGTTGAGGGGATCGCCCCCCGTGATTGATAAGCCGGGAGCCGGCGCAAGGACAGGCGCACCTGCACCCGACACGAGCGGACCCGAGAACGGCAGGCCGGGACGGCCGATCCACGCGGTCGACCCGATCAGTTCATGCCATTGCCCCCATAACCATGGGCAACGGCCGCCATACCGGCGACAATAGATGGCTGTTCCGCAACTGCCTGGTCCAACACCATGCCACGCCCCCTGAGTCGTGACGACATCCGCCACGCGATCGACCTGAGTTCCTTCAACCGGGGCCTCGCCTACTATCAGCAAGGAATGGTGATCGAACTGGAGGAGGAGCGGCGGGATGACTCCGGGGTCAGCCTGCGCGCACGGGTCCGCGGCAGTGCCGGGCGGATCTACCGGCAGTCCATTTTTATCCCGGCGGACCCCGCCAAGCGCGACATCACCGGTTCCTGCGGCTGCCCGATCGGCTACAACTGTAAGCATGTGGCGGCGGCCTGTCTGGCCTTCGAGGAACGGGAGCGTCAGGCTCAGCCGAGCGACGGCTCGGCCGGCACCGAGTTCATGAAACGCTGGCTGAATCGCGTGGTGCTGGCCGGCCAGGATAAAGCAGCCGACACGGCGGCGGAGCGGCTGGTCTACGTGCTCCAGCAGAACCCGGCCGACGTCTACGCCGCCGCGGCGGAGCTGCGGGTTGCCAAGCCCCTGCTGCGCGGCACCGGGCTCTCCAAAGGGCGACAGGTCAATCCGTTCAACCTGCTGCACGGCTATTCCGCACCCACCTATCTGCTCAGCGCGGACCATGACATTCTGGGTATCCTGCGTGCGTTGGCCGGCGGTCAATGGGTCACCAGCGTGCCGCTCGTCGGCCAGACCGGCTATTTGGCGCTGTTGCGCATGATCGGGACCGGGCGCTGCTATTGGCAGGGGATCGAGGCGGCGCCCTTGAGTCTGGGTGAGACACGCTCCCTGGATCTGAGCTGGCGGGAACACAAGGACGGATCACTCGACCTGAAGGTCGAGGTGATCCCGCCGGCCCGCCTGCTGCTGGTCGATCCGCCCATGTACCTGGATCCCGCGAAGCACCAGGCTGGCCTGCTGGACACCCAGGGTCTGCGTATGGCTCAAGTGCGCGAGCTCCTGGCCGCGCCGCGGTTGCGCACCCACGAGGCCGAGATGCTGTCACGAACGCTGGTGCTGGAATTCCCTCAGTTACCGCTGCCGGTCCCCCGCCCGGTGCCGGTCAAGGAGGTCACCGCGGTTGCCGTCGTTCCCTGGCTGACGCTGCGCTGTGAATCCTGGTCCGGAACCGACACCCATCTGCTGAGCCTGGATTTCGACTATGACGGGTACCAGGTCCCTGGTCTTCCCGCGCTGCCGTGCACCGTCCTGCCCGACGGTTCCGGGACCGTTCGCATCCACCGTGACCTGGCGGCTGAACAGCGGGCCTTGGTCACCCTGGCGGCGCACGGCTTTATCCCGATCGCCGTCACCGGCACCGCCGCGGGCAGCCATCGGATCGCCCCGGCAACCGCCAATCCGCTGGAGCGGGCAGGGCGCTGGTCGGCCCTGCTGCGCGACGGTATTCCCGCGCTGGAAGCGGCCGGCTGGCGGGTGGAACGCGAGGACGCCTTCCGGCTGCAATTCGAGTCCGCGGATTGGGAGCTGGAACTCGAAGACCCGGCGGAAGGGGGCAACGACTGGTTCGGTCTGCGCTTCGACCTGGATCTCGGCGGGCGCCGCCTGCCCCTGCTGCCCATCATCGCGCCCTTGCTGGAGTTGGGGATGGGCAGTGAAGTCCCCACCATCATCACCCTGCCGCTCGACCCGACGGGCACCGACCCGGACGCCGCGCACCGCTATATCGATCTGCCGGGAGCGCGGCTCTTGCCGTTCATCGAGATCCTGCGTGATCTGTTCGACCGGGCCGCGCCCGGGGCGGACGGCCGGCTGCGGGTATCGCGCTTCGATGCTGCCGCTCTGGCCGACCTTGAAGCCCATGGTTATGCGATCCGCGGGGCCGAGCGGCTGCGTGAACTGGCGCGGCGATTGACGGCATTCGCCGGGATCGAACCGGTTGAACCCCCGGCCGGGCTCACGGTCGAGTTGCGCGGGTATCAACGACGCGGGCTCGATTGGCTCCAGTTCCTGCGCGCCTGGGATCTGGCCGGCATCCTGGCCGACGACATGGGTCTAGGCAAGACCGTCCAGGCCCTCGCCCACCTGCTGCTCGAGAAGGAGTCCGGACGCCTGGAGCGCCCCGCCCTGGTGGTCGCCCCCACCAGCCTGATGGGCAACTGGCGGCGCGAGGCGGCGCGTTTTACCCCGGGCCTGCGCACCCTGGTGCTGCACGGGGCCGATCGTCACGTCCATTTCGATGCCATCCCGAAGCACGATCTGATCCTGACCACCTACCCGCTGTTATCCCGTGACCAGGAGCGGCTTCAGGAGCAGTCATTCCACTCACTGATCCTGGACGAGGCCCAGTCGGTCAAGAATCCCAAGTCGCAGGCCGCGGCCGTGGTCCGGGCACTCAACGCCGATCACCGGTTGTGCCTCACCGGCACCCCGATGGAAAACCATTTGGGCGAACTCTGGACCCAATTCGACTTTCTCATGCCTGGGTTCCTCGGTGACCAGGCCAATTTCAAGCGCTACTGGCGCACGCCAATCGAGCAGCATCGGGACCAGGCCCGCCAGGACCGTCTCGCGCGCCGGGTCGCCCCCTTCATGCTGCGCCGCCGCAAGCAGGATGTCGCGGCCGAGTTGCCGCCGAAAACCGAGATCATCAAGAGTGTCACCCTGGGCGAAGCGCAGGCCGCGCTCTATGAGAGCATCCGGCTGTCGATGGAAAAACGGGTACGCGACGCCATCGCCGCCCAGGGCCTGGCGCGCAGCCATATCACCATTCTCGATGCCTTGCTGAAACTGCGTCAGACCTGCTGCGATCCGCGCCTGCTCAAGCTCCCGGCCGCGGCACGGGTCAAGGAGTCGGCCAAGCTGGAACTGCTGATGGATCTGGTGCCGGAGCAACTGGATGAGGGCCGGCGTATCCTGCTGTTTTCCCAGTTCACGTCCATGCTCGCACTCATCGAGGCGGAATTGGATCAACGCGGGATCCCCAGCGCCAAGCTCACCGGCCAGACCCGCAAGCGCGAGGAGGCCATCGACACTTTCCGCTCGGGTGAGGCCAACCTCTTTCTCATCAGCCTCAAGGCCGGCGGGGTCGGCTTGAACCTCACCGAAGCCGATACCGTGATCCTCTACGACCCCTGGTGGAATCCGGCGGTCGAGGCCCAAGCGGCGGATCGCGCCCACCGCATCGGTCAGGACAAGCCGGTCTTCGTCTACAAGCTGGTGACCGAGCAGACGGTCGAGGAGCGCATCCTGACCATGCAGGAGCGCAAGCGGGCACTGGCCGCCGGGGTCTATCAGGAAAGCGCGGGTGAACCGGAGCCGCGCCTGAGCGGGCAGGATTTGCAGGAACTGTTCGCGCCGTTCGACGAGCGCTGAGCCGATCAGCGGCCTGGTGCAGGCCGCGCCCAGGGAACCACCGCCCCGAGTCCGGGTTCCAATAGAGTCGCTGGCTCTCGCCGACCGACTCAATAAGGACTCACAGTGAACACGCTCCCCGCGGTACCTCCCACACTTCCCCAACGCGTCTGGTATGCCGAAGCGCCTGAACGCGTCGCGGCCGATCTAGAGGTTGACGTGAGCGTCGGCCTGTCCACTGCCGCCGCCGCCGCCGGACTCGGGGTCCATGGCCCCAACCGCATCAGCGGTCGGCCGCCGCGCCCGGTCTGGAAAAAGTTTCTCGACCAATTCCGCAACGTGCTGGTCTTGGTGCTGATCGGTGCCGCACTGCTGGCGGGCATCGTGGGCGACCTCAAAGATGCGATCGTCATTGCCGTGGTGGTGCTGTTGAACGCCACCCTGGGGTTTTTTCAGGAACACCGCGCCGAGGCGGCCTTGTCCGCCTTGAAGAAAATGCTCGCTCCCGTGGCCCGGGTGCGGCGCGACGGGCATCCGGCGGAGATTCCCGCCGAAGCGCTGGTGCCGGGAGACATCCTGCTGCTCGAAGCGGGTGATCGCATTCCGGCCGATGCGCGGGTGCTCCGTGCCCATGCGGCCGAGGTTGCGGAAGCGGCGCTCACGGGCGAATCCCAGGCCGTTGCCAAGACCCCCGCGGCGATTCCCGGTACGCCCCCGCTGGCCGATCAGCACAACATGGTGTTCATGAACACCGTGGTCACCCGCGGCCGCCTCGAGGCCATCGTTTGCGCCACCGGGATGCGCACCGAAATGGGCAAGCTCGCGAGCTTGCTGGCCGAGACCCCCGAGTCGGCCACCCCCTTGCAGGTGCAGTTGGATGCGCTCGGCGCCCGGCTGGCCGCCATCGCCGGGTTGGTCGTGTGCTTGATCTTCGCCATTGGTCTCCTGCGCGGTGATGCGCTGATCGACACCGTGCTGACTGCCATTGCGCTGGCCGTGGCGGCGATCCCCGAAGGTCTGCCGGCAGTCGTTACGGTGACGCTGGCGCTGGGCATGCACCGCATGGCCAAACGTCATGCCATCGTCAAAAAACTGGCGGCGGTGGAAACCCTTGGCTGCACCACGGTCATCTGCTCGGACAAGACCGGGACCCTCACCCTGAACCAGATGACCGCCCGGCGCGCCTGGTTTCACGGCCGCCGCTTTGCCGTCACGGGCGACGGCTACGCGGGTGCCGGCGCCATCATGCCGGAGGATGATGCGCCGCCGCCGGACTGGCTGCCCTTGCTGACCTGCGCCGCACTGTGCACGGATGCCCGGATCCGCGACGGCGAACTGATCGGCGACCCGACTGAAGGCGCCCTGTTGGCCTTGGCCGAACGCGGTGGGGTGGACGCGCCGACCCTGGCCGGGCAGCAGCCGCGGATTGCCGAGATTCCGTTCGACTCCACGCATAAATTCATGGCGACCTTCCATCGTGACGGCGCCCTGGTGCGGATGTGGGTCAAGGGCGCGCCTGATGTCTTGCTGACGCGCGCGCGCGCTCATTTGACGGCTGCCGGTGAAGTCGCACTTGACACGGCCGCCCGGGAGGACTTCGCCGCGCACAATACGGCCTTCGCACAGGACGCGCTGCGCGTGCTCATGCTGGCCGGCCGCACCATCCCGGCGAAGGATTTCGACCCGGCGGGCGAGCTGATGGTCTGGGCCGACGGCCTGACACTCCTCGGTCTGGTCGGCATCATCGATCCGCCGCGTCCGGAGGCGCGGGAAGCCATCCGCATCTGCCAACAAGCAGGCGTGGCGGTAAAAATGATCACCGGTGATCACCGGGCCACGGCTGCCGCCATCGCCCGTGACCTCGGGTTGACGGGCGAAGTCCGCGAAGGCCGCGAAATCGAGGGCCTGACCCAGCCGGCGCTCGCCACGCTGGTGGAAGGCACCGCGGTCTTCGCGCGTGTCTCGCCCGAGCACAAACTGCATATCGTCGAGGCGCTGAAGGCCCGGGGCCATGTCGTCGCGATGACCGGCGACGGTGTGAATGACGCCCCGGCGCTCAAGACCGCCGACATCGGTGTGGCGATGGGTATCACCGGTACCGAAGTGTCCAAAGAAGCGGCCACACTGGTACTCACCGATGACAACTTCGCGACCATCGTGGGCGCCGTCAAGGAGGGGCGCACCATCTACGACAATATCGTCAAGTTCGTGCGGTTCCAGTTGTCCACCAATATCGGGGCCATCCTGACCGTCGTCGGTGCGCCGCTCTGCGGGATGCCGACCCCCTTTACCGCGATCCAGATTCTCTGGGTAAACATCATCATGGATGGTCCGCCCGCCATGACACTGGGCGTGGAACCGCCGCGACCCGGCATCATGGACGCCCCGCCGCGACCCGCCGACGGTCCCATCCTGACGCGGGATCGGCTTTGGCGTCTTGGTCTGTACGGCTTGGTGATGGCGGCTGGAACACTCGCCGCCTATGCCTGGGGCGAGCATCACGGCGGTCACGACTATGCGGTCACGCTGGCCTTCACCACCTTCGTACTATTCCAGTTTTTCAATATTTTCAACGCGCGCGCCGAGCATGAAAGCGCATTTAACCGGCACTTCCTGAGCAACGGCAAGCTGTGGTCGGCACTGTCTTGCGTGGTTGCTTTGCAGATCCTGGTGGTGCACTGGGGCCCGGCACAGGCCATTTTCGACACGGTGGATTTGAGCCTTTCCGACTGGGGACTGGCGGTCCTGGTGGCCGCCGGCGTCTTCGTGCTGGAAGAAGTTCGCAAGCTGTTTAGTCGGTGGGGGCGCTGAGTCCGTTCTCCGTCGGTCGATAGTGATGCAGAAACCAGATATGTAACGGGCGTGCGCACGGGGGCGCGGCGGTTTCGACCAGACCCTGGTCGGCGCAGTCGAAGAAGGTGCGCACGGTGTCGCTGGTGAACTTCCCGACCGTCGGCGGCTGCGGGTGCTGGGTGATGATCCAGAAGGGCTCACGCTGGGCGTTTGGCTCGACGCGGGGAGCGATCTGCCCCACCAGGTATTCGGACGGGCGCGTAAGTCCCGGCCATTGGCCGGCGGCGAGTTCGGGTTGGTAGAAACGCAGCATGGCCGTCAGCTGGTAACGGTCGGCATAGACCGGCCCGGGCAGCCCGGCGGCCACGGCTGCCAATTCCTGAAACCCGTGAGTCTCGCGCAGGATGCGGTTCTGGCTGTCCGGCAGCGGCAGGGCGACGGTGGCGGCATGATAGGCATAGAGGGTCACCAACAGCAGGTTGGTCGCGGCAGCGCCCAGTACCCAAGGGCGCAGACCACGCAGCGGCCGCGCCAGCAGGGCCGGGGCCGCGAGCAGGTACATGGCCG
Organism: uncultured Lamprocystis sp.; assembly: GCA_964470155.1. Taxonomy (GTDB): domain Bacteria; phylum Pseudomonadota; class Gammaproteobacteria; order Chromatiales; family Chromatiaceae; genus Thiodictyon. Next base: position 32,909 of record CAYYAY010000012.1, on the reverse strand, counting down.
GCCAGTTCGCTTCCACCTCGCTGCCGCTGGAAACCAGGGCGAAGAACCCAAGCGGAAACCAGGTGGCGGTCAGCAGCAGGGGCCGGGCATGGGTCGCCAGGCCGGGGCCGGAATCGGCGGTCGCAGAGCGGCGGACGAACCGGGGAAGCACGGCCAGCAGCGGCAGCGCGATCAGCCCCCAGAGTGCCAGTTGTCCGGCGACGAACGCACCGAGATTGGCGGCACGCTCCGCCGGTGTCACCGGCCCTGAGTGCGTGATGGCCATCGCCGCGGCCCCGTTGGCCGGGGTAAGTGCACCGGCGTCCAGCGCGAATCCATGGCCGAACTGGAAGCGTAAGGCCAGCCAGTCGTGACCCGCGTTCCACCACAGATTGGGGCTGAACACCAGCACGGCGAGCAGTGCTCCGAGATAGGGCCAGGGCGTGCGCAGGGCGCGCGGGTCGGTGCGCAGGATGGCCCAGAGTAAGATGGGCCCGATCAGCATCATGGTGTACTTGCCGAGCAAACCCAGACCGACGGCGATGCCGACCGTGAGCCAACGGCGCCGATCGCCGGCCAAGGCCCGCTCGGCCTCGTGCAGGGCCAGCGCCCAGGCGAGCATGAGCACGGCATCCGGCGTCGTGAGGATGCCGCCCGCCAGCGCGGGCAGGCTGGCGCACAGGAGCACCAGGGCGAGCGTGAGATCGTCACGACGCAGCAACCCGCTGTTGACATAGAGCCGGGCCAGCACGATCAGGCTCAAGGTACCAGCCGCCAACCCCCCAAGCCGGGCGGCCACTGCGGAACCCGGCACGAACCAGGTACCGATCCCCAGCAAGGCCACCCCGGGCGGATGATCGAAATAGCCCCAGGCGAGGGTGCGTGCCCAATCGAAGTAGTAGGCCTCGTCCTGGGTCACCGGCAGCAGGGCCGCCGCGCCCAGCCGCCAGGCCGTCATCGCGATGATCAGCCCCAGGATCAGCGGCCAGGGTGACTGGACAGGTTCAGCGCGGCTGGGTGGGTGCTGCTTGGTCATCCTGCGGAGCGCTTTGCTAACCATTGAGATCAGTCCATTAGGGAGTGCCTTTAACGTCGTTGTCGCTTTAGGGCTCGATCACCAGCACCTCGACCCGGCGGTTCTTGAGGCGGCCGGCCGGGGTCGCGTTGTCACCCACCGGCCGCGCCTCGCCCAGCCCCTCGGCCGTCAACCGCTCCGCGGCCACCCCACGCTCGATCAGACCCTGCCTGACCGCCTCGGCCCGTGCCTTGGACAGCGCCAGGTTGATCGCCTCGGATCCCGAGGAGTCCGTATGCCCATCGATGATGACCGTCAACTGGGGGTATTGCTGGAGCAGTGCGGCGATCTGATCCAGGCTGGGGATGGCACCTTTGGGCAGCGTCGAAGCCCCGCTGGCGAAATGCAGTTCCTGCTCCGCAAGGCTGATCAGCATGCCGCGGTCGGTCTTCTGGGCATGCAACTCGGCATAGCGCTCGAACAGGCCGCGGGTGTGGGTCAGCGCCTGGTCTTTGGCTTGCAGTTGGGCGGCCTGTGCCTCCTCGAACTCGTTGCGCAAGGCCGCCAGGGACTGCTCGGCGCGGGCGCGTTCAGTCTTCAGTTCCTCTTCCAGTGCGTGCTTCTCCTGCGCCGCGGCCGCCGCCGCGGCACTGCATTGCGCACGCACCTCCTCCAGGGTGCGGTTCACCGCGGCGAGCTCGGCGACGCGCTGCGCCTGCGTCTGTTCGAGCGCCGCGCGCGTGCCGCGTTCGCTCTGCACTTCCTCGGTGAGGGCGAAGACCTTGCCGCGTAACTCGCTCGCCGCCGCCTCGTGTGACGCCGTGGTCGTCGTCAGCGTCTGGGCGTGCTCCGCGGCGCGACCCTCGGCTGCCGCCAGCCGCGCGGTGAGGTCTTCGACGGTGCGCTCGGCGTTGGCCAACTGGTCGGCCAGTGCCGTGCGCGCTGCCGCGGCCTCTTGCCCGGACTGCTCCAGGGCGGCGCGCACTTCGGTCAGTTGCTGCTCCAACCCGGCGATCAGGGCGGCGCGGTCGGGGTCGCTGCCCTCGAGTGCCGAGCGGTAGAACCGCACCCGTTCATTGACCTTGGATTCCAGCGCCGTGCATTCCGCGGTCGTTTTCGCTGCGGCCGCGGCACCCGTTTGACGCAGACGGGTGACCTCGGCCTCCAACTCCTTGACGCGCGCCTTGGCCGCCTGGTCTTCGCTTTCCAGGGAGGCCCAGGCCGCATGGGCCGCATCCAGCTTGTTGACCACCGCCTTACTGGCTTGGGTGTACTGGACGCTGAGATCCCGAATCTGATCGTTCAGTTCCTGCTCACGGGCGGCGGCCTGTGCAATCTCCTGCCGATGCCGCTCGACCTGGGCGGTGACCGTCTCGTGCTGCCCGATCAATGCCTGGTGCTCGCCTTGGACTGCCGCGAGACGGGTCTTGAGGTCATCATTCTGCGCCGTCAGCGTCTGCTCGGTCGCCGCGGCGGCCTGGAGTTGCTGCTCCGCGGCGGACTGGCGCTGCGCCGCTTGGGCGAGCTCCGCGCGCTGAGCGGCGATGGTCTGGCGTAACCCGCCGGTGTACCAATGGTAGAGCCCGTAGACTCCAATCAGGGCCGCAAGCAAGACCCAGGTCAACAGCTTATAGAGCGAGGAACGGGACTCGGACATCAGGGACTCCGGGAGGTGATGGAATCAGGCTGCTTCTTAGCGGTGTGGCGCACAGGATACCTGAACCGCGGCCGGGATCGGCAGTGCGATCACCGCCGGGCCGCTCAAACCGTCAGGTCTTTGACGAACACCTGAGAGTTACGCCGCGGGTTGTAGAGCGCCTGTTTTTCAGTGGGCAGGGCCTCCCGGGACGCCGGGACGAAGCCGCGCTCCTGGAACCAATGCGCCGTCTGGGTGGTGAGAACGAAGAGCCGGGTGAACCCACGGGTCCGGGCGATGGCTTCCATGTGTTCCAGCAGTTTGTCGCCGCGTCCGTGGTTGCGATAGTCCTGATGGACGGCGACGCTGGCGAGTTCGGCCATGCGTTGCGCCGGATAGGGGTGCAGCGCCGCGCAGGCAATGACCAGACCGTCGCGCTCCATCAGGTAAAACCGGTCGATCTCGGTTTCCAGACGCTCCCGCGAGCGGGGCACCAGCACGCCGCGTTCCTCCAGCGGCCGCAAGAGTTCGAGGACGCCGGTCACATCCTCGCTGCGCGCGGGCCGCAGCCCCTCGTATGGCTGTCCGGTGATCAGGGTGCCGCTGCCGTCGCGGGTATAGAGCTCGCGCAGCAGGGCGTCGTCGCGGCGCCGGTCGATCAGATGCGCGCGGGCGACCCCATGGATACAGGCGTCCGCCCCGGCGCGCAAGGCCTGGGCCACGTCCTCGGGAAGTTCGGGGGCCGCGGCGAGCAAGGATTCCACCTCGCCGCTCAAAACGTTGGAGAGGAGCGTGCCGGTGGCGTCACAAACCCCCGGTTCCTCGATCAGGAAAATCAGCTTATCGGCCTTCAGCGCGATTGCGGCCGAGCGTGCGACATCGGCGGCACTGAGGTTGAAGACCTCGCCGGTCGGCGAGTAGCCCAGCGGCGGCATCAGCACCACTGCCCCCGCATCCAAGCGCTGGATCAGTGATTGGCGGTCCACCCGTCGCACCACACCGGTGTGTTCGTAGTCGATGCCGTTCAGGACACCGATCGGCTTGGCGGTCACAAAGTTGCCGGAGGCTACCGGGATGCGCACGCCGGCCATGGGCGAGTTGGCGAGTCCCATGGAGAGCAGGGCCTCGACCTCCACGCGCGCCACCCCGGCCGCTTCCTTGACGCAGGCCAGCGCGGTAGCGTCGGTGATGCGCAGTCCGTTGACGTAGCGCAATTCAATGCGCTGCGCGCGCAGCCGTTCCTCGATCTGCGGACGCGCACCATGAACCAGCACCAGGCGCACCCCCAACCCGTGGAGCAGCGCGATGTCATGGACCAGGTCAGGGAAGCGCGGGTCGGCGACGGCTTCCCCGCCGAAGGCGATCACGAAAGTACGCCCACGGTGGGCATGGATATAGGGTGTGGCCTGGCGCACCCAGGCGACGAAAGGGTCGCGCTCGGGGGCCGGTCCGTCGGCCGTGGCAGGTGGCGCGGTCGCGCGCCGCCGGGTGCGATCGGTCACGACGGCTCCTTACTCGATGCCGAGTTTGGCGAGGCGGTAGCGCAGTGAGCGCAGGGTCATGCCGAGTTTCTTGGCAGCGGCGGTGCGGTTCCAGCGGGTTTCATCGAGTGCCTTGAGGATCGCCTGACGCTCGATCTCGCCCAGGTAATTTTCGAGGGGGACCGCGGCGTCCGGACCCGTGTCGCCCGCGGCCGCCGCCTCGGGCTGCGGCAAATAGAGATCATGAGCACCAATGATGGCACCGTCACAGAGCGCGGTGGCGCGCTCCAGTACATTCTCCAGTTCGCGCACATTCCCCGGGAAGGGGTGCTGCGCGAGTGCCTCCAGCGCCTCGTCCGCGAGCTTCATCGGGCCGCGCTCGGCATGGGCGCGGGCGATCCGATCGAAGATGCGCGCGGCCAGCAGTGGGATATCCTGGGGGTGCTCACGCAACGACGGCATCCGCAATTCGATGACGTTGATACGGTAGAACAGGTCCTGGCGGAACCGCCCATGCTCGACCTCTTCCGTGAGGTCGCGGTGGCTGGCACTGATGATCCGCGCATCCACCGGCACCTCTTGTTGGGCGCCGACCGGCCGGACGCGCTTTTCCTGGATCGCCCGCAGCAACTTGACTTGCGCGGGCAGCGGCAGGTCGGCGACTTCATCGAGGAACAGGGTGCCGCCCTCGGCCGCCTGGAACAGGCCCTCCTTGTCCGCCACGGCGCCGGTGAAGCTGCCTTTTTTGTGGCCGAAGAGCTCACTCTCCACGAGTTCGTGGGGAATCGCACCGCAGTTGACCGCGACAAAGGCCCCCTCGTAGCGCGGCCCCTGGGCATGAATCAGTCGCGCCGCCAACTCCTTGCCGGTGCCGCTTTCACCGGTGATGAACACCGGCGCCTGGTTGCGGGCGAGCTTGGCGATCAGTCGGCGGATCTCCTCGATCTTCGTCGAGTCCCCGAGCAGGCGCCCCCCGCCGACGTTTACTTCGCCACCGGCGCCACTCTTCGAGCGCAGCTTCAGCGCCGAGCCGACCAGGCGGCGCAACAGCTGGAGATCGACCGGCTTGGGCACGAAGTCGAAGGCTCCAGCCTTCATCGCGGCCACCGCGGACTCCATATTGCCATGCGCGGTGATCATTGCAACCGGTAGGTCGGGGCAGTGCTCGACGATGTAGCGGACCAAATCGATCCCGCTCCCGTCAGGCAGGTTCATGTCCGTGAGGCACAGGTCGAAACGCCCCATATCGAGGTGGCGCTTGGCCTCGCCGACGGTCATCGCGGTGGTCGCGTGCACATCCATGCGCCCGAGCGTGATTTTGAGCAGATCGAGGATATCGGCTTCGTCATCGACGACGAGTGCGTGCGCCTTGTTCATACCGGCTCGCTTCCAGTTCTGGTGTGGTTCTGATCATCCGCCGATCGGTCAGCGAGGCGTTTCCGCGGTCGCTAGCGGGCCGCGCCGCGGGTGCGCAGACCCCGACAATGTTACACCGCCGCGCCGAGCACATCACCCCGTCCCGACCGAAACGACGGACACTCATCGTTTCCGGCTTTTCGTTTCTCGTAACCCGATATTTTATAGACAGTAACGAAAAACGAAAAACCGAAAACTCAAAATCGTTCCGTATATCTAAACGAATAGAAGCCGGAAACAGCTGCCCCTGGGGTGTCGGCGTTCATACTGAAGCCGGATGCCGTTGGTCTCCGCCAGTTCGCGGGCAATGTAGAGTCCCAGACCGGTGCCACTGGCCTTGGTGGTGAAAAATGGGTTGAAGATGTCGCGGGCGGACGCCTCGTCGATGCCTGGGCCATCGTCGGTCACCTCCACCAAGGCGCGTACGGACCCCTGACCGCGTCCGACCCGGACGAGGATCTGCGCGGGCTGCTCCGGTTGCCCGCCGTGCAACAGGGCATTCTCGCACAGGTTCGCGATGATCTGATGCAGGTGCCGCGGGTCGACCTCGATCGTAATGGGTGGTGACTCGAATTCCAGCAGGAACTGGGCTTCAGGTAGACCGTGTGATTCCCTGAACTCGTCACAGAAGGCTTCCAGCCAGGCGACCAGTTCGGTCAGTTGCAATTCCACCTGATTGCGGCGCGACAGTTGCAGTACGCTTCGGATAATCTCGTCGATCCGCCCGCTGTTGCGCCGGATGATATCGAGCAGGTGGCGGTCGTCCGGCGACAGACCCCGGGTCTCCGCCAGCAGTTGACCGGCGTGGGAGATTGCGCTCAAGGGGTTGCGAATATTGTGCGCGATGCTGGCGGTCAGTGTTCCCAGCGATGCCAGCTTGATCTGCTGGGCCTCCTTTACCAACTCCTGTTGGTCGCGCAGGTAGAGCAGCACGCCGGCGGCGCGGTAGTCGCCGAGCAGTTGGCGCGTGGGCTTGATCTCCCGATCGCCGACCCGAATGACTCCGCCCTGGGGCGCGGTCGGACGCACCCGCTCCGCCAGCCAGACATCCAGTTCCGGACAGACCGCCTTCAGCGTGGTTCCGGCCTGCTCTCCAGCGACATTGATCAGATCGCGGGCCGACTGGTTCATCAGTCGCACCCGACGCTCCCCGTCCACCACCATCACCCCGGTGCCCATATCCTGGATGATGAAGGCGTTAAGTTTGGAGAGGTCATCAATGTCGACTTTGCGGCGCGCGACCAGTTCCTCCATCGCCCGGACGCGGCGATAAAGTACATGGGCCAGCAAGGCCAGGGCAAAGAATACGACGCCGAGCAGCCCGGCCTGGGTGAAGTCCGCGGCGACCGCATGGCCCCGGAGCAACACATAGGTCTGTTCGGTGATGACCGCCACCGTCGCGAAGGCGGCGTACAGGAGGGCGAGCCGACCCTCCATCATCAGCGCGGCCGCGGCCACGGCAACCGCCAGCAGAACGCCGAGACCGCTGCCGACGCCGCCGCCCGCGTGCATCACCAGGGTGAACACGACGAGGTCGACAAAGATCGCCATATAGACCTGGTTTTCACGGCTGGGCCACCGGGCATAAAGGGAAAGCCCGCTGGCGAGTACCAGGAGCGCGTAGACGACCAGCACCCGCCACGCCAAGGCCGCATCGACCCGCGTGATCAGCGGATCATCCACCGCGGGGGAGAACACCAGCACCAGTCCCACCACCATCAGCAGACGGAACAGAAACAGCCAGCGCAGCGACTCCCAGGTAGGGAAGCGCGCTAGCACCTTGCCACCAGGCCGCGAAGCGGGAAGTGCCGTCTCGACGCTCGGTGTGCCTGAAACCGGACTCTTATCACTGGGCATGGCATCTACTCTCGCAGCAATGGACGACCCGTGTCGGGGCCTGGCGAGTCCCATGCAACGGGCCAACGCAACGCGGAACCTGCGTCGTTCGCCGTGCGTCTCAGCAGCGCATCCGACCCGTAACGCGCGGGGCCGGATCTGCGCGGCAGCTGCTTCTTTGGCAGCTTGTCGGGAATTCGATCAGAATAGGGCGAATCCGACCATCAGGTCGCCAGGATCGCCCGCTCGAGTCTCCATGAACCTGCACGAATACCAATCCAAACACCTGTTCCAGAAATACCACATTCCAGTCCCGCGTGGTGTGACCGTGTCGACGTCGGCGGACGCCGCGGCGGCGTGCCGTGCGCTGGGCGGCGCCCGCTGGGTGGTCAAAGCCCAAATCCATGCCGGTGGCCGCGGCAAGGCCGGCGGGGTCGTGCTGGTGGACAGCCCCGAACAGGCCGCGGTCGAGGCGCACCGGTTGCTCGGCAGCCGCCTGGTCACCCGCCAGAGCGGCCCCGCGGGGCTGCCCATCGGCAGCCTGCTGATCGAAGAACCCACGGCCATCGCCCGCGAGCTCTACCTGAGCGCCCTGGTGGATCGCGCCTCCGCCGCGGTCCTGTTCATGGCGTCCCAGGCGGGCGGCATGGATATCGAAGCCGTGGCGGCGCAGACCCCCGAACGGATTCTGACGCTTCGCATTCATCCGGCCGCCGGACTGCAACCTTTCCAGGTGCGTCGGCTGGGCTTCGGACTGGGCCTGAACAGCGCGCAACTCAAGGCGCTGAGCGGCCTGATGGGCGGTCTGTACCGATTGTTCATGGACTGTGACGCGGGTTTGGTGGAGATCAATCCACTGGTGATCACGGCCGCCGGCGACCTGATCGCGCTGGACGCCAAGATCAACCTGGACGACAACGCCCTGGCCCGCCAGCCGAACCTGGAAGCCTTGCGTGATCATAGCCAGGAGGACCCCCGCGAAGCCCGAGCGAAGGCGCATGAACTGAGCTACATCAGCCTCGACGGCAACATCGGCTGCATGGTCAACGGCGCCGGTCTGGCGATGGCAACCATGGATCTGGTGCAGTTGCACGGCGGGGCACCGGCCAATTTCCTGGATGTCGGCGGCGGGGCCACGGCGGCGCGGGTCGCGGAGGCCTTCAAACTCATCCTGTCCGACCCCAGGGTAACGGCTGTTCTGGTGAATATCTTCGGCGGGATCGTGCGCTGCGATCTGATCGCCGAGGGCATCATCCAGGCGGTGCGCGAGGTCGGGGTCGGGGTCCCGGTGGTGGTGCGTCTCGAGGGGACCAATGCGCCCCAGGGCCTGGCACTGCTGGCGCAGAGCGGGCTGGCGGTGATCACCGCGGCCAACCTGAGCGAGGCGGCGGACAAGGTGGTCGCGGCCGCGGCGCCGGCTGGTTGAGAGACTGAAACTATGAGCGTTCTGATCGACAACGAGACCCGGGTCATCTGCCAGGGCTTTACCGGCCAGCAGGGCACCTTCCACAGCGCCCAGGCGATCGCCTACGGTACCAACCTGGTCGGCGGCGTGACCCCCGGCAAGGGCGGGCAGCGTCACCTGGACCGGCCGGTCTTCGACACCGTCCACGACGCGGTCAGCGCGACCGGGGCGGACGCCACCATGATCTATGTCCCGGCCGCCTATGCGGCGGACGCCATCCTGGAAGCCGCGGATGCCGGGATCAGGGTCATCGTCTGTATCACCGAAGGCATCCCCGTTCTGGATATGCTGCGGGTCAAGGCCGCGCTGGCGGGCCACCCGGCGATCCTGATCGGCCCCAATTGTCCCGGCGTCATCACCCCGGGCGAGTGCAAGATCGGCATCATGCCGGGCCATATCCACACCCCCGGCCGGGTCGGCATCATCTCCCGTTCGGGTACCCTGACCTACGAGGCCGTGTTCCAGGTCACCAATGCCGGTTTGGGTCAAAGCACCTGTATCGGCATCGGCGGCGATCCCATCCAGGGCCTGGACTTCGTCGCCTGTCTCTCCTTGTTCGAGTCCGACCCCGGCACCGACGGCGTCATCCTGGTCGGCGAGATCGGCGGCGGGGCAGAGGAGGCGGCGGCCCGGTATATCCAGGCGCACATGACCAAGCCGGTGGTTGCCTATATCGCCGGCGTCACGGCGCCGGCGGGGAAACGGATGGGGCACGCGGGTGCCATCGTCAGCGGCGGCAAAGGGACTGCGGAAGACAAGTTCACCGCCCTGGACGCGGCCGGGGTGACGACCGTGCGTTCACCCGCCCACATGGGCGTGCGCATGGCGCAACTGCTCGGGAGTGCCTAGGGTGGATCAGCGCAGCGCAGCCGCAAACCGAGGGGCCGAGGTGGCTTGTCGTATCCAGATCGCACAATTGAACCTCCTGGTTGGTGACGTGCCGGGCAATGCGCAGCGCATCATCACCACCGCGCGGGAGGCGCTGGCCGCCGACGCGGATTTGGTGGTCTTTCCGGAACTGACGCTGACCGGCTACCCGCCGGAGGACTTACTGCTGCGCCCGGAACTGCTCGAGCGGGTCGATGCCGCCCTGGTTCAAGTCTGTGCCGAGACCCGCGGCATCACCCTGGTGCTGGGTTATCCGCGGGCCGCGTCCGACGGATTGATCAACACCGCCGGGGTGATCCGTGACGGCGCCCTGGTGACCGAGTACGCCAAACAGGAATTGCCCAATTACAGCGTCTTCGACGAGAAGCGCTACTTCCTGCCGGGCGCATCGGCGGTGGTCTTCGAGCACCGCGGGTTACGCATGGGCCTGAGCGTCTGCGAGGACATCTGGCGCAAGGCACCAACGGCGGCCGCCGCGGCGGCCGGGGCCCAGGTGCTGATCAATATCAACGCCTCACCCTTCCATGCCGGCAAACAGGCCGAGCGCGAGGCCCTGGTCGCCCGCCGTGCCGGCACCCACGGATTGACCATCCTCTACGCCAATCTGGTCGGCGGTCAGGATGAGCTGGTGTTCGACGGGGGCTCATTCGTGGTCGATCGGGAGGGTCGGGTCCAGGCCCGGTCACCCCAGTTCCTGGAGCACGCACTCCTGGTCGACCTGGCCGCGGACGGCACGCCCTGTGCCGGTGGCTCACTCCGGCACGGCACGGGCGCTGCGGCGGCCGCGCAAGACGAGGCGGCGATCTACAGTGCCCTGGTGCTCGGCGTGCGCGACTATGTGCGCAAGAACGGTTTCAGCGGCGCTGTACTCGGCCTCTCCGGCGGGGTCGACTCGGCCCTGACCCTGGCCATCGCGGTCGACGCCCTGGGGGCTGATCAGGTGGAAGCGGTCCTGATGCCGTCGCGCTACACCGCGGACATGAGCAATGAAGACGCGCTGGAGCAGGCCCGTCGGCTGGGAGTCCGGACCCACAGGATCCCCATCGAGCCGGCCTTCGACAGCTTCCTCGCCATGCTCAAACCCGCCTTCGGTGATCGCGCGCCCGACGTCACGGAGGAGAATATCCAGGCCCGCTGTCGCGGTGTCATCCTCATGGCGCTCAGCAACAAACACGGACGCATTCTGCTCACCACCGGCAACAAGAGCGAAATGTCGGTCGGCTATGCCACCCTCTATGGCGACATGGCCGGCGGTTTCGCGCCGATCAAGGACGTGCCCAAGATCCTGGTCTATCGTCTCGCGCACTACCGCAACGGCTTGGCTCCGATCATCCCGGAGCGGGTGCTGACCCGCGCGCCATCGGCCGAATTGCGCCCGGATCAGACCGATCAGGACAGCCTGCCGCCCTACGAAATCCTGGACCCGATTCTGCGACTCTATATCGAGGAAGACCAAAGCGTGGATGCCATCGTCGCTCAGGGTTTCGCCGCGTCTGAAGTGCGTCGGGTCGTGCGCCTGGTGGACCGCAATGAATACAAGCGCCGTCAGGCCCCGCCGGGGGTGCGGATTTCCCGACGGGCCTTTGGCCGCGACCGGCGCTACCCGATCACCAGCGGGTTCTGAGCTCAGCGCGCGCCCACCGCGCTTTCGGCGACGCCGATCAAGACCGGGGATCGCACCTCCTCCGGCAGAGCGGTGAACTTCTCGGCCAGTGCCGGCCACAGCAGACTGTAAAAAAGCTCACCGCGCACCAAGACCACCCCCTTGGCCGGAATCTGATAACTCAGTTCACGCACCTCATGCGGTTTGAGGCGCGTGTCGTCACCGGCCTTGGTCGCGGTCGGGGGTGGTGCCGGCATGCCCTTGTCGTCGACCATGTTATAAGAGAAGTAGGCCTTGGGATCACCCTTGGATGGATGGCCTTCGGCGTTCTGCCAGACCAGTTCCCCGGCCGCGTCATAGGCGGCAAGTTTCAGATACAGATTGCGAAACGGCGCGCCGGTGGGCATGGCGTGCGGCTGCAGGTTCTGCAGCCGGACCCGGGCCTTGACCTTGCCGTCCGCCGCGTCTGTGGTCAGGGTGAATACGACACTGCGCTTGAGCATGCCGCTATTGTGACCGCCGCCCATGGTGTGGTCCGAGATGCCTCCCGAGACTGCCATATGACAGGATTGGCAAACGACCTTCGAGGCACCCTCCAGATACTCGTTGCCGGTCTGGCACAGCGGCACACCCTGGGGATTGTTGCGCTGGTCGTGGCAACCCATGCAGGCATCGGAGGTCTTGAACTGAATTGGGTTGGCCTCCAGCGGCAGGGCCGGTACCGGTTGGCCGCGGAATTCGACCGGCTCACCGAGGTGCGGGTTGGGTTTCTGGTCGGCATTGCCGCCCACGGCTCCACCGAACAGGTCGCCGGCGGCGCTGAGTTCCTGCAGTCCGCGCGGGAAGCCGGCGGGGCCTTGAAGCTTGTCGCTCAGCGTGTAAGCGGCAAGCCCAAGGCGCAGCTTGCCGTCCTCGCCTTTGACGCCCTTGAAGCCCGCGAGGGTGTGGCAGGCCACACAGTTCACCCCCTCGCTATAGGCCGGCATGGCATCGAGCTTGGTGGTTTTGTCGCGGGCGGCATTGGGTGCATGACAGGAGAGACAGACCGGAAAGGTCTTCGTCTTCTGGTGAACCTGTCCCGCGGCCTGGGGATCGCCGACCTCCTGGCGGTAAAAAGTCCCGTGGATCGGGTCACTGAGCGCGGTGCTCTTGGCGTGCATGGACTCCTGCCATTGACGATAGATCTCCTGATGACACCCCTTGCAGACCTCCGCCGAGATCTGGTGGATCGGGGTCGGTGACTCAGCCGCGGCCAGCGCGGCGGGTACTCCGATCAGGGTCAGGGCCAGGGCCAGCAGCAATGTCCGGGGCCGGTCGCAATGGGCGCCGAAGATACGCATCGGGGTGTCACTCCTATCGGTCGTTAGCGCTGCATCAGCCCCTTGTCACCGCAGTGGTGCGCAGGGATGATTCAGCGCGGTTGTTGTTGGCCGCGGATGTTGGCAATGGACAGGACCCTGGTCAACCGAAAAATCATTTGCGGTCGGACGATCGAGGACGCACCGGCCGAAGATTCTCTGCAACGCCCGAAGGCTAAGAGCAAGTAATTAAGAAAATAATGAATCTAAAAAATATTTATCGATTAGTGTTTGCCACAGCGGGTCGCGGCATTGCGTTATCAATACTTATCGTCCTGTGGTTGGCTCCCGCAGACGCGGCCAAGGTTGTCCTCGATCCTGGCCAATGGGGACACCCGGCGGGTGAGGCCTGCGTGAGCTGCCACCTGAAGGCATCGAGCGGCCTGGCGGCGCAGTGGCAAGCGAGCGCGCATCAGCGGGCCGGCGTGAATTGCATGGACTGTCATCAGGCAAGCACGGAGGATGCAGACGCCCGCGAGCACGAGGGTCAAGTGATCGCCACCATCGTCTCGCCCAAAGACTGCGGGCGCTGTCATACCCAGGAATTCGAGGAACAACAAGGCTCGGTCCACGCGGAAGCCTATGCCATCATCGAGGATCGAGTGCCCGCCCTGGCGCAGAACCTGACCGGCTCCGCGGTCCAGGCGGCGGGCTGCGACCAGTGCCACGGTTCATTGGTCAAGGTGCGCGGCGACGGCAGCCTGGACGCGGCGACCTGGCCCAACTCCGGAATCGGACGCATCAACCCGGATGGATCCAAGGGCTCCTGCTCGGCCTGTCACGGCCGGCACCTGTTCTCCAAAGCCCAGGCGCGCGAACCGGAGGCCTGCGTGCGCTGTCATGCGGGTCCGGATTCGCCGGACCAAGAGATCTTCGAAGCCTCGAAGCACGGGATGCTCTATGCATCCCAACGCGACCGCATGAATCTGGACGCGGCGCAGTGGGTCGCCGGCCGCGACTATACGGCCGCCCCCACCTGCGTCAGCTGCCACATGGGCGCCGCCGGCAAGCTCCCCGCCACCCATGACGTCGGTCTGCGCAATGCCTGGAGCCTCAACAGCCCGGTCTCGCAACGGCAACTGCTTGTCGTGCTGGAGGACGGCGGCAAGCTCGAGTTACCGGCGAGCACGCCGGTTCCCAAGCGCGGGGCCGAGATCACCAAGGCCGACGGCACGCTCGGCAAGGTCAAGTCGGTGGCGACACCGGAGCGCCGTCGTCAGGCGATGTCCATGGTCTGTCAGGAATGCCATGGCAAGCCCTTCACCGACGCTTTCATGAAGCAGTTCGACGCCGTGGTAGACCTGTTCAACGGTAAGTTCGCGGAGCCCGCGCGGGCGATCATGGCCGGACTCTACGCCGAGGGTCGGTTGACCCCGCTGCCCTTCGACGAGCCGATCGAATTCACCTATTGGGAACTCTGGCACGACGAGGGCGCCCGCGCCCGCCACGGCGCGGCCATGGCCAGCCCGAACCATACCTGGTGGGAGGGGATGTATCTGGTCGGACGCAACTTTTACAGTCGCTTCCTGCCGCAGGCGCGGGTCGCGGCCGGTGACCGGTCAGCCGCGTTGGTGGATGCGCAACTGACCGGGGAGCATCATCAGTGGCTGACTGATCCAGCCGCGGGCAATCCCATCCTCGGGATCGACAGACCCCTTGGGACCGACGCACCGGAGGCTCCACGATGAGCCGGCAGGGTGTACCGCTCTTCATCACCCGACACGTCCTGATCGCCCTGGTCGTGGGGGGCATCGGCGGTTTGGCCTTTGCGGGGTTTCTGCTCGAGTTCGATCGCTTCACCAGCCGCAATGCCTTTTGCACCGCGTGCCACTCCATGACCTACGCCGAGACCGCCTACCAGCGCTCGTCACACTACAACTCGGCCTCTGGGGTTCGTGCCACCTGTGGCGATTGCCATGTCTCGCCCGGCCTGTTGGCCGCCACCTGGGATCACCTGATCGGCGGTAAGGATTTGCTCAAACAGTGGTTTGGGCCAGACTATGATGATCCGGTGGTCAACGCCCTGCGGTTGCCGCAGGCTGCCTTCGCCGCGCGCGCCTGGTTTCGCGACCGTGACTCGGCCACTTGCAAGCGCTGTCATACCATGGAGGCGATCCAAGGCAAACGCGCCGACACCGCGGCGATCCACCGGGACGAGACTGCGGGCAAGACCTGCGTCGACTGCCACTACAACCTGGTTCACCGACCGGTTCCCGACCACAGCACCTTCAAGCGGGAAGCCTGGAATCGGATGATCGAGGAGGAGTTTGGTCTGGCTCCCGGCACGGCCGGCCGGATGATGGCGGACGAGTGACCGGCCGGGAGCGGGATGGTTGATGCTTTGCCGGAAATCGCGTAAACCGCGTCCAGCGCGGTATGCGTAATTTTCATGGTATGTTCGGCCTTGAGGATTTTACCAATCTCGGCGGAGCCGCGGTTTAAGATTTATATTCTCTAAAACGTTAAACCGCGCCAGCTCCAGCAATCGTCGAGTCTGCCGGGGCCGATCTCATCCAAAAACATCTCCTACCGCGCCGGGCGCGGTTTAATGCCGACACTCGGTCAGGCGTCGGGCGTTGCCCGGCCACAGTGCGATCAGCACGGCAACCACCAGGGTGACGGCCGCCCCTCGCACCAGCAGCAGTGCGAGCTGGCTGGCGGGCACGGTCCAACCGGTGAGCTCGGCGCAGGCGAGCATCAGAGAACCCGCCAGAAACAGGCCGGCGGACAGCATCACCGCCGACCGCATCGTCGTACAAGTTGTCACGTTACAGCTCCATGTGAATTTGTCTTATCGCAATCGTGACTGTCCGAAGCCGGCTGAACCCTGGCACTCCGGAGCGTGCGTGTCACGTGCATCCGAATCGATCAAGAACCGCCCGGTCCGGAGAAAATTGCGGCCGACCAGGATCGGGTATGAAAATGCCTGACGTTCGGCCAACGTCATGCGATCGGTGATCGTCTTACCGGCGAGACAGATCTCCATCATGACCACCGGCCGCAGCGTCGTACCGGCTGCGCCTTTGTTCTTGATCCTGATCCAATCGACGATATCACGTTGCACGACGACGGTCCCACCATTGCCGTCGGCAATCGAAAATACGACGCGTTCGGGTGTTCCTGGCGTATCGCTGCCGATGATTCTCATAATAGTGGCATCAATCGCGCCGAGGCTGGCGCCGGTATCCATGCGCGCCGACTGTTCTATACCCAGTGCGGTGAGACGCACTTTCTCCGTCCACCCGATGACGGCCGGCATGGACGCCCGCGATGCCTCACACGGGTCATCTTCGCTCCCTGCGTGTGCAAGCGCCGTGAATGTTGCCAGCGTCGCCAAGGCGACAGACGGCAATACCCGTACCAACCTGCGACAAAAGCACGGGAAACGACGACCGCGCGTCGGCACATAGCCAGCGGACGGAGTGACTCCGCGGCTGAACGTTTGCTGACAGGGTCTCTCAGGTTGCCGCGAACTGCTCGGCGCTAGGCTACACCCCAGTCCTGATTGATGCGGCCGCCACTCCTGCTCTGTAGCGTCCGGATCACGACTGCGCGGTCGATCGTTCACGCCGGCTGACTCGTATTGTGAGGTTCAATGAGCGCAGATGCACAGATCGCGGCCGGGCGGATGCCCGAGCCGGGTGTGGTCGATGAACGACGGGCTGCCGCGGCGGCGTCCGACTGGCCGAAGAATGACGCGGGTCTTACGGTCGCCAGCCGGATCACGGCGGCCCGGCTGGTGATCGCATTGGTCAGCTTTGTCTTCATGACCTTGAACTGGTGGCAGACGGCGTTCGTGCTGATACTCGTCGCGACGATCCTGGATATCGTCGATGGCCAAGCGGCGCGCCGCCTGCAACAGGTGAGCAAGCAAGGCGTCTTCCTGGATATCATGGTCGATAAGATCGTCATTATATCCACGTTTCTGTTCATCGGGGTAGGCATCGACATGCTGTTTTTTTATCTCGGCATATTGATGCTGGTCCGGGAATACATGATGGATACGATGAGAGCCTTGGCCGCCTCTAACAGTCTCGTTATAGCGGCCAACAAAATAAGTAAAATCAAGGGGATATTATTCATGACCGCAATGCTCACAATGATTGGTACCCAGGCCTTCGTGGCCGATCCGCAGCCGAGTATGGTGCTGCGGGCGGCCGGCGTCGTTCTGGCGGTCACGGGCCTGCTCCTGGCTTATGTATCCTTGGCGCGCTTTCTGATGCGGCATTGCAAGGCATTGGCGTAACAGCGCGCCCCTGCCCATTTCGCGGGCCTTGCTGAATGCGCATGATCCCTTCTTGAACCTACTCTCGAGTTGATTACGCAACGATCAAGCGAGATTGCGGTCCGCACGCGAGTGCGCCGACCGGGCCAATAACCAGCCACACGAGAGGTGACGCGACCATGAATCTCCGTTCCCTAACCTCGGCGCCGCGGTTGGGTGCGCAGCCCGGTGAAGACCAGGACGTCATGCTCGACGATGCGACCGCGGACCGACTGCGCGAACTCGGCATCAGTCGGCGGCGCTTTCTGTCCTATTGCGCTGGGCTCGCCTCCCTGATGGCCCTGCCGCAGTCCATGGTGCCGAGCCTGGCCGCCGCGGCGACCGCGCGCACCAGACCGTCCGTGGTTTACCTGTCGTTTCAGGAATGCACCGGCTGTTTGGAGTCCATGGTCAATTCTTTCCCCTTCCAGGGCGGTGGAACCATCGAGAATCTGATTCTCAACTTGGTCTCCCTGGACTTCCAGCAAACCCTGATGGCCGCCTCCGGCGATCAGGCGGAACAACAGTTGCGCAGTGCCACGAACCGATCCGGCTATGTGCTGGTCATCGACGGGTCGATCCCGGCGCAGGGGAGCCGCGGCTACTTTGTCAGCGGTGAAAAAAATGGAGTGGTGCGTTTCCGGGAGGCTGCCGAGAACGCGCGCCTGATCATTGCCGCGGGCACCTGTGCCAGCTTCGGCGGACTACCGAAGGCGGATCCCAACCCAACCGGCGCGGTGTCGGTCGGCGTCCTGCTGCGACAACTGGGAATAAAGAAGGATCTCATCAACGTCCCGGGCTGCCCACCGATTCCGGAGGTATTGACCGGAGTCATCCTGTACTACCTGGCCCGCGGCAAACCGGCACTCGACGCGCTCAATCGGCCAACGATGTTTTATGGCCGCAGCGTGCATGAAGGGTGTTATCGCGAAGAATCGTTCGAGGACGGACCCCATGCCCGGTCATTCGACGATGCGCATGCCCGGGCCGGCGGCTGTCTGATCAAGCTCGGCTGCAAAGGGCCGGTCACCCGTAGCGCTTGTGCCAGGATCGGCTGGAACCAGGGCACCAGCTTTCCCATGATGTCGGGACACGGGTGTATCGGCTGTACCGAGCCGGATTTCTGGGATCGCATCAATACCGGGGGCACCAAGGGCTTTTATGTACCGTTGGGCCACAACAGTAACGCGACAGACTCCATCAGGGAAAGATCGGCGCACAGGGGAAGGACGGAGGGCAACTGGGGTCATGACCATGAGGATGACGAGGACGAGGACGACGATGACGACTGAGGCCCCTGCCGCGTGCCCGCCGCATTCGTACACCTAATCGACTCGTCCGGTTAACCCAGGAGACCGACCATGGCAACCGCGCCCAATGTAATTATCGATCCTGTAACCCGTATCGAGGGCCACTTGCGTATCCAGGCCTTTGCCGAACCTGACGGACGCGGCGGCGGCGTCATCCGCCGGCCGGGGCTGTGTGCGGCGACGATGGTGCGGGGCGTCGAGCGCATCCTGCGGGGCCGCGATCCGCGGGACGCCTGGGCCTTCACCCAGCGGATCTGCGGGGTCTGCACCGTGGTTCATGGCGTCACGTCGGTGCGTGCCGTAGAGCATGCCATCGGCATCAAGGTGCCGCGCAATGCCGACTACATCCGCAACATGATGATCGGCGCCCAATACGTCCATGACCACGTCATGCATTTCTACCACCTGCACGCCCTGGACTGGGTCGACGTCAGGAGCGCCTTGCAGGCAAACCCGGCCGCGACCGCCCGGCTGGCCAAGGACAACAACCCCGGTTTCAAGGCCGACAGCGGTGCACTGCCGAACGCCGCCTATTTCCAGGGGGTCCTGAACCGGCTCACCAGCGCGGCGGGCGACGGCACGCAGGTGGGACTGTTCGGGAACGGGTATTGGGGTCATTCCGCCTATCAGCTCACCGCGGAAGAGAATCTGCTGCTGCTCTCCCACTACATCGAGGCCCTGGCCTGGGCGCGGGACGTGGTGAAACTGCACGCGGTTTTCGGCGGCAAGGACCCCCACCCCAATCTGGTGGTCGGCGGGATGCCCTGCACTCTGAGCAGCAACCCCGGGCGCGTCAGCGAAGACGCTGGCGGGACCGCGCTCAATAACGCCGGGTTTGCGGTCATCCGCTCCGCGATTGCCAGGATGCAAGCATTCGTCGACCAGGTCTACTTTCCGGACGTGCTGCTGTTGGCAAAGCGGTATCCGGAGTGGGCGGGTTACGGTGCGACGGCGGGAAACTTTCTGTGTTATGGGGAGTTTCCAGAACCCTCGCTGGTGAAGACCGAATTCGCTGACGGCGCCGGCGATTATCCGGCGGGCTATCTCTTTCCACGCGGGGTCATCTGGGCCGGCAATCGCGATCGGCTGGCCACCTTCGATCCGGCCCTGGTCACCGAGAACGTCGCGCATGCCTGGTATCGCGGATCGGCGGCCGGGGTACACCCGTCCGTCGGTTCGACCGAACTGAATTATACCGGACCGGCGGCCGAGGGCGGATCGGGCTATATGCTTCAGGAGCGTGACAAGTACTCCTGGATCAAGTCCCCCCGTTACAATGGTCAGCCCATGGAGGTCGGCCCCCTCGCGCATATCCTGACCATGCATGCGCGGGGCACCCTGCCGACGGACGCCCTGGTGCGCGGCTACGTCCGGAAGTACTGGACCAACCCCGCATCCGCGGGGGGGTTGGGATTGGCGTTCGCGCAGCTCAATTCGACCCTGGGCCGGATCTTTTGCCGGATGCTCGAGACGAAAATCCTTGCTGATCAAATGACTGTCTGGTACCAGGGCTATTACAAAGGGCGGGCTGGTCCCTATTGGAATCCCAAGGCGTTTGCGCGCTTGCGGGAGCCTGCATCCTGGCCCAAGGTCGTCGGTGTCGGATTCACGGAGGCCCCACGCGGGGCCTTGGGGCACTGGGTGACGATCGATCCGGGTTCCGGCAAGATCGAGAACTACCAATGCGTCGTCGCCAGCCAATGGAACGCCGGGCCGCGTGATGCAGGCGCGATCGAGGGCCCCTACGAGCGCGCTCTGGTCGGCTTGACGCTGGCCGATGTCGCGCAGCCGCTGGAGGTGTTGCGCACGATCCATAGTTTCGATCCGTGCATCGGGTGCGCGGTCCATATCGCCGACCCGGACGGGCAGCCGCTGGTAAAAATCGGCGTGAGACACGCGGCCAGACCGGGTTCGCTGGTATGACGCCTCGCTGCTCGGACATTCCGCACGCTAATTCATGCTGTCCGCAACGCGGCCCTGACGCACGAAAAACGAGGCTCGGGTACGCGCGCTCGGGGGCCTGCACGCGGCGGCTGACCCGAAGCTCAGGCCAAGTCCGCGGCCAACGCATTCCGAACGGCCGCAACGACCTGAACCTGGTCGCTGTAATCCGGATGCTCGATCCCGAGGGTCAGCTCCGCTCCGGCCTTCATGGCGGCCGCCATCGGTGCCGTGAGTTCGAAACGCAGGAAATGGACCGCCGAAGTCTTGGTCGCGTCTTCCCGCTCCAGATCCTCATCGGCAATGCCGTAGACGCGCTCGCAGCCGTTCACCTTGACCCAGACCCGATCCTCGATGCCGCGCAGACGGGCCAGCGCCGTGTGTCGCTCGCTCGCGTCCTCATACTCGATCATGAAGGTCGCCTTCCAGTTGCTCCCATCCGGAATCAGCGGGTTATAGGCGTCCAACTCGTCCTGGATTCCGGGCGCCTCGAAAATGCGTTCGGCGCGCAGCATCTCCTGGACCTGGTATTGGATGGTCAGCCGATCCTCGAAATACAGGGTCGCGTGGGCGCCGATCGCCACTTGACGGTGCTTTTTGTGGGCCATCACCCGGGTGCGGAAGTCCGGACGAATGCGGGCGTAGTGTTCGAGGCTGTAGAGGTCGTCGCGTTGAAGCGGCATGTGCGTCTCCGATTGCGGTGACGGCGGTCCCGGCGCAGGCGCGGCCGGCTGACCGCCGCTGATTTCAGATACCATAGGCCAGGCGCAGCAGGCGCAGCGGATGCTGCTGCTGGCCGTCGCGGCCGAGTGCATGGGCGATGTGCGCGCCAGCCATCGGGCAGTCGCTGCCGAAATGATCGGGAGCCACCTTGTCCACGCGGTTCGCCACGGGTTTCACGATCTTCATCGCGGCCGCGTAACTCTCCTTCTTCACTGCATAGGTCCCGTCGTGCCCGGAACAGCGCTCGATGATCTCCACGGTCGTCTTCGGTATCAGGGCCAGCACCTCGCGGGTTTTCTGTCCGATGTTCTGCACCCGTTGATGGCAGGACGCCTGATAGACCACGCTCCCCAAGGGGTGCGTGAAATCCAGATTCAGCTTGTCGTGCTTATGCCGGAGCATCAGATACTCGAAGGGGTCATACATGGCTTCCTTGACCGCCTGGACATCCGGGTCGTCCGGGAACATCAGCGGGAGTTCCTGTTTGAACATGAGCACACAGGACGGCACCATCGCCACGATGTCCCAACCCGCATCCACCAGCCCTTTGAGTATTGGGATGTTGAACTCCTTGGCGGCCTTGACCGCTTCCAGATCACCTAATTCCAGCTTGGGCATGCCGCAACAGCGTTCCTGCCGCGCCAGGGTGACCGGGATGCCGTTGTGCTCGAAGACCGCGATCAGATCCTCGTTCACCGCGGGCTCGTTATAGTTGCCGTAACAGGTCACGAACAGCGCCACCTTGCCGGTGGTCGCGCCCACCGGTTCCCCGGCCGCGTCGCGCCCGATCCGCGACCGTTCCGCTTTCCGTAGCGTCGCGCTATGGTACTGCGGCACCCGCGCATCTTGGTGGACCTCCAGCACCGCCTCCAGCGCCTTGCGGGCCAGTTGGTTCCTGTTGGCGGCATTCACCATCCCGCTGATCACCGGAATCCCGGCGAGTGTCCCCACACGGTCCGTTCCGGTCAGCACACGGTCGCGGAATTTCACGCTGCCCTGCTTAAACTTAAAGGCCTTGGCTCGTAACATCAAATGAGGGAAATCCAGGTTCCACGCGTGCGGCGGTACGTATGGACACTTGGTCATGTAGCAGAGATCGCAGAGATAGCAGTGGTCCACCACCTTCCAGAAGTCGTGCTTGGCGACCCCGTCCACCTCCAGCGACGCTGACGAGTCGACCAGATCGAAGAGTGTGGGAAACGACTGACAGAGACTCACGCAGCGTCGACAGCCGTGACAGATGTCGAACACGCGCTCCAGTTCCCCGAACAAGGCCGAAGGATCGTAGAACAGGTGATGCCGCCAGTCGAGGGGCAGCCGTGTCGGAGCCTCAAGACTGCCTTCGCGGGGGATAGGGGCGGACATGATTGCGGTCTCCTCATCGCTATAGGGTGTTGAATATCCGAGGTGCGAGCCTTAACAGCGTGCGCGAGCTGCGGCGACTTTCACAATGGATTGTGCGGATCGAGTCGATTGAGATAACCCATCGGACAGCCCGTCGCGATGCGTGTTGGCGTGCCGGTACGTCGACACGGCAGCGACTGACCCAGCCGTCAGCTTTTTTTACACCCCCATTAAGGAAGCGCTCGGTGTTCTTTGGAATCACATTAAAAAACAATAGAATATGCGAAAAGATAGGCATGGCTCGCTTCTTGCTGAACATCCAGCGACTTCCTCAGCGACTCCCTAGGTGAGGCTCGTTCGACCGCGGGCATTGTTTGGACATAATGAAATGCGTACGTTGAAAAAGTTCGTAGTGCTACTCGTCCTGGCGGCCTTCGCGCTGCCGGCATCCGCTGTTATCGTGCTGGACCCCACCGCGTCGCCGTTGCCGATCACGCCTTTTACACCGAACTTCTTTCCAGATCCTCCCAGCAACGACCCACTCCCGATCGGTAACAACGCCTTCGCGTCCTCGTTGTTCGCCGGACAGGGCTGGCGCTACACCGCCGAAACCGATCCCCAGACACTCGCCCCTTGGGAGTCACCTGATGGCTCCCCGACTGCGCTCACTGATCTCGCCCTTCTCGGTCAGTTTGGTGTGACGCCGCCGGGATCCCCTGCCGTGGATGAAACGAAGCTTCAGAATGTGATCTCATTCGATCCGGGAGCGGGTCTTTTGGACCGGTTTGGCGGTATGGTCGACAACAGTTACCAAGGTGTGACTTCGATTCTCTTTCTGGAGAACCTCAACACGTTCTCAATTGAGGTGTTGGACGCTGGAATCGATGAGTCACAAATTGATGCCGGCCCGCTTCATTTTGCGTTTTATGGGCGGGACGGAAACCTGCTTCAACAGTTTGATATGACGGCAAGCAATGGTACGCTCAACTTCCGGTCAACCGCAATTGACATCGCGGGAGTACAGATCTGGCACCAGGATCCGCGCGGACTGGAGTTCCGTACACTCCAGTTCGGCGTCGTACCGATACCGGCAACGCTGGGCTTGATCTTGTTGGGCCTCGTGGTATTGAGCCTGAAATCGCGAGCGTTACCCACTGAAACTGGACGATTTCTTATGCCGTGAGTGCGTGATTGGCCTGGGATGCGGCCGTGACCGGATTGGCTGGGGTTTTTTTCCGCGACGGCCGCCCTGCCGGCGCGGCTGATCTTGATGCGTCGCTCAGGGCGGTGGTTGGGCGCGGGTGCGGAGCCCCGACGATACGGGTTGATGGTCCTTTCGGGGTCGGTGTCGCGAGTTGTCCGACCATCCCGCAGGAGGTCTGGTTTCCCCAGCCGGCAATCGATCGCGCATCGGGTGTTATTGTCGTATTGGACGGGCGGCTGGATGAGCCTGAGCGCCTCGCCGGATACCGCAGTCATGCTCCCAGTCACAAGACCGGACAGTCCGATGCGCAGCTCATACTTGGGGCTTATCTGCATTTGGGGGCAGGATGTGCGGCCCGGTTGGTCGGTGATTTTGCGCTGGCGATTTGGGATCCTCGCTCTCGGCAACTGATTTGCATACGGGACGCCTTGGGCATCCGGCCGCTCTATTACGCGATGAGTCCTGATCGTGTCGTCTTCGGCTCCAATCCGCGGTCGGTGCTATCGTGGCCGGGTGTTCCCAATACGCCGAATCTGGGGATGCTGGGGGAGTATCTGGCGTTCGCGTTCTGTAGTTGTGAAGAAACGCTTTATACGGCGGTGCGGCGTCTGCCGCCCGCACATGTGATGATCGTGGATCGCTCGCAGGTGTCGGTCACCCGTTATTGGGATATCGACCCACACCACCGAATTCGTTACCGCGATCCCAACGACTATACGCAACACTTCCAAACGTTGTTCCGACAGGCCGTGGCGGATCGGCTGCGCCGAGTCGGTCCGGTTGGTGTCTCCCTCAGCGGCGGCTTGGATTCATCGGCGGTTGCTGGTGTGGCTCAACAGATCCTGGATGCCGATGTGCCGGGCACGCAGTTGCGCGCCTATTCGATGACCTATCCGGGTGAGGATTGTGATGAAACGCCATTCATTGAGGCGGCGGTGGCGCGTTGGGGTCTGTCCTCGCGACGCTTCCCCTGGACGCGTTTTGCATCGTATCCGTGGGCTGACCAGGCCGCCGCCTACCGTGACATTCCCGAGTATCCGTCGGACACGCGAACGACTCCCCTGTATCAGGGCGCGAGCGCCGATGGGGTACGCGTACTGCTGACCGGAGAAGGCGGCGATTACTGGCAAAGCGGTAGCAGCTTACCCCACCGCCATCTGCTGGAAGCGCTGGACTTGACCGGACTGATCCGTGAATTGCGATGCGAGGCCGGATACACCGGGTATTGGAACGCTCTGCGTTTGCTCGCCGGCGCTCTCCTGTGGGGGGCGACCCCCGGTCAGGTAAGGCAATGGGTCGAATCCAGGCGCCGTCGTATCCCGTCGACCTCCGTCCTGTCGCCAAGATTCATCACGGACATCGGCCTGGAGCACAGGCTCCATTGCGGTGACTGCGCCGGGCGGTTCCCGGACGCATCCCTTTGGCAGATTGTGAAATTCGGCCTCAGCGGTATCGTGTCGCATTTCTACGAGATGACTGAACGGAGTGCCGCCAACCATGGCGTCGAGCTTCGACATCCCTTCCTGGATCGGCGGCTGATCGAATTTTCTGTCGCGATCCCCGATTACATCCGCCGTCGTGCCTGCGTTAACCGCCATCTGCTGCGTCAAGCGATGGGTGACGTGTATCCGGCGATAGTACGTGAGCGGCGGGACAAAGCCAGCTTCGGTATTGTCTCGGCGCGGGCCCTACTGATGAAACAAGTACAGCAGGTGTTGCAGTCACCCAGTCTCCTCGAACGGCCCTGGATCGCGCCAGATCGCTATCGCAAGCTCATGCGGGAAACGTTCTCTGAACGGGCGCCCGCCACCCTTTTACAACCACGATTACAGCACTCTTTGTGGATATTGTTCGCAGTCGAGATCTGGTATCGCGAGGTCTTCGGGACTTGAGCGAACGGCCGGAGCCAGTCGAACAACCTTTGTGGTATTCTTAAGAGCATAGGAAATGTGGTCAAGAGGCATCTTGTATGATCAGCAACCCTGAAACCCCGGCCGAACAACCTCCGCTCCGCGCAGATCGC
The DNA here is from genome assembly GCA_964470155.1 of uncultured Lamprocystis sp. GTDB lineage: Bacteria > Pseudomonadota > Gammaproteobacteria > Chromatiales > Chromatiaceae > Thiodictyon. The sequence goes on along the minus strand of CAYYAY010000012.1, from coordinate 7,423 downwards.
CCCGAGGCCGCTCGACGTCCCTATGATCCGGCGCGCCTTGTCCATCTGGGCTCATTCAGAGAACTGACCAAGGGGGGCGGATTGACCGGAGCCGACGTCGCACCCTTCGGGACCCGACCCGGATAACGATATTCGAGACTTCGCAGTTCTTGTACTTCGGGATCTTCGATTCGATCATCCGGTGTAATCGAGCACTCCCGGAGCTGGCCCAAGCGCTGGCGGATCGCCCACTCAGCCAGCCGCTGAACATCTGGTTTCGTACCCCCCGCCTACTGCCCGCGGCCACCCCAGACATCAGACTTCAAGCGTGGCTGGATGGTACGGATCGCGTTGCTCAAGGTCAGCGCGGAGATGTCACCCTTATCCGGGTGCGGGGCCTGGCTGATTTCCTGGTGCGGCCGGCCGCGTGCTCGGTTGAATGTCGGTCGTGCCCGCAAGCGGCGCCGGCTTCCGTTAGGCACTTTCTGTTGAACCAGGTACTACCGCGCCTGATCAGCGTGCGCGATCCGCTGGTCATTCACGCGAGTGCCGTGGCGACGGACCACGGGGCGCTCGCCCTCATCGGTCCGGCCGGGTGCGGGAAATCCACCCTTGCCGCAAGCTTCGTATTGAGCGGCGCTGCGACACTCATCGCTGATGACGGCGTCCTCGTGCGTCTTGCCGGATCTTCCCCCTGTCTGGTCGGTGCTTACACCCGCTCACGGCTGCGCCCCGATTCATTCGGTGCCCTAGGGTTCGATGCACAGTCCATTCACGGCGGTATACCTGCCGGGGGAAAACACGTCCTGGAGTTCGCGCCCGGCCAACGCGCGCGACCCACGCCGATGGCGATTCGTGGGCTCTTTCTGCTGCAGCAGGCGCCGTCGGAGCAGCAGGCCGTCGAGGTGCGGCACTTGACCGGTGCTGCCGCTGTCATCGCGCTGATTAAGAACAGTTTTCTCTTAGAGCCCAACGATCATGACCTACTGCGGCGCCAGTTCGAAGCGGCCACTGCACTGATTCGAACCGGATGCCCCTGCTACGCTTTAACGTATCCGAAGCGCTTTACTGAACTGCCGCACGTGCGGGAGCGAATACTAAACGTGCTCGGCCTTTAGGCGATTTGCGCAAGCGTACCGCCATCGCGAACCTTAGGCGATTGCTGTCAATCGGCTTGGGTCCGGCAGGATCCGTGGCCTTGATCCGTCAAGAACCCGCCTTCGTCGATGGTCCAAGCGGCGGGAATCGGCGCGCGATGTCGCGCTCGTCGTTCAGCACCTGGCCGCTATACTCTACCCAGGCGTGGGCCGATAGTCTGGAGCGCACCTGGCGCGCACCCACGCGAACGTGGCTCACGATCGCCTCATCGCGTAGCAGAGACCACAGCGTCAGGGAGCGCGTCAGGCAGGCTGGCGTGCGGGGGCTCAAGCGGGCGGCACCTGCCACGGCCCAGGCCCAGTCCGCGACCCGCGCCGTATCGGCAGCGCCACCGGAATCCGCCGCCGCGAGCAGGCTGCGTTCAATGAGCCAGTGCTCCGTGGCCCTGAAGCCGTACCAGCGCAGACGCAGCCCGACCACCGCCAGCCGCACCATGGCGCGAGGCAACATCAAAAGGCGCAGACGCATCGCCTTAATCCGCGTCATTCCCATCGGGAGACAGCACCTGGACGAGCCCGGAAGAATGCAAGGCATCGACCAGGTTGAGCAGATCGCGTTCGAGCGGCTCCGGCTCCACGGCGTACTCGCCGAGGATCAACGCGTGAATGCCGCGCAGCGTCAGGCCCGCCTGGAGACGCTGCCAGACGAGCGTGCCCAGCGGGTTGAGCCCGAAGTAGGATTCGGTGCCAAGATGCAGTAGAACGCTCTCCCCTTGAACCTGTTGGTCGAGGACCTCGGGGGCGATACGAATCGGTGAATCGAGCGTCGTCATCAACTGACTCCGGAACTGAACAAAAAACCAAGCGGCAACCCTGGTCGGGAGAGATTACGCATGACAGTCAACTCGGCTTCAACTCACCCATCCAGTCACTACCCGAAGTCGTTGCTCGCACCCTGTTGCGGTTCTGTCGACTTGCAGCAACTCAGGATCGCGGTGCACGACCACTCGGAACGCTTGCATAAGCAGTTGAGCCTGGATGGGCTTACTCCACTTTGGTCAGCATGGATCGAGCAACACGACCTGAGCGGCAGTGTACCCTCGGCATTTCGCTCCCGGCTGCGGCGTGACCGGCAGGATGCCGCAGGACGCTATCTGCTACAACGTCAAATGGCGGCCAAAGCCTGCAAGTGCCTCACCGCACACGGCATCTCTCACGCCGTCTTCAAGGGGGTGGCGGTGCGTGAACGTCTCTATGCCGACCCTTGTCTGCGACCAGCCGACGATGTGGATCTGTTGATTCCATCGGCATACCGCGATGTCACGATCAGCGCCCTGATCGCGGATGGCTTTAAGCTCGTCGGCGACCGGCGTACCGTCAGCCACCAAGTCAGCCTGGCGAGCGCCCGCGGGATGGTGGACCTGCACTGGGCCTTGTTTCGCCCCGGACGCAGTCGCTTCGAACTGGCGCCCCTGTTACTTGAAACAGCTCATCCACGCGGGATGCTCTCCGTCCTCAGCAGCGATGCCGACCTGTTGGTCATGCTCGTCCATCCCGCCTTTACCAAGTACGTCAACGGCCGCACCTCCCGGTTGATCCGCGTGGTCGATCTCGACCGGATGCTGCGTACGACTCAACCGGACTGGGATTGGATTTTACCCCTGATCGGTGCCGCTGGTCTGCGCACCGCTGCGTGGGCGGTGCTCCACTGGCAGCGCTCGTTGCTGGACACCCCCGTTGATCCGACCGTGATGCGTTACCTGGAGCCGGGCACGGGGCAGCGCCGCTACCTGGCATCCTGGATCGATCACCGCCTGACCGCCCGGCTCGATGGCGTTCCCGGTCTGGTCCAGTGGGCCTTTACACTGGCGCTGCACGAGCGGCCCGCGGATATCCTGCGCGTCGTCGCCCAACTCGGCAAGGCCCGCCTGGAGGCCGCTCGCATTCTGAAGCACCTGGAGCAGCTTGCCTAAGTCGAATGCCCTTCGCCGATCCGGTTCTCGATCATGGTCGACAGCAGCAGGCTGGCCAACACGAAACCCAGAAACAGGAAGAATCCGGGGGCCAAGGCGGTGCCGTTGGTGGTCAGCACCTCCAGCGCCGCGTTGGCCCGACGCAAACTGCCGAGTTGACTGCCCGCCAGACCGTTGAAGCCGATATAGGCCATAAAAATGGCGATCACCATGACGTCGGCCATCGACCATTTTCCCGACTTGAGCGCAAAAAAGCGTACCGGTCCGGCGTGCCGCAGGCCTCGGTAATCATAATAATAGAGGTAGGTCGCGAGCACCTTGAGGGCCGGAAAGATGAGGCTGAACACGACCAACAGCACCGCCACCAGGATCATGTCCGCGGCCCCGGTGCGCATCAGAAGCGAGACCACATCGAAGACGCTCTTGGTCTGAAAATACAGCACCTGGTTGGTGAAGATCACCGGCTCCCCCAGCACCTGGAGGCTGAGTTGCGCGATGCGCGCCTCGATCTCGATCATGGGTGTCAGGATGCCGCCGGCGAGCAGGATCAGGGTCGCTCCAGTGAGCAGAAAGAGCCGGAACTGATCGAAGCGCGGCGGCGACGCCAACGTGCCGGCCCCGTTCCTCCCCGTATCCCGATGTCCTCCGGGGCTCAGGCAGACCGCGAACAGCAGGCCGACCAGGGCGAAGACCCCCAGCAGTTGTTGCAGGATCGGCAGGCGCGCGGACGCGATTCGGGTGCCGAGTTCCCGGTCGCAGGCCGCGACATCGGCGCACCCGTAGGCTGTCAACAGGGTCTGGAGACGGGAGCGGTCGGTCTTGGCGAAGGTGGTGTCCGCGGCGTTCTGCAGCAAGGCCACGAGTTGGGCCTTGATCTCCCTTTTCGCCTCGGGCTTGGAGAGTTCCTCCACCACCAGATCCGCGTATTGCGGCACCTTGCGGCGCAAATCATCGAAGTCGATCAGTAAGTCCTGCACGCCCTGTTGCAAGACCCCCTTGAGCTGATCGACCCAGGAGCCGCCGGTCGCCTGGAGGTTGCGTCGTCGCAGATAACGTTCCACTTCAACCAGCAAGGTGCTCAGGACCTGTTCGACCGCCCGCTTGACCTGCGGCCGGTTTTCAGCGGTCAGCTCGAAGGCATTGATCCGGTTTTCCACCACCGCGGACAGGCGGATCACCCATTGATCCGCGTCCAGCAGACCGTAGCGCACATTGTTGACCTCACCCAGGTCGCTCTTGAGCGCCTTGACCCGGTTCAGCTCGGCAATCAGGTGGACTGCAAGCGCGAGCGCACCCAAGAACACGAGCAGGGCGAGGACGCGGCGAACGATGAGTGCAGTGGACATCCTGATGCTCCAACGGGACAAGACTGCGCATTGTAGCCCCGAAGCGTGTGGGAATTCATAGACCGCGACGCGTCTCAGGCCGCGCGCGGGGGCCGCTGAAGAACAGCAGCCCGCAAGCGACCAGCACCAAGGTGAAACGGGCCGTCTCGGCCATGAGATAGGCGCCGTGGACCCGCGCAAAGGCGTCAAGCATCGGTGGCGGCGGGTCGCGGGGAAGGAAATCCAGTTGACGGCCGAGGTCGACGACCCGGGGTTCAAGGCCCAGATGAATCACGATCACCAAACCCAGTCCGAGGGCGAGCAGGGCAATCGGGAGCCGGCGGGCGCGACCGGCCAGCGCGAGCGCCAGGGCGATGACGCCGAGGACGATCTGCGTGCGATTCCAGGCGTGAAAAAAGACCCGGTTGAGTTCGGAGGCCTGGACCCACTGCACACTGGCCTTCTTGGCGACCGCATCCCGCGGGTCGAAGCCCGCCGCCTGGGCGAGCCGGGGGTTACGGTCGAACAGGTCCGTCAATCCTGCGAAGTTGTAGTAAACCACCGCGGTCATGAGCACGGAACCACCGAGCCAGCAGCCGAGGACGAAGGCGAGTAGTGAGTGCAGTTTCATGGGCTTGGGTTTCCGTCATGGGTCAGCGTTCACTCCGGCATCCGGCCGAGACAACGGCGCAAACGCCGTGCGCAATCAGCCTCTACTTCTTGGACTCCTTCGGCGCTTTCACTGCCTTGTCCGCTTTCGCATCTTTGTCCGCTTTCACGTCCTTCTCCGCTCTGGCGGCCTTGTCTCCACTGTTCGGCTTCATGGTCGGCGCGAGGGTCTCGATCGGCTCACGCGGCGGTTTGTCGCCGCACGGCACATAGCGGGTGGTGGCGCCGGCGCCGGCGGCGAGCGCCTCCTTCAGGGCCGCGCAGATGGTGCGCATCACCTTGACCCGCGCATAATGCTTGTCGTTTCCCTCGACCAGAGTCCAGTGGGCATGCTCGGTGCTGGTGCGCGCGACCATCTCGTTGACCGCATCCTTGTAGAGCGGCCATTTCTCCCGGTTGCGCCAGTCCTCGGCCGTGATCTTGTAGCGCTTGTAGGCGACCTGTTCACGGTCCTGGAAACGCCGCAGTTGCTCGTCCTGGTCGATGTGCACCCAGAATTTGAGCAGGATGATGCCGCTGCCGACCAGTTGTTCCTCGAACCCGTTGATTTCCGAGTAGGCGCGCCGCCACTCCGCGTCGCTCGCGAAGCCCTCCACCCGCTCCACCAGGACGCGTCCGTACCAGGAGCGGTCATACAGCGTGATATATCCGGCGCGCGGCACATGACGCCAGAAGCGCCACAGATAGTGATGCGCCTTTTCCTCATCGGTCGGGGCCGCGACCGGGATGGTCCGGTAGAGCCGGGCGTCGATGGTGCTGGTGATGCGCCGGATGGTTCCGCCCTTGCCGCCCGCGTCGACGCCTTCGAACACCAGCACGGTGGAGCGTTTGGCATTGTAGGCGTGCCAGGCGAGCTCGTTGATCTCGACCTGGAGTTCCTTCATCTGCGCCTTGTACTTGTCATCGGACAGCGACTTGGTGAGGTCCAGTTGATCCAGCACGGTGGTGCGGGCGCGCGGACCGCTTGGGAGTTCCGGACCGCCCGCGTTGGGGGTCAGATCCTCGGGCCCCGGGTCGCTCAGGCGGGTCCGGATCGCATGCAGCAGGGTCTTGCCGACCGTGAGGTCGCGGTAGCGCGGATCCTCGGCCTCCACCAGATACCAGGGCGAGATCCCCCGGTCGGTATGCAGGATGACCCGCTCGGCGACCTGCTCGAAGGCCTGATAGTGTTCGGAGAACTTGGCCTTTTGCGGCATCATCTTCCACCGGCTGCGATCGTCGCGCGCCAGTGCCTGCAGGCGCACTTTCTGGTCCTGCTCGGACATGTGGAACCAGAACTTGACGATCAGCGCCCCGTCCTGGATCAGCATCCGCTCGTAGTCGACGATACGGTTCAGCTCCGCGTCCAGCTCCGCGTCCGTGCAGTGCCCCTGGAAGTGATACTCAATGGGGGTCATGTACCAGCCGCCGAACAGGATGGTAATCTCGCCGCGCGGCGGCAGGGTGCGCCAGAAGCGCCAGTAGCGGGGGCGGGCGCGTTCCTCGTCGGTCTCGTCCCAGAAGGCATGCGTCCGCACGCCGCGGGTGTCCAGCCATTCGTTGAGCCGGTTGACCACCTCGCCCTTGCCCGCCGCTTCCACGCCGGAGATCAGGATGATCACCGGGATGTCGGTCTGGCGCAGTTCGCGCTGGACCGCCAGCAGTTGGGTGCGCAACGCCTCCTGCTGCTCCTTGAAGTCGTCTTTGCTGACGGAACGTCCGACCTTGGTGGCTTCGAACATGGCTGTGCTCTCTTCAGGCTATCGTCAGGGGCCGTGGATCAGGGATTGAATCGGCGGCGGCCGGGATGGTTGGGACCGCAACGCGATGATAGCCGGGTACACTACCCTATTGCGTGCCGTTCGTGGTGAACCGCGCGTCTTTTTCCCGGCCACGCCCTGGCCGCCCGGAGCCTGCCCCATGCCCATTGCCCCCAGCAAGTCCCTGGAGACTTTCGAAAATCCGCAGCCGGAGCGCGACTATACCATCCGCATCCGGGTCCCGGAGTTCACCTGCCTCTGTCCCAAGACCGGTCAACCGGATTTCGCGGAACTCACCCTGGAGTACGTGCCTGATCGGTTGTGCGTGGAGCTCAAGTCACTCAAGCTCTATGTCTGGTCCTACCGCGACGAGGGCGCCTTCCACGAGGCCGTGACCAACCGCATTCTCACCGATCTGGTCACGGCCACCGCGCCCCGCTTCATGCGGTTGAGCGCGGACTTCAACGTCCGTGGTGGTGTGTACACCACGGTGGTGGCCGAGCACCGCGCCCCTGGTTGGTCGGCGCCGCCGCCGGTCCGGCTGCCCGGCTGAACCGGGCGGACCGTGGTATACGGAACGGTTTTGAGTTTTCGGTTTTTCGTTTTCAGTGAAAAATTATCAAACATTGGGTTACGAAAAA
>CAYYAY010000011.1:0-115055 GCA_964470155.1 uncultured Lamprocystis sp. | reverse complement strand
CCCAGCAGGGCCTTGAAGACGCAGTCAACCTTGGGATCGATGGGATGGCGCATGGGGGCAGTGTAGGCCGGCATGGCCGGTGCGACAAGGGACGCGGTTCAGAGGAACCGCGCCCGGCGGGATGCACCGGCGGCTCAGTCGAGTCCCCTGCGCGGACCGCATTTCGCGCGGAACCAACCGACGCGCGTTCGGCGTCCCCAGGCGTCGGGTAATCGACTGGGCTTTCTGCGGAACCAGGGAACCAGGAATTGACGACGCTACCGCATCTCGCAGAGTGCTGTTGGGTCTTGCAATCACAAATGCGTGATTGCAAGACCCCATCCGCTGGAGAGTGTCAGAATGAACCAGCGACTGCGCCGCGCACCATGCGCGGTCGCCGGAAAGAGGGCTTGGAACTGCGTGGCTGCTGCCCCAGGCCCCCGCCAACCCGCCAACCCGCCAACCCGCCTTCCCAGCCATCGAAAACCTTGCCGCCCATTCTTATCTTGGCCCATACTTGGAACTCTATCGGGTCTCGGGTGCTTGAGTTTTCTATCCATTCGCCGGTTCCCGATAGCTCCGCAACATTCGGGGCCGCGTGGGCGTCCGCCGCCGCAGCGAAGCTCATGAAAACAGGGCATGGGCAGGAAGTGAAACGATGAGGCATTTCAGGGTTGCCGACGGAGTTACTGCGCTGGAAAGGGCTGGTGAACACATCATCTTCAATCCTGGGCAGGTCAACCCGGTCTTCTTGCCGCGGGGTGGCGAAGAAGCGCTGGCGTTGTTGCGAACCTTGCGCGAGATGGGCACCCTGACCAACCGCCTGGGGGATCTTTGTCCGCCCCACCTGTTCGATTTTTTCCTGGCGCACAGCCTGATCCTCCCTATTGCCCCGCCCCCGCCGGCCCCCGGTCGCTGTCATTGTCGATCCGGCGGCGAACCGGCGGTGGCCAGAACCGTGTATCTGCTGTTGACGCATGCCTGCAACCAGGCCTGCCGGTACTGCCTCAATGGCCGCATCACCTATCACGAAGCGCCGGCCCTCATCATGTCGGCGGCCGTGGCCCGCGACGCGTTGCGCACGATCGCTGAGTCGATTACCGCCAACGGCACGCTGAACATCGTCTTTTTCGGGGGTGAACCGCTGCTGAACTGGCCATTGGCCAAAGAGGCCATTCGCTACTGCGAGGAAGAACTGAAGCCAGCCCATCCCGGTCAGACCTTGACCTATCATCTCACCAGCAATCTCACCCTGTTTCCGAATGATCTGGTGGCGATGGCCCGGCGCTATGCGATTACCTTCCTGGTGGATATCGACGGACCCGCGGACCTGCACGACGGGATTCGGCCGTTGAAAGGCGGCGGCCGGCACGGCAGCAGTTTTCGCAAGAGCGCAGATCACATCGGCCGTTTGCGGGATGCGGGTCTGGATGTCGCGTTGCGGGCGACCGTCACCAGTCACAACCACCATCGACTCCTGGAGGTCAGTGAAACGCACAAGGCGCTGGGGGGGACGGGCAGCGCCTTCGTGCCCTTGAACGCCGTCGACTCCGACGAATGGATCATGCCATTTGAATTGTGCCCCGACCCCGCGCGATACGCGGACGGCTTGCGGCAAGTCTATCGGGAGCGGATCTGGCCGGTGACGGCCTTGTTTCCGTTCAGCGAGTACCTCTCGCGGTTGCAGCCCAATTTCCGCTCAGGCGTCGCCTGCGGCGCCCCCTTGGGCAACAGCCAGTCATTACCGCCGACGGCCGGATCTTTTCCTGTATCTATCTGGTCGGCATCGAGCGCTTTGCGCTCGGTGAGCTGGCCCGCCAGGATTATCCGCGCCCGACGGTCATGGCGGAAATGCAAACCATCGCCGCCGACCCGACCAGACCGGAATGCGCAGGCTGCGATTTTCGACAGCTCTGCGGGGGCGGCTGCCCCGTGGGGAAATTCACCATCGCCGGCAATCCGCAGGCCGCGCCCGCCATCCGGCGCTATACGCAGGACATCGTGTGCGCCACCAGCAAGACCGTGCTGACCGAATTGCTGTGGGAGCAGGCAGCACTGGCATGGTCGCACCGGTCCGACGCCACCTCAGGAGCGCACGATGAATCGCCCGATCGACAACACCTCTGATGCGCCCCACCCCTCTGCCTCCCCGCCGACCGCTACTCGCGCGGTGGTGGTGTGGGGCGTAATCGCGGCGGTCTCCTTATATGGCGGTGCGGCCAATGCGATGGTCGCTGGTCGGCATAGTGGCTCCGCCGTCGCGATAAAGTCATTGCCGCAAGGTGCTGCCGACGCAATGTCAGGGAACCGCGCCGAGCATGGTCCAGATGGCGATCTGGAACTGGCAAACTGCACCATTTGCATCGGCTGCACGCGTAACTTCATTTGCTCTGGCTGCACCAGCAGTTGCACGAGTTGCACGAGCTGCAAAAGCAGTTGCACGAGCTGCACAAGCAGTTGCACGAACTGCACAAGCAGTTGCACGAGCTGCACGAACTGCACGGGCTGCACGAACTGCACGAACTGCACGAACTGCACGAACTGCACGAAGTGCACGAACTGTACGAGTTGCACGACGGGTTGCACGACCGGTTGCACGGGTTGCACCGCGAGCTGCACCATCACCACCTGGTGAAGTTTCACTGACAAGTTACTCACATTAGCTCAGGCGATCTCCGTCTGGTGGCGGCCAGCGATGCGCATTTGGAGTCCAAGGTTTCAGCCTTGGCCTGCCGATCCAAGGCTGAAGCCTTGGACTCTCAACGGCTTCAGTGAGACAATCAACAACACCGGCTGGCTGTTGCGCCTGGAAGTGGATCGCCAGGGCGTGCGCCGCTGGCGGACCTTCGTCGCACGCCTCGACGGCCAGGGAATTCCGCATCCCGCGCCGTCATCCGACGGCACCTGTTGGGAGCGGGGGCAGGCCGGTGCAGCACCTTGCAAGACTGACCAGCCAACCGAGTAGAGACGAACCCAGCGGCGGAAGTCGCCGTCCAGCCCGCTGCCGCGTCACCGCCAATCCAACTGCAACGTCATCCATCGGAGGTCGAAACCCATGCGCAAGCCACTCTGTCTCTCGCTGCTGCTCGCCGTCACCGCCGTCCAGGCCGAGGTCCAGACCAAGCCCATCGCCTACGAGGACGACGGCGCCAAGCTGACCGGCCATCTCTATTGGGACGACGCGGTGAGCGGCAAGCGGCCCGGCGTCTTGGTCATCCATGAGTGGTGGGGGCTCAACGACTATGCGAAAAAACGCGCCCGCCTGCTCGCCGAGCTCGGCTATGTCGCGTTCGCCGCCGACATGTACGGCGACGGCAAGGTCACCGATCAGCCGTCCCAGGCCAAGGAGTGGATGCAGGAGATCACTGTGGACCCCGAGTCCTGGCTCCAACGAGCCGCCGCCGGTCTCGCCCAGCTCAAGGGAAGCGAACTGGCGGATGCGGACAGGCTGGCCGCCATCGGCTATTGTTTCGGCGGCGGCACGGTGATGCAGATGGCCTATGGCGGTGCCGATCTGGACGGCGTGGTGAGCTTCCACGGCTCGCTGCCTGCCGCACCGGCGGAGGCCGCCGGCAAGATCCGGCCCAAGATCCTCGTGGCCCATGGTCAGGCCGACAGCTTCGTCGCCCCCGAGGTGGTGACTCACTTCAAGGACAAACTGGAGGCCGCCCGAGCCAATTGGGAGATGGACATCTACGGCGGCGCGCGTCACGGATTCACCAACCCGGACGCCGCTGCCTACGGGATGGAGAACCTCAGCTACAATGCCCAGGCCGATGCACGGTCCTGGCAGCGCATGCAGGCGTTCTTCAACGAGATCTTCGCCGAATAACCCCAGGGACCGCGCCCCGAGCGCCGGCTGCAAGCCGGCGTCGATCGTTCAGGCGCCGGAGGGCGGCGCGCGTCCATCGACGGCGCGCACCGCGTCCACGATCGATTCCAGAAATTTGCACTGGTCCCACCGCGATGCCCGCGTGGTCCACCCGAGACGGACGATCACCAGGTCGTCTTGCGGCAGGATCGCGATGATCTGGCCCCAATGTCCGGAGAAATAGATCCCGTCGTCCGGCAGATTGCACAAGCGCACACGCAGTTGCGTCTCTCGCGGGTCGCCGCGCAGCCAGACCTGGGCGCCATAAGCGCTGGGATCGCTCCGCCGGTATTCATCCGGGAGTGTCGACACGAAGTCGCGCCAGCCCCGCGGCAGCACCTGGCGCCCCTCCCAGGCGCCGTCGCGCAGCAGCAGGAGTCCCAAGCGCGCCCAGTCCCGCGCGCTGGCGTAGAGGTACGAAGAGCCGACGAAGTTGCCCGCGACATCGGTTTCGAAGACCGCGGTCGCGGCACCGATGGGCCCGAACAGGCGCTCGCGCGGGTAGACCCAATAAGCAGCGTCGTCGGCGAACGCGTTGCGCAGGACCCGTGAGAGCAGATTGGTGGTGGCACTCCGATAGGCCCAATGGGAACCATGGGGTCGGTCCGCCGCGGCCCGCCGGGCGACCGCCGACACGTCATCCTCCAAGGTCAGCATGTGGGGCACCGAGCCGGGGACAAACGGCAGATACCCCTCGCGGGAATCCAGGCCGTCACGCATGAACAGCAGATCGCGGACGGTAATGCCGGCACGGGAGTCACTCGCCCATTCCTGGAACAGGTGGTCCTGATCCAGGGACAGCGCGCCGTCGGCGATGCGTTGGCCGATCAGCATCCCGAGCACGCTCTTTGCCATCGACCAGCCCAATTGGGGAGTCTCCGCGCCGAACCCGTCGGCATACCGCTCGGCGATCACGCGCCCGCCTTTCACGACCACCACGGCGCGCACTGAGCTGCGCGGCGCGGCATCGCTCGGAGCGAATTCCGCGTTCAGGGCGCTTGCGAGAGACCGCGGGGGAGACAAATCGGGCTCGACGAAAGCTCCGTCGGGCCATCGGCGCGACGCGTCCGGCAGCGGGGAACGCACGGCGAGCGCCCGCGCGACAGCCGCCGGCGCAGCGTCCGCGTCGGACAACAGCGTACAGCCGTAACCTGGGTAGTACACCGCGCGCCGCTTCGCGCTGCCCTTCGTGGCAACGATTTGGCCCCAGTAGCGCTCCTTGATATCCAACCCTCGAACCAGCAGCGAGTTGGGAAAGGCGATGGAATTCAAATCCTCATCAATGATATCGCAGACCGGCCGATGCGCCACGAAATGCCCCGAACAGACCAGCTTGGCAGCAGTTCCCGCGGCGATGCGGTCCAGCGTGCTGCAGCCGCTCAAAACCGCTGCGAGGACGACAATGGAAAGCGTCCATCGGCGGTGCCGTTCCCTTTGGGGTGTCAACCGAGGCATGCGGATCCTGCTTCTCGAATGACCAACCAGACTAAAACTTGAACTCCAACCCCCGCAGCCGACTCCGAAAGTCGGCGTTGACCGCCTCGACATCCTGGTCACTGGTGATGACTTTGGGCATCAGGATGACCACTAACTCGGTACGTGTCGCCTTCTTACTTCGCTCGCCGAACAGTGCCCCGGCGTAGGGCAGATCGAAAAGCCCGGGGATGCCATTCTTTCCTTCCTCCCGATCATCCTGGATCAGACCACCCAGCACCACCGCCTGGTTGGAGCGAACGGCGACCAGACTTTCGATCTCGCGGGTGGAAAAGGTCGGTGAGTTCAGGTTCGAACTGGTGGTTTGGGCGACCTTCGATACTTTCTGCTTAATGTCCATTTGCACCATGCCGCCAGGGGTGACACGCGGTGTTACCTCAAGAATCACACCGGCATCCTTGTACTCGATCTGGTTGACGATCGAGGCGCCCGGGGAAATCGTGCTCTGCTGCTGGGTCGTCTCCACCGGTACCTGGTCACCGACCTGGATTCTCGCGGTCTTGTTATCCATCACCATCACTGATGGTGAGGACAGGACATTGACCAGATTCTGGCCGGCCAGTGCACTGAGGTTGGCAATGATTCGCGATGGATTGGCGACGATGGTCCAGTTGAAACCGGGAAATTCCCGCGCAAGCGGGGTCGTGATGGTGTCGGCGATAGTTGTATTCGTGTTGGGATCGGTTGTTCCGGTCGTGGTCTGACGATTTTGCAGACCGTTCAGCGACCAGTCGCTCTTGTAGCCGTCGCTGGCGTGGGCGAGCAGATTCCACGAAATACCGTATCGCAGCGATCCTTCCAGCTTGATCTCGATGATCGTCGCTTCCACCAGCACCTGGAGGGGCGTGATATCAAGCTGCTTGAGCGCGTCCAGAATCTTCTTGTAGTCCCTGGGACTTGAACGGACCAGGATTGAATTGTTGACGGCATCGGCGACGACACTGACCTCGGAGGTCAGTTCGAAGGTACGCGCCGTCGCCTGGCGCTGATTGCCGATCCCGCCCGACCCGCCGGAAAAACCGCCCCCATCGGTGTTACGGTTGTTATTCCCGAAACCACCCGACTGGTTTCCGCCCAACTGGCTGCCGCCCAACTGACTCCCGCCCGTTTGGCTGCTGCCCATCTGACCAATCACGGCCCGCGAGCCGATACTCGATGATCCCATGCCCGGCGCCACCCCGCCGACCGATTGCTTGCGCTCACTGCCTTCGCCCTGGAACAGCTCGGACAGCACATTGGCCAGGTTCTCGGCATCGCCGTACTTGACACGGTAGACGAATAGCCGCTGCGCCGCGCTGCCCGTCGCCTCCGCCATGTCCAACCGCTCGATCCAGTTGCGTGCCTGTTGGATGTAGCTCTCCTGGGGCGAGATCACCATCAGGCTGTTGGACGACTCTACCGGGATGAAGCGGAACAAGCCCTTCATCGGATTACCCGAGTCGTCGGCGAGCAGCCCTTCGAGTTGCGTCACGACCTCATTGGCCTTGGCGTATTCAAGGACGAAGAACCCCACCGACAGCCCTCTCATCCAATCGACATCGAACACCTTGATGGTATCGATGAGATTGACCATCTCGGGGCTGGTGCCGGCCACTACCAGCAGGTTACGCAGGGTATCAACACGAATGATACTGCCCTCCGGGGCCAGCGGCTGGAGGATGCGGTTCATTTCATCCGCACTGATGTACCGCAGGGGGACAACTTGCACGCTGTACCCCTCGGGGAGTGCCCGGGTCGATTCGCCGAGTTGTGGGACCAGATTCCCCTGCACCGCGTTGGCCACCGGGACCACCTCATAGGTTCCGGCCTTATAGACCATGGCCGCGTTATTCATCCGCAGCAAGGTCTCCAGCGTGGGGATCAGGTGGTCGCGACGTAAGGGCCGCCCGGTCTGCAATGAGGCGACGCCCTGCACCGCCGGGCTCAGGACATAGTTGACCTGGAGCAGGTCGCCGAGAATGACCTTCACGACCTCGCGAATATCGGTCCCGTCAAAGTTCAGGGTTACATCGCCCGGACTGGTATCAACCGTAGGGCCCGTGACGCGCCGGACGAAGGTCCCGGTCCCGCGGGTGACCGAGTCGACGGCTTTCTTCGTGCCCGCGTCGTCCGCGTCCAAGGCGATGCCCTCATCGCCCATTCCAGTCGTGCGTGCCCCTGACGGAGTCGTTCCCGGCTTGGTGCGATCGGTCAGGTGACCCTCGGTGTCGCCGATCCTGACGGTCGGATCCCAATAGCTGCGCTCGCAGCCCGCCAGACCCAACACCAACAGGATGAGGGTGAGCAACCCCCGGCCGGTGCGCCGGAGGCGGCTGTTATTGCGGCCGTTGCGGTGATGGTCGAGGTACATTCGGTCTCGGTTGGGGCGCTCTTGGCGACACGACCCGCTGATCTCCGCCCGGTACCGCAGCGTTCTGAGGGACCCGTTGGGATGGTCGAGGCGGGCGTTGTGCCGCCGGATTCTGACGCGCCGCTGGATTTGGCGCAGCCGGCACAGGGACCGCGGGGGGCGGGGTCTGAGTTTGCAGGAAGTCGCGCAATAATAACTCATTCGTCTCTCCCTGTCGTTCCAGAACGACGCGATCGGCCAGGATGCCCTTGACCGACCAGCCCGCATGTTCATCACCCAACCGCAGACGTTTGAGTTCCGGTGCGCTCTGATCTTTGATCCAGGCCATGGTGATGCCTGGTGAGATCAGGACCGCGGTCAAGTCGGTACCTTCCAGCGAGGTCGCCTCGGCGGAAGCCGCCTCGGGCGCGGGCTCCGCGGGCTGCGGGTCCGGGGGTTTGCGTTGGGGCCGAAACAGCGGGCGCTCGACCACACTGGCGAACGCCTCTTTGGAATCGGGCAGGGCGAGTTGGTCCAGCGGACCGCTCGCCGGGTCGTCCGGAGCATTCACCGCCGCGGTGTCCGGCGGTTCACCGTCGAACGGCGGCAGCGGCGGCGGCCATTGCCACCACTGGATGACCAGCAGACCCGCGAGGATCATGGTCACCAATATCAAGCCGCTCCTGATCACGTCTTGCCTCCGAGAGCGAACCCGAAGATGTCCAGACGAATGGTCAATTCACCCGTCTCATCAACCTGAGGGCGGCGCACAGGGCGACCGCGGACCATCTGCTCGGGTTGTTCCGGGCGTGCGGATGAACGGATCGAGACCTGATCGACAAAAAGAAAAGGACGCGCCTGATCGACCTGATGGAGCACCTCGAGCAGGGTCTCGGTCGACCCCTGAATCTGGGTACGCAGCCGGACCCGCGCCGGCTGCTCCTCCTTCTCCTCCGGCAGCAACTGGGTACTGATCAATCGACCCTTGGCGGCGGTAATGATGTCCTGGACCTTGCGCTGCAGCTCCGCGCCCGCCAAGGCCGCGGTCGCCGCATCGAAATAGAAGGCTTTGAACGCCTGATTGTCGTTGACCTGTTCCAGCTCCGACCGCAATGACGGCAGCGTCGCGATCAGTCTGCGGTACCGCTGGAGTTGCTCCTCGCCCGCGGCGATCCCCTCGTCAAGCCGCTGCACTTGGCCGAACCAGGGTACCGCGATCGTGGCAATCAGCAGCATCGGCAGCAGCATCGCTGCCGCCCAGACGATGACGCAATAGCGTTTCACCGGAACAACCGCAGTCATGGCGCGGGCTCGCTCTGCTTGTAGGTGAAAGCGAGATTGAAACGCTCTTTGCCGGTCCGCGCCACCTGGGTCACGGGGGAGCGGAAGGAGACGCCATCGATCCCCGGGGCGTCCTCCAGGAGTCCGATCAAAGCCGTCGCCTGACCGGATTCGCCGCGCAGCTGGACCTCGCTGTTTTGGTACTCCAGACTCTGCACCCAGGTATCATTAGGAATCCGATCGGTCAGCTCGCGCAGCATCGCAAGCATCCGCGGCTGTTCCAGTTTCTGGCGCAGGACCTCCGTGCTCCCGCGTTTCGCCCGCTCCAGTTCCCGGCGCAGTTCGTCCACCTGCACGGCCTGGGCGCGCAGCTTACGCACTTCCGACTCGATGACTTCGAGCCGCTGGCTCTTTTGCCAGAGTGGGGTCGCCAGCGCCGCGACACCCAGCAACAGGATCAGGACAAGCAACAGTTTGGTGGGATCGAACAGCGGCTGCCGCCGACGCGGACGCTCCGCCGGCGCCAGGAGATTGGCGCGCGGCCAAGCCCCTTCCCAGGTCACCTGATCGACCGGCGAGCCGAGCTCGCGCAGCCGTTTCAGCCAACCATCGATCAGATCGCGTCGGGCCAACGCCAGTTCGACCCCAATGCGCGCGTCCCCTGGCCCACCGCTGACGATACGATAATCGTACGCGACCTGCTCCGGCTTGAAGGGCGACAGCCGATCCAACTCAACGCGCAAGACTTGGACCAGGTTGTCCCGGACCTGCGACGGCAGCGAGGTGCGGCGGGACAACACCGCGGCGCCCTGGAGCATCAGCACGGTGAGTCGATGTTGATCCCGAGCCCCCCCGGCAACGGCCGCGGGCAGCGGGTCGCGCCCGGTCATCTCCAGTGTACCCAAAAGCGCTTGCGCCTCACCTGTCACCAACAAGAGTTTCGCGACCGGGCCGTCGGCTGAGACGATCAGGCGCCGATCCCGCTGCGCCAGATAATGCCGCACGGCCGCCGGTAAACAGGCGACAAAGGGCTCCCCCGACAAGCCCCGATCGACGGCGGATGGGCGGCGCAGGAGTCCGCTCCCAATACTGCGTAAACGGTCGATCAGTGACATAGATATGCGGAACGGTTTTGGGTTTTTCGTTCGTGTTGATCAAGCATCGGGTTACGAGAAACGAAAAACGAGAAACCAACAACGACAGGTATCGGAAACGATGGAATTTGTCGGGCCCGGCTCGACTTGCCGCGCATCCGCCACGGGAGTTGCAGTGTAAGACGAGGACTGCGCCCGACGCCAGTCATCCGCCATCGTCGACCACGAGCGGGCTCGGCGAGGCGGTGATCAATCCAAAGCGTCGCCAACGGACCTGGTAGGGCGGCGTCTGACCAGGCGCCGCCTCCACCAACGCCTCCATGCCGCGGGCGTTCGCCGTCCGTCCCTGCTCCCTGACCTGGATGCGATACAGCGGTCCGCCACGATTGGCAACGGGTGCGATCCGGCCGTCCGGAAGCGTCGGCTGATCCCGCTCTTGGACCTGAAGCTGCGCCTCTTCCAGCGAAATCCCTTGCAGGGCGGCCAGCACCGCCGCCGACGCGAAGGCCTGCTCCACCTGATCGCCCTCGGTATCGACAGTCAACTCCGGGGCCAACAGCAGGTAAAGTTCGCGCGTTATCCCCAGCACCTGCTGCAGTTCCTCGACAGCCACGAACGGGGCGTCCTTGGCGCCGGCGACCCGTCCGTTGTCCTCGTAATCGCTGTCCTCCGCCCCGTTCAGTTGCTTGAGATCATCCTCGTCGCGCCAGTCGAGAATGGCGTCGCCGAGCGCGCCGGCCGCTTCATCCTCCACCCCCAACGCAACCATCAAAGCGGCCAGGATCGGCGCCGACGCCAGATTCAGGTTGATCCGCGACTGCTCGTTGAACACCGCGATGCTCAACGCGGAACCGTCGAACTCCCAGGACCGTGGCGCACCGTTGGGCAGCCAGACCGGTGCCGCCGTCGCATCGGCACCCAACCCGACCTCAGGCGCCGCCGGCGGCGGGTTGAGAAAGGCAAACAGGGTGTAGGCGATCGCGGCATCGGTCAAGGCGCGAAAGCGGGCGTCGGCGATCTGGTTCTCGGTCAGGGCGGTCTCAGTGCGCTGCGCCGCAGTCATCCCCACGGCCATCACGGTCAATAGCGTCAGGACCCAGAGAACCAGCACCAAGGCGATGCCGCGGCACGCACCGACCGGGCGGCTCAGCCGGACCGGGTGGGCAGTGCGACGATCAAGTCCGGCCATGTCTGCTCGCTCGTGGTCAGGTGGATGCGCAACAGCGACGGGGGCGTCGCTTGCTCCAGCCATTCGTTGTGCCATTCGGGATCGCCCTCGCTCTCCGTCACGCCGAAATAGCTCAACTCCAGCCCAGCCACGCCCTCCAAGAGCAGGGTGCGCCCGAATGCGCCGGCAGCCGCATCCTGGTCCGGGGGTATCGACCCGAGGCTCATCTGCGAATCCTCTTTGAGCGGCTCCCATTTTGGTATCTCATTCGTACCTTCAAGTACCTCCGGATGGATCAGCCAGCGGGTCAGGACCAGATTGCGACGATCTCCCGACCCTTCCACTTGCAGTCGCAAGACATAGAGTCCAGGCACACCGACATGTTCCGACAAAGGGGCGACATATTCGAGCCGCTCCGCATCGCCGGCGAAAACCGGACGCATCGCACCGTCAAACACCAGGGATGCCGCCCGGGCCTGGATGAGGGTGCGCAGTAGAAAGCCATGGGCGAGACGCAAGGCACCGGTGCGGTCGGCGGAAGCCTCCACGGCGTCCCAAGAACGGGAACCGAGCCGCAATCCGGAAAACAGCAGAACGGTGATCAGACTGACCATCGCCAGGGCAATCAGCAATTCGACCAGGGTGAAACCGCGGGCGCGGCGCGGTCCGGCGTCAGACCTGGCACCTGGACCCAACAGGGGAAGGAACCTATACACTATTCCACCCGCTCGCCCAGGCGCAGGGTGCTCAGCGTCAGGCGCCGGGTCCGGGCGCCGTCTTGCCAGACCACGAGCGCCGTGACCCGATAGGGCGTGACCATCGGCGCTTCGGCAAGCAATCCCGGCTCCTCGGCAGTGAGTTGGGTCGGGATGATGGTCAGCTCCCAGGCAAATCCATCCTCAGGATCGCCGGAGGTTACGCCCGCCTCCAGGGGAAACGCGCTCCCGACCGCGGCGAGCCGCGCTTCGGCGAGCGAGACGGCGCGGCTGTACTGAGCCGCGGTCATGGTGGTTTGGGTGGCACGGGAGAAGATCTGCATCAGCACCCCGAGCGAGACCGCCAGGATAGCAAAGGCGACCAGCACCTCCAGCAGCGAAAAGCCGGCCTGTCCCGTCGACCAGGACCGACCGCGAATCATTTGCCACCCACGGCAGCCATGCGTACCCGGCCGGTCAGCCAGTTGACACCGACCTGGAAGCCCGAATCCTCCCGTGCATCACCACGCGCCAGGAGAATGACACCGCCGGTGGAACTGCCGTCCGGAAAGAACCGGATGGCGCCGCGCTGGTCATCCAACATCTCACGTTGCGCCGCGTCGAGCTTGACCCGCAGCCGGCGCGGCAGCGAGACCGTACGAAAACCGGGGAGTTCCAACAACCGCTCTTCCACATCCACCACCAACACGGTATCCATGCCCGTGCGGATGGCGGTCTCGCGGGCGAGCCGCAGGGTGGCCGCGGTGCGCCGCGCCGCGGCCTTGAGCTCCACGCCGGGCAAGGCCGCTGAGATCAAGGGCGGGACCACCGTCATGAGCAAGGCCGCAACGGCCAACACGACCACCAGTTCGATCAGCGTGAAACCCCGAAAACCTGCGGCCGTACCGCCCGACCAACGGTTGACGCACATCACTGATGCGACTGGCGGCTGCTTACTCCCAACTCCTGACGTCGGCGTTCTCCCCTTCCCCACCCTCGCGGTTGTCGGCGCCCAGGGTCCAGATGTCGACTCCGCCGTGCTCGCCTGGAAAGCGGTACTGATACTCGAAGCCCCAAGGGTCTTTGGGAACATCCCCCTTCTTGAGGTAGGGACCGTTCCAATTAGCGGCATTGCCCGGCTTGGTCACCAGTGCCTCCAGCCCCTCTTCGCCGGTCGGGTAACGTCCAGTCTCCAGACGATAGAGATCCATGGTCGCAACCAAGTCATCGATCTGCAACTTGGCGGTCTTGGTCTTGGAACTCCCCAGAAATTTCATGACCTGAGGCCCCACCAGCCCGGCCAACAGACCCAGGATGGCGAGCACCACCAAGAGTTCGACCAGGGTGAAGCCGACGGTACGCTTAGACAACTTCGGACGCATTGCAGGTCCTCCGGACCGTTGAAAAAACCAACATCATTCTAGTGAGACCCAACACCGAGGGCCAGCGTTGACCCGCGACAGTGTGACCCTGTGGCGACTGAGTGGTTCCCGCGGAGCGCCGTCAGGCGACCCCGACCAGCACGCACACTGCATGACTTCTCAACTGGATCCCAGGACGCCCCCGGCATCACTTTCGACAAAGGTCGCGGCGGACGTCAGTTCCAGCCAGATCGACTCGCCGTTCTTGCGCTTCAAGTCCAGCACGGTCGTTCGCGGCAGGCCGCTGATGTAACGCGTGATCACATCCATGACCCAGCCGTGGGTAATGATCAGCACCCGTTCTCCGGGATACTGTTCCGCAACCTCATGTAAGGCGGCGATCACCCGGTCGGCGAAATGATCCACGGACTCGCCCTCGTCGAAGTGCGCCGCCGGATTGCGCCGCAGGATCTCCTGGTAGAGACCAGGGTGGCTTTCGGCCAGCTCGCTCTTGGGTTGACCCTGGATCAGACCGAAGTTGCGTTCCTTCAGGCCCTCGTAGACCAGCGGGGGCGGCATCCCCCAGGCCTCGGCAATGATCTCGGCGGTCTCCGCGGAGCGTCGCAGCGGGCTGGTACAGACCCGCGAAAAACCCTGGCCCGCCAGCGCCTGAGCCAATTCCAGGGCCTGGGTGCGGCCCTTGTCGTTCAGCGGCACATCGATCCAGCCCTGGAGTATCCCGAAAATATTCCAGTTGGTCTCGCCATGTCGGGTGATGCAGAGCTTGGTTGTTGTAGTCATCTCGGATCCCTCGTTTCGACGCCCGGCGCGGGAGATTGTCGTCGGTTTCGCCTTAGCAAGCACGGTTCAATGAGCAACACCATTGTTCCTTTCTAAGCTGGGGCGCAGAAGACGGTTCAAGGTGCCGGAATCGCTGTCAGCGACATCACCCTGCGCCGAAAATCGGCATACTCTTCGCCGGTTCGTGTCACGAGACTGATGAGCGAGTAAAAGCGATCAGTCGACGGCGATTCGCTTCGCGCCTTGAGTAAATCGAGACGGTTGACGTTGACGATGGTCCAGCATTCGGTAAAGCCGCGCTGCCGCGCTTTCTGGTGACTCTTCTCGGCCTCGCCAATTCGGTTATGAATGTTTGAAACATCAGTGCCGCTCTTGATCTCGATCGCAACGACGTTGCGGTAATTCCGGTGGGCCATCTCTTCCCGGATTATTATATCCGGATCGGGCGCGAATTCGATCAAGAAAAGAAGAGCAAAACTGATCTGCAAATCCGGCGGGGGAAATTTGATCTTCTTAGTCATGTCGCCGCGATCTTGATCACATTACTGTTCTGTCCCTGCAAACGTAACGCAGCCAATGCCACATAATCAGGATTGAGTTCGATTCCGACATATTGTCGGTTCTCCTCCTGGCAAGTGATGCCCACGGTGCCCGATCCAAAAAAAGGATCAAGCACATAATCCCCTGGCTCGGTAGAGGCCAAAATGCAGGGCCGAATCAGGTCGGGCGGGAAGGTTGCGAAATGCGCACCCGCGAACGGTTTGGTGTTGACGTGCCAAACTGAACGACGGTTGCGCAGCCCCCCGCCATCCGCCGGCTCTCTGACGGCCTGCCAATCGTAGAAGTAGCGCTCCGATTTAGAGAGCATAAACAGGTACTCATGTGAACGGGCGGGACGGTCCTTCACACTTTCCGGCATGGCATTGGGCTTATTCCAGACGACATCGCTGCGCAAATACCAGCCGTCTTCTTGCAAGGCGAAGGCGAGCCGCCAAGGTACACCGATCAGATCCTTGGGCTTCAAACCTTCCGGTGTATCCGGTCGAACGTCCATGGCCCGCGCCGGATTCTTTTTATCGGGCGCTCGCCAGCCACGGTTGCCGCTGGTGTAGCCGTCGCCGATGTTAAGCCATAGGGTGCCATCATCCGTCAGTACGCGCTTCGACTCGGCAAACACCGCGACCAGGCGGTGCAGGAATTGCGATAAGGTCGCTTCCAGCCCGATCTGCTCGTCATACCCGTAATCCCGCAAGCCCCAATAGAGCGGTGACGTGACGATGCACCGTACCGATTCCGAGGGTAAGCGGCGCAGAACGGTCAGCGCGTCGCCGGCAAAAATCGTCGCGCCACGCAACAACAGCGGGGCAGGCCTGGTGATTCTCGCCACGTCGGGTGTCGTGGGACTATCGGCCTTCGTAAGCATTCACAGTTCTCCGAGGTTTTTCTTCATCTGTGGAAATCTGTGACATTGATTACGCTGTCAGAATACCAGATCATTGGCCCCCAAAATCGCCATCAGGATAGAAATGATGATCCCCGCGACCACGATACCCAGGCCAACGATGAGGATAGGCTCCAAGAGGGTCAGCATGCTCTGGACACTGGTGCGGGTCTCCCGATCATAGATGCCGGCGACTTTGGCGAGCATGGCGTCGAGTGCGCCGGACTCCTCGCCGACGCGGATCATCTGTAAGGCCAGGTCGGGCAGGGCCTTCAGCCGCGCCAGGGGGCCGGCGAGTCCGCGTCCGTGCTTGAGATCCTCACCCGCCTCGTCCAGGAGGCCGGATATCTTGCGGTTACTCACCACCTCCTTGGCCAGCGTCAAGGCACTGAGCAGCGGCAGTCCGTTCTTGAGCAGGGTGGAGAGGGTGTGGGCGAGACGGGCGGTCTCCATCTTCCAGATCAGGTCGCCGAACAAGGGAATCCGCAAGACGCGATGATCCAGCCGATCGCGCACCTGTTCGTCCTGCATCCAGCGCTCCAGACCCAGGGCGATCAAGGCGGCGGCGACGAGCATGGCCCACCAGTAGTTGCGGAACAGGTTGCCGGCGGCGACCACGATCTGCGTCGGCACCGGCAGTGCTTTGCCCATGTCATCGAAGAGCACGGTGAACTGAGGCACCACGAAGACCAGGAGCAGGATGACCGAGGACGCCGCCACGAACAGCAGGATGGCCGGATAGACCAGCGCCGAGGTCACGGTTTGACGCAGTTCGGCCACCCGCTCCAGATAGTCGGCCAGCCGATCCAGGACCTGATCAAGGGCACCGCTGGCCTCGCCCGCCCGCACCATGTTGATGTAGAGGCGCGCGAACTGCCCGTCCTGGGCCTCCAGTGCGCTGGAGAAGGTGGCACCACCGCGAACCCGCTCCTGCAGGTCCGCGAGCACACGCACCAGATGCTCCTCCGTGGTCAGGTCGATCAGGACCTGGAGCGAGCGGTCCAACGTCATGCCCGCTTCGATCAGCGTGGCCAGCTCACGGGTCAGGATGCCGATCTCTTTCTGACTCAGGCGACGCCGCCGGGTGCGCCCGAGGCGCGCCCGTAGACCGCCGGCTGAGCGCATCTCGACCGGGAGCAGCCCCTGGGCCTGCAGCAGACTGACCAGCGTCGGCTCGTCGGCCGCCTCCAGTTCGCCTTCAACCGGCTCGCCGTCGAGTTTCACCGCCTTATAGAAATATTTGGGCACTTAATCGTCCTCCGCGACCCGCAACACCTCTTCCACGGTGGTGCGCCCCGCCATCGCCTTGCGCAGCCCGTCCTCATACATGGTGGCCATCCCCTCCTCCATGGCCAGACGCTGGATCGCGTTGGCGGTCGCGTGGCTCAGCACCAGCTTGCGAATCGGATCGGTCATCAGCAGCACCTCCGAGATGACTAGCCGGCCGCGGTAGCCGGTACCATTGCAGAGGTCACAGCCGCCCGGACGATACAGCTTGATCGGTTCGGGCCCGTCCGGCTGAAAGCGCGTGAAGCGCGCGGCGAGTTCCGGCAACGCGTCATAGGGCTCACGGCAATGAGGGCAGAGGCTGCGCACCAGACGCTGACCGAGAATACCGTTGACGGTGGAGGTCAGCAGATAATCCTCGACCCCCATATCAAGCAAGCGGGTGACTCCGCTGGCCGCGTCGTTGGTGTGCAGGGTGGACAGAACCACGTGTCCGGTCAGGGCCGACTGCACGGCGATCCGGGCAGTCTCGAGATCGCGCATCTCGCCGACCATGATGATGTCCGGGTCCTGGCGAACGATGGCGCGCAGGGCCCCCGCGAAGGTCATGCCGATGGTCGACTTGACCTGAATCTGGTTGATGCCCGGCAGTTGGTACTCTACCGGGTCCTCGACCGTAATGATCTTGCGCTCCTCGGTATTGAGGCGCGACAGCGCGGTATAGAGCGTCGTGCTCTTGCCGGAACCGGTGGGCCCGGTAACGAGCAGGATGCCGTAAGGCTGTTCCAGGATGCCGATCAGGCGTTGTCTGGGGGTACCGTCGAAACCCAGGGCGTCGAAGTCGAAGCGCACGCTCTCCTTGTCCAGCAAGCGCATGACCACACTCTCACCGAACATGGTGGGCACGGTGGAGACACGCAGGTCGAGCTCGCGGCCCTGTACTCGGACGGGAATGCGCCCGTCCTGCGGCAGACGACGCTCCGCGATATTGAGCTTGGCCATGATCTTGACGCGCGAAATCACCGCGGCGGTGGAACGCACCGGCGGGGCATCGACCTCCTTCAGAATACCGTCGATGCGATAACGAACCTTCAATTCATCGGCGAACGGCTCGATGTGGATATCGGATGCACGGGATTCCACCGCCTTCTGGATCATGTGATTGACCATACGGATCACCGGTGCCTCGCTCGCCAAATCCTTCAGATGCTCGATATCCTCCTCGTCGAAGTCCCCGTAATCGGGTTCCGCGTTCGGGTCCGGCTCGGCCTGCTTCTCATAGAGCCGCGCCAGGGCGAGTTCGATCTCGGAGGCCAGGGCAATGACACCCTCCACCCGCTTGCCCGCGGCCATTGCGACCGCCGGCAGGATGTAGGGGTCGACTGCATCAGCCACCGCGACCCGCAGGTGCTCTTCGTCTTCCTCCATGGGTAACACCCTCGCGTCTTTGAGAAACCGCAGGGTGAAGAGGCCTTCGGCAACGGGTTCGGCGGGGAACTGCGCGGGGTCCGCCAAGGGCAGATCCAAAACCTCGCTCATCGCCTGCGCCATATCCCGCTCGGAAATCAGACCCAGGCGCACCAACATGCGCAGCAAGGACTCCCCGCCGTCGTCGGCCAACCGACGGGCACGGGCCAGGTCCCCCGCGGTGAGCTTGCCCCGCTCATAGAGTGAAGCGACGATGCGGGCCTCGGGCGGGCGCTCGGCCGGGGCTTGATCGGCGCTCAGACCCGCGGACGGCACCGGCTGTGAGTCGGCGTTCGCCGTGGATTTCGGGCCAAGGTCAGTGGTCGCGTCGGTCGCCAGGGCCGACCGCTCCGCTCCGCCAGGGGCGGAGAGCAAGAAATCGGGATCGTCACGAGTCCCTGTAAAGACGGGGAGATCGTCCAAGAAGGGCTCTTCCTGCACTATCAGAACTCCGCGGGGGGCCGGCCTTCGGCCAGCCGAATCCTTACGTGAATCAGGGCGTAGATCGCCGCCCAGGCCAGCAGCACCAGCCATTGCTCAGGCGCCGACAGGTCCGGGGCAGCGACGGCACAGACAGCGGCGGCGACCATCACGAGATAAGCGCGCAACACCGTCTTGCGATGGCCCCAACCGGCAAGCACCAGACGCTGGTAGTGATGACTGCGATGTGCCTCCCAGATGCGCTCGCCCCGCACCAGCCGCCGCGCCAGCGTCCAGGTCGCATCGACGATGAAGGGAGAGAACGCCAGCCAGGCGACCCACAGCGGAAAAAGCCCGGTTGCGGCACCCCACAACGAGAGCGCGGCGGCAAGCAGACCAAGACAGGAGGAACCCAGATCGCCGAGGAAAATCCGCGCCGGGGGAAAATTGCTGAACAGAAAGCCCCCAGCGGCCGCGGCGATACAGGCGGCGACCAGGGCGAAGACCGGGTCGCCCCCCTGCCAGCCCAAGACCGCCAAGGCACTGAAACCGAACAGGGCCATACCGCCGGCAAAGCCGTCCATGCCATCCATGAAGTTATAGAGATTGATCATCCAGACCACGTAGAGCACCGTCAACAGCCAGGCGAGCGGCGCGGGCCAGGGCCAATCCGCGCCGGGCAGGCCCAGCGAACCCCAGAGCAGGCCACCGGCAGCCAGGAGCAGGCCGGCGCCAAGATGAACGGCGAAGCGCAGACGGCGCGAGACCTCGCCCAGATCGTCCAGCAGCGACACGGCCGCGACCGGCAGCAGCGCCCCCGCGATCCAGGGCAGTTGTTCAGGGTTCAGCCCGGCGAGCCGGCACAGGCCAAGGGTGACGGCCAGACCGAAGAGCACCGCCAGACCACCGCTGCGCGGCACCGCCACCTGATGGAGCGAACGTGCGTTGGGGTGATCGAGCAGCGCGCCGCGTCTCACCAGCCAACGCGCGGCAAGGGCGCTGAGTCCCACGGCGGTGGGTAGCGCCGCCATTCCAAGCAGGGTCGGGCTCATGGCGCGCGGACCTTGGTGGTCATTCGGGCCTCACAGATCGCGCACCAGTTGCGACTCCACGGTGTGGCGACTCGCCTCGCCCATCAGTAATGCGATGAGCTGCAATGCGAAATCCATGGCGGTGCCGGGCCCGCGGGAGGTCACGATCAGGCCGTCCACCACCACCGGCGCAGCGGTCAGCATCATCCGCGGAAAGTCGGCGGCCGCAACTGAGCCAGGATAGGCGGTCGCGCGCTTGCCGTCGAGCAGGCCGGCGGCGGCCAGCACCTTGGGTGCGGCACAAATGGCCGCGGCGTAGCGTCCCGCCGCGACCTGGCGACGCAACAAGACCTGGACCCGCGGGTCGTCTTCAAGAAACCGCGCACCCGGCAAACCGCCCGGTAACACGACCATCGCGAAGTCCTTGTCCTGCTCCGCCTCCAGCGTGCTGTCGGGTACCAGGACGGTGCCGCGGCTGGCGATCACCGCGCCGGCCGTCAAGCCGGCGGTCACGACATCGATCTGTGCCCGACGCAGCAAGTCGATGACCGTGACCGCCTCCAGTTCCTCACATCCCTGGGCGAGCAGAACCAGTACCTTCGGCATCTTGAAATCTCCTGCAAACTGGTGTTTTGGTATGTTCTCGCACTGCGCTGGCGGTCGTTGCGGGCGTCGCAACCGGCAACCAGCGCTGACCGGCACGCGGCGCCCGGAGCGCGCCGTCAGCCGCCCTTGGCGCGGCCCAGAATCGTCAGACCCTTTAGCATATTCAAGGCTTCGGCAAGCTGGAAGTCCTCGGCGGCGAGGGTTTTCTTGACCTCGCCGGACGTGTCGTCTGCAGCCGCCTTGCCCTCGTCGAGGTGACGGACCAGATCGGACTCTTTCAGCGGATCCTGTTCCCGCTCGGATGATGGCTTGAACACACCAGGGTCGAGCGTGACGTCCGGATTGATTCCCTCGGCCTGGATCGAGCGGCCCGACGGCGTGTAGTAACGCGCCGTGGTGAGCTTTAACGCGGTGGTGTCGTCGATCGGGACAATGGTCTGAACCGACCCCTTGCCGAAGGTCTGGGTCCCCATGATCAGGGCACGTCGATGGTCCTGGAGCGCCCCCGCCACGATCTCCGAGGCCGAGGCGCTGCCGCCGTTCACCAGGACGACCAGCGGAGCCCCGGCCAGCACGTCATCCGGACCCGCCTTGAACTGGAGCCTGGAGTCGGTCTGCCGACCCTGGGTATATACGATCAGGCCATCGACAATGAAGGCATCGCTCACCCCGACGGCGGCATTGAGCACACCGCCCGGGTTGTTGCGCAGATCCAGCACCAGACCCTTGAGTTCATTCTTGTTCTCCTTTTTCAAGGCATCGATGGCCGTCCGCATGTCCTCGGTGGTCCGCGCCTGGAAGTGCGACAGCCGCACATACCCGAAGCCGGGCTCCAGGGTGCGACTCTTGACCGAGGCGACACGGATGATGTCGCGTTCCACCTTCACCTCGAGCGGCCGGCCGTCAGTGCCGCGCGTGATGGTGAGGCGGATCTCGGTCCCGGGCTTGCCGCGCATGAGGTTGACCGCCTCGTTGAGGCTCAAACCCTTCACCGGCTTGTCATCGATGCGCACGATCAGGTCGCCCGCCTGGAGTCCGGCCCGCTGCGCCGGGGTGTCGTCGATCGGGGCGATGATCTTGACGAACCCATCGTCCATGCCGACCTCGATCCCGAGACCGCCGAATTCGCCGCTGGTGCCGACCTGGAGTTCCCGATACTCCTCCTTATCCAGATAGGAAGAGTGCGGATCGAGCCCGGCGAGCATGCCGCGGATGGCACTCTCCAACAACTTCTTGTCCTTGACCCCCTCCACATAGTCGTCCTTGATCCGACCGTAGACCTCGGCGAAGGTCCGCAGTTCGTCCAACGGCAACTCCTCAGCGGTCGGCGCGGCGGCCGGCGCGGCCGAAACAGCCGGGGTCTGCGGTTCGGCCGGGATCACGGGCGCCGCCGCGGGATCGGGCGCACCGGTGTCCGGGATACCCGGGGCCGCCGGGACAGCCGGTGCGGACGGCTGCTCTTGCGCCCGCGGCTCGCCCAGTGGGGCGAGGGTTCCGAGGATGATACCGATCCAGATCAGCAAAGCATGGGACAAACGTTTGGACATGGTCGTGCGGGTTCGCAGGTGGATGAGGTGATGATGTCGCGCGGGTGATCGGGTGGCAGCCGCCGGTGGCGCGGTGCGCGTCGACGAGGTGGCGCAAGCATCGCATGTTTCAACAGCGGTCAACCACACCAGCTGGCCGGATCGAGCGCCTCCCCATGGTGGCGGATGGCGAAATAGAGCACCGGCTCGTCACGGCCGCCGCTGTTGCCGCTCAAGGCGATCACATCGGCGGCCGACACCCATTCACCGACATCTTTGAGGAGCGCCTCATTATGGCCGTAAAACGACATGAAGCCGTCGCCGTGGTCGATCACCAGCAACAAACCGAAACCGACCAGCCAGTCCGCGTAGACCACTCGACCGTCGTAGATCGTACGCACTTCCTCGCCTTCGCGCGCGGCCAGAAGACAACCATCCCAGGTCGAGTCCGAATCGGGCTTTTGGGTGCCGAATCCGGCCCGGATGCGGCCCTCCAGGAGGGGCCAGGCGAGCCGGCCTTGACGCGTGGCGAAGGGCTCGCGCCGAATTTCCAGTTCGGCCTTGATTTGCGCCCGCTGGCGCAGGTGTTCAACCAGGAGCCGCAGATTTTCTGCATCGCGGCCAAGACTCGCCAGATCCGCCTCGCGGCTCACGATGGTCCGCTCCAACGCTGCCAGGATTTTGGCGCGGTCCTGTTTCGCCGCCTCCAGACGGACACGCGCGGCCTCTTGCTCAAGGGCGAACTCACGCAGGCGCCCGGCCTCGCGTTCCGCATCACCGGCCAACCGCGTCAGACGGGCGGCACTCGCCTCGACCGCCTGAATGCCGCGGACGCGTTCGCGATTGAAATAGGCGAAGTAAGACAGGACCCGACTCGCGCGGACCGGGTCTTCCTGGTTCAGTAACATGCGCAGTCCGTCCGTCCGCCCCATCGCGTAGGCCGTGCGCAGCGATTCGGCCAGACGCCGGGTCTGCTCGGCCAGTGCGGTCTGCGCCTGGGACTCGCGAACACGCAGTTCCTGCGCGACCCGGGTTTGCTCCCCGACCGCCCGATCAAGCTCCCGACCGGCGATGGCCAGTGCCGCGACGTCCTTTTCGCGCTGTTCGAGTTCCGCAATCAGTGCCTGTCGCTCGGCATTCTGCCCGGTCAATTCCGCACCGATACCCTCCATCTGCCGATCGAGATCGGAAAGATCACGCGACCGCGCCTCGATCAGGGTATCCGCTTCCTGCGCCCGGACCGTCGGGGCCTGCACCAACACGAAACCCGCCGCCAGACCACAGGCCAGGTGGGCCGCGCGGCACCACCGCCCGCGCCGGGGCAGTCGGGATCTGCGTTGATGAGGACCAAAAAGCATGGGATCAGAGGGTCACGCTGAGAGCACGGACGGCAGTATAGTCACCACCTTCGCTCGGAAAAAACCGAAGGTTGGCCGTCGCGGCGCTTCGCAGCACGTGCAAAAGAGCTTATTATTGTATTATGAAAAATTGATTCCTCGTCAAAGGCGATGGTCACCATCCTGAACCACAGATCTCTGCCGATGTTGGAAGACCGCGAATCGGACGGCGAGGCCGCGATGTCGCTCTTCGCGGACGACGAAGACATCGAGCGCGCCTCCCGTTCGCTCAAGGCGATGTCCCATCCATTGCGACTGAAAATCCTGTGCACCCTGGGCGAGCAGGAGGTCAGCGTACAGGATATCGTCGATCTCGTGGGAACCTCACAGAGCAACATCTCCCAGCACCTGGCGATTCTCCGCGACAAGGGCATCCTGGCCTCACGCAAAGACGCCAATCGTGTATATTACCGCGTGAGCGACGGTCGGACCTTACGCCTCATCGGGATGATGCGCGAGGTCTTCTGCCACCACGACTGACGCGTCCCCGATCGGGGCGGGTTCCGCGTTATACGGCACGGTTTTGAGTTTTAGTTTTCCGTTTTTCGCTTTTCGTTAGGGATTATCGAACATTGGGTTACGAAAAACGAGAAACGAAAAACCAACAACGACGGGCATAACGATACAAGACGGGGTGACGCCCGCGCCCGCGCTCCTTATACTCCGCGCCCAGCACCCTGCCGACCCGCGTCGGCCACGCGCCCGCGTGAGCCGAGTCGCAACGGTCGGTGACCAATCCACTTCACATGAGATTTTAGGCCGATGCAGTTGAGCCAACTGATCGCGTTTGTCGGTAACCACTGGTACCTGTTCGTCGCGTTTGCCGTGATCGCGGGACTGCTGACCTATAACCTGATCGTCGGAGAACGCGGCAGCGTGGACCCCCTGGGAGCGACCGCGCTGATCAATCAGCAGGATGCCGTGGTCATTGATGTCCGGCCGGCAGCCGATTTCGCCCAAGGCCATATCATCAATGCCGTCAACATCCCGATGAACGGCTTCAAGAACCAGATGGCCGTCCTGAGTAAGTATAAGGGTAAACCAATCGTCGTCAGCTGCCGCTCCGGAGCCCAGTCCAGTACCGCCTGCGGCCTGCTGCGCAAACAGGGGTTCGATGACGTGTACAATCTCAAGGGCGGCGTCATGTCCTGGCAGGCGGCCAATCTGCCGCTGACCCGGAAGAAGCGCTGACCCCCGGTCGGATTTCACCGGCTAATATTCTTTAACCAAATTTCTAGAGCACGACACGCATGGCCGACATCGACCAGACTAACCCGGAACGCCAGTTCGCCGTCCAGCGCATTTACACCAAGGACCTGTCGTTCGAGTCACCCAACGCCCCCGAAATCTTCCGCGGCGAGTGGAAGCCCCAGAACGAGCTGAACCTCAACACCAAGGTCAACCGGCTCTCCGATCAGGCCTACGAGGTCGTGCTGTCCGTGACCGTCACGGCCAAGGTCGGCGACAGGACCGCGTTCATCGTCGAAGTGCAGCAGGCGGGCATCTTTACCATGGTCGGTTTCACCGAGCAGGAGCTCGGACCCATGCTCGGCGCTTACTGCCCCAATCTTTTGTTCCCTTACGCGCGCGAAACCGTCTCGGACCTGGTGACCAAGGGCAGCTTCCCGCAATTGGTCCTGCAGCACGTCAGCTTCGACGCCCTCTTCGCCCAGCACCAGCAGGAAGCAGCGGCACAAGCCGCCGAGGCCGGTGAAGGTGCGCGCCAGCATTGATTGCAGGACCCACCGGGTCGCGGCCGTGAGCAAGTATCAATGATCCAGACCGGAAGCCAGACCGGCGGGGCTTGTGTGGCGGTCCTCGGCGCCGGGTCATGGGGCACGGCCTTGGCGATCCGCCTGTGCCGCAATGGGCATCGCGTGGCACTCTGGGGTAACGAGGCCGACCATATCGCCGAACTGCGCGCGGAAGGCGAGAATCGGCGCTTTCTTCCGGGTATCGCTTTCCCGCCCGGTCTCGTTGCGCTCGCCGCGCTGGACCAGGCGCTGGACGGCGCCACCGACTGCCTGGCC
The DNA here is from genome assembly GCA_964470155.1 of uncultured Lamprocystis sp. Lineage (GTDB taxonomy): Bacteria > Pseudomonadota > Gammaproteobacteria > Chromatiales > Chromatiaceae > Thiodictyon. The sequence goes on along the minus strand of CAYYAY010000011.1, from coordinate 89,837 downwards.
GTGGTGCCGAGCCATGCGTTCGCCGCCGTGACCCGCGCGGTCGCCGGACTGCTGCCCCGTGGCATCGGCCTGGCCTGGGCGACCAAAGGACTGGACCCGGCGAGCGGCGGACTCCTGCACACCCTGGCGCAGCAGGCGCTGCCCGGCGAGGATCTGGCGATCGTTTCCGGGCCGAGTTTCGCCCGCGAGGTCGCGCAAGGCCTCCCGACCGCGGTCACGGTCGCCTCCGCACAACCGGAATTTGCCCGGCGGACCGCGGCCCTGCTGCATGGTGAACGCTTCCGGGCCTATACCAGCGGTGATATGGTCGGTGTTGAGATCAGCGGCGCGGCCAAGAACGTCTTGGCCATTGCGACCGGAATCGCCGATGGCCTGGGTTTCGGCGCCAACACCCGTGCCGCGTTGATCACGCGCGGGCTGACCGAGTTGATTCGACTCGGCACCGCCCTGGGCGGCCGCGGCGAGACCTTCATGGGTCTGGCGGGCGTGGGCGATCTGGTGCTGACCTGTACCGACAACCAATCGCGCAACCGGCGGATGGGCCTGGCACTGGCCCGCGGACTCAGCGTCGCCCAGGCACGTGAGGAAATCGGCCAGGAAGTCGAGGGGGTGGTGACGGCCCAGGCCGTGCGGACCCTCGCCCAGCGCTATGGCGTAGAAATGCCGATCAGCGAACAGGTCTACCGCGTGCTCTACGAGGGGCGCTCACCCCTGCAGGCGACCGCCGCGTTACTCGAACGCGAGCCCAAGCAGGAGTTCGATTAAGTTCATCCGTCCGCCGGGTCAGGCACCGCGGCACCGGCAAAGTCGCACTGTCGCCAGGCTTCGAACACCACGACCGCCGCCGCGTTCGACAGATTCAGGCTGCGATTGTCCGGCCGCATCGGCAGGCGCAACCGCCGCTCCGCCGGGATGCGGCCCAGCACCTCCGGCGGCAATCCCCGCGTCTCGGGACCGAACAGAAAACAGTCGCCCGGTCGATAGCGCGGACTATCATAACGCACCCGACCCTTGGTGCTGAGCGCAAACAGGCGACGGCCTGCCAGCAAGACCAGGCAGTCAGCGAGCGACTGATGCACCGCAACGGTCACGTACTCGTGGTAGTCGAGCCCGGCCCGGCGCAGCAGCCGGTCCTCCAGACTGAAACCCAGGGGCGCGATCAGATGCAGCGCAGCGCCCGCATTCGCGCACAGGCGGATGATATTGCCGGTATTGGGCGGGATTTCGGGTTGGTAGAGAATCAGATCGAACATCGCGGGCGGCCGGCGAGCGGACAGTGGAGGATGCCGAGGGCGGGTCCGCGGAGACCCGCCCCGGTTGACCCGAGCCAAGCGCTCCATGGTATATTAAGATTTCGGCATTTACTGAATTTGCCGCCGGCATACGATTTTAACCCTATGGGGGACAGCATCATGACCGACATCGCCGCGCTGAAGAAAGAAAAGCAGGACCTGATCGACAAGATGATCGCCATGCAGGGAGCGTTTATCGCCTACGAGCATGAGCACGGCCTCAGCGGCAAGGACTACTGGGCACCGAGCGAAGGTCTGCTGCTCAACTATCGGCAAGACTACATGGACATGGCCAACCGCGTGGTGGATCTGGCCCATCAGATCGTGGGTTCCAGCAGGAACTAGTACCGGGCTGTACCTGACATTGCGGGAAACCACCCAGGTCACTCGGGGTCAGAGCATATCCACTCTGTAAGCGGCCGGTGGCCGCAATGAGGCGCCGCGGTCAGGGTGTGCTCGGAAGCGATGTGGTTTGTTCGGGCCGGCCTTGGGGTAGGATGGGCAGAGCGAGCGCGATGCCCGTTCTCAAGCGTCGCGGGCTTTTTCGTTTCCCAGGTGAGCAATCAAACCCATGAACATCCTCATCATCGGCAGCGGTGGGCGAGAACACGCGCTCGCCTGGAAGGCCGCACGGTCGCCGCTGGCGCAGCGTGTCTATGTGGCCCCCGGCAACGGCGGGACCGCCCGCGAACCGGGCCTCGAGAACGTCCCCATCGCCGCGGATGATCTGCCCGGACTGGTCGCATTCGCCGCGGCGCAGCACATCGGGCTCACCATCGTCGGACCCGAGGTACCGCTGGTCGCCGGCGTGGTCGACGCCTTCGCTGCCGCCGGCCTACCCTGCTTCGGCCCCCGCCGGGCCGCCGCTCAACTGGAGGGCTCCAAGGCCTTTTCCAAAGTCTTTCTGGAGCGTCACGGCATCCCCACCGCGGCTTACGGCACCTTCACCGAGGTCGAACCGGCCCTCGCCTATCTGGAGCAGGTCGGCGCGCCCATCGTGGTCAAGGCCGACGGCCTGGCCGCCGGCAAAGGCGTGATCCTCGCGCCGGACCTGGACACCGCACGGGCGGCGGTGCTTGACATGCTCGGCGCCGGACGGTTCGGCAGCGCCGGGGCGCGGGTGGTGATCGAGGAGTTCCTGACCGGCGAGGAAGCGAGTTTCATCGTCATGGTCGACGGCAGCCATGCGCTGGCCATGGCCAGCTCCCAGGATCACAAGGCGCGCGACGACGGCGACCGCGGCCCCAACACCGGCGGCATGGGCGCCTACTCCCCGGCGCCGGTGGTGACTCCGGAGATTCACGACCGCGTCATGCGCGAGGTCATCGCCCCGACCGTCGCCGGACTCGCGGCCGCGGGCACGCCCTATGTCGGTTTCCTTTACGCCGGTCTCATGATCGCCGCCGACGGCACTCCCAAGGTCCTGGAATATAACTGCCGCTTCGGCGACCCCGAGACCCAGCCCATCCTGCTGCGGCTGCGCTCGGATCTGGTCGCCCTCTGCCTGGCCGCCCTGGACGGGCGCCTGCACGAAGTCCAGGCCGACTGGGACCCGCGGGTCGCCCTGGGGGTCGTCATGGCCGCCGGCGGCTATCCGGACGCCTATGCCCAAGGGCTCCCGATCAGCGGCCTGACCGCCGCCGATGACGCGAACGTCAAGGTCTTCCACGCCGGCACGCGCCGCGCCGGCGATGCCACCCTCACCGCCGGCGGCCGGGTGCTCTGCGTCACCGCCTTGGGCGACACCGCCCGGGACGCTCAGGCACGCGCCTACCGCAGGGTGCGGGAAATTACCTGGCAGGATGCCTATTACCGCACCGATATCGGGTATCGGGCGATTGCGCGCGAGACTTCGGCGGAGCCGATGCCACCGAGGTAACCCCGTAACAGCGCCACCTCGAAGGGGTAGACCCGAGTCAGGTTGGACGTGATGGGCAAGACCGTAACGGTGCTCGCCCCGCGATTATTGGCGTCGTTGCTCACGATCAGCACCGGGCGGCGTTTGTTGGGCCTTTCGTTGCCTTGGGCACCCACCGTGGGACTGAGATCGGCATAGCGGATCTCACCACGCTTCATGGGACAGTCCGTCACTGGCCGTCGCGTCCCAGTCCGGCGCAGCGGCTGCAGACGCCTCCCGGTAGGCCGACTCAAGGTCATCTTCGCGCAGCCGACGCAACGCATGCTCAATGACTTGGGAGCGGCTCTTGATCGCATGAGCAGTGCGATAGGCGTCGATCACCCCGATCGCCTCGGGGGTGAGCGAAATGGATAGCTTCTCGGTATGCATAGGGTTTCCTCCAAATATTACTACCCATAATGCTACCGCTACTGCTACCGTTCAGAAACATGGAACTGTGCGCTCAGGCAACCAATGCCGCAACGACAGCGAACCGCGCGCGGTCGCCCGGCTCCAGTTGCTCGATGGTCGCGTCGGCAAGCGCAACGCACGACCGGGACGATTCAGCCCTTAGGCCCGAACAGCAGCCACAGGATCAGCCCGAGGACCGGCAGCAGCAGGACCAGGACGATCCAGATGACCTTGGAGCCCGTGCCCGCGTTACTTTGGACGATCTTGACCATGGCATAGACGGTCAGGATCAAATGAAGCAGCCCGAGCAGGCCGCTGACTTCGATGCTCATCTCAGGTCTCCAGTGAGGCCCCGCCCGGACTGGCGAGCGGGGCGGGTTTGCAGCAATGGATCATCGGGTGATCCTGAATCCGGAAATTGCTCTCACAAAGACACAGAGAACACAAAGAATAAACCGTCATTGAACGCGTCGATCCGATCACCGCGCGGGTGGGCGGCGCGATCGGCATAGGGCGTTGAAGCCTTTGTGATCTTTGTGCCTTTGTGTGAGAACTGCTTTATTGCGGTGCGTCACGGGATTATAGCCCTCGCACCTGCTATCCGGACATGGCCTTGGCGTAGGGGCGGGTTTGAAACCCGCCCCTACATCCGGTGATCGCGTTAGACGCCGATCGCTGACAACCGAGGGAAAAAGCGGCCTTGATCATGGTTCCGGCCGCGACCCTGACCAGTTTCGAAATTTCTTGACAGGATTAACAAGATTTACAAGATTGAAAATTCATAACATCTTGTAAATCTTGTTAATCCTGTCTAAGTGTATTGACTTCGCGCTCGCCGTGCGGTTCGGGACCGCCCCCGTAAGGCCTCATTCCTGCCGATGCTGGCCGGAACGCGGATCAAAGTCCACCCGATCATAGCTCGCCTTTGAAGGCTTTATCCAGCACGGCGGGCAGTAAAGCGTCCAGTTCAGGTTGGTTGGCGGCTTGGGCCTGGTGGATAGCGGCGATCTTGGTTTGAAGCGTGCTGAATTCCCTCTGTTTCTCGATCGTTGGGACCGGCACGCGAAGCTGTTCCAAACGGTCCATCGCCAGGGTCCGGTTGCGGTCCGCGCTTCCGGGTGAGGCGCCCTGAACCTGCTCAATCCCTTCGTTCGTCAGGAGATAGAAGCATAGGAATTCAGGGGTTGCGATCCCGTCCTTGGCTACGCAGGTGATGTAGCGGTGCGAGCCGACCCGGCCATGGTCAGCCTCTCCGGCAACGGCGATGGCGCCCTCCCAGGCTTTAATGTTGCTGATGACCAGGTCCCCGGCATGAACGCGAAAAAGCTTCTGCCAATCGAGATCCGCGCCACTGAGGGTCGGTTTGTGGAAGAGACCCTTGCCGAATGAGCGCGCCCCCAACTCGGGGTAGATACCGTCCAGTTCAATCGCGACTGGTCGTCGAACGATCGGGGCGACGTCCGCGAGCGGGCGATATGCGGCCCTCGGCGTCGTACTTGAGCACATCCGCGACATTGACCCGCCAGGCATTGGCACCCTCTGTCCGGTCGTCCCACCAGGCCAGACAGGCCGCGAGGTCGGCGTCCTCCATCGGCTTGGTCTTGGTGTATTTGCGTCGGCCGGCGGGTAGCGGGATCTGGTAGTACCAGATCGTCTGCGTCGGCCCGGAGCGATCGAAGAAGATCAGGTTGGACGGAATGTCGGTATAGGGGGCAAAGACGCCCTCGGGCAGACGCACGATGGTATGCAAGTGATAGTGCTTGAGCAGGTCTTCCTTGACGCGGGCACAGACGCCGTCGCCGAACAGGGTGCCGTTGGGGACGATCACGCCGGCCCGGCCGCCCCGGTCATTGCCCGGCCCGGGGCGTTTCAGCCGGCGCATGATGAGTTGCAGGAACAGCAGCGCGGTCTCCGCGGTCTGCCGGTCCTTGGGGAAGTTGCTCAGGATGCCGCGGTCTTCCTCGCCGCCGAAGGGGACATTGGTCAGGATCAGATCCACCCGGTCCTGATCGGTGAGGTCACGCAGTGGAACGCGTAGGCTGTTGCCGGGGTCGATGCGCGGGTAGTTGAGCCCGTGCAGCAGCAAATTCATCTGCGCCAGCAGATAGGGCAAGGACTTGGCCTCGCCGCCGCGGATGCTCGTCTCCTGCAGCGTCGCCAGATCGGCAACGGAGCGGCATTGCTGTTGCAGATGGACGAATGACTCCACCAAAAAGCCGCCGGTCCCGCAGGCGGGGTCCAGCACGGTCTCGCCCAGGCGCGGATCCATCACCTGGACCATGAAGCGCACCGCCGGGCGCGGGGTGTAGAACTCACCCGAGTCACCGGCCGCGTCGCGCATCTCGCGCAGCAGGGTCTCGTAGAGCCGGCTCAAAGTGTGCATCTCCGCGGAGGCGGTGAAGTGGATGCCGTTGACCAGCGTGATCACGTCGCGCAGCAGGTAGCCGTCCGCCATGCGGTTTTGCATGCCCTTGAATACGGTGGCGATGACATCGCGCCGATCGGCCCCATCCAGGCTGCGCAGCCCGCGCAGGTAATAGAAGAGCCCGGCCCCGCGGGTGCCGTTGGGACGCATGGCCTCGTCGTTGTTGACGAAGGCGATCAGTTCAGCCCCGGTGATGCCGCCGGCCTCCGCACCCCAGTCGCGCCAGCGGTAGGGCGGCGCGATATCCGGGCGAAAGGGCGTCCCCGCCAACGCGGCGTTGGTCTCGCGCAGTTGCTCCATGTCGTCGAGGAACTTGAGGAACATGATCCAGGTGAGCATGGGCAGCCGGTCCAGGTCACCATTGAGGCCCTTATCCTTGCGCATGATATTGCGCGCGGACTTGATGATGGCCCCGAGTTGCTGAGCGGTGGTCTGGGGTGTGACTGGCTTCTTGGGGGGCATGGGTGAGCGATCCAGGGGCTTGGGCTGAGGTCGCCGGGAAGTCGAGACGCGTGACGACCGGGATCAGGGCGGTGGCGGGATGGCCGATTGAATGTCCGTCAGCCTGAAATCCAGCCCCTTGAACAGGAGCGGTTCGCGCCGCTGCTTGGCGAGGGCGTAGGAGAAACAGTCCCCGTAGTTCAATCCGGCGGGATGTCGACCCTTGCCGTAGCGAGTCCAACCCTCATAGGCGATCTGTGCCAGAGTCAGGTCGACCGGGACGACCTCGATACCGACAAAATCCAGGAAGTCGACCAGTTCCCGGTAGCCGGCGCCGGCGCCGCGGGCGGTTGCGACCAGCGCGGTCTCCAGCCAGGTCGGCACACTCATGCGCAGTTCGGTGGCGCCCGACATGGCAGCGGAAAACGACAAGGCATCTACTTCTTTGAGCAAGACCGCCATCAAGGCCGAAGTGTCCACCACCAGGGCCGTCATCGGCTGGGCAGACCGGCTTCGTCATAGCCGATGATCTCGTCTGCGGTACGCGTGTCCAGTACGGGAAGATTCGCGAAACGTTCGGCCCTGGCGAGGATGTCTTGCGCGGACGGACGCGATCGTGCCGGGGCGCTACCCGCCGCCCGAATCGACTCGATGAGCGCGATGGCCTCACGATTCACCGAACGGTGATGGGCGCGGGCCTGCTGCTTGAGCCAGGTATGCAACTCGTCGGACACACCGCGAATGGTAAGATCAGCCATACTCGCGCCTCCAAATGACATCAAAGTGATAGCATTATTCATGCAGTTCAGGCTGGGAGCAAGCAGCCTGGCCCTCGGTTTCACCAAAATTTCTTGGTTTTTTCCATACGTGTCTTCCGTGGCAAAAAACAAATGATTCAGATTCAGCTATTTCCGATCTCCGCGTAAAGCAGGCTCTGCAACCGATTGACCGCTTGACGCATGGCGACCGGCCCGCCGAACAGGTCGGCGATCTCCATGGGGTTGCCATGGATGGCGATGGGCGGGACCTGGAGTGCGTGCGGAATCCGGAACTCGTCTGGACCGTGCTCAGTATATTGGTCCAGCAAGGCGTCGAGGATGCCGCGGGCGACGGCGCTGAATTGGTCGAAGAAATCCGGCTGGTTCTTGCGCAGGTACTCCGCCCGCTCGCGACGGGTGCGCAACGGGCGTTGGAACGCGAGATGACAGAGCAGGTCCAGCGGGTCGGCGTCCGCGCGGCCCGCCGCCTCGGCCAAGCGCGAGAACGCGATACCGCGGCGGTTCAGTTGATCGAGGATCGCCTCGCGTTTGATCGGATCGGCCCAGTCGGCAGCCAGGGCGTCGGGCGTGCGGCACAGGGTACGGATCTGGGCGGCGGTGTAGTCGGTGTATTGGATCACCCGCAGTTGATTGCCGTCGTCGTCCAGTTCGGAGACGACATGGGCGATGATCTGGACCTGACCACCATCGACATAGTATTTCAGCGGCGGTGTCGGTTCTGTACCGTCTGCGCCATCGCCGATGCCGGGCTCGCCTGGCGCCGCGTCGCCCGGTTCGACCGCCTTGACCTGGGTCGGGTCCAGGTCATCGGTGCCGATCTCCCGGCCCTGCGCATCGATCTCGGTGAGGTCCATGGCGTCCGGGAAGCCGTCGAAATCGGGGTCGGCAAAGCGCGCGGTCGCCGACCCGGTGTAATCGATGATGTTGAACCAGGTCTTGCCGTAGTCCTCACGCATCCGCGTCCCGCGCCCGATGATCTGTTTGAATTCGGTCATGGCGTTGATGACACGCACCAGAACGACATTCTTGCAAGTCGGAGCATCCACGCCGGTGGTGAGCATCTGCGAGGTGGTGAGGATGACCGGCGTGGGCTCGTCGGGCTCCTGGAAGCGGCTGAGCAGGGCGCGGCCCCGATCGCCCTCGTCGGACGTCACGCGCTCGACATAGTGCGGATACTTGGCGACCAGATCCTGATTGAGGTTGGTCAGGGCCTGGCGCATCGCGAGCGCATGCTCCTGATCGACACAGAACACGATGGTCTTTGCCCAGCGGTCGGTGCGGCGCATGAAGTCGGTGAGATGCCGGGCGACGGCCTGGGTGCGGGCCTTGAGCGCGATGATGCGTTCAAAGTCCTTGGTTTCGTAGTGCTCGTCGGGGATCGGGCGCCCGAAGCGGTCCAGTTCGTCGCGGCTGGGGCGCCAGCCGGTGGCATCCACATCGGTCACGACCCGATGCACCCGATACGGGGCCAAGAACCCGTCCTCGATACCCTGGCGCAGGCTGTAGGTATAGATGGGGTTGCCGAAATAGGCGTAGGTATCGCGGTTGTCCTCCCGCAAAGGTGTCGCGGTCATCCCGAGTTGGTACGCCGGCTCAAACCACTCCAGGATCTCGCGCCACTGACTTTGGTCACGGGCGCTGCCGCGGTGACACTCGTCGACGATGATCAGATCGAAAAAGTCGGGCGGGTATTGGCGGTAGAGACCGGGGCGCGACTTGTCTTCAGCGATGGCCTGATAGGTCGCGAAATAGATCTCACGGCTCTTGCGGACACGGCCGCCCTCGATCTTCCAGCGCGCCTCGCCGAACGGGGCGAAGTGCTTATCCTTGGGGTCGTCGACCAGCAGATTGCGGTCGGCCAGAAACAGGATGCGCGGCTTGCGCTCGCGCGTGCCGTCGCGGGTCCAGCGGGCGTTCCAGAGCTTCCAGCAAATCTGGAAGGCAACCAGGGTCTTGCCGGTCCCGGTGGCCATGCACACCAGGCAGCGCCGCCGACCCTGGAGGATCTCCCGCAGCGCGCGGTTGATGGCGATCTCCTGATAGTAGCGGGGCTGAGCCTCCAGCACATGATAGGAGGGGGTCAGGAGGCGCGACGCCGCTGCATCGCTGAGACCCTGAGCCGCCTGCAAGCGTGCGAACAGCGCATCGGGCGTGGGAAAGGCATCCAGGCTCGTTTCCGTGCCGGTAATAAAATCGAACTCGACAATCCAATGCCCGTTGGTGGCATAGGCAAATTTCAGATCCCGGTCCTCGGCATAGCCTTTCGACTGCTGGAGCCCGGCGCCCGCGGGCGCGTCTTCCGGCTTGGACTCGACCACGGCGAGGGCGTAGTCGCGGGTGTAGAGCAGAAAATAATCCACCCGCTTGCGCTCGCCGCGCACGGCCTTGCCGCCGATGATCCGCACGCGGCCGGCGGTGTAGGTCTGCTGCTCCGCGAGCGCATGCGGCGGTTCCTCCCAGCCCGCGGCGCGCAGCCTGGGGGTGACATGGATGCGGCAGGTATCGGCCTCGTTCAGTGCCATGCTCAGTGTCCCATGGCCGGGTCGACCCGCTCGGTCAACAGCCGATCCAGGTCCGCCAGTTCCGGGTAGCGGGCACAGACCGCGCGGATGTAGTCCAGGGTGCGCGGGATGTCGTTGAGATAATGTGGTTTGGCGTCGCGATGATTGAGCCGGGCGAAGATGCCGCAGGCTTTCAGATGACGCTGGGTGCCCATGAGGTCGAACCAGCGCAGGAAGCGCGTCGGCTCGATCTCGGGCAGCACCCCGGACTGGATGGCCAGTTGCAGATAGCCCAGCGCCCAATCGGTGACCCGCTCGGGCGGCCAGGCGATGTAGCAGTCCTTGAGCAGGGAGACCAGATCGTAGGTGACGGGGCCGACCACCGCGTCCTGGAAATCCAGGATGCCCGGACGCGGCGGATCGGTGATCATCAGGTTGCGCGAGTGATAGTCCCGATGGACACAGACCTGGGGCTGTTCCAGGGCACTGGCCACCAGGCAGTCGCCCGCACGGACCCAACCGGTCGTTTCTTCCGGGGTGAGCACGAGCCCCAGGTGGCGAACGAGAAACCATTCGCGGAAGATCTCCAACTCGCGACGCAGGAAGGCGTCATCATAGTGCGGCAGACCGTCCAGCGGACCGCAGGCCTGGATGACCGCCAAGGCGGCGAGCGCGTCTCCATAGAGCCGGTCCGCGCTCTGCTCATCGAGTTCGGCAAGATAAAGCCGGTCGCCCAGGTCGGAGCAGGCGAGAAAGCCGTTGGCCCGATCCTCCGCATGGATTTCCGGGGTGTGCAGCCCGATGGCGCGCAGGCGCCGCGCCAGGTCGACAAAACGACCGCAGTCCTCGTGCGTCGGCGGAGCGTCCATCAGGATCATGGTGTTTCCCTGCCAGCGCGCCCGCCAATAGCGGCGAAAGCTGGCATCGGCGGAGGCCGGCTCCAGCACGAAGTCGTCCCTACCGAGTACCATGGCGACCCAATGTGTTAATAACTCATGCCGTGCAGTCAAGACGATCCCCTCAGCAATGGTGACAACAATAACCCCAAGCCGCGCGGTCAGTGCTCAGCCACGCGCATTCGGCGTCGCCTTCGCCGCGGGTTACGTAGCCGGATGGGGCCGCGGCGCCGCGCCCGCCGCACCGCTCCAACGCAAGCGGTCGGCCGACCGCTGACGGCTGACCGATTTTTTCCAGGATAACCGCATTGCCGGCCCGCGAAGAATGTGACATGGTTGCAGCGAATTCCCAATCCGTCCATGTCGTGCGTTCCCTAATCCTATCCGTTGCGCTGATTCTGGTCGCCGTGAGTCCATCGCAGACGCTTACCGAGGGCGTCGCGGTTGGTCCGCGGCCTTGTGCCGACCAAGACTCCGGCCAAGTGCCTGACCAAAACGCAGCCGACGGTTTGGGCAGCAACGGGGATTGTCCGGCCCCCGCACTGGCAGCCGGCCACCCTGCTCAGTCGGACGTCGGCGCGGCACCACCCGGCCCGGTCACGGATCCGGAATCGACCGCAGCCCAAGCCCCGGCGCTCCCAGCGGACGCTGGCGTGGTCCCGGCGGCGGTCACCGGCCCATCAGATACGACGCCCCCGTCCCCTGCCGATCCGGCGCCACCCCCGCCTGACCGCGCGGCGACGGCCACCCCGCCGACCAACGCGGGCGCGATCGATCCACTCCCCGCGGCGGCGGGGCCGGCCGGAGTCACTGCCCCGAAACCGACGGCCGACCCCATCCCCGCGCGGTTGGATGCGCCCCCGATCCCGACCCTAACACCGCCTTCGTTCCCGGTGTCCCTGCCCCCGGAACCAGCCCGTCTGACGCTGCCGATCGTGCTGGACCCCGCACGCCCGGTGTTCACCGGCAGCGCCCCGCTGGTCCTGCCGCCGCCGGACCAACCATCAACCGCGGCGGACACGGCACGGCTGAGCGCGGCCCTTGGCCCGCGGCCCACAGTGGTGCCGCGCGATGACGAGGCGCGTCTGCACGCCAGGCTGCCCTGGGAGCGGTGCGGCCCCTCCGGCCGCGGCGACGGAACCGGGAGCGCCGCGGTCCCCGCCGCGGACCTCAATGTGCCGGTCGATGCCACCGCCGATCAGGTCGATTACGATCAAACCGGCGAGATCGTACAACTGCAAGGGGGAGTCGAGATTCTCCAGGGCGACCAACGCCTGGAAGCGGATCGCTCGCGCTATCATCGGCGCACCGGCGCAGTCGACGCGCAGGGCAACGTCTATCTGGAGTACCCGCCCGCACGGCTGACCGCCGACTCCGCGGACTATAATCTGCGAACCAAGGAAGGCACCCTGCAGGATGTCCATTATCGTGTGTCCGGCGATGCCAACCTGCGCGGCACCGCCGCCACGGCCGAACTCTTGCCCGGCCGGATCACCCGCTATCGCGAGGTCACCTACACCACGTGCCCGCCCGGCCGTTACGACTGGTCTATCCATGCGCGCAGCTTGCTGCTCGACCACCCGGAGGGCTTGGGCACAGCGCGTCATGCACGCTTGCAGTTTGGCAATCTGCCGGTGTTCTACACACCCTACGTGAGCTTTCCGATCGATGACCGGCGGCGCAGCGGATTATTGATCCCGACGGTGGGCTCCTCCGATACCACCGGCACTGACATCCTCCTTCCTTATTATTGGAACATTGCCCCGAACCTGGACGCGACCATCACCCCCCGCTTCATGAGCACCCGCGGGCTGATGCTCGGCGTCCAGGTGCGTCACCTCATGGCGAACCAGAAGATCGAAATCAACGGCGAGATCCTGCCGCACGATGCCGCGGACCCTGACCTCGGGACGCGCGGGGCGCTGCGGCTGGAGCAGACCGGCACCCTGGGCGGTCGCTGGAGTACCTCGCTCGATTACAGCATGGTTTCGGACGACCAGTACCTGGCCGACTTCGGCAACCGCCTGGATGTCACCAGCATTCGCAATCTGGTCCAGCGGGGCAATCTCTCCTATAACGGCGGCACTTACAGCGTGCAAGCCTGGTTGCAGGGCTTCCAGACGGTCGACCCGACGATCGCGCCCGCCGATCGCCCCTACGGCCAACTCCCGCATATCCAAGTGGATGTCCCGCGGACCCGCTGGGGCCTGCTCGAATACGCCTTCGAAGGACGTTACGATTACTTCGACCATCACGCGAAAGTCCACGGCAATCGCGGCGTCTTGTTGCCCTCGTTGCGATTGCCGTTGCGGCGCAGTTTCGGTCACCTGATTCCGCGCGTGCGCCTGTATGCGACCGGCTATGATCTGGCGGACACGCAACCGGGCACCCCGTCGGTGCAGTCCTTCCTGATTCCCAGTTTCGACATGGACGCCGGACTGGTCTTCGAGCGCGATCTCAACTGGTTCGGTCAGGGTGCCCTGCAGACCCTGGAGCCCCGTTTCTATTACGTCGCGACACCCTATGAGAACCAGTCCGACACCCCGCTGTTCGACACCACGCTGTTGGATTTCAGCTACGCCAGCCTGTTCAGGCCGAATCGGTTCACCGGCTACGACCGCATCGGCGACGAGAACCGCTTCACGATCGGCTTGACCTCCCGCACCCTGGGCAACAAGAGCGGTCGGGAGTGGTTGCGCGCCAGCCTGGGTCAGGTGTATTACTTCGACCCGCGCCGGGTCCAACTCACCGGCCAGTCAGCGGATGAAACCACCACCTCGTCGGTGGCGGGCGAGTTGTCGACCAATCCCGCACCGGGGTGGAATGCGCGGGCCAGCTTTCAGTGGGACCCGAATCTCTCGATCAACCAATGGGAGAAACGCGTGGTGCAGTTCCGCTACACCCCCGGGGATGAGCGTGTATTCAATTTCGCGTATCGCTACAACCTGGGTCAGACCGAGGCCGAACGCTATGAGAATACCGACCTGTCATTTCGCTTGCCGGTGACCCGGCAGATCAGCCTGGTCGGGCGCTGGCTCTATTCACTACTCGACTCCGACACCGTCGATGCCTTTTTCGGGATCGAATTCGGCCGCTGCTGCTGGCGTTTGCGAATCCTCGGGCGTCATCTCAAGACCACGGCCGAGAGCGAGGGCAACACCAGCGTGATGCTGCAGCTCGAACTCGCCGGCCTGGGCTCACTCGGCAACAAGATCGACAAACTCCTGGAATACGGAATCTATGGCTATGACTCGGACTGATCGTGACGGCCTACACCCACCGACCCGCACCGCCGGCGGGGCACTGTTCTGGTTGGTCGTCGGCCTGCTCTGCCTGGGCCTGACGCAGCCGCTCGCCAACGCCGAAGAACTCGACTCGATTGTCGCCGTTGTCAATGATGACGTGGTGGTGCAAAGCGAGGTGTCCCGCGAGATGGCGCAGACGATTCCTCAGCTTCAGCAACAGGGCACCCCGATACCCCCGCCGGAGCAGTTGCGCAAACAGGTGCTGGAGCGGCTGATCCTGAAACGGCTCCAGCAACAGCGGGCCAAACAGCTCGGCATCACGGTCGACGAGGCGGCCTTGACCAGCGCGATCCAGTCGATCGCGAGCCGCAACAATCTTTCGATCGAAGAACTGCAGGCAACGCTGGAAAGCAGTGGGATGCGCTTTGAAGCCTTTCGCGAGGACACCCGCATGCAGATCCTGACCGGTCGACTGCAAAATCAGGAGGTCGTGGGCACCATCCAGGTCAGCGATCAGGAGGTGGAACGCTTCCTCCAACGGGAAAAGGGTCAACTGATGCCGCGTGAACAGGTGCGGCTGCAGCACATTCTGATTGCACTGCCCGATGATCCGTCACCCGCCCAGATTGCCCAAGCCGAGGCCAAGGCCAAGCAACTGGTCGCCAGATTGCGCGGCGGAGCGGATTTCGCCGCGGTTGCCGCCGCCAGTTCCGAGGGGCGCACCGCCCTGCAAGGCGGCGATCTGGGATGGTTCGAGATGGCCGCCGTGCCGAGCCTGGTCGCCGATAAGGCCCAAACCATGGCCCAGGGTGAGATTACTGATCCGATCCGCAGCCCGAGCGGCTTTAATATCATCCGCTTGGCGGAAATCAAGGGCGGCGTGCCGGGTAACGTCACTCAGACCAGGGCCCGCCATATCCTGATCCGCCCCAATGAACTGGTTGCCGATGACGACGCCAAAACCCGGCTGGCGCAATTGCGCATGCGGATTGTCGGCGGCGATGATTTTGCGACCCTGGCCCGCGCCCACTCGGACGATACGGGTTCGGCCCTGAAGGGAGGCGATCTGGGCTGGGTCAATCCGGGGCAAACCGTACCGGAGTTTGAAGCGGCGATGAATAAGCTCGCCCTCAACGAGGTCAGCGAACCGGTCCACAGCTCATTCGGTTGGCATATCATTCAGGTGCTGGAACGCCGCAGCCAGGACACCGCGGATGAATTGCTGCGGCTCAAGGCGAAAGAGGCGATCCAGCGGCGCAAAGTGGACGAGGCGACCGACGCCTGGCTGAAGCGGCTGCGCGATGAGGCCTATGTCGAACTGCGGCTCGATGCCGCCAACGCTGAACGCTGAGAGGAACCCACGCATGACTCCGCGACTCGTCATCACTCCGGGAGAACCGGCCGGGATCGGCCCCGATCTGCTGGTTCGCCTGGCTCAGGAAGCCGGCGCGGCCCAGTTGATCGCGGTCGCCGACCCCGACCTGCTCAACGCGCGAGCGCACGCACTCGGGCTGCCGCTGCACTGTCACACCTTTGCGGCCGACACCCCCCGTCGCCCGAACGCAGCGGCGCAGCTCTGGGTCGCTCCGGTGCCGCTGGGTGCCGCCGTGCTGCCGGGCCGACTGGATACCGCCAATGCCGCCTATGTGCTCGAAACGCTGAGGATTGGCTGCGATGGGTGTCTGACGGGTCTGTTCGATGCGCTGGTCACGGGCCCCATCCATAAGGGCATCATCAACGCGGCGGGCCTGCACTTCACCGGACACACCGAGTTCCTGGCCGAGCGATGTCAGGCGCAACCGGTCATGCTGCTTGCCACCCCGGGTCTGCGGGTCGCCTTGGTCACCACCCACCTGCCGCTGAGTCAGGTCAGCGCCGCCATCACCGGGCCGCGCCTGCGCCGCGTCATCGAGGTCCTGCACGCGGATCTCAGCCGACGCTTCGGCATCGCCGCCCCGCGCATTCTGGTCTGTGGGCTCAACCCCCACGCGGGCGAGGGCGGCTACCTGGGGCGGGAGGAAATCGAGGTGATCACGCCGGTGCTCGACGACCTGCGCGAACGCGGCTGGGACCTGGTCGGCCCCCTGCCGGCGGATACCGCCTACTTACCGGAGCGTCTGGCGACAGCGGACGTCGTGCTGGCCATGTACCATGATCAGGGCCTGCCGGTACTCAAGCACTTGGGGTTCGGTCAGGCGGTCAACATCACCCTGGGACTGCCGATCATCCGCACCTCCGTGGATCATGGCACCGCGCTGGACCTGGCGGGAACGGATCGCGCCGACCTCGGGAGTCTGCGCGCCGCGTTTGCCGCCGCGCTGGTGATGGTGGGCGCTCCGGGTTAAAGCGATTGTCGGCAATCGCGTAGAGAACCGGTCAACAAGCGACACAAGTCCATAGCATGTAGTCAACCACGGAGCAGCCGCCCGATGAGCCTGATCGCCAATTTGTACGGTCGCCTGGGTGGCGATCCCGTGGCCCGCACCACCAAGAGCGGCAAAGACATGACTACAGTCCAGGTCGCCGTCGATGTCACGCCCCGGGATGCGGCGGCGCCGCAAACGCTCTGGGTTGGTCTCCTCGCGTTTGGCGTCGCCGCGCAGACCCTACAGCGGGCGCAGAAGGGACAGATGGTCGCCGCTCTGGGGCGCATGACGCGCGGTATATATACCCCCGTGGACGGCGAACCGCGCGAGTCCTGGGCCATGCTGTGCGACTCGCTGGTGGTCACCACCTCGGCCAAGCCGACCGGCGGGGGACGGGCGAAGGGCCAAAGCGAACCGTCGCGGGACCCGGCGCCCCCGGTTGAGTCGGAGCCGGCGCCGTTCTACGATGATGAGATCCCGTTTTGAGCGGGTGCGCGTTCGAGAAAACCGCCAAAACCAGCCGCGGCAGATGCCTGCCGAGAAATCCTGGAGCAGACGCTGATCGGTGCGGTATAGACAGGATCTCGTCGTCCGAGAAGGGAAAGCGTCGCGGACGGTTGATCCGTGGGACAAGCGACCTGGGGTACGCCAGCTGCGGTACGGCGACAGCGATTGTCTGTTTCAGCGGTGACTGACTGGAAGCCGACCAGCTTGTGATAAAAAATTGCGCGCATCCCGAGCAGAGACCCCCACCGACACCACGGCACTGGCGCGCCTTGCCGCCGACGCCGACCCCTTGCCGGACTGATCCCACGCCGGGCGCGGATCGCGCGCCCACCGCACCGCGCGACGATCCCGCCCAGCAGCGTCGGGGCGCTGGGTGGCAGGTGACCGGGCCAACACAACGCCGCCGCCCGGTCGGTCTCGGCGGCCTGTCTGGACCCGGCAACGTTGGGCTTTCCCGTCGCCAAGGATGCGGAACTCCACGTTACGGGCCAGCGCTCGGAATCCACGCTCGCTTAGCGAAACAACACGATCGGCCGGACGACAGATGTTCCATCGCATCGCCAACGCGCGGGGCGCGGGGCGCGGTGATCGCCTCCCGCACCCTCGTCTGGGTCCTGATCATGGCCTGGAGCGCACCGCTCGTCGCCGCCGGCCCGGTCGGCCAATGGCTCTGGTCGCGCCGCGACCTGCCGGTGCTGGAGCAGGCGCGCCAGGTACGCCCCGACGTGGCCGCGGCAATCAACATCGCGGAGTTTAGCTGGGAGAACGGCCAGGTTCGCACCCGCCTGCGCCTGCCTCCGGACCTGGCCGGCCCGCCGGCCATGTTGGTGGTGCGGCTGGACGACGCCTTCCACCGTGCACCGGCGGACGGCACCGGTGCGCAACTGGACCAGGCGCTGGGTCGGCTGCTGGCCGCGGTGGACCCCAGTCTCGCGAGTACCCCGGTGGAGTTGGATTACGACGCCCCGGTCGCCCGCCTCCCGGTCTACGCGACCTGGCTGGACGCCTGCCGGGCCGGTGCCTTGCGCGGCCGTGTGCTCTGGATCACAACCTTGCCGGCGCAGCTGCGCGACCCTGATTTCGGTGCACTATTCTCATCTCGGGTGGCGGGCCATGTGCCGCAGGTGTTCGACACCGGCGAGCCTTGGACCCCGGCCCGCGCCGCGGCGCTGGCGGACGCCTTGGGGCGCGCCGGCATCCCGTTCGCCCTGGGGCTGGGCGGATTCGACCGTCCGGGGACCGCGCATTCGGCCTGGCTGGCGGCGCTGCCGCGCTTGGCCGAGCTTGCGACCTTCCGCGGGACCTGGGTCTTTCCAGCCGGTTTCGATTGGACACCGCTGTTGCGGAGCCTTCCATGAACAAGCGCTGCATGCTGGCCGGCGCCGTGCTGATGGGTGCGAAACGCTTTGGTGGTGAAGGCCGCAAAGTAATTCAATTGCTGCGCCGAGGAACTGGAGCCGGAGGCGATGGCACAGACCAAGCAGGAAGATGAGAAGTTGGCCTGACGGCTTCTGGAGCAGTCCCGTAGGTCGGGTTAGGCGCGCGTGGCACTGTCCTGGAAAGCAAAAGCAGAAGGTTAACGCGCGCCGTAACCCGACATCCCGGCGCTGCGCCATGAACTCCGGTGGTCGGAATCTTGATCGAGGCCCCGGTGTTATTGTGTACTCTGCGGGGCAGTCTATGCCGTCGGCGCCCACAGATCATCCAAATTGATCGTCACCGCCTCAAACGGCGCGACCGACACCTCCGCCGAACCGGCAAAGCGGCCAATCTCCCGCCAGGCCCCGCCGTCTAGGGCGTAGGCTTCGAGAGTGTGTGCCAAGGGATCGAGCAGCCACGCATAGGCGACGCCAAAATGGGCGTAGATGGGCATCTTGATCTCCCGGTCGGTGCCGGCGGTGGATGGCGACAGCACCTCGCACACCCAATCCGGGACCACCGTGGCGCGGTGCCCGCGGGGTAACACCGGCATCCGTTCGCGGCGCCAGCCGGCCAGATCCGGGACATCGACCTCGGCGTCGCGGATGAAGTGCAGTTCCGGTTCGTCGATGAACCACCAGCCGCCCGGGCCGCCACGTCCCCGTTGGAAAGGGCCGATCAGGTCATACCCGAGCGACGACGCGGTGAAGCCGTGCGGCAGGCTCGGGCGTGGCTGGGTGTAGAGTTGGCCGTCGAGGATTTCGCCGGTCAGCCCTTCGGGTAGGGCCTCGAGTTGTTCGTAGAGACTGGGGCGGGGCTTGGTACGCGCGTGCATGGCTCGGGCTCCCGGATGGGTTGATCCGCTTGATCGGTGAGCGACCGTGTTGAATCTTACCGAAACGGTTTTAAGTTTTTGGTTTTTCGTTGTTGGTTGATGTCTATCAAGCTTTGGGTTACGAAGAACGGTAAACGAGAAACAAACAACGACGGGTATGTTTTCGGCTCAGGTCAGATCGAAGGCCTGGAGCAGCTTGAACAAACCGTAGGCGATTCCACCCGCGGCCGGCAAGGTCAGGATCCAGGCCCACAGCATGCGTTCGACCACGGTCCACTTGATGGCGGAGAACCGCTTGGCCGCCCCGACGCCCAGGATGGCGGCCGAGATGTTGTGGGTGGTGGAGACCGGAATGCCGAGTGCGGACGCGATGGTGATGACGGTGGCCGCCGAGGTCTCGGCGGCGAAGCCGTGGATCGGATGCAGGCGGACGATCTTATGGCCGAGCGTCTTGATGATCCGCCAGCCGCCGACCGCGGTTCCGGCGGCCATCGTCAGGGCGCAGGTCACTTTGATCCAGGTGTCGATGTCGCCCTGGGTCATGGCGCCTTCGCTCGGGCGCAGCCAGGTCAGCCAGTCGGGCAGTTGCTCCAGGGTGCCGGCCTGCTGCGCCGAGACCAGGGCAAGCGCGATGATACCCATGGTTTTTTGCGCGTCGTTGAGGCCGTGGGCAAGGCCCATATAGGCCGCCGACCCGAGTTGCGCCTTGCCGAAGAAGGCGTTGACCCAGCGCGGCCGGGCCATCCGCCGCAGCAGGCCGCCGCTGCGCGACATCGCCCAGAGCAGGGCGAACAGCAGGCCCATCATCAGAAAACCGACGACGAACCCCATGAGCGGACTGGTGAACATGGGCACCGCGACCTTCCACAGGATACCCGCGCCCTGGTACCAGGGGTCGGCCGGCTGGGACCAGATCACCGCTCCCCACTGACCCTGGGCAGCCGCAACCGCGGCACCGCACAGGCCGCCGATCAGCGCGTGCGAGGACGAGGACGGCAACCCGAGATACCAGGTCGCCAGGTTCCAGACGATGCCGCCGGAAAGCGCGCAAATGATCAACTGCGAGCTGACCTCGACCACCGACTGATCGATCAGACCGGTGGCAATGGTTTTGGCGACCGCGGTGCCCCAGAGCGCGCCGATCAGGTTGGTGATCGCCGCCAGCGCGACGGCCTGCATGGGCGAGAGGACCTTGGTCGCGACCACGGTGGCGATGGAGTTGGCGGTGTCGTGAAAACCGTTGATGTACTCGAACACGAGCGCGGTGAGCACCACCGCGATGAGGAGGGTCAGCACGCTGGTCTCCTCAACTGTTCTTGAGTACGATCTGGTAGGCGACCACCCCGGCTTCGCGACAGCGATCGATGGCCTTCTCCAGGATCTCGAAGAACTCTTTGATCAGGAACATTTGTTTGCCGTCGAAGTGGCCCGCGTAGATATCGCGATAGAGTTCGAGCATCAAGCGGTCGGCCTCGCTCTCGATGGAGCGCAGGCGGTCGTTCAGGATTTTCATCTCCTCGATCTTCATCCGGCGCAACTGGCGGACCATGTCCACCACCACATTGGCGGCCTGCTCGAGCATGGCTGCCCGCTGGGCAAAGTCGATGCCGTCGAGCAGGTGGACGGCCAGGGCATAGCGCTCGGCGAACCGCTCCACCTGTTTAGGGATGCGCACCAGGGCGTAGCTCAGTGCCTCGATGTCCTCGCGTTCCAGTGCGGTGACGAAGCTGTTGATCAATTCCTCGTTGATCTTGTCCGCGATCACCCGCTCACGCTGGCGGGCGAGACGGAAGGCGTCCAACGCGGGCGGACGGTCGTTGTCGCGCAGCATCGTGTGCAGCGCGGTGGTGCTGTCGGCCGCGGCGACGGCCGCGTCTTCGAGCAGCCCAAAAAACTGGTTGCCTTTACCAAAGATCGTCTGGAGCGAGAACATAACTGCGCCTCGGAGGGGAAGGGGAGCGCCGGCGCCGCGGGTGGGCGCCCGCCGTGTCGATTTTGTGAGCGCTATGTTACAGCGCGGCCCCCGAGTCGTCCTGTTTCCGGTTTCCCGCGGTTTTCGTTGTCGTAATCGTAATCGTAATCGTAATCGAAGAGGCGATTCAATCGGGGCCTGAGTAGCCCAGCAACAAGACGCGGTGCGAGCCAATCCTCGCGGGTATCATCATCTCGACAACGAAAACGACAACGACAACGACAACAACTAGCGAGACATCATGGAGCAGTTGGGCGAGTGAACGACACGCCGATCCAGGTCCGCGCAGGTTATCCGACGCCAGAATCCAGATAGATCGTCGCGAGCGGGAGTGCAATGCCGAGTGTGTCGAGCGTCAGCGTGCCTTCCGGTTCCTCGATCAGGAGCGGCTGCCACCAGTTGCCGTGCCGACGGTAATGGAGCACGGCAACCGCCGTCGAATCCACCAGTACATAATCGGTCAAGGTTTCGATCGTTTGGTATTGCAGGAACTTGGCGCCGCGGTCATCCTGCGCCGTGCTGGGCGACAGGACCTCAATGATCAGCACCGGGTTGACCAGAGTGCGCAGACCATTGATGGTGACGTAGCGCGGATCGCAGGCGACCGACAGGTCGGGATACAGATACGGACTCCCGGTATTGACCTTGACCCGCTGATCGCTCGGGAAAGGCCGGCAGCCGCGTTCCCGCAGGCCGCCGCGCAGCTCGGTCAACAGGTTGACGCAAATGGTGTTGTGCTCCGGCTGCGCGCCGCCCATGCAGAACACCTCCCCATTGCGGTATTCGCAACGCACGCCCGCGCCGCGGTCAAGGGCGAAGTATGCGTCCAGGCTGACGAAGGGTCGCTTCAGGGAGGTGGGCATGACTGGAACCGATAGGGGAGCTGTCGAGAGTATACCGGTTGACTGATCAGCAGGATGAAAGACTGCCGAGGGACGGACCGTCAGAACAGTGTGCGCAGATCCAGCAGAATGCCGGGGAGTGCGGCGATCCCGATCCGTGACGGATCGGCGAGGCGAAACTGCCGGGTGTAGCGACCCCCGTCCGGGTTCTGGTGGATGTCGAGGTGGCGCCCGGCGCAGTCGATGATCCAGACTTCGGGTATCCGGAAGCGGGCGTAGAGCGGCAGCTTGGTGCGGCGATCGTGTGCCAGGCTCGTCTCCGCGACCTCGATCAGGAGCAGGCAGTCCTCAGGCCCCGGATGCGTCTGTTCGTAGTAGTCGGCGCGGTAGCGCAACAGGGCCAGGTCCGGCTGCGGGGCCGTCAGGCGCCCCAGGACGACCGGGTTCTGCGTCGAGACGATGGCGGCGGCGCCGACCGCGGTCGTGAGCATTTGGTTCAGTCGGTTGGTCTTGCCGGCATGGATCGGTCCGATGGGCGGCATGTCGATGAGATCCCCCTCGATGAGTTCGACCCGTGCATCCGGGTCCAGGACGCCGGTCTCGCCCATGCGGAAATATTCACTCACGGTGATGGGGTGGCGCCTGGGGCCGGCGGTGATCGGTGGTTCACTCGGGACGGCGATGGCGGTGGACATGCGCAATCCTCTCCTGTTCAAGATTTGCGTTCACATTAGGACGTTCCGTCTCGGGAAGCGACGCCCGCGCGCCTGAGCGCGCGGGCGTCGTCGGCGTCACCTAACCCGTCTGTGCCGCCGCCGACAGGTCCCAGACCTCCGGGGAGTGATAGAGGCGTGCCAGTTGCAGTTCGCGCTCGATCTCCATCTCGCGCGGCAGGTGGTCGCCGAAGCGGGTGAACAACTCTTCCTGGTCGTTGGTCTCCTGGCGGGCGGTCTCGATGGTGATGTTGGTGATGGCGGCGAAGTCGGCGCGCGAATAGTCGAGCCCGCTCCAGCAGATGGCGTCGTAGCCGGGCACCCAGCCCAGGGGGCTCTCGATGGCGGCGCCGCAGTGATTGCAGCGGTCCACCACCCATTTCAGGATGCGCATGTTCTCGCCGTAGCCGGGCCAGATGAAGCGCCCGTGCTCATCGCGGCGGAACCAGTTGACGCGGAAGATGCGTGGGGGGGTGGCGACCATCTTGCGGCCGATACGCAGCCAGTGGCGCCAATAGTCAGCCATGTTATAGCCGCAGAAGGGCAGCATGGCCATGGGGTCGCGGCGCATCCCGGCCTGGCCGATGGCGGCGGCGGTGGCCTCGGAGCCCATGGTGGCGGCCATGTAGACACCGTGCTCCCAGTTGTAGCTCTGGAAGGCGAGGGGGAAGTGGTGGCTGACCCGCCCGCCGAACAGGAAGGCGCTGATCGGCACGCCCTGGGGGTTCTCCCAGTCGGGGTCGATGCAGGGGCACTGGGCGGCCGGGGCGGTGAAACGGGCATTGGGGTGGGCGGCCGGGGTGCCGGAGCCCGGAGTCCAGTCGTGGCCCTTCCAGTCGATCAGGTGATCGGGCGGCTCCTTGGTCAGGCCCTCCCACCAGACGTCGCCGTCGTCGGTGAGTGCACAGTTGGTGAAGATACAGTTGGCGTTCAGTGTCGCCATTGCATTGGGGTTGGATTCGACATTGGTTCCGGGCGCGACACCGAAGAACCCGGCCTCCGGGTTGATGGCGTAGAACTTGCCGTCCGCCGGGTTGGGCTTGATCCAGGCGATGTCGTCGCCGACCGTGGTGACCTTCCAGCCCTCGAAGCCCTTGGGCGGAATCAGCATGGCGAAGTTGGTCTTGCCGCAGGCGCTGGGGAAGGCGGCCGTGACATACATTTTCTTATGCTCCGGGTTTTCGACACCCAGGATCAACATGTGCTCGGCCAGCCAGCCTTCGTCGCGCGCCATCACCGAGGCGATCCGCAGGGCCAGGCACTTCTTGCCGAGCAGGGCGTTGCCGCCGTAGCCGCTGCCGTAGGACCAGATCTCGCGGGTCTCGGGGAAATGGGCGATGTATTTGTCCGAGATGTTCGGCGCACAGGGCCAGGGCACGTCCGGCTCCCCGAGCAGTCGGGGCGCACCGACCGAATGCAGGCAGGGGATGAACTCGCCATCCGCCCCCAGGGTATCAAGGACCGCCTGACCCATGCGGGTCATGATCCGCTGGTTGAGTACCACATAGGGCGAGTCGGTGATCTGCACTCCGATATGGGCAATGGGTGAACCGATCGGACCCATGCTGAAGGGGATCACATAGAGGGTGCGTCCTTTCATACAGCCCGTGAACTCGGCGCGCAGGATCTCCTTCATCTCGCGCGGGTCCTTCCAGTTGTTGGTGGGGCCGGCGTCTTCCTCGCGCCGCGAGCAGATGAAGGTGCGGTCCTCAACGCGGGCCACGTCGCTTGGATGGGAGCGCGCCAGAAAGCTGTTTGGACGCTTGTCGGGGTTCAGGCGGATGAAGGCACCGCTCTCGACCATCTCGTCGCATAGCCGATCGTATTCCTGCTGGGAACCGTCGCACCAGTAGACCCGATCCGGATCGCAGAGGGCGGCCATCTCGTCGATCCAGGCGAGGAGTCGGCGGTGAGCGGTGCGTTCGGCACCATCATGGGTCTTGGACATGGCTGGATTCTCCTCAACAGGTCATTGAATGGAGCGAAACGGGTCTTGTCTGGACGCGTGGGTCATGGCCCGGCCGTTGAGTCAAGCAAGTTTTGTACCCGTCATAAGGTGACCATCCCGGTCGCAGTCCGGTCGGTGCCCCGCGCATAGTCGGCCGACCATCACTGGAAACTGTCACTAGTTTAAGGCATCGTGACATGCTCTTGCGCGGTCGCGCGCCGACGCTTGAGGCGGCCCCGCGAAACCAACTTTCATGGAGTGTTCACGTGTCCGCCCCAGACGAACTGACCATCACGCAACCCGATGACTGGCACCTGCACCTGCGCGACGGGCCGGCCATGGCCAGCGTGATCGGACATACGGCCCGCCAATTCGCCCGGGCCATTGTCATGCCGAACCTCAAGCCGCCGGTCACCACCACCGCGCAGGCGCTGGCTTATCGCGAACGGCTGCGCGCGGCACTGCCCGTGGGTAGTGACTTCAAACCGTTGATGACCCTGTATCTCACGGATCATACGCGTCCGGAAGAAATCGCCGCGGCCAAGGCGAGCGGCGCCGTGCATGCCTGCAAGCTTTATCCGGCGGGCGCCACCACCAACTCCCAGGACGGGGTGACCGACCTGCGGCGACTCGATCCGGTGTTCGCGGCCATGCGTGAGGCGGGCCTGCCGCTTCTGGTTCATGGCGAGGTGACGGACCCGGATGTGGATATCTTTGACCGCGAGCGCCGCTTCATGGACGAGCGCCTGGCGCCTGTCGTGGCTGGCTTTCCAGGTCTCAAGGTGGTGTTCGAGCACATCACGACCGCGGATGCCGCGGCCTTCGTGCGGGCGGGGCCGGACACCCTGGCCGCCACCCTGACGCCGCACCATCTGCTGTACAACCGCAACGCGATGCTGGTCGGCGGCATCCGTCCGCACGTCTACTGTTTGCCGATCCTCAAGCGCGAGCGCCATCGCCTGGCCTTGGTGGCGGCCGCGGTCAGCGGGCATCCGCGCTTCTTCCTGGGTACCGACAGCGCGCCGCACCCGGTCGGCGACAAAGAGAGCGCCTGCGGCTGTGCCGGGGCCTACAGTGCCCATGCCGCGCTGGAGCTGTACGCCCAGATCTTCGAGCAGGCCGGTGCCCTGAACCGATTGGAGGGGTTCGCGAGTCATTTCGGACCCGATTTTTACGGGTTGCCGCGCAATACCGCGCGGGTGACGCTGCGTCGGGAGTCCTGGACAGTGCCGCACAGCTATGCCTTCGGGCCGACCCGCGTGATTCCGCTGGCCGCCGGGGAGATTCTCCACTGGCGGCTGTCGGAGCGGGGCGGCGATGGTCCGGCAGGTGTTGCGCCGCGTCTTGCGTAGCCATCCGCGTCGAGCGGAGGCCATTGAGATGGAAAGGTCTTGAGTTTTAAGTGAACGACTATCAAACATGGGGTTACGAAAAAAGAGAAACGAACAACCAACAACCACGGGTATCAGTCGCCTCGCCATGTCGGTCGATACTCTTACTGCCCAAAGGTTTCTGAACGTGTTCGCGTCGGCGGCGCCGCCGGTTTCACGACGGGTGCCGATCCGTCACTGTCCTTGAAGTCGACATCGGCCCAGATGTCGGCCTGGTCCTCGGACTCCGGCGGATTGCCGTCGTAGACCAGATTCCGGCGCCGCTGCAGATAGGCGTCGCGCAGGAAAACATAGGGGTCCAGTGCCGCGTCGGTCAGGATCTCGCCCGCGGCCAGCCGGTCGGCGCGGAAGTCGACGATCCTCAGGGTGGCGAATCCCCAGTAAATCTCGCCGGTTTCGATGCTGAAGAAGGGGTCCGTGACGATATCCCCGGCGAACCCGACAGTGTCGCGCAGGTTGCTGGGTCCGAAGATCGGCAGCATGAAATAGGCGCCGGGCGGGATGCCCCAGTAACCCAGGGTCTGACCGAAGTCCTCCTTGTAACTCGGCAATCCGGCGTTGGTGGCGACATCGAAGAAGCCCAGGACCCCGACCGTCGAGTTCATGAAGATGCGCCCCAGGTCGCTGCCGGCGCGCGACATCTTGAACTGGAGAATGTTGTTTACGAACGACGTGAAGTCATCGATATTGCTGAAGAAGTTGGTGATGCCGCGGTCTACCGGCTCGGGCGTGACGGCCTTGTAGCCCTTGGCGAGCGGGCGCATGAAGGCGTTGTCGAAGTCGGTGTTGAAGCGGAACACGGCGCGGTTGAAGGGTTCGAGTGGATCGCGCGGGTCCGTCACCCGGTCGGGGTTGGAGGCGCAGCCGGCGACCAGCAGCGCCGGCAGCATCAGGCCGACCAACCGGCGGGTCCGCGGTGTGCTCTTCCACGAGTACATTTCCTTACATCCCCCCAGATGCCCGACAGGGCGTGGATCGTTGACGGTAAACAGCAGCGTCCGGCCGGGTCACTCGACTGCCCTCACTTCAAAGCCGCGCTGTCTCAAGAGTTGCAGGATGCCGTTTGGGGACGGCAGGTGCAAGGCGCCGACGGCAATGAACCAGCCGCCCTGGTCCAACAGGGGCACCATGCGTTCCGCCATCCGCCGATTGCGGGCGTCCACGACAGACTCCCAAAAGTGTGCGCCCAAACGCGCGTTCAGGCCCCCCAGATAGGTGCGGCTGCTGCGCATCAGCGCGTCCAGGTCGCGTGCCAGGTAGGCGCGGGTCAGGGACTCGAACATCGCCGGCAGCTGTTCCAGTGAGTCGAGCGTCTCCGCCAGCAAGTCGACTTGATCGCCGACGTCCAACTGGTCGAAGAGTGCCAGTTGTTCTTCCATGGTCTCCAACCCCTTGACCTGCTTTTGTGACGTGACAGCCGTGCGATAGAACTGCAGGTCGAGGAACGCGCCGGTCTTGCTGGGCGGCACGCTGAGCATGGTCACCACCGCCCAAGGCTTGAAGTCGCGGTAAGCCGCCTCGGACATCCCGCGTCCCTCCAGCACCGCGCTGACCTGCCGGTAGAGGTCCTCCGGCAGTACGTCGCGCAGGGTGCGGCCATCCGTGTAGGTCATGGTGACCATGGACTTGATGATGGCCTGGGTATCGGGGAGCACCTCCATGGCAAAGCGCGGGCTGGCCGCGAAGGCGGCCTGCACCGGGGCGGACAGGGCGGTCACGCGCGGGTCCTCGCTGTGGATGGTTCCCAACAGGAAACTCAGGGCACCAGTCGTGACCGAGCGCACCTCATAGAGGATGCCGACGGTCGGTAGGGGTGCCGCCGCGGCCACTGCCGACACGAGCCACAACAACGCGAGCAGACGCGTGCGGCCGACGCGGTGTAGACGCCAAGCGATGAACCGACCCATGACCACCCCTGATCTCCACTGCGAACCAACCAGCTCGCGACGATACGCGCGACTATAGCAATGCCTGAGCGCGAAGGGCAGCGCCGGTTTGGCAAGTGCGCGTCACACCCGTATGCTGTCGCGATGAAAGAAGACCAATCGACCGTCTCGGGGATTGCCCGGCGTTTTCGCGGATTCCTTCCAGTCGTAGTGGACGTGGAGACCGCCGGCTTCGATGCCCGGCGCCACGCCCTGCTGGAGATCGCCGCGGTCATCATCCGCATGCGCCCGGACGGTCTCCTGGAGCCGGCGGCACCGCTGGCCTGCCACGTGCTGCCCTTCGTGGGCTCCGAGATCGACCCGCGCGCGCTGGCCTTCAACGGTATCGACCCGGATCACCCCTTCCGTGACGCGGTGGCGGAGCATGAAGCCCTGGCGCGGATCCTCGTCCCCATCCGCAAAGCAGTCGCCGCCGCCGGCTGCAACCGGGCCATTCTGGTCGGTCACAACGCCCATTTCGACCTCAATTTTCTGGCCGCGGCGGTTGAGCGCACCGGCTTCAAGCGCAATCCGTTCCACGCTTTCAGTGTCTTCGACACCGTGAGTCTGGCTGGGCTGATGTTCGGCCAGACCGTCCTGGCCAAGGCCGCGCGGGCGGCCGGGCTCGGCTGGCAAAACAGCGAGGCCCATGCGGCGCTCTATGACGCCGGGCAGACCGCCCGGCTGTTTTGCGCCATCGTCAACCGTTGGCAGGAACTCGATCCGGTGCGCTTCTGGGAAGCGTCGGCTGAGCCCGGCAGCGACGATCGGCAACCGCTCGGCTAAGCCGATTTCCGGCAATCGCCTAAACCGCGCCCAGCGCGGTATGCGATGTCGTTGGATGGGATTCGGCCCCGGCAGACTCGGCGATTGCCGGATCTGGCGCGGTTTAACGGTTCGAAAAATAAAACTGTTAAACCGCGTCTCCACCGAGGTTGATGAAATCCCCAAGGCCGAACACACCATGAAAATTACGCATTGCGCGCCGGACGCGGTCTAATCGTTACCCCGCAACCGCCATTGGAAATGGCTCAGGAGCCGCGAGCGGATCTTCTTTTCCTTGTGCTTGCCGGCGGCGGCCAGGCGTTTCTCGGCTACGGCCATCAGGGTCTCCTGGGCGCCCTTGGCGTTTTCGTCGGTGGGGGTGCGTTGGGTGTAATGGCCGTCGCTGTCCATGTCCCAGGCTGAACGCTTGTCGGCGAACTGCACGTCGAGGATCAGGCGCAGTTCCTGGCGCAGCTCCGGGTTCTCGACCGGGGCATGCACCTCCACGCGGCTGTCCAGGTTGCGACCCATCATGTCGGCGGAGCCGATGTAGTATTCCTCATCGCCCCCGTTGCGGAAATAGATGATGCGTCCGTGCTCCAGGAAACGCCCGACGATACTGATGACCCGCGCCTTGTCGCTGATACCGGGCAGCCCGGGGCGGAACCGGCAGGTGTCGCGGATGATCAGGTCCACCCGCACCCCGGCGCGGGTCGCCCGGTAGAGCGCGCGCGTGATTTCCACGTCTTCCAATGCGTTCATTTTCATCTGGATCAGGCCCGAGCCGTCACGGCGTTGGTGCTCGATCTCGCGGTTGATCTTGTCGATGATGCAGCGCTTGAGGTTGTATGGCGCGGCCAGGATTTTACGGTAGCTCGGCGGCGGGGAATAGCCGGTGAGGTAGTTGAAGAGCTCGGTGAGGTCCTGGCCGATCTCCTCGTCGCAGCCGAGCATGCCGAGATCGGTGTAGAGCTTGGCGGTGCCCGGATGATAGTTGCCGGTGCCGATATGATAGTAGCGGCGCAGTTGGGCGTAGTCGCGGCGCACGATGAAGATGAGCTTGCTGTGGGTCTTGAGCCCCAGGACCCCGTAATTGACATGAATGCCCTCGGCCTCCAGTCGGCGCGCCCAGCCGATGTTGGCGGCCTCGTCGAAGCGCGCCTGGAGTTCGACCAGCACGGCCACCTGTTTGCCGTTGCGGGCGGCCTCGATCAGCGAGTCGAGGATGGCCCCGGCGGAGGTCCGGTAGAGCGTCATCTTGATGGCCAGCACCTTGGGGTCATCGGCGGCGGTGCGCAGGAAGCGCTCCACCGAGGTGCTGAACGGCTGATAGGGGTGCTGGAGCAGGATGGGCCCGTTCTCGCGGATGATATGAAAGATGTTGCGCCGGTCATTGGCGAGCAGGGGGTGGTCGACCGGGCGGTGCGGGGCGTCCTTGAGGTCGGGGAAGTCCAGTCCGGCGATCTCGAAGAGGTCGCGCAGCTGCATCATGCCCACGACCGTAACGACGTCCTGCTCCTCATTGAGTCCGAGTTCCGCCGCCAGCATGCCGCGGTGGACGGGGTCGAAGCCTTCCTGTACCTCCAGGCGCACGATCGGGGCGAAATGGCGCTCACGCAGCTCGGTCTCGATCAATTCCAGGAGATCATTGGCGGCTTCCATGTCGGGTTCGACGATGGCGTTGCGGGTGACCCGAAACAGCTCGGCCGAGTCGATCACCATGCCGGGAAAGAGCATGTCCAGGTTGGCGACGATCAGGTCTTCCAGGGTGACGAAGGTGGTGCCGCCGTCGAGTGGGATCAGACGTTTGGACACATCACGGTGCACCGGGACCTTGAGACGGGCCATGTAGCTCTCACTGCCGGCCGGATAACGCAGGGTCACCAGCAGATTCAGCGCCAGGTTGGAGATGAACGGGAAGGGGTGGGCCGGGTCCATCGCGAGCGGCGTCAGCATGGGGAAGATATTGGCGCGGAAGTGGTCGCGCAGGCGCTCGCGGGCATCCAGCGCCAGGTCTTTGATCTGTAGAATGCGGATGCCGTGCTCGGCCACCAGCGCCATCAACGCGTCGAAGATGCGGTTCTGCTCGGCGTGCATCTCGCGGACCTGCGCCTGGCAGGTCTTGAGCTGTTCGGTGGGGGTGCGACCGTCAATGCTGGGTTTGTGCACGCCGACGGCGATCTGCTGCTTGAGCCCGCCGATGCGTTTCATGAAAAATTCGTCGAGGTTGTTACTGACGATCGCCAGGAACTTCACCCGCTCCAGCAAGGGGGTGCGCGGATCATCCGCCTCGTGCAGGACACGCT
Source organism: uncultured Lamprocystis sp. (assembly GCA_964470155.1). Classification (GTDB taxonomy): domain Bacteria; phylum Pseudomonadota; class Gammaproteobacteria; order Chromatiales; family Chromatiaceae; genus Thiodictyon. The sequence goes on along the minus strand of CAYYAY010000011.1, from coordinate 58,961 downwards.
GGTTGAAGGCAAGCCAGGTCAGTTCCCGGTTGAGGTAGAGTGTCGGGTCGTCCGGCTTGAAGTCATCCGCGACCGGGGTCGACGCCGGCTGGTCGGCGAGGTCTGTATCATCATCGTCGTCGAGGATTGACTGAGCCAGGCTGTCGTTCATGGTGGTTTCCCGGTGGCGACTGACAAGAAGGCGGATCAACCGCTGATTCTAACAACGACACGGCCGGAAAGGATGGTGTATTTGTGACGCGAGCGATGATGAGCACGGCGCCCCGATGAGCGAGTTCCTGAGCGGGTCCGGCAGCGACCCCGATACCCTATTCGACCAACCGCAGGCCCCGGTTCGACCCTTCGAGTTCGATGCCGCCGTGGCCCAGGTCTTTCCCGACATGGTGCGGCGCTCGGTGCCCGGCTACCGCGAATTGGTGGACCTCATCGGGCTGTTCGCCCGGCGTCTGGCGCAGCCCGGAACCTGCTGCTATGACCTGGGTTGTTCGCTGGGGGCGGTCACCCGCTCCATCCTGCGCCAGACGGACCCGCGGGTGCGCATCATCGCGGTGGACAAGGCCCCGGCCATGATCGCCGGCCTGCAGGCCCGGCTGGCCGACGTTCCTGGGGCGCAGCGGGTCGAGACGCGGTGTGCCGACCTGTGCGACCTGCCCGTTGCCGAGGCGTCCGTGCTGGTGCTCAATCTGACGTTGCAGTTCATCGCGCCGGAGTTGCGCCTCGCCCTCCTGCGCCGGCTGCGGGCCGGATTGGTGCCGGGCGGGGTGCTGATTCTGGCTGAGAAAATCCAGGTCGCGCCGGGGGCCGGGGGGCACCTGCTGACCGCCCTGCACGAGGATTTCAAGCGTGCTCAGGGCTACAGCGAACTGGCCATCAGCCGTAAACGCGCCGCCCTGGAGCAGGTATTGGTGCCCGATACCATCGAGACGCACGAGCAGCGGCTGCTGGCGGCCGGCTTTGCGGGCCATATCCGCTGGTATCAGTCACTCAACTTCGTCGCCTGGGTCGCATGGACTTAACCCCCTTCCGCCCCTTCCTCGACCGGCTGGCGGCGACGCGACTCGGACCCTGGGCGGCGGGGTTGGAGGCGGCCGTTCGCGCGCGACTCGCTGCCGGCGCCCATGGCGATCTGGCGCGCTGGGAGGCCGCCCTCGCGGCCTTGCCGGCGCTGCCGGTCGGGGCGGTCGAACTGACGGCGGCCTGCGTCGGCTGTAGCGCGGCCCGGCCGCCGACGGTCGCGGAGCTCAACGGCCTGCGCGCCGCGCTCCTGGCCCTGCATCCGTGGCGCAAGGGTCCGTTCTGCATCCATGGTGTGCGCATCGACACCGAGTGGCGTTCCGATTGGAAATGGGATCGGCTGGCCGGGGCCTTGACCCCGCTCGCCGGCCGGCTGGTGCTGGACGTGGGCTGCGGCAATGGGTATCACGCCTGGCGCATGATCGGGGCGGGCGCCCGGCTGGTGGTCGGGATCGACCCGACCTGGGTGTTCGTGACCCAGTTTCAGGCCGTCAACCGCTATCTCGGCCGGGATGACCTGTGCGTTTTGCCGCTCGGCATCGAGGATCTGCCCGCCGGGCGCGCGCCCGACGGGTTCGATACCGTCTTCTCGATGGGGGTGCTCTACCATCGCCGCTCGCCGATCGATCATCTGCTCGATCTGCGTCGGCTCCTGCGCCCCGGCGGGGAACTGGTGTTGGAGACCCTGGTGCTGGCGGGTGAGGGTCAGCGGGTGCTGGTGCCGCCCGATCGCTATGCCGCCATGCGCAATGTGTGGTTCATTCCGACGGTGGAGTCACTGACGGTCTGGCTGCGGCGCTGTGGGTTCGCGGATGTCCGGTTGGTGGATTGCAGCCGCACCCGGATCGAGGAGCAGCACGCCACGGCCTGGATGCGCTTTCAGTCTCTGCCGGATCATCTGGACCCGGACGACCCCGGCCGCACCCGTGAGGGGTTGCCGGCACCCGTCCGTGCCATCCTGGTCGCCGGTCACGGTGACGCATGACGCGTAACGAAAGGCGTACCTGATCGGGATGCGGCACGCGGGGCCGAACCTTCTCCAGCGGCCATGGCCGACGCCGGCGACTTCAGGGAGGCCAAGGTACGCGTTTACGCAGGGCTCGGCGGTCAGGCGTTTGAGCGTCCGGCGGATGATGCTACACTTCTGTGAAGGAAAGGCTGTTTCTGGTTCCGTGCTCGTTGATGATGCGTGGTTTCAGAAAGGTAGTCGCTGTCCGCTGGAAGTGGTGCCGCTCGCAGCCAAGCCATGCACCACATCGGGAGGCGCGCATGTCTGACTTCGATCGACGCCAACCCGCTGAGAACCCCTGCCGCCCGGCAGCCGGTGAGGGCGTATGAGCGCCGCGCCCGCGGCGCCAACCCACCTGGGATTCCCCCTGCGGTTCGCGTTGCTCACGTCGCTCGTCCTCATCCTTGTCTTCTGTGGATTCGGCATCGTCTGGGTGCTGATCGGCGAGCAGCGTGCAGAGACCCAGCGGTTACAGGTGATCGCTGATCTGCAAGCCCGCCAGGTCGCCGACTGGCTGCGGGAGCGTCAGGGCGACGCCGAACTCGTCCGCGCCAGTCCCAGCCTCCCGGAGGAGTATCAGCGCTGGCGCACGGGCGGCGACCCGCAAGCGGCTGCCCACATGCAGGCGCGACTCGCCCCCTTGCTCATGCCGGGAGGCTTCAGGTCAATCGGGCTCTACGCTGCCGACGGGCAGTTGGTTTGGAGTACCGCGGGGTCGGCCCAGGACACCGCGCCTGAGTTGACGGCCGGGCTGCGCGAGGCGCTGCGCACGAACCAGGTGCAGCGGGTCGGCCCGTACCTGGACGTCGGGCACGGGCCCCACCTCGACTATGTGGTCCCACTCGCAGCGCACGGGGGGCCGTCGGCCCTCGTGGTCCTGCATGCCGACCCCGAGGACTGGCTGTATCCCACCCTGCATACCTGGCCCAGTCCCACCGCCACCGGGGAGAGTTTTCTCTTCCGGCGCGACGGGGAGCGGGTGCTCTATCTCAATTCGCTGCGCCACCGTCCGGACAGCGCCATCCGGCTGCGTCTGCCCCTGGCAAGTGAGGACCTCCTGGCCGCGCGGCGGCTGCGCGGCGCGGCGCGCGACGACCAGGCGATGCACGGGGTCGATTACCGCGGCGTCCCCGTCCTCGGGGTGACGCAGGCGATCCCCGGGACCGACTGGTTCGTCGGCGTTAAGCTTGATCTGGAGGAGATCTATGTGCGGCGCCGACCGGAAATCGCTCTCATCCTGGTCACCGGACTGCTCGCGGCCCTGATCATCGGCGGCGCGGCACTGATGGTGCGGCACCGTCAGCAGCTCGCGCTGGCGACCGCCACCTACCAGGCCCAGGCCGAGCAACTGGCGATGCTGGGGCGGCTGCGGGCGAGCGAGCAGCGCTTCCTGGCCACGTTCGAGCAGGCCGCCGTCGGCATTGCCCTGATTGCCCCGGATGGTCGCTGGCTGCGCGTCAACCGTCGGCTGTGCGACATCCTCGGGTACGAGGAGGCCGAGTTACTGGACCAGACCTTCCAGGACCTGACCCACCCGGCTGACCGGGACGCCGATCTGGACGCCATGCACCGGTTGCTGGCCGGCGAGACCACCTCCTACGCGCTGGAGAAGCGCTATCTGCGCAAGGGCGGCGGCGACGTTTGGATCAATCTCACCGTCTCTCTGGTGCGTGGGGAGGCAGGCGAACCGGATTATTTCATCGCCGTGGTGGAAGACATCGCGCAGCGCAAACTGGCGGAGTCGCGGCTCGCCCTCTGGAGCACTGCCTTCGAGAAGGCCGAGCTGAATCTGGCGATCGGTGATGCGGTCCGGCAGCGGCTGTTGGCCGTCAATCCGGCCTTCGCGAAGCGGCGCGGCTATCACCCGGAGGACATGGTGGGTATGCCGGTTGCCGCCCTCTTTCCGGCCGATCGCCTGGATGAGTTCCTGGCGCGATTGCGGGAGGCGGATGCCAAGGGGCACCGCGTCTTCGAGACCGAACATCAGTGTCGGGACGGTGCGCGTTTTCCGGTGCTGCTGGACATGACCGTGACCCATTCCGCCGATGGCCGGTCCGCGACGCGCATCGTCTATGCGCTGGACATCAGCGAACGCAAACGGATCGAGCGCGATCTGAGCGAGAGCAGGCGACGTTTCCAGGATATCGTCGATGCCTCGGCGGACTGGGTGTGGGAGGTGGACGCCCAATGGCACTACACCTACGTCTCCGAGAGCGTGCAGACGCTACTCGGGTACGACGCCGCGGAGATCCTGGGCAAGACGCCATTCGATCTGATGCCCGCCGAGGAAGCGGCGCGGGTCGCGGCCGAGTTTGCCGGGATCGCCGCCCGGCGCGCGCCCTTTCGCGATCTGGAGAAGCTCAATCGGCACAAGGATGGCCGGCTGCTTTACATCTACACCAATGGTATGCCCATCCTGGATGCCCGAGGCGAGCTGCTGGGGTACCGGGGTCTGGATCGCGACGTGACCGAGAAGCGCCAGGCCGAGCTCGCGCTGCGTGAGAGCCGGGAGCTGTTCCGCACGCTGTTCAACAGCCTCCCCGATCTGGTCTGGCTCAAGGACCCGAACGGTGTCTTTCTGACCTGTAACGCCCGCTTCGAGACGCTGTTAGGTGCCCCGGAAGCTGAGATCGTCGGCAAGACCGACTACGATTTCGTAGATCGGGCGCTGGCGGACTTTTTTCGCGCTAAGGATCTGGCGGCGATTGCTGCTGGTTGCCCGCAACTCAATGACGAGGAACTGACCTTCGCGAGCGATGGTCATCGGGAGCTGGTGCAGGTCATCAAGACGCCCATTTACGACGCGCGTGGACAGGTGATCGGCGTGTTGGGGATCGCGCGCGACATCACCCAGCTCAAAGGCGCCGAGGCGGAGCTGGAGCGCCACCGGCACCATCTGGAGGATCTGGTGGTGGAGCGGACCGCCGATCTCAAGGCGGCGCGCGCCGAGGCGGAGCGCTTAGCACGGGCGAAGGGCGAATTCCTCGCCAATATGAGCCATGAAATCCGCACCCCGATGAACGCGATGTTGGGTCTCGCCTACCTGCTGGAGCGTCAAGACCTGCCGGCGGAGGCGCGCGAGCTGGCCCGCAAGATCGGTCAGTCCGGTCGCGGCCTGCTCGGTATCATCAACGACATTCTGGATTTCTCCAAGATCGAGTCCGGCCGCGTCGAGATCGAGCGGGTTCCCTTCCAGCTCGGCGAGGTGCTCGACGGTCTGGCGACCATGATGACCGCGACCGCCGCCGGCAAGGCCATCGAGTTAGTCATCCGGCCGCCCGATTGCCTGGATTGCACATTGCGGGGCGACCCCCTGCGACTCGGCCAAATCCTGATCAATCTCACCAGCAACGCCATCAAATTCACCCCGGCCGGCACGGTCGAGGTGCGGATCGACCGGATCGCGCAGACCGCGTCGGACATCAGGCTGCGTTTCTCGGTGCGGGACACCGGCATCGGCATCGATCCCCAGACCCAGGCCCGCCTGTTCCAACCCTTCATGCAGGCGGACGCCTCGACGACGCGCCGCTTCGGGGGCTCGGGTTTGGGGCTGGTGATCTCGCGTCGCCTGGTGGACCTGATGGGTGGGCGCGTGGGGCTGGAGAGCTCACTCGGCGAGGGCAGCACCTTCTGGTTGGAGTTGACCTTCGAGGTGTTGGAGGATCATCAGGCGAATCTGGGCCAGGCGTTCCCGATGCAGGTGTTGATCGCCGATGACAACGCCATCGTGCGGGAGGTGGCGGTCGCCACGGCCAAGGTCCTGGGGTGGTCCGCCGCGCAGGCGGAGTCGGGCGGTCAGGCCTTGCGCAAAGTTCTGGACGAGCCGGGTCTGCAGGGTCCAGGCGCTGCCGTGCTGCTCGATTGGCAGATGCCCGGACTCGACGGTTTGGCCACCGCGAAGGCTATTCGCGAGGCCCTGCCGGCCGACGCCGTGCCCTTACTCTTCCTCTTCACCGCGCACCCGATCGACGCGGTGCACAAAATGCCGGGTGTCGAGGCGGTGAATGGGGTGCTCGCCAAGCCGCTGGTCTCCTCGGCGCTCCATACCGCCGTGCTGGCGGAGCGCCGGCGACGGCTGGGGGGCGCCGCGCCCGCCGGGTCGGCGGCGACCTCTGAACGCCATTTGAGCGGTATCCGGATCCTCGTGGTCGACGATAGCGACATTAACCGCGAGGTTGCGGCCCGCATTTTCGCCGGCGAAGGGGCCGAAGTGCAGCTGATGGGCGACGGACGTGCGGCGGTGGATTGGCTGGTCGCCGCGCCGCACGCCGTGGACATTGTGCTGATGGACGTGCACATGCCGGTCATGGACGGCTATACGGCGACCCGTCTGATCCGCCGGACGCCCGAAATCGCTCGGCTGCCCGTCGTCGCCTTGACTGCAGACGCCCAGCAGAATCGGGAGGCCGCTGCACTTGGCGCCGGTATGAGCGCCTTCTTGTCCAAACCCTTCGAGGTGCCGGAGGCGGTTGCCTTGATCCGGCATCTAACGGGTCACGACACGGATCGCGCACAGGGACAGGCGCCGGTGGTCGACCATCGCGGGCCGCCGGGCACGGTATCTCCCAACGGGCACGTTTCGGATTGCGACCGGTATGCCGACGGTCACCCCGACCAAGGGCTGCCCGGCATCGCACTTGAACGAGGCCTGGCGCTCTGGTCGAATGGCGGCGCTTATCGCCGGTACCTGCGCCGTTTTGCCCACGCCTATGCCGACAGCGCCGCTGTCATCGCCACCGCCGAGCCCGCCGCGGCGCACCAGCTGGCACACAAGCTCAAGGGCACCGCGGGTAATCTCGGGTTGATGGAGGTCGCCACCCGCGCCGCAGCGCTGGAGCAGCACCTGGCGCAGGGCGCGAACGCCGCGACGGCAGAGACCAACACTGTAGTAGCCGCCTTGCAGGAGGCGCTCGACACCGCGCTGGACTCCATCGCCCGTTATGCGCCGGAGGCGTCCACGGCGCTTGCGGAGCAGCCGCAGGAGCCGGTCGCGGGCATTGGCTCCGCGCAGGCGCGCGCCCAATTGGCGCCCCTGTTGCAACAGGCATTCGCGGCCTGCGAGCGGTTCGACCCCATGGCCGCCGGGCCGGCCCTGGAGGCGCTGAGCACGCATTTGCCCGCCGCGCGTCTTGCCCCCTTGCGTCAGGCGATTGATCTCTTCGACGCGCCCGGCGGCGCGGCCTTGGTGCGCGCGCTCGCGAACGAGCTAAACATTCGATTGGAGGAGCATTGACCATGCCCTGCGGACCCCTGCTCATCGTGGACGACGAGCCGACGAATCTGGCCGTGATGCGCGAGATCCTGGCGAAGGATCATCGACTCATCTTTGCCCGCAGCGGTGCCGAGGCGCTCGCTGTCACGCAAAAGTGCGCGCCGGCGCTGATCCTGCTCGACATTCAGATGCCGGACATGGACGGCTATGCGGTCTGCCGGGCCCTCAAGGCGGATGCGGCGACGGCGACCATTCCGGTGATCTTCGTCACCGGACTGTCCGAAGTCGGCGACGAGGCCGCCGGCTTCGCCGTCGGCGCCGTGGACTACATCGTCAAGCCGCTGTCCCCGCCCATCGTGCGTGCGCGGGTCGCCACCCATCTCTCCCTGGTGCAGACCTTACAACTCGAGCAGAGTTACCACGACGCGCTTGCCATGCTCGGCATGGCGGGTCATTACAACGACACGGATACCGGTGCGCACATCTGGCGCATGGGCGCCTATACAAGCGCGCTGGCGAGCGCCCTCGACTGGACGCCCCAGGGCTGCCGGGAGCTGGAGTTGGCCGCGCCAATGCACGATACCGGCAAGATCGGTATCGCGGGTGACATCCTGCGCAAGCCGGGCAAGCTCGATGCGCAGCAGTGGGAGGCGATGAAGCAGCACACCCGCATCGGCCATGAGATCCTTTCCAGGAGCGATGCGCCGGTCTTCAAGCTTGCGGCTGAGATCGCCCTGCGCCATCACGAGAAATGGGACGGCACTGGTTACCCGGATGGACTGGCGGGCAGTGAGATTCCGGAGTCTGCGCGCATCGTCGCCGTGGCCGATGTCTTCGACGCTCTGACCATGAAGCGGTGCTACAAAGACGCCTGGACGGTGCCGCGGGCGCTCCAGACCATGCGCGAGGCCAGCGGAAGCCATTTCGAGCCGCGAGTCCTGGAATGCTTTTCCGACATCCAGCCGCGCATTCTGGCGCTGAAGGAGGAGTGGAGTGCGCGCGAAACGCGGTAACGCTGTGAGATCGAGCGGATTGTTGAACGCACCTTGGCCTAACCAGCCGCCGAAAAGACACCGGACGGGCAGAATCCCGTCCGGTACAGGGGAACAGGGCGTTGCCGCTCCCTGCTCCGGTCCGAAGTCTGGGTGAGTTCGGCGTCGGATGCGCGCGACTCCCTGCCCCAAGGTCCCTCAGGGGCTCCCTGTCAGAGGTGTATTTTCAGCCTGATGCTTCCGTGCAAGTGGACGTAGTGTCTTCCTTGGGCGCGCGTTCGCCTATCGTCCAAATGGACTAAATCAGGGTGTTCCGGGTAGGTAGTTTCCCGCTCATGCATCGTTTGAACGGCGCCCTTCAGTCTCCGGAGAATCACTCGTGACTTTATAAATCATACGCATGAGTTCATTCTGACTGCGCGTCCCCATCTTGAGGAAGACCGCGCGCAACTGTGCCCGCAGGGTGTAGTAGGATCGGTGCGTGCGTTCCGCCGACCGTCGCAGCGAACCGCATTCTGTCAACGTTTCGAGTAACCTGGTCTCGGCGGGTGTCAGGCCGTAGGTGCGTGCGACCCGGTCGAAGTCCGGTTGCAGGGTCCGGGTTGCCAGCGCATCCGCGATCCCTAGCGCACGGCTGATGTGGTTGAAGTAGCGCTGCAATCGGGCGATCTCAGCGGCGGTGTAGGGGCCGGCCGCCGCGGCCCGCGGCATTCCGAGTTGCAGGTTGAGTTGGTCGCGGATGCGGATATGAGCGCGGGCCGTATAACGCAGGCCGTTCGGTCTGAACCAGTCGTTGAAGTATTCGGAGGCGCAGAAGACCCGCGTCGGTACCAGGTCCTCTCCCGTCAAGATGAGGCCCGGTGGGACCTGGCCCGACCGGATGCGTGCCGCGAAGGGGTCGATCGCGGCGAAGTGCTCGGCGTACTGTTGCCACCGGCTCTCATCCGGATCAGTCGTCGCCAAGCCGCGCGCCTGATCGGGCGAGACTGCATACACCGCGAGCAGGCCGACCTCGGCCGAGAACTCGGACTTCAGACAGGTGAGAACGTCCTTCCAGGACGCCTGGCCCAAGGCAACGTCATGGATCTGCTCCAGCAGGTCCAGATCAACCAACAGGGGTTCTGGTTTGGTCATGGATGCAGGGGTCGAGCGGTTTGTGATGTTGGTGCCGATTAATAGTCAGCTTTAAGAATACTGTCGGTTCAAGTTAGAATCCAGCACGCCCTGTGACCTCCCCTGGGGCCGGCCTGTTCGGCAGGTATCCGCACGGTCACTCATTCGCCTCGCGCCACGCAGAGCCCGTCGCACCTGATCTCCGGATCGACCCTTGCTGTCGGGGGCGGGGTTGAAACCCGCCCCGACGTCCGGTAATGCGGAGCGGTTTTTAGTTTTCTGTTTTTCGTTTTTAGTTAAAGTCTATTAAACATTGGTTTACGAACAACGAGAAACGAAAAACCAACAACGACGGGTATCCAACCCCCGGAGCTTATGAATCACCGTGCCCCCCGCGGCAGTGCTGCCGCACTGCCGACCCCGGCCCAGGTCGCGGCCTCGCCGCTGGCCCGCTACCGGCCGTTGCTGGACGATTGGGATGCCTTTGCGGCGGCGCTGTGCCGACCGCTGCCGACCTGTGTTTGGGCGCATCCGGCGCGTATCGGCGTTGCCGACCTCGCCGGCCTCCTGGCCGAGGAAGGCATTGCGGCTCACGCCGTGCCCTGGCTGTCGGGTGCGTTGCGGTTGCCGGAGGAGACCCGGGCCGGCCGGCACTGGTGGTATTGCGCCGGCCTCGCCCATGCCCAGGAGACGGTTTCACAACTTCCGGCCCAGCTCCTGGATCTGGTTCCCGGCCACCGGGTGCTGGACCTGTGCGCCGCGCCCGGCGGCAAGACCGCCCAGATCGCCCTGGCCCTGGGCAATCGCGGAACCCTGATCGCCAACGACATCGCCCCGGTCCGGATCAAGGCGCTCCAGGGGAATCTGGACCGGCTCGGCATCGTCAACTGCACCACGACCTGTACCGACGGAGCCAACTGGCCCGCGGCCGGGGGGCAGTTCGACCGCATCCTGGTGGATGCGCCTTGCTCGAGCGAGGGCACCCTGCGTCGCAACCCGTCACTGATCGGCCGGCTCGACCCCGGCGCCCCGGCGCGACTCGCGCCGCGTCAGCGTGCCCTGTTGCGCAAGGCGGTGCAGCGGCTCAAGCCCGGCGGACGCCTGCTGTACTCCACCTGCACCTTCGCTCCGGAGGAAAACGAACTCACGGTGGCGGACATCCTGGCCGAGTACCCCGGGGCGGTCCGGGTGGTGCCGGCGACGCCACCAGGGGTCATTACCGCCCCCGGACTGACCCATTGGGCCGGGCGCGACCTGCCCGCCGAGCTGGCCCAGTGCCTGCGCATCTGGCCACACCATAACGACAGCGGCGGTTTTTTCATCGCCGTGCTGGAGAAGGACGCGGGGACCGCCGCCGGGCCGGAACCCGAGCCGGCCGGGCTCGACCCGGCGGACGGTGACGCCTGGCTGCCGGAGTTAGCCGCGCATTATGGATTGCCGCACGACTACTGGGCGGGATTCCGCGCGCATCGTCAAACCCGCCGCGGCTTGCATCTGATGGCGGCGGACCACCACCCGCCGGCCTGGCCCAAGGCGGAAGGGAGCGGACTCTTCTTTCACCGTACCAACTGCCGGCCGCCCAAGCCGACCACCGGTGCGGCGATGGTGTTCGGGCCGCTGGCCACCCGCTGCCGGATCGCGCTGACCCTGGGGCAGCGGGACCACTACCTGCGTCGGGAGCAGTTCGACCCGACCCCGGAGCAACTGAGCGCCAATCCGCCAGGCCAAGTACTGGTAACCTACCGCGGGCAGGTGTTGGGAGTGGCGGTTCTGCACCGCTCCGGGGTCATCGAAAGCCTGTTCCCGAGCCGCTGGAGCGGGTGCACCGGCGGGGGTCTTGTGACCGGACTGGAACAGGACGATGATTTCGCAGCAGCGCCGTGAGACCGGGGTGGGAAGCCGGTACGCGGTGAGACGGCTGATCCGGATACGCCGCATGGGGAATCGTTCTTCAATGTCCACCAAGGTGTTGCGGTGGGGTCGGTGGTAGCCAGCGCAGCAGCTTGGTGAAGAGTGTGTCCGGTTCCACTGGTTTGGCGATGTAGTCGTTCATCCCTGCCTCCAGGCAGTGTTGGCGGTCGGCCGAAAAGGCGCTGGCGGTCATGGCCAGGATGGGCAGCGATTCCTTGTCGGGCAGCCGACGGATGGCCCGGGTGGCGTCCAACCCATCCATGACCGGCATCTGCACGTCCATCAGGATCAGCGCATAGTCGCCGTCGCGGACGCGCTCGACGGCCAGTTGACCGTTATCCACCACATCAACCGCCAGACCCAGACCGGTCAACAACTCCAACGTGACGCGCTGATTCATCGGCTCGTCCTCCGCCAGCAGCAGGCGTGCACCGGCATGGCAGCGGGCGAGCCGTTGCTCCGCCGTCTCGTCCGCCGTTGCGTGCGGCGGGGGCACCGCGCGCGCGGCGGTGACCCGACCCAGGCGGGCGGTGAACCAGAAGGTACTGCCCAGGCCCGGGGTACTTTCCACGCCAACCGCGCCGCCCATGAGTGAGGCCAGCCGCGCGACGATGACCAGCCCCAGGCCGGTACCCCCGTACGCGCGGGTGGTCGAGTTGTCGGCCTGCATGAAGGGCTGGAATAGCCGAGCTTGCTGATCCGCGGTCAGACCGATGCCCTGGTCTTTAACCTCGATACGCACCAGGACCGACTGGGGGGTCTCCTCAACGACCCGCGCGTCCAACCGGATCTCGCCGGCCTGCGAGAACTTGAGGGCATTGGACAGATAGTTGGTCACCATCTGCCCCAGGCGCAGTGGGTCGCCGTGCAGGTGCGTCGGGCAGTTGGGGTCCACCTCGCAAATCAGGGTCAGGCCCTGCTCCGCCGCACGTTCGCGCACGAGGTCGGCGGCCTGGTTCAACAGCTCCGTCAGTACGACCGCGGATTCGTCGAGGACCACGCGATCGGCCTCGATCTTGGACAGATCCAAGACGTCATTCAGGATACCGAGCAGGTGCCGCGCGGCCTCCCCGACCCTGAGCAGCCGACCCTGCGCCTTGGGGTCGGTGATGTCACGCAGGAGCAAGTGATTCAGCCCGATGATGGCATTCATGGGCGTGCGGATTTCGTGGCTCATGTTGGCCAGAAAGGCGCTCTTGGCCCGGTTGGCCGACTCGGCGGCGTCGCGTGCCTCGATCAGATCCAGAGTGCGTGTCTGCACCATGGCCTCCAGGTGATGGCGATGCCGGTCCAACTCGCGCTCGGCCAGCGTGCGCTCGGTGATGTCATGAATGATGGAGAACAGTACCGTCCGGTGTTGGATAACCACCGGGGACGAATGGACCTCCACCGTGCGTATCTGACCATTGGCGAGGCGGTGCGGAAAGATGAAATAGTTGCGCCTTTCGGCCACTGCCCGGCCGAGTTCTTCCGCCACTTCATGCGGCGGGAGCGCGTTGATGTCCTGAATCGCCAGGGTGCGGAGGTGCTCTTTGGGATAGCCGTAGAAGGCGCAAGCGGCCTGGTTCGCGTCGAGGATGGCGCCGGTCTCGGGCACGATCAGCAACATGATGGAATCGTGCCGCTCGAACATCAGGTGGAATCGCTCCTCGCTCTCGCGCAAGCCGTCTTCCGCCCGTTTGCGTTCCGTGATATCGAAGAAGGTCACGACGATTTGCTCGATCCGGCCTTGGTCATCACGGATTGGGTGGGCCTCGCATTGGACCCAGGTCGGATCTTCGCGGTCGGCTCGGATGATGCCAAGGTTCAGGTTTTGCAGTGCCACCCCGGAGGTCAACACACAATTGACCGGGAACTCATCGACCGGCATGCGCGAGCCGTTCTCCCGGATGAAATGCCAGGCCGGATCGATGGCCGCAACCCCCAGCATCTGGTCTACCGTCAGTCCCAGCAGGTGCGAGGCCATGGTATTGGCGAACAGGATGCCGGTATCGGGCCCGTGCACGACCACCCCGGCGTACAGGTTATCGACCAGGCCGCGATAGCGGCGCTCGCTTTCCCGCAGTGCTGCTTGGACCTCAAGGCGCTCGATGGCGTCGGCGGCGGTATCGGCGATGGTCAGAAGCGTGTCGACCAGGCGCCCCGCCTCGGGGCGTCGGCGTGAATCCGCGAGCGACAGTGTGCCCAGTACCCGGGTCCCGAGCTTTAGCGGCACGCACAGGAAGGCGACCACACCCAGGTCGCGACAGGCCGCGAACGCATATTCCGGTCGGGTGCCGGCATCGGTCCCGACGAGCGGCTCGCCGGTCTCGGCGACCCGGCCGGACAGGGTCTGGCCGACGGGGACGCGCAAGGGACCCTCCGCGGCGACCGGGATACCCACCGAGCCCGCCAAGACCATCTCCCCGAGCGCCGCATCATAGGTCTCGACGGCGGCGATGGGAAACCGCAGACGGGTCGACAGGAGCGCCGGCAGGACCTCACGGAACCGCTGCACGGAAGCGGACGAGACCGCCAGCCGGGCCACGGCACTGACCGCCTCCCGGGCCATTGAGTCGTACACCTGGTCGGTGATGTCGCCATAGGTGACGACCACACCATAACCCGGGAGCGGCAACCGGGTGGCCGTCACGCTGATCCAAGCGATGGTCCCGTCAGGCTTGGCCACGCCCATCGGGGCGCGGTGTAAGCCCGGTCGCCCCTGCAGGGCCAAAACGCTGGGGAACGCGTCCGGCGGCATGGGGGTCCCGTCGAGCCGGAAGATGCTCCAGGCGGGGCTGTCGATCGCGCGCTGCCGCTGCTCCGACTGGGTGACGCCAAGCAGTGTCTCGGCAGTCGGGTTCGCCTCGATGATCTTGCCCGTCGCGTCCGACACGGTGATCGCCATGGGAAAGTTGTCGAACAGGGTCTTGTACTTGGTCAAGGCAACGTCGCGTGCCTGCTCAGCATGCTTGCGCTCGGTGATGTCGAGCATGGCCCCCTGGTACATGCAGAGGGCGCCCGCGGCATCGCGCACCGCCAGGGCGTTGATCGAGACCCAGATGGTCTGCCCGTCCCGTCGGTATCCCTGGGTTTCGAAGCCCCTGACTTCGCCCCGCTCGGCGAGTATCCGCTCCAGGGACTCCCGGTCACGGGGGTCGGTGTAGAGCTGAGCGCCGATGTCGGTGATCCCAGAGACGATCTCCACCGGGGTGGTGTACCCGAGCATCCGCGCGAAGGCCGGGTTGACATTGAGGTAACGGCCCTGTGGGGTGGATTGGTAGATTCCCACCGGGGAGGTCTCGAAGATCTCCCGATACTTGCGCTCTGCTTCGCGCAGGGCCTGCTCAGCGCGCTCCCGCGCCGCGAGTTCAGCGGCCAACTGGATGGTGCGTGCGCGAGTCTTGATGAGGGCGAGGACCAATGCGGCCAAGAGCCCACTGATGACGGTCCCCCCGCCCGCGACCAGCCAGACCCGGAGGTCCAGCAAGGACGACGCCAATAAACCAGGCCGCGCAACGCTGAAACGCAGGGTCCAACCGTGCCCTCTGAAATCGATCGGGATCTGCACCAGTTCGGACGGCGCCGGCGCCAACCCGAGTTGATCGGCGAGGTGGCTGCTGTAGAGGAGGGTTTCGGGAGCAACTCGGTCCCCATCGTAGACGGCCAGTCGGATGCCTGTGCCGCCATTCTGGGCCCAGCCGCCCAGGATTCCGTGCATGAGGTCATTCATCCGATAGGGACTATAGACCCAGCCGACCAGAGCGGCGCGGCGCGCCTCAAGGCGATCCGTTGGCACCCCAGTGCGATAGACCGGGGCATACATGAGTGTACCGGCCTGGATGTCCTGATCGGTCTCCTGCACCAACTGGACCTTACCCGACAGCGCGGCTACGTCCGCATCGCGCGCCTGCTCCATGGCGGAGCGGCGTACCGGCTCGGAGAACATGTCGTAGCCGAAGGCGCGCAGGTTGCGCCCGGAAAAGGGTTCAAGGTAAAGGATGGACGTATAGACCGGGCGGTCGCCCGCGGGCCAAACCCGATAGTCAGGGAAACCCTGGTCGCGGACGTCTTGGATGTGTTGGGTCAGGCGCTCGCGCGGAATCAGCACCGCAAACCCGAGTCCCTGGATGCCGGGGAGGTTGAGGCTGACCTTGCTATCATCGACAAAGGCCTGCCACTGCTTGCGGGTGACGTCCTGCGACCCCGCGATGAAGGCGGCACCGCTGCGCAGGAGCTGAGCATGGGCATGCAGTCTGACTTGGATCTTGGTCGCGATCTCTTCACCGATCAGGGCGAGTTCACGTCGGGTCTGCGCCCGGATTTGCGCCTGAGTGTAGAGCGTGACCAGGAGGGTCAGCGCCAAGCCGAGGGCCAGCGTGATCCAGACCGGCCATGCGCGCAGGGGTTTGCCGGGGAGTCTGGACATGGCTCATTCCTCGGGTTGACCGCGTGACGCGGCCGGAGCCATGTCGGGTACCGCAGGCGGTACGCAACTGTTGTGATCAGGGGCTGGCGCACGTACCGCCAACAGGCGGGACGCGGCCGATCCGCTGGTTTGGGCCTGGAACTGGGCACCGAGCCGCGTTCGCGCCTCCCCCAGGGTCAGTAGCGCGGCCTCGTACTCGAAGTCGGCGATCTGACGCGCCAGGGTCGGGACGGAATCCCCCAGGAGCGCCTCGACCATGATGCGGTCGCGCCGGAGTGTCTCCCGCACCGCAACGTCGCCGTGAATCAGCAGGGTCTCGATCTGGTCGAGGAGGGCGCCGGCGGTCTCGGGGTCCAGGCGGACGGGCGGCCCCAGGGTGTCGATCCGACTACCGCCGGGACCGCTGCCCGCGACCAGGGGCGCGTTATCCTCCTTGCCGCGGTCGGTCGATACCGGGGCCGTTGCTGGGGACCGCGACCCCTCGCGCCCGGTCGAGCCCCGTGTCGCCGTGCCCGGCACGGCGGCTGTGATGGTCCCGTCGCCGGCCCCGCTGTTAGGCTGACCGGAACCGGGCGGCAGCCACTTGAGCAGCAGTCCGGACAGGACATCCAGGTCCACCGGCTTCGCGATATGGTCGTTCATGCCGGCTGCCAGGCAGGCCTTGCGGTCCTCGCTGAATGCGCCGGCGGTCATCGCCAGGATCGGCGTCGCCGCGTATCCGGGCAGGCGGCGGATCGCCCGGGTCGCATCCAGCCCGTCCATGACCGGCATCTGGACGTCCATGAAGATCAGCGCATAAGGAAATCGCCGCACGCATTCGACGGCCTGGCGCCCGTCCTCCGCCACATCCACCTCGAATCCGAGTTCGCGCAGCGACTCGCCGGCGACCTCCTGGTTGGTCGGGTTATCCTCCACGAGCAGCAGGCGGTTTCCCCGGCAACGACCGGCCAGGGACGTCCGGGCGACGGCTGGTTCACCAACTGTCGGGACGGACGGCGTGCCGCCGGCGAGCCCTTTGCCCAGGTGTACGGTGAACCAGAAGGTACTGCCCGCGCCGGGCGTGCTGGTCGCGCCGGCCTGGCCGCCCATGAGTTCGACCAGCCGACGGGTGATGGCGAGTCCCAGGCCGGTGCCGCCGTAACGCCGCGTGGTCGAACTGTCGGCTTGCTCGAAGGCGGTGAACAGCTTATCCAACTGATCCGGGGCAATTCCGGTCCCCGTGTCGGACACCTCGAAGCGGGCCAGCAGGTCGTTCGCGGACTCCTCGACGACCGCGACCCTCACGGCGATTTCTCCCCGCTCGGTGAACTTGACGGCGTTGGTCAGATAATTCAGCAGGGCCTGGCGCAGCCGGGTGGCGTCCCCGCTCACGACCACTGGGAGTGCGTCGGCCGCGCACCGATAGGCGAGCCCCTTGGCCACGAGCGAATCATTGATGAGTGCGCGAACCTGATCGAGGAAGGCCGCCGGAGAGAAACACACCGATTTCAGGTTGAGCTTGCCCGCTTCGATCTTCGAGAGATCCAGGATGTCGTTGATGACCGCGAGCAGGTGGTTGGCGGCCGAACCGACCTTGACCAGGCGCTCCTGCTGTACCGGGTCGGTGACGTCGCGCGCGACCAGTTGGGTGAGCCCGAGGATGGCATTCATGGGGGTGCGGATCTCGTGGCTCATATTCGCCAGAAAGGCGCTCTTGGCGCGGTTGGCCGACTCGGCCTGGTGTTTGGCCGCGGCCAACTCGGCCGTACGGCTCTCGACCAAGTCCTCCAAGTGCTCGCGATGGCGCGCCAGTTCCTCCTCCAGACGTCGCTTCTCCGTGATGTCCTGCTTGATTGCCAGATAGTGTGTGATGCGCCCGTCCGGTTGGCGGATGGGCGTGATATGGACGAACTCAACATACTCGCTGCCGTCCTTGCGGCGGTTAGTCAGCTCCCCTCGCCAGGCGTGACCCCTGACCAGTGCTTCCCATAGCGCCTCGTAGGCAGTTTGGGGCGTCTTGCCCGAGTGCAGGATACGGGGATTCCGGCCCAAGACCTCGGCGCGTTCGTATCCGCTGCTGCGCACGAAGGCGTCGTTGACATATTCGATTCGGGCCTCGAGGTCAGTAATGACGATGCTGTTGGGGCTCTGTTCCACGGCGAGCGAGAGCTTGCGTAACTCGTCCTCGGCACGTCGGCGTCCGGTAATGTCGGTGTGGGCGATGACCACGCCGCGCTCGGTGCCCTGCCCGGTAGCCTCCAAGGGAGTGACGTGCATGATGAACCAGCGTTGACAGTCCGGCCCATGGCAGGGGGACTCCAGCGTGAAGCTCGGCCGCTGCCCCTCCAGGACGGCCAGGATACCGTCGTGCGCTTCCCGCGCACCCTCCGACGCCTCGCCCCGGCACTCGCGCAGGACGGCGAGATAGTTCGTGCCGACACCCGTGCGCGGAGCCGGTCGCCCCGCTTGCGGGCTGTTGTCGAGGGCGAACCGCTCCCAGGGTCGGTTCACGGCGACGATGCACCCCGTCTGGTCGAGGACGGCGATGTGGGAGGAAACTGAGTCGAGCACGGCAGGCTTGATGAGCCTCTCGCTCTCCCGGTTGGCCTCGTTGCGCTGGATCGAGGCGTTGTCGGTTCGGGTGCCGTGCATGGTGTGGGTTGGACTCGTCGCCAGGGAGGAGTGGCGTTTAGTCGTCACGGTAACGGATGGCGATCTCCGCGATCTCATCGCGCCCGGCCAGGAAGGCATCGACCAGGTTAGGGTCGAAGTGCCGACCGCTCCCGTCGCGGATGATCCCGGTGGCGGCGTCGAGCGAGATGGGTTCCTTATAGACCCGGCGGCTGGTCAGCGCGTCGAAGACATCCGCGAGCGCCATCAGTCGGGCGGCCAGCGGGATGGCCTCGCCCGCCAGGCCCTCGGGGTAACCGCTGCCGTCCCATTTCTCGTGGTGGTAGTGGGCGATGTCCTTGGCCAGGATCAGAAAGGGGACCGATTTTCGGGCATCCCGCTCGGCCAACTCGATGGCGTCGCTGCCAAGCTTGGCGTGGGTCTTCATGACCTGCCATTCATCCGGGGTGAGCGGTCCCGGCTTGCGCAGGATCTGGTCAGGGATGCCCACTTTGCCGATGTCGTGCAGCAGTGCGGACTTGGCGAGCAGGTCGATGGTACGCGTGGTGAGCACTTCGGCGAAGCGCGGCTGCCCCTTGATCCGTGTCGCCAAGGTGCGCACATATTCCTGGGTGCGCCGCAGATGATTGCCGGTCTCGTTGTCTCGAATCTCGGCCAGACGGGCCAAGGCGTGGATGCTGACATCTTGGATGAGTTGGTTCTCGCCGAGACGCTGTTCCACCTGTGCCTCCAGGCTGGCGTTGCGGTCGCGCAGCAGGCCGCCTGCCCACTTGAGTACCAGCTGCTTATGGACCCGCGCGAGCACGATGCGAGGACGTAGCGGCTTGGTGATATAGTCCGCCGCCCCCAGTTCCAAGCCCCGTTCCTCATCCTCCGCCTCATTCATTGCGGTGACGACGATGACCGGTATGTCGCGTGTTTGGATATTTTCCTGGAGTCTGACCAGCACCTGATAGCCGTCCATGCCGGGCATCATAAGGTCTAACAGGATCAGGTCCGGTTGCGGCTCCGACGCTGCGAGCTTCAGTGCACGCCTCCCGCTGGACGCGGCCAGCACGCGATAATAGGGCAGCAGGATGTCTGCCAGCACTGTTAGATTGTCCGGCAGATCGTCCACGATTAGAATGGTGGCCGCGACGGGGGCGCCATTGCTGTCGTGCGGATACGACAGGGCCGGCAAATTGGTTTTGTCGCTCACGGACGTCGGGGCCTCTTGGGCAACGGCTGGCGAAGTGTGCAATGTTTTCTGGTTCCCAGCGTCTAGTTTAGTCACATCACCGCCGCACGTCCGTGAATAGGCGCGCCGGGAAGCGGATCGCCGCGGAAGGAGTTCACGCAAATCCCTCCATCATCAGACCAGTGTCGTCTGTTCGGTCTGTTCGCCCGCTTCGTTCGCCGCTGCCTTACCCGGGTCGTCCAAGGTCGCGGCCAGTTCGCGGAGCGTCATCTTGCCCAAAGCCTGGCTAATGGCCGTATCGATCTGCCGCTCCACCGCCTGGATGCCCCGATCCGAGACCGCGACACGGCAGCCGCTCTCGCGTTCCTCAAAGCAGCGCACTGCATCCAGCAGTGACTTGACCGACGTGTTGTCCAGGGCCGTGGCCGGGACGAAGCAGGGCGGCTCATCGGCCGTGCGCAGTAAGAAGCCTTCGCGCTCCAGCAGGTGCAGGCTCCGTCTGATGTTCGTCTTCGGCAGGCCCAGGGCGGCCGCGAGGCCGGCCGTGTTCCAGGCGTTGGTGCCCAGGAGGAAATTGCGCGCGATATGGCCGGCCACCAACAATGCCAGGCGCTCGCGCAGGCGGTTACTGAGGCGCAGGTCACGCGAGCGGCTGCTGAGATATTCCGGATGCTGATGGTAAAAGGCGATGCTGGCCCCGATGAGCACGATGAGCCAGGCGATATAAAGCCAGAACATGAACAGGATGAGGATCGCCAGGCTCGAATAGATGGCGGTGTACTTGGTGGAGCTGACCATGAAATGGGCGAACAGCCAGCCCACCGTTTGCCACAGGGTCCCGGCCGTCAGGGCGCCGATCAGGGCCGAGTAGAAATTCACCCGGGCATTCGGCACGAAGCTGTAGATGAAGACAAAGGTGAAGGTGATCAGGAAGAAGGGCACCAGATTACCGCCGGCATCAATCAGCGTGCCGAAGGGCTCGATGGCCAGCACGGATTCCACGAAGGCAGTGTGGCGTGCCGCGGTCGAGAGGCCCAGGACGGTCACGATGAGCACGGGGCCGATCAGCAGAATGCTCAGATACTGGCTCACCCGCTGGGCAAAGGGCCGCGACTCCTCGACCCGCCAGGTGTTGTTCAGCACCTGCTCGATTTTCTGGATCATCGAAACCACGGTGTAGATGAGCACCGCCAGGCCGACTGAGCCGAGCACACCCACCCGCGTTTTGTCCACGAAACCGATGATGTTCCCCACGATCTCCGGTGCCTGATCGCCCAGCGGTTCCATGGCGTGCAGCAGCAGCGGCTCCAGTGCATTGTGGGCTCCAAACGCCGTCAGCACCGAGAAGCTCACCGCCAACAGCGGCACCAGCGAGAGCAGGGTCGTGTAAACCAGGCTCATGGCCTGGAGCGACAGATAACCTTGGGTCGCGTCACGGTACAGGGCGTAAACCAGGCGCGCAAACCAAACCAGCCGCCGCTGCCAGCGCGGCAAGCGGTCGAGTCGGTCGGACCACATCAGGGTGTCCAGGCGCTGCCACGGGGTTTGGTGGGCTTGGTTCATGACGAGGCGTGCGGTCGTTGGACTGGCGATCGGCGGTTGAGGCGCGAGTATAGCGGTACCATAAAGTCTTCCACCTCAACCATTCAGTGCACAACCCGAGTCCTATGATTCCCATGCAATCCCGATCGCCATGGTCGCGCCCCGTGATGCTTCTGAGTCTGGCCGCGATGCTGTTGAACGCGCCCGGTGGCGGACTCCTGGCCAAGGACAACCAGACCCTGACCCCGGTCCCCGATCAGCCCATGGCCCCGGCCTTCGATCTGAAGGACCCGGAGCAGCGCCCGCAGCGGCTCACGGATTACCGGGGTAAGCCCGTCATCCTCAACTTCTGGGCCACCTGGTGCCCGCCCTGCCGGGCGGAGATGCCGTCGATGCAGCGCGCCCACGAGGCGCTGACGGCGGATGGGATCGCGGTGATCGCCGTCAATGTCGGTGATGATGCCCAGGCGATCGGTGAGTTCCTGGAGGAGACCCCGGTCGACTTCCCGCTACCCATGGACCTGGACTCGAAGGTTGCCCAGCGCTATCCGCTCAAGGGTTTGCCCACGACCTATGTGATCGATCCGCAGGGCCGCCTGGTCTACAGCGCCGCCGGCGAGCGAGCCTGGGACGATCCCAAGCTGTTGGATCAGGTACGGGCGCTCAAATAATCAACCGTTGTCTTAATCGCGTTTATCGCCTTGGTCATCATTGTGGCCGCCCCACGCGCTCGTGACACCGCTCCAGCGGTGTCACGCCTGTCCTGGGCGCGCTGCACCCCGGGGGCCCGCGGGCCAAGTGATGATCAGGCCGGGGCGACTGTAGGGGCGACTTTAGTCGCCCCCACCTGTCGGTAGCGCTATATCGCAGGCGGACGTGATAAACGGACCTAGGGGCGGGTTTCAAACCCGCCCCTACACCAAGGGTCTGACTGGGTATCAGGCACGAAGGCTATAACAGGCGTTGCCCCTGATCGCGCACCTGTCCGCGCAAGCGGCGATGGAGCCTCCGCCGCAGGATGAACAGGGTGGAGCCTGGACAGAGGATCTCCGTGGCCAGTCGTTGCATCGTAAAATGCTGGCTGGCGAACGGCAGCAGCCGCACCACGATCAGATAAACCGGGTCCTCCGGGAACTCACGCACCGCCTTGCGGACGATCCAGGCATCGCGAATGTTGCCGATCTCCAATAACTGTACCCGCAGGTCGCGCAGCACGTCTCCCGGCAACTGCGGCGGGATGAGGATGTCGTCCGGGGAGACCCCGGTGCGCTCCCGGCGGGCCGCTTCCTCCCGATCCTGGTGTTGCTCCCCGCGCATCCGCCAGCGCTCCACGGCCGGCTCGTCGCCGGTGCGCCGCAGGTAAGCGATGGCCAGGTTGCAGGCGTCGAGGGTGAGTGAGCGCTGGCCGGCGGCACGCTCCAGATAAGCGAGCCCCTCCGGTTGGGAGCGGGCGAGCAGGTGTCTGCCGATCATGAAGTCGACGTCCGCGTCGTCGGGCTGCACATCCTTATACGCCTGATACAGGGGCAGTGGGTCCAGCCCCGGCTCCAGGCGCTCGCTCCAGGAGGCCAGGTTCCAGCGGTCAGTCGCGGTCAGATCCCGCTCGGGCTTGGCCTTGAGCTGCGCCAGCGCGGCGCGCGTCTCCTGGGTCTTGCGGTAGCGGCCTTGCCAGCGCAGCCGGTTGCGGCTGATCCAATGATGGTCGAAGGTGGCGAGGATCGGCAGCAGTCCCTCGCCGAGCCAGGCTTCCGCGGCAGATTGCTCGACCGGACCCGGTGGGCGTGCCGGTTGGCCGAGCGCGGCGAGCCGATCGCGCAGGCAGGGGTGGGTATCGCTGCGGTCGGTGCGCCGTTCGAGCAACGGCGCGATGCGCGCCTGGAATGCGTCCGCTTCCATGACCGGCTGCTTGAAGAACTGGCGCAGCGCCGTATAGGGACGGACCGCGGGCTGCGGTTGGTGATCGGCACGGGCAAGCAGCGGCGACCAGAAATGCTCACCCGCCAGATCGCCGTAGGTGTGCACCGCGACCAGGGCCGCGGCCGCGTCCTCGCTGGAGGTCAGTTGACCCGCGGCGGCGTCGGCCTCGTACTCGTTGGCGCGCGCCAGGGCGAAGCTGTAGGCCCAGTAGTAGGGAGTATACCAATCGAAAAAACGGTGCAGCGTACCCGCCGCAATCCCCCGCGTTTGCGCGACGGCCTCCAGGATGCGGCCCCAGCTGGCGCGCACCCGATAGACCCAGGCGTTGAAGCCCGAGCGGTTGGACGACAAATGGCCGAATTCGTGGGCCAACACCGCCCGCGCCTGCTCGGGCGCCATCGACAGCAGCAGCGGGAGCCCTACCGACAGCGTCCTGCGATAGGGCCCGAAGATGCCGATTCGCGGTACCGCCACGATGGCGGCATTGAAATCGTCGGTCAGGATGACGCGATGGATAGGCGCGGCTCCCAGGGTGCGCTGCAGCGCATCGAGCTCCGCAAACAGGGCCGGGAATTTCGCACGCTCCAGACGATAGCCTTCCGGCGCCTCGATCTTGATCCACAGCGCCTTGATCAGCACCCATCCCAGCAGGAGCAGCACGATGACCAACTGCCAGTTGATCAGCAGTACCAGCATGGCCGTGCTGAGCGTCGCGGCCAGGAGGGTTCCGCCGATCAGGGCAAGGATCAGGAACAGCGCGCCGCCGATGACCGCGTAACCCAGCAGGCCCAGCCACAGCAGGCGACGCTTGTAGCGCCGCGGATCTTCGCGGAACGCGCGTTCCGCCTCATCAACCAGATGCTCGAAGCGGTGGCGGCGTTGCGTGGTGGTCTTCGACAGCATCGGGGGAGAATCTCCAAGGAAGTTATCGCTATCATGAACTCTCGGGCGGTTGTGTGCATCGTCTTCCGTTATTCCCTTTCGATGACCTGTGTTTCTTGAGGCGATCGGCAGCGTTCGCCGAAGGTCAGCGGGTGTCGGCCGGTCGGTTGGCGCGCGGGGGGGTCAAACAGGTCGCACTCGGGGTATGATGGTTTCGTGCGATTCCCCTGTGATTGCACCTTGCACCACAATGTACCCGAGGCACCCATGCACCCGACTTTCTGGTCCCGTATCAAGAAGGATTTGGCCGCCGTCCTCTTTGCCGTCGGCGCGATCTGGCTGGCGGGGGTGGTCCCCAGTGTGGAAATCGCTTGGGTCATGGGCTTTCTGGTGCTGACCGTGTATCTGTTCGCCTTTGAGGTGGTGGGGGTGGACGTTGCCGCGGTCACCGTGATGGTATTGCTGGGGCTGACCAGTCTGCTCGCCCCCTGGATGGGCCTGGAGCAAGGCCTGGTGTCGACCGCGCATCTGTTCGACGGGTTCTCCAGCAACGCGGTGATCTCCATCATCGCGGTGATGATCATCGGGGCTGGACTTGACCGCACCGGTCTCATGTCGCGGGTGGCCGGCTTCATTATGCGGGTGGGCGGCACCACGGAAAAGCGCATTATCCCTCTGATCTCCGGTACCGTCGGGACCATCTCTAGTTTCATGCAGAACGTCGGGGCGGCCGCCCTGTTCCTGCCGGTGGTCAGTCGCATCTCCGCCCGCACCGGGTTGCCGATGTCGCGCCTGCTGATGCCCATGGGCTTCTGCGCCCTGCTGGGCGGCACCATCACCATGGTGGGTTCCAGCCCCCTGATCCTGCTCAACGACCTGATCCTGACCTCCAATCAGGCGCTTCCGACCGGGGTGGCGCCGATGGCGACCTTCAAGCTGTTCGACGTGACCCCGATCGGGGTGGCCCTGCTGCTCACCGGGATCATCTATTTCGTGCTCGCCGGGCGTTTCGTGCTGCCCGTTCGTGCCGCCGCCAAGCTTGACGAACGTGACCCCATGCGCTACTTCGCCGAGACCTATGGCCTGGGCCCGGTCGAGGTTCGGGAGTTGCGGGTCCCCGCCACCAGTTCCCTGGTCGGGGTCGGCGTGGACGCGATGGAGCGGGAGTGGCGGGTGCGGGTGGTCGCCGTCGAGAAGGGTGACGGGCTGCGTCTGGGCGCGGACGGCGTGGATCGCACGCTCGGCATCGCCGCCGGCAACACGCTCGCGTTGCTCGGGCAGCCGGAATCCTTCGCGCAGTTCGCCGCGGCCTATGGGGTGACTTTCAAGCCGGACTTGGATCTGTTTGCCGAGGCGCTCTCCAAAACCAAAGCCGGTATCGCCGAACTCGTCATCGCCCCCGGTTCCAGTCTGATCGGCAAGACCGCCCGTGATGTCTGGATGCGCAAGACCTACGGACTCTCGCTGCTCGCCATCCAGCGCGGCGAGGGTAACCTGACGGTGGCGACCGGCGGGGTCCGCAACACCCCGTTCCGAATCGGTGATGCCCTGGTGGTGCACACCACCTGGGCGGATCTGGCGCGGTTGGAGCGCGACCGCGATTTCGTCGTCGTCACCACCGAATATCCTCACGAGGACCTGCGTCCGCACAAGGTGCCGGCGGCCTTGCTGTTCTTTGTCATCACGCTGTTCCTGCTCCTGTTTACGGACCTGCGTCTGGCGGTCGCCCTCTTTGTCGGGGCACTGGGCATGATCCTGACCGGAGTCTTGTCCATCGAGGAAGCCTATAAAGCGGTGAGCTGGCGCTCGGTCTTTCTGCTCGCCTCGCTGCTGCCGTTGGGGCTCGCGGTCGAGTCGAGCGGCACCGCCGCCTGGATTGCGGATCAAACCCTGTCGGTGATGGGTGACCAACCGGTGTGGGTCGTTCAGGCCGCGCTCATGGGGCTCGCCACCTGCTTTACCCTGGTCATGTCCAACGTCGGTGCCACCGTCCTGTTGGTGCCGCTCGCCGTGAACATCGCGCTGGGGGTGGGCGCCAATCCGGCGGTCTTCGCCCTGAGCGTCGCCATCGGCACCTCCAACTCATTCTTCCTTCCCACCCACCAGGTCAACGCCCTGCTGATGGGGCCGGGTGACTATCGCGTGGTCGACTTCATGCGCGCCGGCGGCATCATGACCCTGCTGTTCCTGGCGGTGGCGCTGAGTATGCTCAATCTGGTGTTTTAGTCGGGCAAACGTCGCCGTCCGTCTCGGGTTAGTGCCTGTGATGGACGATGCCAGGGCTCAGAAGGTCAGCACCTTGTCGCTGTCGACGACCCACTCAGCCAGTGCTTTCATGGTCGAGTGCTCGGCACCCTCGAAATAGGGATGATTTTTGTAGATCCCGCAGCGCGCCATGCAGGTACCGCATACCTTGACCGCGACGCCGCGCGCGATCAGGGCCTTGAGCATCCCGGAGAGATCCTGGTCGTAGCCTTCGGGTGGGTGGCAGACCTCGCGGGCCAGATCGACCGCGTCGTTCATCAGAAACAGACGAACCTCCTGCCCGCCGTCGGTCAGGGCACCGGCCAGCCGTAGCGCGTTCCAGGTGACATCGGTGCTGTCATAGGGCTCGCGGTTGAGGATGATGAGGAGTGGCATGGGCGTTCTTCAGTCGTCGGGTTGTCGGTGGGGATTGCTGTTGGTCTTGCCGAGGCGGGCGACGAGTCGCGGCAGGAAGGCCAGGGCCGCCAGCAGGGCGAGCGCGATCAGGGCTTTCTGGATCAGCCCTTCGCCGCCGGCCGCCGCCTCGCGCCCGGCGTAGCCCAGCCAGGTGTAGGCGACGGCACCCGGCAGCATGCAGACGGCGGTCGCGAGCAGATAGGCGACGAAGGGGATGCGCGTCAGCCCCAGCGCGTAGTTCAGCAGGTTGAAGGGAAACAGCGGCACCAGCCGGGTGAAGGCAACGAAGCGCCAGCCCTCGGCCTCGACGCCCCGGATCAGGCGTCCCAGCATCCCCCCGGCGCGGGCCTGGACCCAGTCCGCCGCCAGATAGCGCGCCACCAGGAAGGCGAGCGCCGCGCCGAGCGTCGCCCCCGTCAGGTTGATGAGGGTGCCCCAGACCGGCCCGAAGAGGGCGCCGCCGGCTAGCGTCAGCAGCGATCCCGGCAGGAACAAGAGGGTCGCGATAACATAGATGCCGATGAAGACCAAGGGTCCGGCCAGCCCGGCCGCGTCGATCCACTGTTCGAGCGTCTGGGCATCGACTCCCCTGCGGATGCTGAGGACCAGGGCGATGCCGACCGTCAACAGCAGCGCCACGAGCAGACGCGCGCGGCCCTTCACGCCCCGTCCTCCGGCGTCTTCCAGGCACGCCGATTGATGGCGTAGTCCGTCACATTGCCCCGGAACGGCAGCAGCAGCATCCCCGGTAAGCCGCTGACCTGACGCGGATCGCGATAGTCGTCAATGCCCAGGGTCATGCCCTGGTGTCCGCCTCTGGGCTGACCAAGATAGGTACCGAACAGACGATCCCACAACGACAGGTTGAAGCCGAAGTTGGAGTCGGCCTCGTCGGCCGCGACCGAGTGATGCACCCGATGCATGTCCGGGGTCACCAGCAGCCGGCGCAGACGCCGGTCCAGTCGCTCCGGCAGTCGCACATTGCCGTGGTTGAACATCGCCATCCCGTTGAGGATCACCTCGAACAGGATCACGGCGACCACTGCTGGCCCCAACACCAGGATGGCGGCGCACTTGATCAGCATCGACAGCAGAATTTCGAGCGGATGGAAGCGCGCCCCGGTCGTCAGGTCATAGTCCAGATCGGCATGGTGAACCCGGTGCAGTCGCCACAGCGTCGGCACCGCATGGAAGAAGACATGCTGCGCCCAGATCGCCAAATCCAGCGCGATGACCGCCAGCAGTATCTCAACTCCGGTCGGCAGCGCGAGCTGGTTGAACAGTCCCCACCCTTGAGTCGCGGCGGTCGCCGCCAGCCCCACGGCCGCGACCGGAAAGAGTAACCGCAACAGCAGGGTATTGAGCACCACCAGCCCGAGGTTGGCACTCCAGCGCCGAACCTTGGAGACCGCGAGCACCCGGCGCGGGGCGCGCAGCTCCCACAGCGCCATGGCAGCGAAAATGCTCAGGAAGGCGCCGAGACGCAGCGTCGCCTCGTGGCTCTGGATGAAGCTGTCCAAGCGGGTCTGGCTCCGGGGCTGGGTTGGAAGGTGGGTGAAGTTCTCGGTATGCTGGCAGATCGGTGGGTATCGTTCAACTAAGCAGTTGAATATTGTCTGGCCGTTAACACGTCTCGCTTCTCGGAACGCGGTCGCGAGACTGATGAGCAAGAAAGTCTTGCGGAGTTGATTATCGTTCCGGCCAGGGATGACCTGTCCGAAACTGGAGGTCGAGGCTCTAGCCGGTGGCGATTCCCGAGATTTCAAAGAAAATCAGTGGTTCCGGAGATTTCAAAGAAAATCAGTGGTTCCGGCACGCTGGACCGGCTAACGGCCATGGCGCCCGCGTCACCCCGGAACATGAAAGTCCTCTCGACCGCTGCGTAGTCAGGGCTTACAGCCCTGACCGTTCCAGTCCCGACGCCGTCAGGCCAGGATGGCCTGGCTATGCACTTTCACGGTAAAGTCTCGCCCTGCAGTGGCCGAAAAGATGACCAAGGTCGCATCGGCGGCCCACTGGAACGCCCGATCGTCACCAACCAGAACGTGGGTGCGGTTCCTCGTGGTACCCACGACTCGGCGATGAGGGAATCGTTTCGGTTTCTTAGTACTTGGGGGGTCTATAATGCCCCCGGAATTCGTGTCTTCACCGGGGTCAGCTAAATGGTGACCGCATCCGCTCGAAATAAGTAAACTGTCCCCGGAATTCAGAATGTCGCGTGTGTACTGGGCCTGGCGTGTGGTTTCGAACCACCGGTCCAGTCTCTCGGGGTTCAGCAGCTGCTCCAGCAGGGCGCGCACCATGACGGTGGCGGGGCTCTTCTCGGCAAACTTCTGGAGGATCTCACCAAACATAGTCGATCGGGCACACGTGCGATATTGAAGATCTCTCTAGTTTACAGTATGTTGGCAGCACCTTTAAAAGGCTGGTCGCTTTCTTCAAATCCACCGGAGCAGGCTAGCAGTCGCGAATGGATGCCGTGCTGCGCGATTATGTCGCTCAGCATTCCCTTTGACGTCCGAGGGCGGGAGCGAAGCGCCCGGCATCGGCGGCCCGCTAGAACGCTCGATTGTCACCAACCAGAACGTGCGCGCGGTTCCCCGTGGTACGCAGGATTTGGCGATTAGTTAGTTTCGGTTTCTAGGTCTTTAGGGGTCTACTGGTCCCGGAATTCCCGGACGGCTTGGGTCTATCCAAAATTTCCCCCGGCTTACCTTGCGCTACATAAACCATTTTTCTTTCTTTGCGATCTCCACGACCGCAGTAACGTTCTCTCCCATTTGGGACCGTAGAGCGGATTCCGCCATAGAAATAAGTATCGCCGGATAACGGTCCGGTTTACTCGCAATTGCCGACGCAACAGTTGCCGAAAGCCCGGGCCTTGAGAAACGATGACCAATTCTGTGATGCGCGTATCTATCCAATGACGCGCCAAGTGTATAGCAGCGCTCAACAATATCCAGATGTTCCAGCCAGTCACTTTGACCGGAAAGGGCTCGACCGAGAGCCAGCGACTGACAAAATTGAAGAACAGACGTGTCTTTGCCCTTATAGCCCTTCAACCAAGCATCATAAAATTCACTTTGTTTGTTGCTCTCGCATCGTAGACCGATCACTGTAAGAGTACGCGGAGAAAGACCCTTTGGCAGCTCAGAAAAATCCGCAAACGAGTGGCTAGCCCAGTTTTGCGCGCCCATCACCGATACATATTCCGATAAACTCTCGTATATCTGATCCCAACTTGTTTTCGATAAATCTTTCAGCACTGCGTCGAGATCCGCTAATAGTTGGCTAACGGTCGCAACGCTCCCCCACATAAGCAGTACTTCAGTTGCCAATAGTCCGTGATTTTCAGTCTTAATTCGTGAAACCTGGCCCTTCCACCACTGCGGCGCACCCGCTCGAAGTCTCGCGTACCGAACTCGTTGGCATAGTGCTACAGATTCGTCGAATAAATCCCTCGCGCCAGAACATTGTTCGCTAGTCGAGCGAATACCAGCCGCTACGCTGGAAAAATGAAACAGCGCGGGCTGGTCTCCCCAATGATTACGCGCGGCCTCAACAATCGCGCTCCAGGGTGCAAGCAGGGTGTTCCATTCCACAGCAGGTCTCTCCAACTGCTCTTTTGCGGAAAGAACCACTTTTTCACAAGCGGACAGGGTAGCATCTAACTCAACTTGCGACGCTTCATAATTGGCTAATCCTACAAAACCCCGGCGTACTGTCCATTTCGATAGCGGCCCCGTGTATCCAGATGTGGCAGCCCCGAAATATGCTAAAGGATCAAGAGTCGCGGTGAAAGCCTCCAAGACGTGATCGCCGCGCATGACCGAAACACCTCTTACGACGCGACAAAGAACAGCTTCGGCAGCTTTTTTGACCCGTTCTTCGTCTGCTGCAAGCCATGCTGCTTGATGTCCTCGAAGTAGTATGCGTATTCGCACTCCATCAAGACTTTGATCCGAAACAATTCTCGATAATTCTGACTCATCAAGATTCGTAATTATCCCCAACCATAGACCGAACTCCATCCATCTTGCTCTCATAGCACCCTTTCTTTTCAGTATTTGATGCATCCAGATCTTATAGACATTAGATCCCCCACTATTTTGGTTAATTAGCTCAATAATGTCGTAGGCAAAATCGCGCGGTGGGTTTCGTGTCAAAATCTCCATGGCATAGTCGAGGAGTTCCTCCCGGCCGCACGCCGAGGGAAGGACGAGTGGGTTGCTAGCACCGTAGGTGCGACTACTAGCTGCAAGCACGAAGCGCATGCCAATGGCGTCAAGGATTAGTCGTACAACTTGACGCACCGACTTAGGATGCTGCGCAAATACCCAGTCAGAAAGAAGCATGGCTGATAAGATCCGCGGATGGCTTAGATGCAAGAACTCCACGGATTCGGTCAAGTCTTCCAATCCGGATACCAAGGAAGGAAGTTCTCCAACGCTGTAGCAACCCGCGTAGAAACGGGTTACGTTCAGCCAATAGAAGTTGCGGCTAATGGCACGGAATCGATCTAACTTTGTACCTTGCCTTTCTGCGCCAGGAGGCGAATAGGGCGCTGTCTCATAAAGATAACGGGCAGCGAAATATTCTCTAAGCGGTTGGACTTCGAACTCGTATGTGCCCTGAACCCTAGAAACAATCGCTACGACTCTCTCCACCATACCAGTAAATAATTCTTGTACTAAAGAAGCGTCATAACCTTCATCCCGAAGGTATCGCCCAAGTAGCTTTTCCAGGTCATCTGAGCGAATGCTCCCGCTCTGTCCTGCCTCCGCCTGAGCATGAAGAGTCCAGGCGAGAAATCTGTGGATATGGATTAACAGATCGCGGTGCTCTCTGACGACGACGCTCTTTTCGGCTTCGCGATTAAAAAATAGGTCTACGTAACTATCATAGAGGGCCGTTCGCTTGTCGGGGAGTGAAGCTCCGCGGGTATGAATAAGACTAAGAAGAATGGCGAGTTGCATTGGATTGCGAGCGAGATCCCGCAGATGTGGCGCATCAAGCTTATCCTTGAGTATACGGCGTACATCGCGAGCGTCCGGTGGAGGGAGTTTCCGTGCTTTTATCCATTTGTCAGTG
The DNA here is from genome assembly GCA_964470155.1 of uncultured Lamprocystis sp. GTDB lineage: Bacteria > Pseudomonadota > Gammaproteobacteria > Chromatiales > Chromatiaceae > Thiodictyon. The sequence goes on along the minus strand of CAYYAY010000011.1, from coordinate 27,422 downwards.
TACTCATCAATCAATGGGCGCGTTAGCGAAGCCAGGTCAAGATAGTCGAATGTATCCAGAGGCAGCGTAGGGGAGTTGGCGAAGGCCGCAGGGCGACTTGTGACAATTACTTGAAGAGATGAAGCGTTTGTTTCGAGCCGCCGAACCCCGTCGGATATTTCAGACACAACTTCTTGACGCCGCTTCATTTGCGCGACTTCGTCGAGCCCGTCAAAAACAAGGAGAATGGGACTTATCCTCGCGAGAGCAGCTAGATCGGTGGGCGAGAACTCAATCCCTCCGGAGTGATAACGGACTTGCGCAGCCAAGAAGCTTTCGAGCGACCTATGCCAGTAGATTGGTACGAGCTCCTCATCCGATGCTGAGAAGGGGTCCTTTTTCTCTAACCAGGCAGCCAAATCGCGAAGATCAACACGAAATGGAATCCGCACGGGACACTTCCTGTGATGCTCCGGCAAGACACTCAAATCGGCCCGGAGAATCTGCATTCGGTGCACTTGGCACACATATTGGGCGATGGTTGATTTTCCTTGCCCCGGCGCTCCTTCTATAACAAGACGACGAACATGCTGCTGGGTAGCGAAGTGAAGTAGTAGGGTCGCGGCTCCTAGTCCTCGATCCTCATCGCGTTGCGGGAGGTAATACGCATGATCTTCGGGTAGGAAAATTGCGCGTGTAGACTCGGGACGAAGAATCCCTTCGGCGGCAAGATTCTCTAGAACGCTATATAGAACGCTTGCGAGTGCCTGCCTTTGTTGCCGCGGAATACGAGACGGGGTAAAACAAATGGGAACATCGATAAACAGGTGGAGGAGTTGATTATGCAACTCCACCTGCTTGAATCGCACTTCGGCATCTTTAGCATACTGGTCATGAATAAAAGCGCTGATCGCGGCCGTACGACGTTGCTGGTCTTCGTTTAGGCCATGCTCTACGATCGCCCGCAACAAATCCGGCCCGGTCATTAACTCGGGATATATCCATTTTAGGTCCCAACTTGTATCCAAGCGGCGGTTGATATCATCGCGCCACCAACAAATGGAAGGAACGGGAAGCGTGTCTAATAATGCCTGAACTTTATCGATGGAGCCAGAGCCTAGGTGAGCGGTCCCTGCAACATTGGTAATCAGAACATACTGTTTAGCACCTCGCGGTATCAAATTAGTCAGCTTGGGAAGCTCGCCGCGAATTATCTCGAGAAGCCAGAGGCGCAAATCATTGATCTCTTGCGGTTGCCGAACGAACTTAACTTGGTAAACTAAAAACTCGCGATCCTTTGAGCGATCCTCAATGAATCCCATAGCATCACGCCCGCCGTCAGGCTGCGCGACGGGAAAGCACTGAACGTTTTTGTGTTCTTTCGCCAAGAGCGCCTGACAAAGGGTCTGGAAGCGCTCAGGGTCAAGTTGTTCGTATGGATAATCCATTCATTATTCCGCATTCAGTTGGGGCAAAGGAGTGGGGCTCGCATTAACTTCGGCAAAGGGATCCGTACGGCTCGGCAATGTCGCGTAATTTCGCGAAGTAAGGAATGAGGGGCCAAGCTCAATTCCTTTCCGATACCACCGATTCATGGGTCCGCCGCCAACCATTCCGCAAGCCGGGCACGGACCCGGCCAGACGTTCGCCGCTGATCGCCCCAATTGACCCAATCAATAGGGTACCATCCAGAACCGCGAGCCGCTTCAAACGCAGGACGCTGGGCGCTTTCAAGCCGGTGCCTGCAAAGTCAGCGTCATGCGGTATGAGGATCTCGTCGAAACCGGTCTCGGCCTGATGTAGTTGCGAAGACACCATGCAGACGAGCCAGTCATCGAAGCGGCTGGATGCCTGACGGATCAACAATACGGGGCGTCGCTTGGAGCTGGAGAGATCGGTGTTGGGAAAGGGCGTCAGTGCGATTTGCCCAGCGCCTTTCATTGCCAACGCTCACGCAGGTCCGCGTCGCCGTAAATGACCGGATCGTCATCCATGCCGCGCACTGCTTGCTGCATCGCCATGTCAGCAAACTCGCGATCCGTCCACTGATCTACGGCTGGGGCTCGGTGGCTGGAAAATCGGGTGGTCAGATAATCCACGAAATCGAAAACTTCGGTCCGTTTCTCGTCCGGCAGTGTCTCCAGTTTCTCGATCAGTTCGGCATAACCCATGGTCAGTACACCCGTTCTCTGCTTGTGCTTCACGCGCGAACGCGCACCCAAGTTCCAGGAAGCTTGTCCGATAGTATACTGGGCTTCCGGTCGATCGCCCACGACGTGAAACTCTCCGTCGCCGACTGAATCTACCCGCTCGACTGTCGCGAATCAGGTTTTTGGTCATAAACTCGGCCACCGTGCGCTCTGCACGGTCGTCGGTCCGCGCAGCGGACCCCACAGGTCGGCGGTCCGCACAGCGGACCCCACAGATCACGGTGTTACCGTAGGGTCCGCTGTGCGGACCGTCCGCGGCCGGCCGGACGACGACCCCACCCTGACTCAAGGTTCGACTTTGCTCGCCGCAGCAACGACTTGCCGAAATCTGCCGGATTCCTTCCGCGCCTCGGCAAGCAGCCGATCCCAGTCGCCAGGCGGGTGACCGCTTTCCAGCATCTTGCGGAAAACCCGGTAGGCATCGTCCGCGCTTTCGTAGGCTCGCCTGGTTGCCTCGTCATTCACCCAGCCAAAGACAATGACTCTGCTGGACCCGTGATACCGGAAGAACAGGCGGTACTGCTGGAAAAACTTGGCCCGCAACCAATGTCGGTGCACCTTGCCGAGCGTGCCGCCTTGACGATACTCGGGACGGGTCGGGTCCGCAGGAATGACCTCAAAGGCCAATTTGTTGATCGCGGCGAGGCGCTTGGCAGGGTTCTTTTTGACGAACCCGACGGGGTCTTTCTGCTTGAGGGTTTCGACCTGTTGGATCAACACGTCAAGCTGATCAAGGAACAGGGGGTGGGCGAAGAGCGTCCAACCGCCCACCATCAATGGCGATGGTGTCTCGCCGCTCATTCATCGTCCGCCGTCAGGGGGGCATCGAGATCGACCACGACTGCGCCGACGAGCGACTGGATGCGACGCAGGAGGTCGGTGTCCACCGCGCGAAGATGATCGGGGTGGTCGGCAATGTCCCGGGCGAGAAAGGCGAGGAACTGCCCGATCAGCGGATCATTCGCCTCGTCGGTCTCGGCGCGCGTTATCACCACCTCACCACCAGGGCGAATGCTGTAGCGGATTTTGTCGCGCTTGCCAAGTCCAAGGGCGCGGCGCACGGTCTCCGGAACCGTGGTCTGATAACGATCGGTCAGCGTCGATTCGGTTTCAAGGGCGGCGGGCATGACAGGCTCCGATGACAGATAGCGCTTGCGCATAAAATGGTAATGCAGGTGCATTGCCGCGTCAATGTCGCTGCTGCTCACGCGACCCTTGATCCCCCAGTCTTCACGCCGCGGGCTTGTGATCAGGGCCTGGAGAGGGGCCCCACCCGCCGCGCGTTCGCAATAAATACTGAGCAACCGCATCGTCATGGCGCCGGTGACGCGCAGTCGCGCCGTCGAGGGCAATCCCCCCAAAGGCCCTGATCGCGAAGTACTACGCCCGGCGCGCCTCTGCCGGCCTGATCGTCATCAAGGCCACCCCGCCGTGCCATCGCCATCCCGCATGGCGTCGTCCAGGCAGCCCCGAAGGATCAGCGCCTGGAGGTCCGCCAGCCCGTGGCAAGCGCCAATCGCCATCGCATCGGCGCACAGCCGGAGTCGCCCAGCGTGCCGGCGGAAGATGGCGGGAAGTGCAGCCTGCACGTCTGGAAATTGCGCGCCGAACTGGTCGCGGTGCAGGAATTCGCAGGTCGCGTCCAGTGATTGAACGAAGATGCGCCATTCGGCGCGCTCGGCGAGTACGCCGTGGGTGATGGCGCAGAGCGCGCAGGGGTACGTCGCCGGGGAGAAGATCTTGTGACCGATATCCGCCAGGGTGTTGAAAAGACCGCTGTCGGCGTTGTAGACGAACAGCAGGCTGCTCATGCGCGGCGCCTGCCGGCAAGCCGGCCCAGTTTCACGAATAACAGCACCCAGGGCAGCCCATGCAGCAGCAGGTCGAACATGTCGATCGGCCGGACCAGGTTGCCGGCGGCCAGCAGTTTGAGCTTCTCCCAGAGGTGCGGCTCGGGGACGAAGGGGGCGAGGCCGAGGGTCAGGGCGATGACGACGAACATGAAGAGCGGCAGGCGGTCGATCCAGGTCAGCATACGGTTAGTCCAGGCGGCGGTCGGTGTTCAGCAAATGGGGGAAGTCCACGAGGTCTTCCGGGAGGTCGAGGTCGCGCAGGGTCGGCAACTCGGTCCAGGTTAGCCCCAGCCGCTGCAACGCGGTGCGCGTTTCTTCCAGGACGGTGCCGGTGCTCCAGTGAATGCCGACGAAGAGTTCGGGCGCGGGACGGCGCAGCCCGATCAACACATAGCCGCCATCCGCCGCCGGTCCGAGTACGGCGTCGCAATCGTCAAGGGCGGCGAAGGCGGCGGTGAGATAGTTCGAGCTGTACTCCGGGCAGTCGCTTCCGATCAGGATTGCGCGGTCGCTTTCGGCGAGCGTTACGGTCAAGGCCGCCGCCATGCGTGCCCCGAGATCCCCCGCGGGCTGATGGCGCCAGGTCAGGCCGTGTTGATGCGCCAGGCGGGCGCAGCGTCCACCAGCGGGCGGCGCCCCGGCGCACCAGAGCTGTCGGCTCGCCGCGGGCGTCGCGCCCGCCGCCCGCAGCGCGATGTCGAGCAGATGGCGGTAGATCCGTGTTGCCCCGGCCGCGCCCAGGGCCGGGATCAGGCGGGTCTTGACCTGTCCCGGAACGGGCTCGCGGGCGAAGACGATCAGTGCGCCGCCGGGTGGGGTCTCAGCCGTCATAGCGTCGTGCCAGCCGGACAGGATCGGCCCCCAGGGCGTAGGCCAGGCGCAGCCGCCACATGAGCAGGATGGTGCGCAACAGGCCGCGCGATTCCCAGCGTCGGCTGGAGGTCAGGAGCGGCGGGCGCAAACAGGCGGGGCGGGCGAGTTGGCGCAGGCGGGTCGACAGGGCGATGTCCTCCATCAACGGGATGTCGGGAAAGCCGCCGACCCGCGCGAAGGCGTCACGGGTGACAAAGATGCCCTGATCGCCGGTGGCGATGCCGGTGAGTCGCGAGCGCCGATTCATCGCCCATTCGACCAGACGCAGCAGCGGGTGACGGCCGGAGAGCCGCACGTCGAAGCGCCCCCAGCAAGCGCCATCCCGGCAGGCCGCGAGCAGCGCCTCGGCCGCGTCGGGCGGACTGCGGGTGTCGGCGTGCAGGAACCAGAAGACCTCCCCCGTGGCCGCTTGCGCCCCGGCATTCAGCTGCGCGGCACGGCCACGCGGCGCGCGCAGCACCCGGTCGACACCGGATGCGGCCAGCGTCGGGGTCGCGTCCCCGCTGCCGCCGTCGACCAGGATCAGCGCATGTCCGGCCGCGCGCGCCGGGGCCAGGTCGGCGAGCAGGGCGCCGATGTGGTCCGCTTCGTTCAGGGTCGGGATGATGATGGAAAGCCGCATGGGGCGCCGCGTCGCGTCACGTCATGTCGGTCAAGGCGCCGCCGCAGCTCGACCCTTGCCCGGCGGTGCAGCCGTAGCAGTGATCGGCAACCGCGACCGGTGCGCCTTCGAGGACGAGCGCGGCCAGGTCGCGCAGATGCGCGCGGCCGGCACCCGCCGCCAGCGGCAGTCCGAGCATCTGATTGAAGTCGCAGTCATAGAGATACCCCTGCCAGTCCACGCTGATCAGCTCCCGGCACATGACCGCCGGCAGATTCTCGGCGCGATGCGCGCCGCGCAGCCGCGCGACATAGTCCTGGAACTGCCCCTTGGAGAGCAGCAAGCTGCCGAAGCGGCCAACCGGCAGGTTGGCCAGGGTCAGCAGCCGGTTGAAGCGCAGGCCATGCTCGGCGAGCAGCACACGCCGATAGTCCTCCTCCAGCGCCGTCTGTGGCGGCGGCAGGTCTGGACCCTGGGGGTTGTAGACCAGGTCCAAGACCAGGCCGCTGCCGGGCACGCCGTACCCGAGCGCATTCAGGCGCCGCAGCCCAGCCAGGCTGGCGGCGAAGACCCCGCTGCCCCGCTGGGCGTCGACATGGGTCTCCAGATAGCAAGGGAGCGAGGCGATCAGCGCGCAGCCCTGGGCGGCGAGGAAGTCGGCCAGATCCTCCTGACCGGGCTCGGACAGGACCGTCAGGTTGCAGCGATCCAGCACGCGCAGCCCCAGACGGCGGGCCTGCCGCACCAGATCGCGGAAGCCGGGGTTGAGCTCCGGGGCGCCGCCGGTCAGATCCAGGGTCTGGAAGGGCAGACGTTCCAGCGTGGCCATCACCAGCTCCAGCGTCGCCCGGTTCATGACCTCCGGACGATTCGGCCCGGCCGCGACATGGCAGTGCAGACATTGCTGATTGCACAGCCTGCCCAGATTGACCTGCAGGGTCTGCGGCCGGGTCCTGGACAGGGATGGGAAGTCGGTCGGTCGCAGGTGGGGCAGCGGATCGCGCATGGTTCAAGGGTCGCCGATGGAATATCCGGAACGGTTTTGCGTTCCCTATACTGATGGCTCGTACTGCTCCGCTCAACCCTTGAGTTGAATCACCGACCGATGCGCGAATCGACCGACATCATGACTCAACCCCCCGAACCCAAACAGGCTCTTTTCGAGCAGCTCGCCATCATCGCCCGCGCCCTGGGTAGCGGGGCGCGGTTGGAACTGCTGGATTTCCTGGCCCAGGGCGAGCGTAGCGTCGAGGATCTGGCGCGGGTGGCCGGACTGAGCGTGGCCAACACCTCCAAGCACCTGCAACAGCTCAAGAGCGCCGGCCTGGCGCAGGCGCGCCGCGACGGAAAGCATATCCGCTACGGCCTGGCGGACGATCGGGTCCTGGACGCGGTCGCGGCGCTGCGGGTGCTCGCCGAGACTCGCAGCCGCGCGGTCGCTGAGCTGCTCGCGAGCTATCTCAAGCAGCGCGACGACTTGGAGCCGGTCCGGGCCGACGAGTTGCTGGAGCGGGTGCGCGACGGACTGGCGACGGTCGTCGATGTCCGCCCCGCCGAGGAGTTCGCCCAGGGCCATGTCGTCGGGGCGCTGAACGTCCCGCTCGATCAGTTGGAGGCGCAGTTGAGCGACCTCCCGCGCGACCGCGAGATCGTCGCCTATTGCCGGGGGCCCTGGTGCGTCCTGTCATTTGAGGCCGTCGCCCGGCTGCGCGCGGCTGGATTTCGCGCCCGTCGTCTGGAGAACGGACTGCCGGAGTGGCGCCAGGCGGGGCGACCGGTGGCGGATAGCGGATCGCCGTGAACCGGAGGCTGAGTGTGAACACGTTGAAATGGCCGATTCATCCGGTCATTTCGCCAGCCGGCGGCCACATCGCGAATCGCTGAACGGTCATGGCAGAATTCGCAGTTGTCGCAGGGCCAGCCGCAATTCGCTTTCCAGCGACGCGAAGGCGGCGAGTCGGCGCAAGCGCGACAGCGAAACCTCTTCTCCCAGCGCGTTCAATAGGGGCACGACGCCTTGTTTACGCCGTCGTTCGGTTGGGTTCGTCGCAGAAAATGCAGACGTCAGCGACGCCTTTGGATCAGATGCGGTTTCCACTGCGTTAGCTGACTGCGGCAACCCCAAGGCGCCGTCCAGCAGCGTCGTCCCGACGACGCGGCGTAGCGCGTCGCCATCGACAAGCGCCCACGCCTCTGTTTCACGGACAGGTATCACCGCCCTCCGTACTCACCGTTTGCAGCACTCTCTCTACCTCGAAATTCGAAACGAAACCTTGCGGCACATCGTCGTCGCGAAATAGTGAAGATTGAATCTTGAAGCGCACCGGACGTAAGCGCGTCCGGCGTCGCTGCTCTTTCTTTTCCGGATCGCTGACCGTGGCCGTGTCCGCAAAGAGGATGGAGCCCTGGACCGGGCTGAGGTCCTTGTCGATCAATGCGGATAGCACCACTGGTGAGTGGCTGTTGAGGAGTAGTTGGGTTAAAGGTACCGTTCCATCATCCTCGACGGATTCCTGGGGATGGGTAACCAAGTCGCGCAATCGTTGGATCAGTTGTTTGATCCGTGCCGGATGTACGCCGTTTTCCGGCTCTTCAAAACAGATCAATCCGCGCTGCCGGGGATCGTGCAGGAGGGTCAGCAGCGCCAGCACCCGCAGGGTGCCATCGGAGATAACGCGGGAACTGAAGGGTAAGCCATCACGCATGGTGAGCTCGATCCGGTACTCACGACTCGCTTCATGTAACTGCGCGTCGAGTCGACTGATCCCTGGAATCAAATTATTCAGTTCAACCGCAATATCGGTCAGGATTCCGCTGGGGCGGATGTCGGTTGCGGTCTCGATTTTCAATCGGGCCAGGACCGCCGCCAGATTGGAGCCATCCGCGGTCAAGACATCAGCGGCCGTGGCCGGCACCGGCTTGCGCAGCAAAGCAGGATCGAGTTGCAGCAGTCGCCAGTGCCGCATCTCCTCGCGCAAGGCAAACAGATGCGGAAACTCGGCATTGGTAATGCTGGAGAGCACCGTCGCCGCCGCCGCGCTGGCCGGGCGATTGCGTCCTTGTTTACCGTCCTGATGCACGCTGAAGATCAGTCCTTCGGGTCGGTCCTCGGTGGTCAGCCAGGGCTTTTGCCGACTGTACTTGAGCGACGCGGCGCGAAAGGTCTTGGACGGCTGCATCCATTGAGCCCAGCGATCCTCTTTGCGCATGATCGGGGACACCATTTCACGGGCGACCTGCACGCGCTCGATTCCGGGCTTGAGCGCACGACGCTCCAAGGTCACCTCGTAGCGCAGGCGGGTGTGGGTAAGCCGGACCTCGCTACCCCAAGGATCACGCGTCAATGGATCGACTAGCACCTCAGCCGCTAATGTGATCTGCCGACCACGCCCCCCCGCTGTCTGTCGGAACAACTCCAAGGGTTCGCCGCGCATGTCCTTAACCGCCTCTGCTACGTCACGGGTGGCGAGGTTGGCGAGTAGTTGAATCACATCGAACAGGTTGCTCTTGCCGGCCGCATTATTGCCGACGATCACCGTCAGCGGCGCAAGGTCTATCGTGAGATGTTCGAAAGATTTGAAGCCGTCGACTTCCAGTCGGGTGAGCACGCTGAGTTCTCCGCAAGCCAGAATCGGCCTTTTAAATCACTGAAGTTTAGAGCGCTTGGAGTTTTCGAAATATCAGATTATGGCGCCAGCCCGGCGGCCACATCGCGAAAGGCCGTCAGGGCGGCTTCCAGGTGATCGATGATCTCTTGCTGCAAGACCTGCGGCGAAGGCAGGTCATCCAGACTGTCGAGCGCGTCGTCCTTGAGCCAGAAAAGGTCGAGGCTCGCCTTGTCGCGCGCGATCAGATCGGCATAGGGGTAGTATTTGAAACGCTCGGTTTCGGTCCGGTCGAACCGGTTCTCGGGATGATAGCTGGTGATGAAATCGCGCAGATCGTCCAACTTGAGCGGCCGGGTCTTGAGCGTGAAATGTTGGTTGGTGCGCAGGTCATAGATCCACAGACCCTGGGTCTGGACTCTGCCATCCTTCGGCCGATTGTCGAAGAATAGCACATTCGCTTTTACACCGTTGGCATAGAAGATTCCGGTCGGCAGCCGCAGCAGCGTATGCACGTCGCAGGTCTCAAGCAAACGGCGGCGGATGCGCTCGCCCGCACCGCCCTCGAACAGGACATTGTCCGGCAGCACCACCGCGGCCCGGCCGCTGTCTTTGAGAATGGTCACGATGTGCTGTAAGAAGTTAAGCTGTTTATTCGACGTGGTCTCCCAGAAATCCTGCCGTTCATAGGTAAGCGCGTCCCGGTCTTCCTCACCCTCCGCGTTGGTGATGGTCATGCTGCTCTTCTTGCCGAACGGCGGATTGGCCAGTACATAGTCGAAGCGTTCGCCGGCGTCGGCGATCAGCGCATCGGTGCGGTCCACTGTCGGTTCGTCGTCCAGGTCGCCGATGTTGTGCAGGAACAGGTTCATCAGACACAGACGCCGCGCGCTCGGCACGATCTCGTTGCCGGAGAAGGTCTTGCGCCGCAGGAATTCCTTCTGCCGCCGATCCAGCGTCTGCCCCGGCCGGGTGAGCCAGGCGTAGGCGCCCAGAAAGAACCCGCCGGTGCCGCAGGCCGGGTCGGCGATGGTCCGCAGCGGCTCCGGGCGCACGCACTCCACCATTGCCTGAATCAAGGGCCGGGGCGTGAAATACTGGCCGGCACCGCTCTTGGTGTCCTCCGCGTTCTTCTGCAGCAGGCCTTCGTAGAGATCGCCCTTGGTGTCCGCATCCAGGCTGATCCAGTCTTCCGCGTCGATGAGCTGGACCAGCCGCGAGAGCTTGGCCGGGTCCTGGATCTTGTTCTGTGCCTTGAAGAAGATCGCCCCGAGCATCCCGGTCCCCTGACCGAGCCGGTGCAGCAGGGTGAGATAATGCCGTTCCAGCGGCTCGCCGGTTTTCGATCTCAGGCTCGCCCAGTCATAGCCCTTGGGGACATGGGTGTCACGGTCATAGGGCGGCTGCGCATACTCATGCGCCAACTTCAGGAATAGCAGATAGGTGAGCTGTTCCAGATAGTCGCCATAGCCCACACCGTCATCGCGCAGCGTGTGGCAAAAATTCCAGACTTTCTGGATGAGGGAGGAGGCATTCATTCGCTGTCCTTCTCCGCGCTAGGCGCGGAGCCATTCAGTGCGTCCGCCAGCTCGGCTTCGAGCGACTCGATGCTCGGCAGCGCGCTTTGCAGCGATTGCGGCAAGGCGCGCATCAGTTCATAGCTCGCGATGCCCAGCGGTTTGTCGATACCGCGCAGCGCGTATTCGGCCAGCACCCGATCCTTGCCCTGGCACAGGATCAGACCGATGGTCGGCGCATCCGTGGCATGGCGCAGCGTGTCATCGACGACATTGCAGTAGAAATTGAGCTTGCCGGCATACTCCGGCTTGAAGTCACCGCGCTTGAGATCGATCACCAGATAGCAGCGCAGCTTCAGGTGATAAAACAGCAGATCGATATAAAAATCATTCTCGCCCACCGTGACATGGTATTGCCGACCGACAAAGGCGAAGCCCTGGCCGAGTTCAATCAGGAACTTCTCCAGGTGCTGGACCAAGCCGGTTTCCAGCTCTCGCTCACGGAAGGGCTCATCCAGGGTGAGGAAGTCGAATACATACGGGTCCTTCAGGGCCTGCTGTACCAAGTCGGATTGCGGGGATGGTAAGCGCTCGGCAAAATTATTCGGCAGTGCGCCCTGGCGGGCATGAGCCTGACTACTGATCTGCAACGCCAGCACGTTACGACTCCAGCCATTGGCCAGCGTCTGGGTCATGTACCAACGCCGCGCTCCACGGTTCTTGACACGCTCCATCAAAAGCAGGTGGTGACCCCAAGGGATTGATGCCAGCAGGGCGGCCTCCGTTAGTGCCACAGCTTGTGGCACTTTCTCCGCCCTACTGTTGGAAGCGGCTGGTGCCACAGCCTGTGGCACCCGCTCACCGTCCGGCCAGATCGTCTCGTAATATTCGCGATAGAAGGCGAGCATCCGTTTCAGGTTGCGCTCCGAAAAACCCTTCTGCTCCGGTAACTCATTGCGGATATCGCGCGCCAGACGCGGGATCACCGCCGCGCCCCACCCCTCCGACGTCTGCCGGGCATCCAGCAAGCTGCCGATCCGCCAATAAAGGCCGATCAATTCGCCATTGACAGCCAATACCGCGCGAGTCTGTGCGGCCCGGATACGATCTTTGATCTCGGCCAACAGGCCCGCGTAATTGGTTAATTCACTCATCGGTTCACCCGGATTGCGCGCGTGCTTTGGGGACTTAGTCGCCGTGTCGGCCAAAGTGGCCACTCGGATTTATCCACAGATGTCACAGATGTTTACAGATGAGGAAAAACATTTGGGTATATCTGTGGATCAGTTATGATCATCAATTCTCGTACCAGTGATATAATAATTTCTTCATGATTGTCCTCTGGACTTGCGCCCGCGCTTGCCGATACGGACATCAACACCCGCGGCAGTCCGCTCGGCGCGGATGCGCTCCAAGAGCACGCTCGCGGGTTCGTCGTTGGGGTCTTGCAGGACCAGTTGGCCGGAGAATGCGGCTTTGAGAATGTTTTGGCGTTGGGCCTGCGATCTTGTTAACGATTCAACGATCGTTGAGTGCATCTCTTCAATGCTTGCCTCTGCCTCTGCAAGCTGGCTTTCCAGGGCAATTTGTTCCAGCGATGGGCAGACGGGTATTGCGATGGAACGTAGAGCGCCAAGATTAATGCGCGGTCTGCCAATGCCCTTCATGAGGCTCACCGCCCGCTCACGGACAGGCGGCGAATTCAAGGCGGCATTCATGACCGCCGGGCGAATTAGTTCCGTATTCAGGCGGAGCCGTGCGCAGTCCGCCTTTACGATTGCCGGCGCGATGCCAGGCGGAACGATACAGGCCCGCGGCAATCCCTCGCCGAGCATTGCGACGACCAGATCACCGGCAGCGACTGCATGCTTCAGGAGTTGATCGTAGTGCTCATCGGAGATATGAGCGCGAGCGTCAAGGAATACCCCATCACCAATGTTCTGCAGGCGAATGACGCGCGGCCCGGTCTCGCGATAATGCGATGATTTCAAGTTTGAACCGAAAGGTCCATCAGTGATGGCAGTTTCGTCGACCACGCACTGATCGACACTTGCCCAGACCCAGCCTTCAGGTAAATTAGGTAGCCGCGTGAGATCGGGTCGCTGCGGTTCAGGGTACTTTGCTTTCCAGCCCTTTGGTGGAGTTCTGCCGTGTTCCGCAAACCTTGTAAGTTGTTTGGCCTCCCACCGGGCACGGCGTTCGGTAAGGATGCGTTCGAGCAACTGGGCGCCGGTCTCCTGCGGCTCGCCTTGCTGTTGGCGCTGGGTTTCACGCCATGACGCAGTCAGCGAGCCGTCAATCGCGGCCTTGAGCAATGATTGCCGGTACTGCGACAGTTTTTTCTGCGCGGCTTTCAGTTCGGCCACGCCAGCTTCAAGATCGGAAAACAATTCGTCGATTTTATCGACAATCCGAACTTGTTCCGCAGCAGGAGGTAAAGCCAGATTTAATGACAGCAAAATCTCTTGGTTGAGATTCGCCATCGTCGAGCCAACCGACTCCTGCCGCAGGTACCTGCCTACGCTGTCACTCGACAAAAATCTCTGCAAGTAATACGGATCAATGCCATCCGAGGAGCGAATGAGCAGCGAGCCCGTCCCACATAGCCACCCCGCCTCCCGTCGGGTAACGACGGCACAACGCCCCATTTCGCCGCGCCTTCCGATCACGACGTCACCGACACAAACCTTGAATTCCCCAAGTCGGTCAGCAGTTTCCAGACTCACGGCATGTTTGACTGTTGGCGTGATTCGCCCATCCGCGATGTGCATCGGGTTGATGACGGGTACTCCACCTGCAACATAGTCTTTCTTATGCAGCGAGGTTCCGAATGGCCCGGTTCTCAGGGCCACAAGCTCTCCTAAACGGGTGGTGGTCCAGCCGGTAGGACAGATCAAGCCACCAACTCCCGATTCATCTCATCCATCAGCCCATCCAATGCCGGTCCGAACAGCCCCCACACCTTCTGCAACCCGCCCTTATCCGCAAACTCGGCATAATCGAAGTCCTCGCGCGCGATCGTGCAGCTCGCCGCGATGTGCTCCTTCATCAGCCGCAGCCAGTCAGTCTGCTCCGGGGTGAAGGCGGTCTTGCGCTGGGCATTGTGCCGGAAGATCCATTCCTGAAAGCGCTTGTCGACCTGCTCCCGGAACGGCCGCAGTTCAGTGTCCAGGCCGATGGCGAAACGGACCAGGGCGATCAGGTCAGTCAATTGGCGCCGGGTGTCCGCGCCCTTGACCTGCGCGGTCTGGACCCGCGCATAGGCGCTCCACAGGCGCTCGGTGGTCAGCATCAGCGGCGGCCGGCTGAGGTGGTCGTGCAGTTCCTCGATCATGTCGAGGGTGAGTGCGCGGCGCTGATAGGGCTGCTGGTAGAAGAAGGCGAGCGCGGCGATTTCGTCCTTGTGCTGGGCGATGGTGTCGGCGAAGCTCTGGATGACGCGGCGCGCCTGATCCTGCGCCTGCGCGCCGTAGCCCGAGAAGGTGACCTGATCGAGGTTGATGTGATCGATCAGTTGTTCATGCTCGCACCGGGCCGATTCGATGACCCGGCGCAGTTCGGGGTTATCGAATGGGGCGCAGGCGGCGGCCACGCGCTCGGCACGGGCGGCGGCGATCTCTTGCGCGGTGAGGGTGTCTTCGGAGCGCGTAATGCCCTTGGCCTGCGCCGTAGCGAGCGCGGCTTCGACGATCCGGTCCGGATTCAGTGCGGCGATGAGTGCCTTGGCCAGGTCGGCGACCGACAGGCCGCCGGAGACCTGCTCCACCCGCGCCTGGGCCTTGGTGTTCAACTGTTTGTTCAGGCGCACCAAGCGGTTGGCGAGACTCAGGAGGGTGTCGTCATCCCGGTGACCGATGGCGACGCCTTGCAGCAGATCCTTGAGCGGCACATCGGGCTTGCGCTCCAGCGGGCGACTGTCGGTCTTGAGCGAACGTTCCACGCCCACGGCATCGATCAGCACGAAGCGGGTCTTGGCACTGTCGGCGCTGTTGCTCACCCGCCTGAGACCATCGTGGCTCAGACTGCGCACGCCGCGGCCCTTCATCTGTTCGTAGTAACCGCGGGAGCGCACGTCGCGCATGAAGAGCAGCACCTCCAGCGGCTTCACATCGGTGCCGGTGGCGATCATGTCGACGGTGACGGCAATCCGCGGATTGAAGTCATTGCGGAAGCTGGACAGGGTGCTTTGCGGGTCCTCCTCGGCCTTGTAGGTCACCTTCTTGCAGAAGGCGTTGCCCTGGCCGTAGACCTCGCGCACGCACTGCACAATGTCCTCGGCATGGCTGTCGGTCTTCGCGAAGATCAGGGTCTTTGGCGTCTCCTGGCGAGTGGGGAAGATGCGGGTCTCCACCGCGGTCTTCATCGCCTGAACGACCTTGCGGATTTGGCTTGGGTTGACGACTGAACGGTCCAAATCCTTGCTGGTATAGGGGCGGTCTTCCTGGGTCTGGGCCCAGCGCTTGGCGCGCGTCAGCCGTTCCCGATGGTCGACCCAGGCTTTGGCCTTGAGTTCGGCACCCTTGCGGGTGACCTCGGTCTCGATTTCATAGACGTCATAGCCGACATTGACCCCGTCGACGACCGATTGTTCATAGGTGTATTCGGCGACGATGTTCTCGTTGAAGAAGCCGAAGGTGCGTTTGTCCGGCGTGGCGGTGAGCCCAATCAGAAAGGCATCGAAATAGTCGAGCACCTGCTTCCAGACGTTGTAGATGGAGCGGTGGCATTCGTCGATGATGATGAAATCGAAGGTTTCGATCGGAACGGCCGGACAGTAACGGACCTGCTTGGCCTGGGTCGCGGTCTGCTGTATCTCGTTGAGTGAGATGTCCTCAGCGGATGCATCGATCGGTTCGCCCGACAGCACGGAATACAGCCGCTGAATGGTGCTGATGACCACCTGCGCCTGGGGGTCGAGGGTGCTGCCGGCGAGGCGCTGGACCGTATAGAGTTCGGTGAAGGTGCGCGCGTCGTCCGGCGGCGTGTAGGCCATGAACTCCTGGTGGGCCTGCTGCCCCAGATTGCGGGTGTCGACCAGGAACAGTACGCGCTTGGCACCGGCGAATTTGAGCAGGCGGTAGATCGCGGTGATGGCGGTGAAGGTCTTCCCCGCGCCGGTCGCCATGTGGATCAGGGCGCGCGGAAAGTTGCGGGCGAGCGAGTGCTCCAGGCCGGTGACGGCGACGACCTGACACGCGCGCAAATACGCTGTCAGCAGGGCCGGCAGGGCATGGACCAGTCGATAGCGCAGGGTGTCGGGCTGGTCGCGCCATGCGGCCAGTTGCTCGGGGCGGAAAAAGTGAAAGATTTCACGTGAGCGCGGCGCGGGGTCGCGGGTGTCGGTGAAGCGGGTGATGGCCCCGGTGCTTTCGAACAGGAAGAGCAGCAGAGCGGTGTTGCCGCACCATTTCAGGGTGGCCGCGGCATAGCGCAGCGTCTGTTCCTCAACAACGGTCAGGTGCTCGCCGGCCTGGTCGCGCTTGGCCTCGATGATGCCGACCGGTTCACGATCGATGAAGAGCACATAGTCGGCGGGGCCGGTGTCGGTCGGATACTCGCGCACGGCCACGCCGCGCGCCGCACCCAGATCGATGTCCTTGAAGTCCTGGATCACCCAGCCGGCATCGATCAGGCGCTGTTCGATCCGCTGGCGTGCCTTGGCTTCCGGGGTCATGGAGGTTTCCTGCGCGGTGTGTGCCGGTCGATCTGCGGCTGTTTCGCTCTGGTGCGGGATGATCGCATAGAACAGCGGTCACCGGGACTGGGCTGGGATGCCCCGGGTGTGATCAGCAGTGATGTGGTCGCTGCCATCGTCCTCGGTCGGATCGTAGGAGCCCGCTTGCGGGCGACGGGTGGGGGCACAATGGCTCGATTCCGGCAGGTCACGTCGCCCGCAAGCGGGCTCCTGCGGCGCTTGATTCTTGATAGCGTCGTATCCGGCTGCCCCGGCGGTCCGCGCTTCCACAGGAAAACAACGCACTAGAAATCGACCACGAGAAGAGTCCGCGCCGGTGCCGGGAGGTTGGTAGACTCGCACGCCCGAACCCCGTCCGCCCCGCGTCATTTTCAAGCAGTCGAGCTCGCCATGGAACCTCGCTTCGTTCACCTGCACCTGCACACGGAATATTCACTGGTCGACGGACTGGTGGGCGTCAAGCCGCTGGTCAAGGCGCTGCGCGCCGGGGGGATGCCGGCAGTCGCGGTGACGGATCAGTGCAACCTGTTCGCCCTGGTGCGCTCCTACAAGGCGGCCTTGGCGGCCGGGGTCAAGCTGATCGCCGGGGCGGATTTGTGGGTGAAGAATCCGACGGATGCGAACAAGCCGCATCGGCTGGTGCTGCTGGTCCAGGACAAGCAGGGTTACGGCAACCTGACGCGGCTGATCTCGCGCGCCTATGTGGAGGGCCAGCATCTGGGCGTGCCGCAGGTGGAGCGGGGCTGGATCGCGGCGGCGCCGCAGGGCTTGATCGCGCTGTCCGGCGGTCCCGGCGGTGATGTGGCCCAGGCCCTGCTGGCCGGCAACCGGGGGGTGGCCGAGTTCCTGCTGGATGACTGGTGCGCGATTTTCGGCGACCGTTATTACCTGGAGCTGATCCGTACCGGCCGCGAGCAGGAGGCCGAGTTGATCGAACAGTCGGTCGACCTGGCGCTGGCCAAGGGCGTGCCGGTGGTGGCGACCAACGACGTGCGCTTTCTCGCCCGCGAGGATTTCGAGGCCCATGAGGTGCGGGTCTGCATCCATGAGGGCCGCACCCTGGACGATCCGCGCCGGCCGCGCATCTACAGCGAGGAGCAATACCTGCGCACGCCCGCGGAGATGGTGGAGCTGTTCGCCGACTGTCCCGAGGCGCTGGAGAACTCGGTCGAGATTGCCAAGCGCTGCAATCTGGAATTGGATCTCGGCAAGAATTATCTGCCGGACTTCCCGGTACCGGCGGGCATGACCGTCGATGAACACTTCCACGCCGAGGCCCGCCAGGGGCTGGAGCGCCGCTTCGCGCGCGGCATCCTGGCGGGCGCGCCGGATCCGGACGAGCGCCGCCGGGCCTACGCGGCGCGGCTCGACCTGGAACTGGGTGTCATCTGCCAGATGGGTTTCCCCGGTTACTTCCTGATCGTCGCCGATTTCATCGCCTGGGCGCGGGCCAACGGCATTCCGGTCGGCCCCGGCCGCGGCTCCGGTGCCGGCTCGCTGGTCGCCTATGCGCTGGGGATCACCGATCTGGACCCGATCTATCACGATCTGCTGTTCGAGCGTTTTCTGAACCCCGAGCGGGTGTCCATGCCCGACTTCGACGTGGACTTCTGTATGGAAGGCCGCGATCGGGTGATCGACTATGTGGCCGAGCGTTACGGCCGTGAGGCGGTCTCGCAGATCATCACCTTCGGCACCATGGCCGCCAAGGCGGTGGTGCGCGATGTCGGGCGAGTTATGGGACACCCCTACGGCTTCGTCGACCGGGTGGCCAAGATGGTGCCCTTCGAGCTGGGCATGACCCTGGACAAGGCGCTGACCGACAGCGATGACTTGAAAGCCGCCTATGAGGACGACGAGGAAGTGCGCGCCCTGATCGACATGGGGCGCAAGCTGGAGGGGCTTACCCGCAACGCCGGTAAGCACGCCGGCGGCGTGGTGATCGCGCCGACCAAGCTGACCGACTTCTCCGCGCTCTACTGCGAGCCCGGCGGTGAGAATCTGGTCACCCAGTTCGACAAGGACGACGTGGAGGCGGCCGGTCTGGTCAAGTTCGACTTCCTGGGGCTGCGCACCCTCACCATCATCGACTGGGCGCTCAAGACCATCAACGCGCGCCGGCCGGCCGGTACCGAACCGCTGGATATCGACCGCATCGACCCGGCCGATCAAACCGCCTTTGCCCTGCTCAAGCGCTGCGAGACCACCGCCGTCTTCCAGCTCGAATCGCGCGGTATGAAGGAGTTGATCAAGAAACTCCAGCCCGACTGTTTCGAGGAGATCACCGCGCTGGTTGCGCTGTTCCGGCCCGGACCGCTGCAGTCGGGCATGGTCGACGACTTCATCAACCGCAAGCATGGTCGTGCCGAGGTCGCCTATCCCCACCCGGATTTGGCGCCCATCCTCCAGCCCACCTACGGCGTCATCCTCTACCAGGAGCAGGTGATGCAGATCGCCCAGGTCCTGGCCGGCTATTCGCTCGGCGGGGCCGATCTGCTGCGCCGCGCCATGGGCAAGAAAAAGGCCGAAGAAATGGCTAAACAGCGCGCCTTCTTCCAGGAAGGTGCGGAGAAGCGCGGTGTGGATGGCGCGGTGGCGGCGCACATCTTCGACCTGATGGAGAAGTTCGCCGGCTACGGTTTCAACAAATCACACAGCGCCGCCTATGCCCTGGTCTCCTATCAGACCCTGTGGCTCAAGGCCCATTATCCGGCCGCCTTCATGGCCGCCGTGCTCTCGGCGGATATGGACAACACCGACAAGGTGGTGACCCTGATCGAGGAATGCCGGGCCATGGGGCTCAAGGTCGAATCCCCGGCGGTCAACGCCTCCGACTACCGCTTCACCATCGCCGACGGCGGCACCGTGGTTTACGGCCTGGGCGCCATCAAGGGGGTGGGTGAGTCCGCCATCGAGGCCATGCTGGAGGCGCGCCGCACCGGCGGGCCTTTCAAGGATCTGTGGGAATTCTGTCGGCGCATCGACCTGCACAAGGCCAATCGCCGCGTGCTGGAGAGCATGATCCGCGCCGGTGCCCTGGACGGGCTCGCCCCCAACCGGGCGACCCTGATGGCACAATTGCCCTTGGCGCTGAAGTTCGCCGAGCAGCATCGCGAGACTCAGGCGGCCGGGCAGGGCGACCTGTTCGGTGACCTCTTCGGGACGCCGGGCGGCGCGGCGGCGCCGGCCCGCGCCCCGGACCCGCAGATCGCGGCCGATACCCGCGAGGATTGGGACGAGGAACAGCGCCTGGCCGGTGAGCGCGAGACCCTGGGACTCTATCTGACCGGCCACCCCATCGACCGTTATGCCGCCGAGATCGACGCCATGGTCGGCACCACCAACCGCATCGCCCGCCTGTTGGAGACCGAGCGCGACCCGGCCGAGACCGAGCGCTGGGACAGCAAGCGCCGCGAGCGCGACCGCCGCAGCATCGCCGGACTGGTGGTCAGCGTGCGTCACAGCAAGACCCCGCGCGGACGCATGGGTTCGGTATTGCTCGACGACCGCACCGGACGCATGGAAGTCACGGTCTTTTCCGAGCTGTATGAGCAGGCGCGCAACCTGCTCGTTCCGGACCAGCTCATCACCGTCACCGGTTCACTGAACTTCGACGACTTCCGCGGCGCCTGGACCCTGCGCGCGGATGACCTGCGCACCTTCGAGCAGGCACGCGAATCCCAGGCCGACCACCTGGCGCTGACGCTCGACCTCGCCGACCCGGCGGCGCATGCCTGCGGCCTCGCCCTGGTCGCCCAGGTCCAGGCCATTCTGGAGCCCTTTCGCGGCGGCGACCTGCGCGTGGTCATCGACTACCGCCGCCCCGGCGTCGGCGGCCGGCTGCTGTGCGGGGAGGCGTGGCGGGTGCAGCCGCGCGATGCTCTGTTGAAACAACTGCGGCGATTGCTCGGCAATGAGGCGGTGACGGTCTCCTACCAGCGCGGGACCTTGCCGGCGATGATCCCTGCCGCGGCGGCGGAGACCGAGCGGCCCAGGGCGGCGCGGTTGACGGTGGTGCGGTAGGGCCGTTGCCACTTGCACCTAGCCCCGCGGCGGCGTGGTCAGGGGGTGATGAACGCGCCTGCTCCAGCCTAAGCACCACGGCTTACCCCCCACGCTGGACAGACCGCATGCGGCCTGCGCTCGCGCTCGCCCACACGCTGGAAATTGGTCTACAATCGACCGAAAATCGCCCTTGTGTTAGCTCCGTGGCTCCCTCGGATGTCCGCTTTGCGCCGCTCCGAGCGTTGCCCACGTGCTGCGATACCGCCCGGCACCGACCGGCGACCCTGGGCTCGGGGATACAATTCCCTCTCTCTAAGAAGACCGTGCCCGCAGCGGGCACCGTGCCAGGATCGGATGAGTCCAATAAGCGTTTATCCGTCGTGCGCGCCAGGCGCCGTGCCACGACCAGGGATCAGCGCGGCGCGCACGACGGATAAACGCTTATTCGTTAGGATTCTCTATCGTTGACCGGACCTATGAAAGAGTATCTATTCTCCTTCCTAGTAACTCTGCTTGGAGGTATTGCAATATTGATCGTGGAGTATAAATCAGGCTGGTTCATAGAACCCAAGAATCCAACAGAGATAAGTTTTACATCTTCAGCGCAATCTGAAATTCCATCGAGGGTCGTGTCAGCGGGTATGCCACCTGTAGTACCGAGTGCGACTGAGGAGAAAGAACAAATAGGTGTTCGCACTGCCGCAACATCATGTAGTTTCAAGCAGTCAAAGTTTCGCGTCTTTCTATTCTGGGTTTCTCTATTTGGCCTCGTTGCGCTCGTAGTGCTTCAAGCGTTGGTCTCGTATGTCGACGAGAATACTGACTACGTCAACTTCAATCGAAATGGACTAGCCGCCGTTCTATTTGGATTGTTTATAGAAGCGGTCGTATTGATAATGTTGTTCTGGCTGGCAACCTTGATTTCCGAAATGTTCCTGGCCGGATTTTGCGAACCGGGGCAAGTTGCAGCAAGAGCATACCTTCGGGAGCATAGATTTGAAGGTGGATTCTCGACCAACTACCTCGACGTCCAGCTTGCAATAGTAGTTTGCATCCAATCTTGGCTCACCAATTACACAATCGCGAATCGCGAATCGCGGAGGGTGGCTTAATTGGTATCAAGCAAGGCTAAAGCGGGTATTCTAACCCGAACAGAGGCCGTAGGTTGGGGTGACGAAGGAACCCCAACATTCCCAAGCTCCGAGTTCGTTGCGGAATGAATACCGAGATCTGGGGGCAGTTTACTTAATTCACGCTGCCATGAAAATCCTAACGACCGATAGGAGGCGCAATGCCCGCTAACCCGAACAGTTACGACATCGATGTGATCGCTTGGGCTAACGAGCAGGCTCGACTGCTTCGGGCCGGGCGTTTCGATGCTCTGGACATCGAACATATCGCCGATGAGATCGAAGACGTGGGCAAAAGCGAAAAACGCGAATTGGCGAGCCGCACGGCGGTCCTTCTAGCACACATGCTGAAGTGCCAGTATCAGCCGGGAGGAAGGGGCAATAGTTGGCGGCGAACCATCAAGGAGCAACGTAATCGAGTGGGGCTCTGCATTGATCAGACACCAAGCTTGAAAGCGGAGTTGAGGCATTCCTTGTGGTGGTCTGACGTGTGGTCTGATGCGGTTGCCAAAGCATCGGAAGAAACCGGGTTAGGTGAGTTCCCGGAATCCTGCCCCTGGACTTTTGATCAAATCATGAATCCGGAGTTTTGGCCTGCGTCGCCCGACTGATTTAGGGGGATTGGGTATGAAACGCCATCGCCGCTTGATCAGTTTCGACTGGGCAATGAAGCGCCTGCTGCGCAGCAAAGCCCATTTCGGGATACTCGAAGGGTTTCTCACCGAGCTGCTGCGCGAGGAGATTCAAATCCTGGAAATCCTGGAGAGCGAGAGCAACAAGGAAACGGCGGTCGACAAACAGAACCGGGTGGACTTGAAGGCGCGCAATGCCGGTGGTGAAATCATCCTGATCGAGGTGCAGTACCAGCGCCAATTCGATTACTTGCAGCGCATTCTGCACAGCACGGCGCGGACGGTGGTGGAGACCCTCGATGAGGGCCAGCCTTATGGCGAGGTGGTCAAGGTCATCTCGGTCAGCATCCTGTATTTCGACCTGGGCCAGGGCGAGGACTACATTTATCACGGTGCCACCCGGTTTATCGGTCTGCATCGGCAGGATGAATTGCGTCTGAGCGAAGCGCAACAGGACCTCTACCGGCGCCAGGAGCCGCACGCCCTGTTTCCGGAATATTATCTGATCAAAGTCAATCAGTTCGATGATGTGGCCCGCGACTCACTGGACCAATGGATCTATTTTCTCAAGCACGAGGAAGTGCCGGACGGCTTCTCCGCGCGGGGATTGCAAGAGGCCAAGGAGCAGTTGGATATTCTCAAGCTCCCGGAGGCCGAGCGGCGGGCCTACGCGCGTTATCAGGACGATTTGCACCAGCAGGCCAGTATGGTGGAATCCTCCTATGGCTGGGGGGTGCATCAGGGGCGGAAACTGGGGCGGGAGGAGGGTCGGGAGGAAGGACGGGAGGAGGGTCAACTGCAGGAGCGCAGACGTATTGCGCAGAGTCTGCTCGACCTGATTGCCGATGACCAGTTGCTGGCGGAGAAGACCGGTTTGAGCGTCGGGGACGTGCGCGGGTTGCGGGAAGAGCGTCAGCGCGGCTGATTTCCATCGCAGAGGTCGCAGGAATTCAACCACGCCCTGCGCGGCATGCGATGTTCTTGGATGGGATCGGCCCGGGCAGACTCGACGATTGCTGCAGCTGTCGCAGTTTAAAGTTTTGAAGAATATATATTTTAAACCGCGTCTCCACTGCTGGTTGGTGAAATCCCCAAGACCAAACACACCATTAAAATTACGCATTTCGCGCTGGACGCGGTTTAGGATCCATGAATTCACCCATCACCCCCGAGTGCCTTACCCATGCCTGAACGTCTGCGCAAGCTGATCGGCATCCTGCTGATTCTCGCCGCCGCCGGTGTTGCCTCCGGGCAGGCGCTGCTGGTCTCCTGCTCCACCCCCGCCGCGGCCGGCAGCGTGCAGCGCGCCGTCGTCGCGCCCGGCTGACGGAGTAACGCTATGCCCCGCCTGCTGTTGCTGACTGCTGTCTTCCTGGTTGCGGCCGGCGGCTTGCTGTTGCTGTGGCGGCACTTGATCCGCCGCGACGCCGCACCGGACGCCGCGTCGCCCTCACCCTTCGCGGGGCTGCTGCTGTTTCTGGTGCCGCTGCCGGTCGCGGCGGCGGCCGTCGTCTCACTCGCCCGCGGACAGATCTGGCCCTTGCTCGGCGACACACTCGGCTACGGCCTGTTCTTGGGCGGCGCATTGTTGGTGCGGCGCGGACTGCTGTTCCCAGTGGGTGCCGTCGGCAGGCGCCGGCCCGCCAAGCTGCTGGGCAGCGTGCTCATCGGCCTTGCCACGGGGGTGACCGCTTGGCTCGGGGTCGGTCACCATCCGGTCATTGCCGCCGTCTTTGCGTTCCTCGCCCTGCTCGGTTGCTTCCTTACCTACGGCTTCGACTGGCACCCCCGCGGATCCAACGGCCCCGCGCTGAGCAAACCGGCACGCGCCACTCTGGCCCAGGCGCAGGAGACGATCACCGCGATCGAACAAGCAGGCAGTGCCATCCGTCAGTCTGACCTCGGCGCCCGGTTGCGGCGCATCACCGGGCTCGCGCGTGCCATCCTGAATCGACTGGAGGACGATCCGCGCGATCTGCGCCGTGCCCGCAAGTTTCTCAACGTCTATCTCGATGGGGTCCAGCGCGTCGTCGCCGGTTATGCGAAGACCCACCAGCACATCAGTGCGCCTGACATCGACGAGCGCTTTCTCCGTGCACTCATCACGGTCGAGGAGGTCTTTCGGGAGCAGCAGCAGGCTCTGCTGGCGAGCGATCTGGATCAGCTCGACGTCCAACTCGAGGTCTTGACCCTGCAGTTGCAGCGCGAAGGCATCATTTAAGGCGATCTACTCGACCACTTCAGCGGCAGCCGCGGCGATTCGGCGGTCGGGGTCGTCGCGGATCGCCTCCAGCGCCGGAAGGTCCAGTGAACGCAGCAGAGAACCGGGCGCGGTCTCTTCCGGAATCCGCCAGAGTCCCAGTCGTGTCAGGGCAATGCCCAACTGCGGCGAGGCACTGGCCACCGCGAGCGGCACTGCGAGCAAGGCTCCCAGGAAAAACGGGGACAACCAGAAGGCCGCGGCGCCCGCCGTGGTTCCCAGCCAGACCAAGGCGGCCAGTCCCACCAGCGTTTGGGGCCACAGTCGGCCCAGCGCCTCGGCCCAGCCGACCTGATGACCGCCACGCTGCTGCGGGTCCCAGCCCAGGGTGCGGCCGGCCAGGAGGCCGCCGATGAACAGGGTGTGGGCGATGGCCATCACCGGGGCCAGCAAGGTGAAGAACAGGATTTCAGCCACCGTGCTTGCGAGCACCCGCCCGACCCCGCCGAAGGCGTGGCGCGCGTCGGGGGTCAGCAGCAGGTCGGTCAGCGCGGCGAGCTTGGGCGCGAAGACCGTCAGCATGAGCAGGGTGAAGAGCATGAGCCCCAGCGCCGGGTCCACCAGTGCCCCAGGGTCCGCGGCCAGGCCCGGACGCAGTGCCAGGATGGCCATCAGGGCGACCCAGGCGGGTGACGCCAGGAACATCAGAATGGCCAGCACCAGTTGCACCCGGCTGACCGGCCGCAGCCCCGGCAGGCGCAGCAGCCTGAGGTATTGCATATTGCCTTGGCACCAGCGCAGGTCCCGACGAATGAATTGCAGCAGCGTCGGCGGGTTCTCCTCCCAACTGCCGCCCTCCGTCGGCAGCACCCGCACCGCGTACCCGGCGCGGCGCATCAGCACCGCCTCCACCTGGTCGTGACTCAATACCCAGCCCCCCAGCGGCGGGCGGCCCGGCAGTCGCGGCAGGGCGCAGTGTTCCCGGAAGGGTGCGACCCGCAGGAGTGCGTTATGGCCCCAATAGGGTCCGCAATCGCCTTGCCACCAGGCGCTGCCCAGGGTGTAGGAGCGCATGCCCAGCCGCATCCCGAACTGGAAGGCGCGGGCGAAGGCGCTCGCGGTGGGCAGGCCGACGACGAGCGTCTGAAGGATGCCCAGGCGTGGGTTGGCTTGCATGGTCCGCACCAGGCGCAGGATGCCCTGCGCGTCCATCAGGCTGTCGGCGTCCAAGATCAGGGCGAGATCCAGGTCGCTGCCTTGATTCGCCAGAAAGGACTGGATGTTGCCCGCCTTGTAGCCTGGGTTCCGGTCGCGGCGGCGGTAGCCGATCGTCAGGCGGCCGGCCCAGTCCCGTTGCAGCCGTGCGACGGCCGCCGCCTCGGCCGCGAGACAATCGGGCCGATCCGAGTCGCTGAGGACCCAGACCTGAAAGCGTTCGCCGTGGCCGGATGCCGCGAGTCCGGCAATCATCCGGTCCAGGTTGCGGGCAACCGTCGTCACCGACTCGTTGCGGATGCAGCTCAGGATGCCGGTATTCAGGGTGATGGGCGCCGTCTGATCACCGTCATCCAGTTCGGAGCGGGCAGCGGACGGACGCCGCATCAGGACCAGCCCGATGACCGCGTTCCAGAACCCGATGACGGTCCAGGGCAGGGTGAGTACGAAGCACAGGGTCAAGGTCCAATCCCAGGCGTCGAACCCGTTGCCCGCCAGGGCCGCGACCATCAGGGCGGCCATCCCGACTACCGTGAAAGTCACCAGCAGGGCGAAGATCCGGCGGCGCGGGCGGTAGTCGATCGGAGTGATCGGTGGTAGTGCGGCAGGCATAGAGGGCCTCGACGGGACAGGTGGCGATTCATTGCGCCGACGGCTCGTCGGCGATCTACCCAAATTTGGGGAGAATCACGATTAGCCAAGTCGCGAGCGCTGTGCGCACGTATCGATTCCCGCGCCGCGGAGCCCTCGCGGCCCGGTCGAGATCCGGCGGGTGCGCCCCAATAGTTGATGATTCGCGACAACACTCCTGCAACCCGAGTCCCGTCCCGGTCCAATCGGCGATGGACTAACCTGAAAGAAGCGGTTCTCACATGCAGGATCAAACGTCGATGGTGCGCGGCGACACGGTTGAGCACGGGGCTCCACTCCCGGCGGAGACGCGCGCCTGGCGGGTGATCCGTGCGCTTGCGGGGTACGCGCGCCGTATCGCGACGGACTCGCGGCCGTGCGAGGACCCGGGGGATGGTCACTGGACCTGGCGCCCGGATCAGGGCTGGGTCGCGGCGCGTCCGGCCGCGGACCCGGTCGAACGCGATCTGCTCGACCTCTATCTGCCCTGGTGCGTCCCGGTTGCGGACGGCTGTCGGATGACGGCGCATCTGGGGCAGAGCCTGGACGGCTTCATCGCGACCGCCACCGGCGACTCCTGCTTTGTGACCGGCCCGGACAACATCCGCCACCTGCATCGGATGCGTGCGCTCAGCGACGGCGTGCTGGTGGGGACCGAGACCGCCGCTCGCGACGATCCGCGACTCACCACCCGGCTGGTGCCTGGCGCGAACCCGGTCCGGGTTATCCTGGACCGGCAGCGTCGGCTTGGGCCTCATCTGCGGGTCTTCACCGACGGAGCCGCCGCGACCCTGCTGTGCTGCGACCGCGCACGGGTCACCGCGGGCCGCGACCGTCAGGGCCAGGCGCGGGTCATCGGTCTCCCGACCCGCGATGGCCGTCTGGATCTGATGGCCCTGGCGGCGACGCTGGCTGACCTGGGTTTGCGGCGGATCTTCGTCGAGGGCGGCGGGGCCACCGTTTCGGCCTTCCTGACGGCCGGGCTGCTGGACCGGCTGCAGATCGCCGTCGCCCCTCTGCTCATCGGGACCGGCCGGCCCGGACTGCGCATCCCCGCCCCCGAGCGTCTTGCCGATGCGCAGCGGCCGGCGGCCCGGCTCTTCCGTATGGGCGCGGACCTGCTGTATGACCTGGACCTGAGGCGCGGGAGCATCGCGGCTCCGCTCAGGCCGGTGACGCGCATCCTATGATTAGGTGATTGCCGTGAACTGATCGATATCCATCGTTGTTGGTTTTTCGTTTCTCGTTTTTCGTAACCCGATGTTCGATAATCCTTA
>CAYYAY010000010.1:0-123500 GCA_964470155.1 uncultured Lamprocystis sp. | reverse complement strand
CAAGTCGTAGGTCGTTGTTTTTATTATAGCCTGCTACTTCGCCGGGAATTGCTGACGTATAGCGGAATATCGTATCTGTGAAATAGTCAAGTCCGGCGATGCATTCATCATCTAGATCTTCGGTGAGATTAGGGCGAAATTTTACGCACTCGGCTAGAGTTGGAGGAGTGGGTCCGTTGTGAACAAGGCGTCTTACTGCGTTTTCATCGAAAACTTCGTCTATCGTAGTGTTCTGCGGGACTACCGTAACGCGATAGTGTATATCCGTGGAATCGGAGGACGAATTGGCGGCTGTGTGAACGGTAACATTCGGCAGATCGAAATCTACATCTAATAGATGAGTCACCGCATCGAGAAACTTAAAAAGCTCGCTGATCGCGGTTGCCACGAAGGGAAAGTCGAACGCAAAGTTATCGCTGAGGTTGATCTGTTTTGGCGCCGATGACTTGTGGAGCGCGATATGAACAAAACAGTTTTGTACTCGATAAAAATCATTCACGATCTCAACAAAACCCCATCCTGCCGCGCGGGGTGTTCCGTCCTGGGTAAAGATGGTGTGCTGGGAAACGCTGATCTCGAGAAAGTCACGATACTCAGGGACGCCTCGCAAGATCGAGTGCAAATCGCGGATTACTTCATTCGGTCTATCCATAATTTGAGCGTAGGTGTATCGGAAAAGAGTCCATTTTTCTCTCGTAATGTAATTCTGTCGCTCTATGAAGCTATCCAAATCCTTCCGAGTCTGAAATTTTTCAAAGCCATCAATCTCAATGGCTAGCTTAGGGGCAATGCTTTTCGTTAGCGCGAAGTCTAGGCGGTATGGCCCAACCTGCCGCTGGGGTTGAATGGCGCGCAGTCCTGCGTCGTTTAATAGCGGAGCGAGGACTTTCTTGACAAATTAAATTTCCAGGAAATTTTCGGAATTTGCAAACTGATTTTCTGTTGCCAATTTTTTTCCGTCAATGGCGTTGTCAAAATAGCCTACGTGCCGCGCAAAAAACTCAACTGCGCGCTTGTTGGATTTAACTCCTTTTCCAATAGCGCGATCAAGCCCAGTTTGGCTTTGCTGAAAGGAATGATAATTATCAGCCACCGTCACTTGCCGCCGAATACTCGGCTCGACATTTCGCGGCAAGAAGCGCAATTTTCCTTGAGTGAAGGTTTCGTATGCCTCCTCGCGCTGATCCTGCGGGCACATTGATATAGAAGAAATCTCGTCATCGTAGCGAAACACGCCAAGAATGACGGACGGAAGGAAGTGCACTACGAGCGGGTTCACGTTCGCAAACTCTGGGTGCTACCAGGTATGGGGCAGTCCGCGAGATGGCCGTCTGAGACAGGTTGTTTCTGGTGCGTATCAAAAGCCGAACGAGGGAATATGTCCATCTTCAGTTCCATTGTTGCCGCAGGGACCTTGGCGCTCACCGATTGCCCCGAATCGTGAGCGGACTCAACCGTTCACCACGACACGCGCATCAGGTGCTCCGGTACCGCCTCGCTTGAATAGTCTTGTTGTGCGACTCCATTCCTCTTCGTCGTATGGCCGAAAGAATATATTCCATGTGATTGTCCTGTGTCTCGGTTTCGAATGCCAGTAGGTGGTGCTCTTTGGCATCGGCGTTGAGACATGTAGACGCGAGAAGGTCCTCTGCATTTCCTGTCAGATCAGGCGCGAGCGAGAGAAAGACGCGGTGGGGATTCGGCCGTTTGTCCAACGAGACGGTGAGGCTAATGTTGGGGAATTGAATAATCCATCCATTGATCGTCTGCCAGTCCCTATTAGCATCCAAAGGCTTGAGTCGTTTCTTAGTAGGCAGAAGGAATGCTCCGTGCATGGGATGCGCAAGGTAGAAAAGAACCATATCAACGTAGGTAAAGTCGCCGTTGTGAAGCAAATCATTTCTGATTCTTCGCTCGTAAACGGTCCCGACGGAGATGTCGTAAATCTCCGGTTGTCTTGAGACACTGCACCGCCAGAGAACCGAAGCAAGGAAGGCCCTAATCATCCGTTTGTCGACACCATCGAAAACTAGCAAACTCATAGGCGTTTCCGGGTGGAGTGGGACGCGAAACATCCCTTCTCTGTCACGGATAATCTTTATGGCATAGCTGTCGAGTGGTTCCATGACGCCGTGTTCGCAATCATCGCAGATGATCTCGTTGTCGTATAGGGCGCTTGGTAGTTTCCTTCGGCTGCTATCCGAAAGGCTAACGCTTTCTACACACGTCTTGCCAGGTAACTTATTGAAGAAGCCACGGGCAAATATATGCGCTGTGGCAAGGCGATCCTGTTCTTTCCTACACAACAAGCACAGTTTCATTTTTGGGCTATTTCGCTCGCACAATGCCTGGCTAAAACGGACGCTCCCAATCCTACCAACGTAGCGGCCTTTCATAGCCCGGCACCGGGGGAATACCGCGCCGTCGCATTCTTTGGTATGGGTGCGAGCCGCAGAGCCTCACTGCCAGGACATAATAGGGAGGCATTCGGGGGCGTTCAACACGCCACCGAATGTGTTTCTCAGATCAGGCCGCGCGCCTCTAGTCCGGCGCCCCGTTGTGCACGCTGGCGAAACCGGGCCTCGGCATCGGCTTCCGCGAGCACCGCAGTGGACATCTCCTCGAAGAGTTGGGCGATGTTGGTGCCGCGGGCCTCGGCGATGACCTTAAGGCGCCGCAGCTTCTCGTCGGGCAGATCAAGGGTCAGCGCGGTCATCGGCGTACCTCTCGTAGAAAGCCTTCTGGCGTCAGAATCTTGAGTGTGGGGAAACGCAGCTCCATCCGCAACAGGTCACGAAGGTTCCGCGTAACGATCGCTTGAGCGCCCCCGGCGATTGCGAGTTCCACCAAGTGATTATCGCCTTCGTCCGGGACGTTCGGAGTGGGATCGCCTCGGCGCGCAAGCACACAGCCACGACCTCGTTGGACACCCCGGCACCGAGGCAAGCACCCACGAAGACGTTGGTGTCGACCACAATGCGCTCTATCTCATTCACGAAACAGAGGATATCACACCGGCCGCGCGCCCTCCTCTGGTGTCGCCGGGTCCATGCACGGCCGTCGCAGGCTCAGATATTTCGTTTTCTGCGGTGATCCCAGAAAGAGGTTTTACACCAAGGGAAGGGAATCACATGGTTGCATAAAATACCAAGAAATATTACTTTCCGGTACATACAGTCAGAGACAGCAAGCCCCCATGCAGAAAAACACCAGCGTGACCATTGGTACTCACTTCGAGCAATTCATCACCGAGCAGGTTGCCCAAGGTCGCTACGGCTCGGCCAGTGAGGCGATTCGAGCCGGTTTACGGCTTCTGGAAGAACACGAACTGAAACTGTCTACCTTGCGTCAAGCGCTCGCGGACGGTGAAGCCAGCGGCAGGGCCGACTATTCCCTGAGCGGGTTGCTGGCTGAACTCGACAGCGAAAGTACGCACTGATGCCCCGGTTTGTGCTGACCGAGGCGGCCAAGGCTGACTTGAAGGCCATCGGTCGTTACACCCAAGCCACCTGGGGCCGGGATCAGCGCACCCGTTATCTGACGTTGTTGGACGTCGGCTTTCGTGCCTTGGCGGACAATCCGCTGCTGGGGAAAGATTGCGACGACATCCGCCCTGGCTACCGCAAGCACCAGATTGAAAAGCACATTGCTTTTTATCGTCAGAGCGGCAACGGTCAGATTGAGATTGTCCGCGTCCTGCACGAGCGCATGGACCTGGAGGCCAATTTGTCAGCGCCCGAAGACAAGTAGGGGTCTGCTCACGAAACGGAAATTTCAGCACGGTAAGGCCCGGCGAACATCCGTAGGGGGGAAATAGGGGACGTACCACGAAATAGTTTTCTGACAGCGCGCCCCACCAGACTTCTTGGGGAAATCTGAAATAGATGAAGGCGCGTCGGGGCCAGGTCGTCACGAGGCTAGGTCGGCCGAGCCATGGGACACTCAGCACCAGTCGTCCAGGGTCTCGATCACGGCCGCGATCACCACAGCGGACAACCGAAGACCGGCCGGCCTCCTAGCAACACCGCCAGTACGATATCCTCATACTCATGAGCACCATCGAACGTATCATCATCACACTGACCGCCGAGATGCCCAGGCCGTGCGCAGCGCCATGCAGGCCGGCGAGTACGCCTCCAGCAGTGAGATCATCCGCGAAGCCCTGCGCGACTGGCGACACAAGCGGGCCTTGCAGGAACGGGAGTTAGGGGAACTGCGCGCGCAGGTCCAGGAGGGGCTCGCCGACACCGCAGCCGGACCCGTGCGCGACTTCGACGCCGAGCGCATCGGCAGCGACTGTCAGAATTCCGGGACTGGGTGTCGGCGATCAAGTGGACGCCGTAGCCGAACCAGGTCTTGATCTTTTTCCAGGGCTTGCCGGTGCGCGCGTCGATGTCGCTGGTCTGGTGCTTGCCCCAATCGGCATCCGGATCGGAGGTCTCCCCGGTGGTGCGGTTGACCCGCCCGGTGCTGTGACTCTCAATGGCCTTGCCGTCATAGCCGAGATGGCGCCCGAACTCCGGCAAGACGTCCATCAATTGTTCGCGCAGCGTCTTGATCATCCCGGTCACCATCCCCAGCGTCTCTTCCAGTTCGATGACGTTGGCGAGAAAGCGCGAGAAATTCCAGCTGGCGGGCACCGCGTCGTGGGCCTCTTGCGGTGCCGCATAGACCACAGTCATGTGCCCTGTCACGGGATCACGCACCAAGTGCGCGGCCGGTTTCTTCTGCACCGGCAAGACCGCGAAGCCGCACGCCTGCAACAACGCCGGGTTGCGCCCGAGTTCGCGAATCAGGGCTTCGATCGACGGGTGCTGGAACACCACCCCGGCCAGCACCGCGTTCCACATCGCCGCGACCGGATCGTCGTCGCGTCCCGGCCCGCGCATCACCTCCAGTCAGTTCAGGGGGTTGCCGACACCGCTAAAGGCTCCTCCCGGCACACCGGCGCTTGGATGACCATGACCTTATGAGGCGGGTGTCAAGAAAGCGTGACAGGCACCCTATCCTGACGCACTTGACGGGTGCGTCCCGTCCCGGACCAGTGACTTTATGTGTTGGAGCAGGGCGTCCTGCAGGTCATGCAGTTCACCCAGCCTCGCCAGGGCTTCGGATGCCCGGTCTTGGAGGTCACACAAGGCTGTTGCCAACACATGGATTTGTTGGTGCAAAGGTCTGATCGCGGCGGCAGCCGGCTGCGCACCATAACGGGCCAGACCATCGGCATCCAGCCACATGCCAAAGCGGCACTCACGCTGATCCAGCGGCGGCGGTGCTGCACGATCACCCTTGAGGTGACTTTCCAGGGCCGTCATCCAGGCGTGATGTTCGACGCCCGCAAAGAGCAGCGGCAGATCGTCGCGGCTCGCGGCCGGCAGGTCGACCCAGGCCGGATCGCGTTGCCAGGCGGCCGACCAGCCTGGGAGGTCGGCGGCCGGCATGGGTCGGGCAATGGCGTAGCCCTGCGCCAGCTCGCAGCCGAGCCGCAACAGCAGTTCGCCTTGGGCGACGGTTTCTACCCCTTCGGCGATGACTTGGCGCTGGAAGGCGGTGGCCAGGCCGAGTACAGCCTCGATAATGGCCAGGTCATCCGGGTCCACGAGCATGTCGCGCACGAAGCTCTGGTCGATCTTGAGCTGGGCGACCGGCAGGCGCCGCAGATAGGTGAGCGATGAGAAACCCGTGCCGAAGTCATCCAGGGCAGACAGAACCCCGAAGCCACGGCAGGCGTCGAGGACCCGTGAGGCCCCGGCCAGTTCCAAGGCGCTGGTCTCCAGCACCTCCAGTTCCAGATGGCCTGAACGGACCTTCGGATGCGCCGCCAGGAGCGCGCGCAGGCGTTCGACGAAGTTCGCCTGCTGCAACTGACGGGCCCCCACATTGACGCTGACCGGGAACTCTCGCCCGGCGGCCTGCCAGCACTCCATCTGGGTCAAGGCGGTGTCGATGACCCACTCGCCGATCGCGACGGCCAGCGGATGATCCTCGATCACCGGCAGGAACGCCGCCGGCGGCAAGAGGCCCCGCTCCGGGTGTTGCCAACGGATCAGGGCCTCGGCACCGATGATCGCCCCCGTGCGCATATTTACCTTGGGCTGGTAATACAGCACGAATTCATGCGCGACCAGGGCACGGCGAATGCGCGCCAGAACCTCGTGATGACCGCGCAGGGTGCGATCGTGTTCGGCGTCGAACACATGGTAGCAATTCTTGCCGGCCAGCTTGGCCTGATACATCGCTTGATCGACCTGGCGCAGCAGTTGCTCCGCATCGATGTCGTCCGCCTGCGGATAGAAGGTCACGCCGAGACTGGCCGACGCCCGGAGCACCCGGTCGCCGGCCGCCACCGGCTGGGCCGCGGCGGCGAGCAGACGGGTGAGCAGCGCCACACCGTCCTGAGTGTCGGCCAGATCCGGGAGCACCGCGACGAATTCGTCACCCCCCAGACGGGCAAAGGTGTCGCCCGCGCGCAGCGCTTGCCGCAGGCGGGCCGCCACGGCGATCAGGAACTGGTCCCCAGTCGCATGTCCATGGCGGTCGTTGATCGTCTTGAAGCCATCCAGATCGAGCAGGACCACGGCCACCGGGCGCGCTTGCCGTTGCGCCTGAACCATCGCCTGATGGAGGCGATCGGCCAGCAGCACGCGGTTGGGTAGTCCGGTCAGGCCGTCGTAGTGCGCGCTGCGCTCCAACTGTGCCTCGGAATCCTTGAGGTCCTGGATGTCGGTACAGGTGCCGAACCAATTGACAACGTGGCCGTCGGCATCGTGTAGCGACGCGCCGCGGACCAGCCACCAGCCGTAGACCCCGTCGGCGCGGCGCAGCCGACATTCGAGCGCGTAGACGCCATCTGTTTTCACGGCGTGTTGCCAGGCGTCCCAGGCGCGCTGCTGGTCATCGGGATGGAAGGGGATGTTCCAGCCATCACCATAGCTTTCTTCCAGCGACAGGCCGGTGTAATCCACCCATTGCTGATTGAAGTAGATGTTCAAACCGTCTGGTCCGGTCATCCAGACGATCTGCGGCACGGCATCGGCCAGGGTGCGGAATCGTTCTTCGCTCTGCCGGAGGACCTCCGCCGCCTGCGTCCGCTCGGTGATGTCCGTGGCCGCCCCGACCAGACGCTGCAAGCGGCCTTGGGCATCGAAGAAGCCGTGCGCGGTCTCTTCCAGGACGACGGTCTTGCCGTCGCCGCGGGTGATGCGGTATTCGGTGTGGTAGCGGTCCGCAGCCGGCCGCAACGCCTCCCGCAGCGCGATTAAGCGCGCGCGGTCCGCGGGCACCACCCGCGCAACATAGTCCTGCCCGGTGTCGTGCGCCGTCGTCTCGCCAGTCACGCCCAGGATAGCCACACAGTTCGCGCTGCGCCGCGCCCGGTCGCTCTGCGGATCCCAATCGAAGGCGAAGGAGCGGCTGGTCTGCATCGCCAGGTGCAGCCAGTCCTGGCTCTCCTGCAGGGCGCGCTCGGCCCGCGCGCGTTCGTCCACCTCGACCGCCAGTCGATCGCGCGAGACCGTGGTCTGCCGGATCTGTTCCAGCAGGTGGCTGAAGGCGTTGGCCAATTGGCCCAATTCGTCCCGGCGGTGCGTCTTGAGGCGCAACGCCGTGGTGCTGCCGCCGATCTGTAACACGGCTTGGCGCAACCGGTCGATCGGCAACAACAGACTCCGCTCTATCAGCAGGAGCAGTCCCAGCCCAATGGCTGCCAGTCCCGCCAACAGCAGGCCCAAGGCGCGTTTTTCCCGCGCACTCGCCCGGAAAAAACCATCGAGGGCGTGATCGCGGATCTGGCTGACGAACAGGGTCATGGCATGGCTGTTCATCAGGATCAATTCAGTGGTCTGTCGGCCGCGCGCGCTCAGCCGCGGGTCGGTCCCAGTGGCGTCCAGGTCGGCGAGGAGTTCCAGCAGATCGCTCACCATGCGCCTTGCGCCGTTCCAGGCGTACCGGGTATCCGCATCCGGTGCGTCGGATGCGGCACTGGACTGGGCTCCCGGCTCCAGCAGGTCGGTGAGGAGCTTGAATTGCGCGTCGACCTGGGATCGGGGTTGGGTGTGCGGGGACACCAGATGGCCGAAGAGCATCGTGCGCAGTTGTACGGTCGCAACGGTCAGGGACTCGCTCAGCGCCAAGTCCTGCTCGGCGCGGGTCTTCTCCCGGTAGGCGGCGAAAAAGACGCCGAGCAACCACAGGGCGATCAGGGTGCACACCAGAACGAGCAGGCGGATTCGGGTGCGCAGAGTCATGGTGGCGGGGTGACGGTGACGGACCCCGGGCGCAGCCGCGCAAGACTGGAAGGGTCGATCATGGCGCGAAAATCGGGCAACGTCCCACCGGGAGTGGGCGCGCTGGCGATTGCCCAATGGGCCTGCGATTGCAGGAGCATGACGAACCCCTGGTCGATGGCCAGATTGAATCCAAGCCGCTCCCAGATTTCTGCGACGACCGCGCCTTCAACATTCAGTTCGATCGTCGCGATCCGCATGGCCTCGTGCGGATGCGTGCGCATCCAGCCGATGGTGCGATCGAGGGCCCGCAGGAGACGACCGATCACCTCCGGCCGGCGCTGCGGCAGATCCGGCGCCACCGCCAGGCTGGCATAGCCCCGATAACGCGGTCCCGTGGGGAAGGTGCGGGCGGCCTCGCCCAAGGCACGCTGGCACTGGGTCGTAAACGGGGCGATGGTAGCGACCGCATCGACGTGGCCGGCCGCCAGCGCCGGCCCCTGCTCCGCGGCCGGCAGCTCGACCAGGGTGATGTCCGTCTCGGTCAGCCCCTGGTCGATCAGCATGACGTGCAGGAAGTAATGGACCGTGGTGCCGATGAGGACCCCGACGCGCCGGCCGCGCAGGTCCGCCACCCGGCTGATGCCCCGGTCGGCCCGGGCCACAATGGCGTGCTCACCGCTGCCGGCATAGGTGGCGATGACGCACAACGACCGCCCCGCGAGGGCAGCGAACACGAGCGGGGTCTCGGCGACCGTGGCGACCTCCGCCTCGCCGCGCAGCATGGCCTCCAGGGCGAGCTTGCCGCTGGGCAGGCGCTGCAGGGTCACCATCAGGCCCTCGGCGGCGAAGAACCCCTGCCGCTCGGCCACCCACAGCGGTACGCCGATGAAATTGTTGGCGACGGCGATGCTCAGGGGTTCAGGGGCTGGCGACGCCCGGATCAGCCAGACGATGGCGATGAGGCTCAGCGCGGCCACCGCGCTTGTCGCCATGACACCGATCCATTGCTGTGCGCTAGTCATCAAGGGGTTCCACATGGCGAGCATATACACCCCGACACGCGGGCACTGCGGCGAGTTGACCAGAGCGCACTCAAGGGATCACCTCACGAAACCGACATGCGTCGTGCATTGGCGTAACGTCTCAATCGCTCACGGCTCGTCCGATGCAGCAAGCGTGCGCTCACTGAGGCTATCCAGCAACGGGAAATAGGGGACGAACGGGAAACAGGGGGCGTACCACGAAATATGTTTCTGATAGCACTCCACGCCGGACTTCTGGAGGAAAGCTGAAATAAATACAGGCGCGTCGGGGCCAGGTCGTCACGAGACGACGTCGGCCGGGCCGTGGGACACTCAGCACCGGTCGTCCAGGGCCACGACCACCACAACGGACAACCGAAGGCCGGCCGGCCTCCTCTCCAGTATCCGCCCCGGCGACATCCCGGAGCTCGACCCATGAACACCGATCCGGAACGTATTGGGGCGGCGATTGAAGCTGATGCCGGCGAGGCTGTCCCCGGACTGTCTGCCTCGCTCGCCGAGATGGCCGCCGACGTGCGCGCCCGCACCTATACCCCCAACCAACGCGCCCTGCGCGCGGCCCGTACCGCCTTAGGACTCTCCCAACCAGCCTTTGCCCGATTGCTGCAAACCCCGGTCGGCACCGTGCGCGACTGGGAGCAAGGACGCTTCCCGCCGCCCGGCAGCGCGCTACTGGTAGCCCGGCTCGCCGTAGAGCATCCCGAGGTGTTGCGACCCTATGCCGATGTCTGGTGAGACCGGTTATAGCATTCGGACGTGATAACCGGACGTAGGGGCGGGTTTCAAACCCGCCCTACACCAAGGGTCTGTCTGGACATCAGGTACGAAGGCTATACCACCCACCATCGGATTGGATGTCGGTGCGACTGAAGTCGCACCGACAGTTGGCGGTTTTCCGCGGCGCTGGTGATGAAACGCCCGCCTCACCGGCCGCCCTTGCCCCGCGGCCCTTGCGCCAAGCGCATGCCGACGAGCTGCGCGACGACGACGGCGATGTAAAACTGGCCAAACACGGTTTCGAGCATGGCGAAGGCGGTCATGGGTCCGCGTGCCGGCGCAATATCGCCATAGCCGACCGAGGTAATGGTCGCGAGGCTGAAATAGGTGAACAGGGCCAGGCGCCCCCGCAGATCGCTGAACTGGGCCGTCAGGTCGGGGCTGATGGTGAAGGAGCCGGGGAACAGGATCTCGAAGACGGCATAGAGGTTCGCCCAGGCGGCGGCGGCCAGGAGATAGCCGCTCACGGCTCCGAGCACGTCGTCCGTACGAATCCGCTCCTGCTGGAAGACGTCGCGCAGAATCAGCGCTGCGGCCCAGCCGTGAAAACACATCAACAGCACCTGCTGCAGCACTTCGAGTCCGGGATGGGACACCGCCGGCAGGAGATAGCGCGCCCCGCCCAAGGCGGCCACCACGACCCCGGACCACAGGGCCGCGATCCGACCCCGGCGTCCCTCGAACACCACCAACACCATGGCGGCCAGCGAGATCATCACGAGCAACTCCGCGATCGCGGTCACGCCGACCAGACGCCGATCAACCGACTGAACAATCAGGACGCAGACCAGCACCAAGAGCAGGATCAGATACCTGTGACGTTTCAGCGGTTCGGTCCAGCGCCCGTACGAACCACCCCTGGATCCAGGATTGGTCCCGGCCCGAGCGCCATGAGGCGCCCCCGGCCGCGGCGCCATGGAGCCCCCCGTCGGCGGTATCGCGCCGGAATGCTCAGGACGCATGGCCATGGGCACGCAGCCATTGCTCCAACATGACCAGCACCCACAGCATGACACCGTAATATTCGGTGTGCGCGCCCGCATGTTGGACGCGCAGCCAGTCGATGTAGGCGGGATTGACGATGCCGCGCTCGCGCAAGGTGCCCAGGCTGTCCACGGTCAGGGCCTTGAGCGGCGGGTACTCGGCCAGCCACAGACCGATCGGCACGCCGAAGCCGTGCTTTTTCTTGGCGATGATCGCGGGCGGCAGAAAATCGGCCAACGCCTCCTTGAAAAACCACCGCAACTGGTTGTTCTTGATCTGTATCTGGGGCGGCACCCCGGCCGCGAAGGTCATCAGACGCTCATCGAGCAGCGGATACCGGACGTCGATCCCCGCCAGTTCACAGGCCTGGCTGACCTTGCGCAGATCGTTGTCCGCCAGGGTGATCTTCAGATCGAGGTGCATCATCCGGTTGACGATGGCACGGGAAGCGGTGCGTTCATAACAGGCGCGCCGGCTCGCCAAGGGCGCATCCGGATCGACCCGCGCGAGGAAGCTGGGGTCGAAGATTTCGGCAAGCGGCGTGCGATGCAGGAAGTTGTAAGTCTCCAGACGATCCGGCAGGGGGATGCGGGCCTGCTCCACGTAGCGCTTGAGCTTGCGCAGTCCGGGAACCGCACGGAGACCGGGCATGGCGGCGAGCGGGTCGACCAGTCCGCGGCGCAGCCAACCGGGCAGATTGGCGTAGATCTCGAACACCTGTTGGATGGCATAGCGGGCATTGCCGCCGAAAATCTCGTCACCGCCGTCACCACCCAACAAGCGCTCCATGCCGTCGGCCCGGGCATAGCGGGCGCCCAAATAGGCCGGCACGATGGAGGCGTTGGCAAAGGGCTCATCACAATAGGCGGCGACCAGCGGAATGGCCTCGAGCAGGTCCTGCGGCTGGACCTGGTATTCACGCGCATCCGTCGCGAAGTGACGGGCGGCGAGACGCGCATCATCGCGTTCGTTGAAGCCCGTTGCGGCAAATCCCATCGAATAAGTGCGCACCGGTAGACCATGCAATCGGCGCAGCGTGCCGGCGACGGTGGAACTATCGGTGCCCCCGCTCAGAAAACAGCCGACCGCGGTCGGGTCGGGACCCTGAGTCGCCGCGGCCTGCTCCACCACTAGGGGCAGCAGGCCGCGAAATTCGCGCTTGAGATCGGTCAGCGCGGCCGGGTTGTCGTCCCGATACGGCATCTGCCAATAGAAAAACGCATGTCGACCCAGCGGACCGAGATCGATGGCCTGGGCCGGCAGCAGCTTCTCAACCCCTTGATAGATGGTGCCCGGACTCGGGACGACATGACAGTACAGATAATCGAACAGGGCCTGGTCACTCAGGTTCGCCTGAAAACCGGGGAGCCCGCGCAGCGCGGACAGCCGGCTGGCGAAGACCACGGCCGCGCCGCTGCGACCGAAATAGAGCGGCCTGATGCCGGCCCGATCGACGGCCATCAGGATCTTGCGGCGCCGCAAGTCCATGACCACCAGGCCGAAGCTACCATGACAGTGGCCGAGCAGCGCATCGCCCCGCGCGTGATAGCGTCGGGCCACCGCCTCCGCGTCCGCCGACACGGCCGGCGCGGAATCAGCCGACAGCATGACCGGCTCGGTGAGACAGACCACCAGCTCCCCATCCGCATAGACCTGCCCGGCCCCGGCCAAGGTCGCCGCATGGCCACTCAGGTCGCGGATCAGACCCGTGCCCTTGGCATCAGGTGCACTGCCGCGGCAACGCGCAAGCATCTGGTCGAGGATTCGGTCCGAGGCCGCCGCGTCGGCGAGCTGCCCCATCCAACCGCATATGGCGTGCATCGCTACTCCCGTGGGGTGGTGGCGACTTCCGGGCTGAAACTGAAAGCGCACCCAGCCGCGGTGAGGCCGCGAGCGGATTATACCCTTCGCGCCTGGTATCCAGACCTGGCTTTGGTGGGGGCGGATTTGAAACCCGCCCCGACTCGATGACTAGGTACCGCCGCGACACCCGCCGCATGAGATTCCGCAAAGCCCCGGTAGCCAGAACCAGGCACACTCCACCGCTGTCTCAGAGTACCTTGATCAACCCTATCGACGCACTGGAGTTTTCTCATGAACCACACCCTGCTCGGCGCGATTGCCACCCTGTTTACCGCCGGGGCACTGGCCGCGGAGCCGCCCACGGCACCCGCGGCACCAGCGACTGCCGTGCCCGCGGCAAACCCGTTGGCCGAGGAAGCCAAGTCACTTGCCAAGGCGTTCGCCGGCGCCCTGAAAGGCGAGCTGGAGGCCGCCATCAAGTCCGGCGGGCCGACCAAGGCGGTCAGCGTCTGCCAGGACCGCGCACCGGCCATCGCAGCCGACCTCGCCACCCGGTCCGGCTGGGAGGTCGGACGCGTCAGCCTCAAGACCCGCAATCCGCAGCTCGACACACCGGACGCCTGGGAGCGGCAGGTCCTGACCCGTTTCGAGCAACGCCGGGCGGCGGGCGAG
The DNA here is from genome assembly GCA_964470155.1 of uncultured Lamprocystis sp. Taxonomy (GTDB): domain Bacteria; phylum Pseudomonadota; class Gammaproteobacteria; order Chromatiales; family Chromatiaceae; genus Thiodictyon. The sequence goes on along the minus strand of CAYYAY010000010.1, from coordinate 109,993 downwards.
CCGGCCGATACCATGGCCTTCGCCGAAGTGGTACAAATCGATGGGACCAAGCAGTTCCGCTTCATGAAAGCGATTCCAACCGGTGAGCCCTGCCTGGCCTGTCATGGCAACGCCATCACCCCGGAAGTCGCTGCCGCACTGGATCAAGCCTATCCAGAAGACCGGGCGCGCGGTTATGCTGTCGGTGATGTCCGCGGGGCCGTCAGCCTGAGCAAAACGATCGAGTAAACGCGTTCCGCGTCGATCCGCCCCAGCGGGCCCTATCCCAGGCTGCCGATGCGCGCCTTCGGTATGGCCCGTTGGCGCGATGACGGCAGGGGCGCGCTGCCAAGAGCGAGTGGAACCATGTCCGACGAACGCTTCGATCTCAGTTACCTGGGTCTGATCGCACCAGGCGCCGACCCAGAGCAAGTCCGGCAGCGTCTGCGCGCGGTCTTCAAGCTGACCGACAAGGGCACGGAGCGTCTGTTTACCGGCCGGCCCGTCATCGTCAAGCGCGCCGTTGATTTCGCCACCGCGACCCGCTTCGAGAAGGTTTTTGCTCACGCCGGGGCCACACTGACCATCACCCGCGTGGAGGGTCCGAGCGGACCGGACAGCGACGACGCGATGACCGCGGCGGATGCGCCCGCACGGGTGCGCACCATCGACACCGGGCATTTGTCCCTGGCTCCACAAGGCGGTCATCTGGAGGAACCACCGGTCGGCGGCGGACCAGACTTCGACATCAGTTATCTGAGCCTGGTGCCGGGTGATCAGTGGACCCTGGCGGACTGCGCGCCGCCACCCACGCCCACCCCGGAACCGGACATCAGTTACCTCAGCCTGGCACCTGTCGAACCGCAGGCCGAAGGCAATACCAATCCACAGTCGGATTAGCAATCGAGATGACCAAGGATTTCGACCATATCGTGATCGGCGCCGGCATCAGCGGGCTGGGTGCCGCCCATTTTTCGGCCCGGCGCGGACTCGGCACCCTGGTGCTGGAGTCGTCTCACCGCGTGGGCGGCTGCATCAAGACTCACCCGTTCGCGGGACTCGACGGGTTCTGGACCGAGGCCGGCAGCCACACCTGCTTCAACAGTTACGGCAACCTGCTCGGCATCATGGACGATCTGGGTCTGACCGCCGCGGTTCAGACCAAGACCAAGGTCGGCTACCGGCTCTGGAAAGACGGTAAGCGCCGCAGCATCGGCTCGGCCCTGCATCCGCTGGAGGCGGCGGTCGCGCTGCCGCGCCTCTTCACCACCCCCAAGGAGGGGCAGCGGGTCGCCGACTACTACAGCCGGGTCCTGGGTCGACGCAACTACCGCGACCTGCTGCGCCACGCCTTCCAGGCGGTGATCTGCCAGGACGCGGACGACTATCCCGCGGAGGCCCTATTCCGGCGCAAGCCGCGCCGCAAGGACGTCATCAAGGCCTTCACCTTCGCGGATGGACTGTCCCGCATCCCCCAGGCGATCGCGGCCCAGGAGCGCATTGAGGTGCGCACCGGGGTGAATGTCACCGTCGTCACCCCCGCCGCGGACGGTTTCCGGATCGACCTGGGCGATGGCACCGCGCTCACCTGCGCCTACTTGACGCTGGCGGTCCCACCGGACCAGGCCGCCCGACTGCTGCCGGCCGGTTTCGCCGCCGCGCAACAGACGATCGCCGCCATCGCCATGGCGGAAATCGAGACCCTGACACTCGCCTTTCGCGTCAGCGACCTGCAACTGCCGCCACTGGCAGGCCTGATCGCGGTCGGCGGCAGCTTCTACTCGGCGGTGTCGCGCGACTTCCTCCCGGACAGCACCTATCGCGGCTTTGCCTTTCATTTCCGTCCCGGCGAACTATGCCCGAAGGAACAGGTGACTGTCGCCTGCGCGGCACTCGGCATCGATCCGCGGCACATCGCCGCACAGGGTGAAACCCACAACCGCCTGCCGGCCCTGCGTGCCGGTCATGCCTCCGTGGTGGCCCGGATCGATCAGGCGCTGGCCGGCAGTCGGCTCGGAATCACCGGTAACTGGTTCCTCGGGGTCTCCATTGAGGACGCCTTGACGCGCAGCCGCCGGGAATTCGATCGGCTGTTCGGACCCGAACCCAACGCCAGTCGCTGACCGGACCAGGCGACAAAACCGAAAACCGCAGCAGAGGAGTGGTCCGCAAATGAACTCGTCAACACGCGTACATGGCGCGCGCCTCGGGCTCATCACCCTGATCGCGATAGTGCTCGCCCAGTCCGCCGCGGCGGACATCATCGGCAGCGTGGGGACCAAGTTCAAGTTCATGGGGCCGAACGACAAGATCGTCGTCGAGGTCTTTCTGGACGAGGATCTCCCCGGAGTCGCCTGCTATCTGAGCCGGGCCAAGACGGGCGGGATCTCCGGGGCCGTCGGGGTGGCGGAAGACACCTCGGATGCGGATATCGAGTGCACTCAGATCGGCCCCATCACCTTGCCGGAGGACATCCGTAGCGGGAAACGCAACGGCGAGGAGGTCTTCAAGAAGCGCACTTCACTGCTCTTCAAGACGCTTCAGGTCGTTCGGTTCTACGACGCCCCGCGCAATGTCCTGGTCTATCTAACCTACAGCGACCGGATCATCGAGGGCTCACCCAAGAACAGCATCACGGTGGTAGCCATTGCGCCCTGGCAAACACCGACCCCGGCACCCACGGCACCCCAGAGCGCCAAATGAACGGGGAGCTGGATCAGGGTGCTGTCTCCGAAACCGCGGTCTTCCGTCCCTGGGTCAACGCGCGTATCCAGCGCTGCGTCCTGCCGGAGGCCATTGCCGTCAATGCCGCTATCCTGACCGCTTTCCAAGCATTGGCACCGGAGTCATTCGACCGGCGCAGCCACCTCGTCGGCGGGCGCTATGAGAACCTCTATCTGGAGCGGGCGCGGATGCCGGCTCTCGCGCCCGTACTCGAACACGTGCTGCATTGCGCCGCGATCATCCTCGACGAACCGGTTGGCGGACTGCGCTGCGGCTTCTGGTTCAACGCCGCGGGACCCGGCCACCACACCAGCGAACACACGCACGACGAGTGCGATGAGCGACTCTCGGCGGTCTATTATGTTGACGCGGCGGCCGACTGCGGCGATCTCATCTTCTATGACGGCCCACTCACCGTGCGTGTCATGCCCGTCGCCGGTGCGCTGCTCTTCTTCCCCCCCGACCTGCCGCACGCGGTGGAGCCCAATCGCAGCGGCCAATTGAGGCTGTCGATCGGCATCAACATCGGACCATTACCCGCGGACCCATGAGCCCGGCGGCTGGCCTCCTCACCCCGCCACACGACACAAGGCCCACGATGTCTTATCGACTCCCGCTCGACACCTGGCTTCTGCTTCCGATCCTGCTGATCGCCGGTTTGTGCACTGCTGCGGACACCAGCCCGATCGTCCTGGAGGCGCCGGCCGCCGACCAGCCGATGACCACCGGACCAGCGCCGGCCGAAGCCGACGGCAGTGCGGATCTGTGGCAGCGCACCCGCAGCACCGCCGAGCATTGGTGGCAGCGCTCCCGCGACGTTGCCGGGCAAGCGGCCCAAGACGCCCGCGGCATCCTCGGTCCGCAACCGATGGGATTCCCGCGGGTTTGGGAGCAGGTGGTTCCCAAGCTCGAAGACACGCTAATCCTCGAGGACCGCCACGCGGACCTGCCCGACAGTGCCTGGATCGGCAACGACAAGGCATCCAATCAGGCCGAGATCGATGACCTGCTCGATGATGCGGTCGCCATTCTTTCCAGCTCGCCGGTGCAGCAGTTCCGCGAACGCATCCGCGCCATCCAGACCGAGATCGAGGCCGCCCGCGCGGCCATCGCCGGTTATCGCCAAAGCCGTGTCTCCGCACCCAGCACGTCGACCATCAAACGGACGGTCGCCGACTACGACCGGCTGATCGTCGAGCAAGAGCAGCAGATCGCGCAACTCACCAAGCGATTGGGCGAGGTGCAGCGCGAATTCGCAGCGGCGGTGCGGGCATTGGGAGTGGAACTGAGTGACGAACAGGTGGAGTTCCTGCTGTCCACCGTGGTCGGCGACAACATGGTCGACCTCGGCATCCTGTTCGATAACGTCAAGTCGGTCACCAATCAACTGGAGACCCTGGTGGCACAGAGCGGCGAAGATCTCCAGAGCGCCCGCCGCTATTACGGCATGTACGTGGTCCTGCTGCGTGCGCTCGAACGGATGCACCTGAAGATCGAAGAGGCCATCGGCGAACAGTACATTCCACAGATCGATTCGATCATGACCCGCGCCCAGCAGTTGAGCGGCGAGACCCGCGAACTGCTGCGCACCTCACCGACGAAAGGCGATCTGCTCGCCGCCAACCTCGAGGCCCAGCGGCTTACCATCAATGCGGCCGGCCTCTATCGCCAATACCTGAGCGATCAGGCGAATCAGGTCAGCAAGGCCCGACGTGAATTGGCAAAGGATATCGCGGCGGCCTGGAACACCTATGAAACGGTGCGCGTCTCCGGAGAATTGGTCGGACTGGTGAAATCCAGCCGGAGACTGCTGGAAGGGCTGATGAACCGCCAGGTCCCGGCACTGCGGCCATTCGAGAACCTGGAGATGCGCCGCGAGTTCGAAAAACTCACCGACCAGCTCAGACGTAGCGCACCAGGCTGATCCGCAAACAGACCCTGAAGCCGCGAGGTCGACGCGGCGAACGCGCCATCGCGTCACCGCCGAAACTCCCGACCCGACTGCCGGGCCGGCGATGCAGTCCAGCCTCACAGCAGCGGGCGGACCTAGCTCTCATTTTCCGAAACAACCGGGGAAACGCGCGTCGCAATAGAATAACTAATTGATTTATCTCAGCTTCACAAAGACTCGGCAGGTTGCTTAATCCGTCTCATGCGTCTATCGTTGGAAGGGCACGTGCGTCGAAGACCGGCCACTGTCGGGCGACGCGCAAACGCACACAGACGTCAGGCTACGACAACAAGGCACCGTACCCCATGGACCGCCAAGAAGCAGCAAAATTCATGCTCGACTGCCTTCGCACCATGCTGGCCCGCAAAGGGTCCGATCTGTTCATTTCCGCGGAGTTTCCCCCGGCGTGCAAGATCGACGGGCGGATGACACCGCTGAGTGATCACGCCTTGACCGGGTTACAGACCAGTGTACTGGTGCGCGCCATTATGAACGACCGTCAGGTGCGGGATTACGAGGCACATAAGGAGTGCAACTTCGCAATCAGTCCGCAAGGGATCGGGCGCTTCCGTGTCAATGCCTTCATCCAGCAGGGACTGGCGGGTGCCGTGCTGCGCACCATTACCAGCCGCATTCCGGAACTGGATGAGCTGAACCTGCCGCCGGTCCTGAAAGACCTGATCATGACCAAGCGCGGTCTGATCCTCGTCGTCGGCGGCACCGGCTCGGGCAAGTCGACCAGCCTGGCGGCCATGCTCGGCCACCGCAACGCCAACAGCTTCGGGCATATCATCACGATCGAGGACCCGGTGGAGTATGTCCACCCGCACCGTAACTGCCTGATCACTCAACGCGAGGTCGGCGTCGACACCGAGAGTTGGGACGCCGCCCTGATCAACACGCTGCGCCAGGCCCCGGACGTGATTCTGATCGGTGAGATCCGCCAACGCGAGACCATGGAGCACGCCATCAATTTCGCGGAGACCGGCCACCTGTGCCTCTCCACCCTGCACGCCAACAGCGCCAATCAGGCATTGGACCGCATCATCAATCTGTTTCCGGAAGAGCGGCGGGTACAACTGCTGATGGATCTCTCGCTCAACCTCAAGGCGGTGATCTCCCAACGCCTGCTGCCCTGCACCAATGGCGGGCGTATCGCGGCGATCGAAATCATGATCAACTCACCGCTGATTCAGGACCTGATCTTCAAGGGCGACGTGCACGGTATCAAGGGAATCATGAAAAAATCACGGGAACTCGGGATGCAGACCTTCGATATGGCGCTATTCGACCTTTACGAATCAGGCAGGATCAGCTACGAGGACGCGATCCGCAGTGCCGACTCGATGAACGAGCTGCGCCTGGCCATCAAACTGGAGGGTCACGAGTCCCGCGGCAAGGATCACTTCGCGGACATGGATGCCTTCTCGATCGTGCCGGAAGGTGACGAGGGCATCACCGACCCCGCGTTGTTCGGAGCGCCGCCGGCGCAGCCGGCGGGATCGGAAAGCGACCGGGTCCCCTATGCGCCAGGCGAGACGACCACCGGGCTCGCGGTGGAGACGGCCCATCAGGCTGCGATCCATCAGCCCGGCATCGCCAAAGTACAGGGCACCTGAGCACGCGTGAGACGCCGCATTGGATATTACGCCCTATCTCGAAATGATGATCCGACATCAGGCGTCGGATCTCTTTTTCACGCCAGGAACTCCGGTCCGGATCAAGATCGAGGGGGTCATTCGCCCGATCGGTGAGTCGGAAACCACCGCGGAATTCTGCCGGGACGCGGTGTTGTCGATTCTCGATCGGGACAAAACGCAGCAATTCGCAAGTGAATTGGAGGTCGACTTCGCGATCGCACTGGAGGAACGGGCACGTTTTCGCGTCAATGCCTTTCATCAGCGCGGCCAGGCCGCCATGGTATTGCGCTATATCCGGGCTACCATCCCGACCGCCGAGGAATTGGGACTGCCGCCGGTGCTGACCCGGCTGATCATGCAGAAGCGCGGGATCATCCTGATGGTCGGGTCCACCGGGTCCGGCAAATCCACGACCCTCGCGGCCATGATCGACTCACGCAACGCCGCGGCGCCGGGCCATATCCTCACCATCGAGGATCCGGTCGAGTTTGTCCACCCCCACAAACAGTGCATCATCAACCAACGCGAGGTTGGAGTCGACACCAAGAGCTATGCCGCCGCCTTGAAAAGCTCATTGCGCGAGGCGCCGGACATCATCCTCATCGGCGAGATCCGCAGCCGCGAGACCATGGAGGCAGCCATCGAACTGGCCGGGACCGGACACCTGGCCATTTCGACCCTGCACGCCAACAATGCCCATCAGGCGCTGGAACGGGTCATCAACCTGTTTCCCCAGGAACTGCACAAGACCCTGTTTCTCGATCTGTCCATCAACATGCGCGCCATCATCTCCCAGCGCCTGGTGAAGACGGTCAGCGGCAAGCGCACCGCCGCCATCGAGGTGCTGGTCAATACGCCGCATATTGCCGACCTGATTCGCGACGGTCGCGTCGACGAGGTGAGCGAGGCCATGCAGGCAAGTAATGAAGACGGTATGAAGACCTTCGACGATGCGCTGCTCGACCTCTTTCGCGCCGGGACCATCAGCTTCAACGAGGCACTGGCCAATGCCGATTCGGCTTCGAATCTGGAGGCCAGGATCAACTTCGGCTGAAGCGTCTGACGCGTTACTCAGTTTCCTCCAGGGCACAGGTCTCGCCGTTACCGATCCAAAAGCCCAGACTCTTGTGCAGAAACTCCTGCCACGGCATGTAATGTGATCCGTCACACGAGAAATTCAGGCCGACGATCCCGTTGAATACGTTGAGGGAACCGGAGCGCAGGTAGATCGTCTCGTCCATGAAACGCAAGGCGCGGAAGGTCTTGAAGACCTCGCCGACCTGATCCAGGGGAATCGCCGCATCCGCCGGATAGGGCCGACTGGGGTAGGCCAGACAAATCCCCGGGTCGGTCAGGTCCTCGAAATCGAGGAGGCGGAAGCGGTAAGGATCGTCGATCAACCAGAGAGTGGCACGCGAACTGGAAAAGTGCAGCTTGCCGTGGAAGACCCCATGCGCCGCGATCAACTCCCGCAGCAAGTCCAACACCGCATCGATGCGGGTGTCCATGAGGCTCTCCACCCGCTCCTGAAGAAAGAGCCCGCCGCGGATCGCCGGGTCTCCCTTGAGCTGTACCCATTGCTCCGGCGGCCGATACATCTCGCGGGTCAGCGGCAGTTCGCGCAGATCGAAATCCGCCCCCAGATAACCGAGCGTCATCCCCGTCGGCGAGGCGATGCGCTGCACCGCGGTGAGCGAGGGGCGACGCTGATTGCGGCTGATGTAAGCCTGGGACAGGGAAAAGCGCTCCCCCGCCAGGGCGTCCGCCAGATAGGGCCGGTCGCTACGGTCACGCCCGTAATACTCCGGCAGCAGCCCATTTGGAGTGCAGTTGGCGGTCAATTGCCGCGCTTGCGAATCAAGGATATAGAGATACTTGCAGGACGGCAAACCCGGCAAGGCCTCCAGCAGGTGCTGCTCCAGGGCCGCCCGCTCGGGCCAAGCCCCGGCACAGGCGTGCGCCAGCCGCTCCAGGAGCGAGGCCAGCCGACCCCGCAACAACATCCGCTGCCGCGCGACCGCGGCCCGTAAGGGTTCGCTCATTGACTTATCCGCTTGTGTTCGTGGTCGACTTGTGATACCCGTCGTTGTTGGTTTTGCGTTTCTCGTTTTTCGTAACCCACTGTTTGATGATTTTTCACTGAAAACGAAAAACCGAAAACTCAAAACCGTTCCACATACCTAAGGTACGTGCCCCCACCTCCCAATTCACCCGTACACCCAGGCCATTGTCCCGACGAAACCGCGTCGCCTCGCGGATCAGCGCGAGACGCGACCGGTCCTTACCCCAGACTTTCACGATCGCCGGGTCGGGGGTCTTGTCGTTGGTCCAGATCCGCCACAGCAAGGCCGCGTTCTCCCAATAGGCCGCCGCGACACTGTTGCCGTCCGGGCTGAAACGGGCGTAGGCCACCCCCCCCAGATCGGCCTCCAGCACCAGATAGGACCCCGCGGTGCGGGGCCGCCGGTCCGTCTGGCGCGATGGTACGGGACGCTGCCACAGGCGCAGCGCGCCGTCACGGGATGCGGTGATGATCCAGCGCCCATCCGGACTGAATTCGGCGGAGTAGATGCGGTCCTTGTGACCCTTGAGTTCCGCAATCAGCGCGCCGCCGCGGCTATCCCAGACCTGAGCGCGGGCGTCCATGGACGCAGTCACCAAGACGCCACCGTCCGGGGAGAAGCGGACACTATAGAGCGCCTCGGTCTGCGCATCGAGAAACCGGGGCATTCCACAGACGCCGTCCGCCAACGGGATCAGGACGCCCCGGCCATCCTCGCCGACACTGGCGACGGCACGTCCATCCGGGGCAAATGCCAAATCGGTGATGGGCGCCCCATGCGGGTCGAGTCGGCACACCAGGGTCCAGGCCGCCCCGCCGGGTTCGGAGCGCAGCACCCGCAGGGTCCCGGCATCGTCGCCGGTGGCGAATAATTGGGTGCCGCCCGACCCGGCAACAGCGACGGCCGCGGCCTGCACCCGATCCGGCCCGTGCTCCAGGGCCGGGGACAGCGGCAGTTCGGCGCAGGTGGCGGGGTCCCAGAGACGCACCGGTCGCGCGGCCTCATTGGAGGTGGTCAGCAGCCAACGCGCGTCCGGGGTGAAAAGGACGCGATAAAACTCGACACGCGCCGTCCGTTTGACACCGGCGGCAGACTCGGGCACGGCGGCGGACCCCGCTTCCAGCGCGCACCCGCCGCCGGTGATCAGGTTCCAGACCCGTGCGCTGCCATCGAAGGCCGCGCTGGCAAGCCACCGCCCGGTCGGCGAAAAGGCGACCCGCCGCACCCGGCCGCGGTGTCCCCGCAGGTTCCAAATCTCCGCCGGCGCCGCCGTGGGGGCCTGGCTGTCATAGCGCCAGACCCGCACGGCACCGTCGAACGAACCTGTGGCAATCAGGAAGGCACCAGGATCGGGATCCAGTTCCGGCGGCGGCCGGGCCATATCCAAATGCCAGACGTGATCCGCATGGGGGAGCGGAAAGGACAAGGCGCTGACCGGGTCCACGGACCACAGCCGCGCCGAACCGTCCTCATCGGAATAGGTCAGTACGCGGTTACCATCCATACTGAAACGGGCATTGGTCACGGCGGCATCGTGACTGAACACGGCCACCTCGCGCCCGCCCTGAAGCCCCCACAACCGCGCGGTCTTATCCAGCGAGGCAGTCAGGACCAGGTCTTCCGCCTCACGGGGATCGCTGACCGGGGACGCCCGCACATGCTCCACGCTGAGCCGATGCTGGCCCAAGACCTCGGCGTCGCCGGTGCGCAGATCCCAGCGCACCAATTGGCCGGCATCGTCGCCGGCCAGCAGATAGCGATCCGCGGCCGCGAACGCGATATCACGCACCGCGGTCTTATGGATCTGAATTCTGCGTCCCTGGCGAGTCACCTCGCCGAGGACCGCGAGTTCACGCCCATCGCGATCATAGAGCCGCACCCGTTCGTCCGCCGCGGCGACCGCGATGCGTTCACCCCGGCTATCGAAGATAGCGCGGTTCACCGGACGATCCAGCGGACCGCCCGGCGGCAGGCTCACCAGCAGGTCACCGGTGGCGGACTCGACCACCAAAGCGGTACCGTCACGGGAGGCGGTCACCAGCCTCATGCCGTCCGGGGAAAAGGCAACCCCGCGGATCTCCTTGTCGTGGAGTGCGCGATCCCATCGGGGTTGGCCGAGATGTTGCGTATCGAAGACGCAGAGTCCGAAGCGTCCGCCCGCCACGGGGTGGGAGAGCGCGAGCGCGCGATGGCTGCCATCCAGCGCGATGGCACCCCCGGGCCGCGCCCCGCAGGTCCAGTCAGGCGCCGTCCCATCCGCGGCCGGCAGCCGCCAGACCCCGGTCTCACCGATGCCCAGGATCAGGGGCGGCTCAGCCCCATCGGTCAGGCGCACCGCGTGGATGGGCAAGGCGGGAGTGGATAGCCGCCGGGCAAGCACGAAGCGATTCTCCTCCAGACGCCACAGGCTGGCCCCGTCTTGGAGCGAGAGCGTGACCAATTGCTGACCGTCGTCACTGAAGCTGGGTGAGAGCGCTCGCTCCGACAGGGACCCGCGGGCTTGGGCCATCGCGATGAGCCGATTGGCGCTGAACGCGCGACTCAGGGTATCGGTGGCGGCCTGCGGCAGATCCCGACCCGCGTCCAGGGCCAAGCGGATTGCCGCGGGCGTGTTGCCCTGGTTGATCGCCAGGTCCGCGGCGTTGAGTTGACTGCGGTGCAGGTTCAGGGTAGCCGCCCGCGAGGCCTCCCAGGCCCACCAGGCGGTTGCGGTCGCAAAGACCAGGAGCACCGCCAGAATGAGTCCGATCAGACGCATCGAACGGTTACGACGACGCTGATTGCGCAGATTCAGCAACGAACGGTCCAGAAACTCCTGCTCGACCGGTTCCAACTCCTGGGCAAACGCGTCAGCGAACCGGCGGGCGGCGGCGTGACCAACCTCGCCCAGCAAATACTCGCGATTGCAGTCGGTGCGCTTCCAGAGCCGTGCCTGGCGGGTGATCTGTACACGCAATTGCAGGTCGCGCCGGTTGGCTGGATCGGCCAGCCAGTCATGCACCGGCGCCCAGCGGTCGATCAGCACCGGGTGCACGAAGCTCACCGCCGGGCGGTAGTCATGCCAGTCGCGGCGCTGCGGGTCGGACTCGGCGGATGGGGCGGCGGCCACCGCCGCTACTCCTTGCGTCAGCGGCTTGATGGCACGGCCCGGCCACAGGCGGGCGCGCCACTCCTCGGCGGTCCCCCGGGCGATGCGCGCGACGGCCCCGAAGAGCGCATCATCCGTCTGGGCACAGGGCAGATGCTCCGCGGGGTCGAAAATCCCCTCCGTCACCAGCAAGCGCGCCGCGACCAGTGCCTGCACCAGATCGACGCAGCCAGGGTCGCGAAACAAGGCCCGCAGGTCACCGGCGCGCGGCACCGGGCGAGCAGCGGGTCCGCCATCCAGGGCGATCAAGGCCCGGCACAGCAGCGGCAGGGCCGCCCGCGCCGCCGCGTCGAGCCCCTCCCAGCAGGCCTGTGCCCGCCGCAGCGCGCTGCCGGCCACACCGCCCGCGGCACGGTAGTCCGCGATCCGCAGCAGGAGCCCCGCCTCGCCCCCGTCGACCGCGGCCGCGCTGGCCCGCGTGTAAAGATCTTCCAGGATGGGTTGCAGCAGTACCGGCCAGTGCGTCAGATCGCTCACCTCGGCCTCGAGCAGATCCGCCAGGCCATGACCCGGTCCGCCATCCATGTCCTCGTAATCGATCCCGGCGACCCGGGCGGGAATCTCGATGACTTGTCGGATACGGGCGGGGGGCGGCGGATCGAGCGGGTACCAGGCCCCCTCATCCACCGCGGTCGTCAAGACGGGGAGGCGCGGGAGCCGGCACAGGAGATCGCTCCGCAGGGTGGCGATGATCCAGACGCCGTCCTGCGCGGCCAGGGCGGCGAGAGCCGCAACGAAGGTCCGGGTACTGGAGGCCGCGAGCGCCGCCTCGGACAACAACCCATCGAGCGGGTCGAGGATCAAGGCCAGTTGCCGGTGTCCGTCCGGATCACCCGCGCGGCCTCCGACCTCGGTGTCCAGGCGGGCGAGCGCGGCACGTACCTGACCGGCGGCGACCTCCGGCTCGGCCTCCAACAAGCGGGCCAGCCCCGCCGCGTCGAGTCCAAATCCACTCAAGGAGGCGCCCAGCAGGTCGGGTGACAGGAGCGACTCGGCCAGTGCCGCCAGCGGATCGGTCCGCTGAGCGGGCAGCAGCGCCCAGCGACAGGCCGCAATCCCGGCGAACAGGAAGGGCCGCACCAACCGCGGCAGCAGCCCGGCCCGTACCAGCGAACTCTTACCCACACCGGATGGCCCACTGATCAACACCAGACCGCGGCCCGCGCCGCGCACGCGATCCAGGCACGCCACCAACTCACGGGTCTCGGTTTCGCGCCCGACGAAAACCGGCTCATCGCGCAGTTCATAGCGGGCTTGGGCGCGGAAGGGACTGTCGCGCCACTCGCCGGTGCCGGGACGCCGGCCACGCTCCGCGCTGATACGCCGATTCAGCAGCTTACGCAACTGCACCTGGACCAGTTCGCGCAGCACCCGGTCGTTCTCGAACTGGCGGAAGGCGCGACTGAAGCTGCCGTCCGCGTTGTAAAAATGGGTGCGGAAGAAGCGATCCAGCCGCTCCCGGTCGGCAATCGCCGCGCGGGTGGTCTCGGCATCGGTAATATCGATCAGGCGCGGTGTCGTCTTCTTATAGACCAAGACCTCGGGCGGGTTAGCGCGGGCCGACGCCGCTACCGCGTCGACGAACTCCCATTCGGTTCCGGTCATGCCGCCGTAAGGGTCATCGGCGAGCGGCGTACCCAGCCGGGTCCACAGCATCACCAGGACGATCTCGCATTCCGATGGACGCGACAGACCGGCCTGGAAACTCTGCGCCGCGGTCAGAACCTCCTCCTCCCAGAGCACCGACTGGAGTGTGAAATAGGGGAGATACTCGACGGCCAGCTGTGTGATCAATTCCTTAACCAGGGCGCGCTCGTGATCCAGGTCGGCGGGCGACGAAACGAAGATTCTGACCCGTGATTCTGCCATCGCGCGCGCCTGGAGGGATTGAACGGTAATCGAGAGCAAACGCCCACACTATAACGAGCCTGGGGGTCGACCGGGAGTGGCCCTGTCCAAGGCCGCCCTCAACCTGAGAAACTGGATCAACCAAGAATCGCGAAACCGGGGTAGAATCCAAGAGAGCTGGGCGGACGACGAGGTCCGATCCGACCAAAGCGATACCCCATCGCCGTTTGAGCAGGAGGAACGCATCATGTTCCACCATGAAACCGCAGATACTGAACGCTTCGAGCAAGTCATTCTGCTCGCGCTCCGGCAAATCATCCAAGGCCCGGAGCCGGCGCGCTTTCTCGCCTGGGCCAAGAACGAGGTCCCGCGCATTTTGGGCCTTTACGACTATGGGCTCGAAGACGTGGAGATCCGACGTCTGACGAACATGCTGGCCACGGCCATCTGGAACGCCACCCCGCAACCGGCGCTGGGATACCGCGCCCAGCCGCTGGAACCCCCATTCGCTCATGCACCGTGCCCCTGCGGGTCGGGTGAGCGTTACGACGCCTGCTGCGGCGACCTCGACGATGTGCCGGAACTCTCGGCCGAACTGATCTGGGAATTGCTGCTCGACGAACTCCCGGAGCGCGCACTAAAGGACGCCCTTGATGCGGATGCCGTACCGCGTCCGCTGCTCGCGCGCGTGGCCGACCGCTGGCTGGAACAAGACCGCCCCGGCCGGGCCGTCGCGCTGTTGGAGCCGGTCTTCTGCGGTCCGCTCGAGGTCTTGGACGGGGCTTATGAGCCGGCCGTCGACGTCCTCTGCGATGCCTATGATCGGCTCGATCACTGGCGCAAGAAAAAAGCCTTTCTGGAACGTCTGTGCACCGCGGGCAGCCGGGCGCTTCAATCCGCCGCCTGGCAGCGGATTAGTACCATCCACATCGACGAGGGTGACTTCGAACAGGCACGCGACGCCTTCGCTGCCGCCCTGCGCAGCGACCCGGACAATCCCAGTAACGCACTCCTGGAAATCACCCTGCTGGCCGCCCAGCATCAGGACGACCTGGCCAGCGCGCGGGCGCGGTTCTGGCTACATCGACTGCGTAAGATCGGAGCTCAGGAACAGGGGTTTCTGGATTTCCTCGCCCAAGCCGTCAAGAACCCGCAACAGGCCTTGGTCGATAGCCATGCGGACGCGCTCGACCCGCTGCTGGTCGACCTGCAGGACTGGATCACCACCGCCGCCGACCGGCCGCTGCCGGACTATGGCCTCATCCCGCTGAAACCGCCCCAGCGCGAGGCCCCGGCGCGCGCCCTGGCAAGCGTCGGCGACGCGGGCGGTAGCAGGCGCTCACTCCTGGTCCGCGGCAACCCCGCGGAGCTGCGCGCACCCGCGCGGGTGCGGCGCCTGGAGTCGGTGTGGCACGCGCTCTTCCCCGGCGGCAAGCCCAGCGCCACCGACCTGGCCCTGGGTGATGCCGTCCAGGTCTGGCTCTCCGTGGAGTGGATCGAGTATCTGCTTAAGACCCCGGAGGCGGCCGACAGCCTCGATATCCTGGACGATCTGGCCACCGCGCTCTACGAACACCCCGAGAGCACGCTGCCCTGGATCTCCCACGCCCTGTTGCGCCCACTGGTGGACCGCGCCTGGGGCATCCTCAACCAGGCGGCGCCGGCCACGGCAGCCGGTCATTGCCCCTGGACCCGGGACGCCAATCGACCCGCATTGCGGTTACTGTTCCGCCGCTACCTGTGTCAGATCGACGAGGGCCAACCCCAGGCAGCGGCCGTCACCCTCGAGACCTTGCTGCGGCTCAACCCCCAGGATCACCATGGGGTGCGGGCCGAACTCATGAATCACTATCTGCGCGGCGGCGAAGACGCCCGCGCGCTGACCCTGGCCCGCCGGTTTCCTGATGACCTGCTCGCCGATCTAGCCTACGGCGAAGTGCTGGCACTGTATCGACTGGGTGAACAAGAACGCGCACGCGCGGTCCTGCGCACGGCGGTGGATCGCCTCCCCCGCATCCCGCGGTATCTGACCCGCAAGCGCATCAAGCGACCGCGCCCGAGCCCCCTGGGCATGACCCCAGGCGGCGAGGACCAGGCGTGGATGTATCGGGAGGCGATGCGCGACGTCTGGGAAGCCGAGCCGGGCATCCTGCGGTGGATGAAGCGGGTCACTGCCTGAGCATATCAATCGACCGGGAGCACCTGATGGACACCCGCTACCGTATTGTTTTCTCCGGGGAACTGGTCCCGGGAGAACCCGCGCGCAAGATCATCGAGGCGTTTGCGACGCGTTTTCGGGTCCGCGAGGAGACCGCTCAAGACATCATCCTCGGCGGCGCTCGTACCGTGCTCAAGCGCAACCTCAACGAATCGCGGGCGCAACGTTACAGCACTGCACTCAAGGAGGTCGGCCTCCTGGTTGTACTGGAGCCGCAAGGGCTTGACCCAGGTCCCGAGTTCCGGGTTGAGCAGGCTCCCAGCATCGACCTGCGCCACACCGAGTCGATGTTCCCCCAATCCGAACTGGTATCGGAGGTTCCCTTCGCCAAAGCGCGGCCGGCCGGAGCAACCCTTTGCCCCAAGTGTGGCGCCGAGGCCGTGGCCCCGCTCACGGGAGTCTGCCAGGCTTGCGGTGTCGTCGCGGACCGTTTCATCGCACGTCAGAACGGGCGGCCAACCGGGAGCGCACCAAACAACCCCTATGCACCGCCGACAGCGGATCTCACACCCCCCATACCGGACAACCGCAGCGAGCACCTGTATCCACCCCGAGCGGTCGCGGCCGGACGCGGCTGGGGCTGGATCACCGCGGCCTGGCAACTGTTCAAGGACAGCCCCTTGGCCTGGGTCGGCGCCATCGTGCTCTATCTCCTGATCACCATCGCACTGGGATTCATCCCCTTCGTCGGCGGACTCGCCACGACCCTCCTGGGTCCGATGTTCACCGGCGGCCTGATCATCGGTGCCCACCACCAGCACGCCGGCGGGCGTTTTGAACTTAAGCATCTGTTCGCGGGCTTCTCACACCAGTCAGGTCCGCTGGCCCTGGTCGGCATGGCCTACCTGGGCTTTGGCATCCTGATCGGGCTGGTCGTTCTGCTGGGTCTCGTCGCGGTCTTCGCCCTTACTGGTCCAGGATGGTCGGCCGGGGTCGATCTCAGCCGGTTCGACCCGGCGCAATTGAGCCCACTCGTGGCCGTACCCTTCCTCGTCGGCCTGCTCCTGGTCGTCCCCCTGGCCATGGCCATGCTGTTCGCCCCGGCGCTGGTGGTCCTCAATAAGGTCCCGGTGCTGCGCGCCCTCAACCTGAGCCTCAAGGGCTGCTGGCGCAATGTCCTGCCGTTCCTCGTCTTCAGTCTGGCCGCCCTCGGCCTGGTCCTGGGCAGCATACTGACCCTCGGGCTGACCCTGCTGGTGATCATGCCCGTACTGACCATCGCCATCTATATCGCTTACCGGGAGATTTACTACCGCTGATCGCGGCCAACCGCATCGGCTGCGACGTCCAGGGCTTCGACGTGAATCCCATGTCGACCTGGATTGTGCGTGAGGAACTCGAACACATCGACCTCGACACCTACGCCACTGCCGCCCGCGAACTGACTGACACCCTGGCCAGGGCCTTCACCGCGATCGAAATTCCTGCAGCCTGGTGGCGTCTACCAGACGGTCCATGTTCTGTAATGTGAAGACCTTGCCGCGGGTGGCGAGAATCAATTTCTTCATGTCTTCCCGGCGCACGCCGAACCCGCGACCGGCGATGCAGGCGATGACCTCGAACCGGGGACGATCCGGCGGTTGCCCGGCCATGCTCAGTTGGCACAGGTGCTGAACTCGGGTCACCTTGTCCCGCGCTGTGCCGTCATCTTCGGTCAGCTTGGCCTCAATCATGACCTGCGGGTTGAACTCGTTGGGAATAACAAAGTCGGGCGCTTGGTCAAGACCGGGCAAGCGTTCAGCGCGTCTGGTCTTGCGAAAGCTGATTCCCGCTTGAGCCAGCACGTCTTCGATGGCGTTCTCGACCAGATTGCCGACCAGTTCACTGATGGAATCTCGATGTCCAGCAAAGGGCCTGCCCAGGAAACGCTCGTAGAGCAGGATTGAGTATGGCACACCCAGATCCGCCATGGACCGGACCCCAAGAAGTCCGGACGCAGTATCGGCCTTGTCGATCCGGTGCAGCCGGTCCACCGGGACTTGCGGAGCGCCCTGCTTCAGGATTTCGCAGACCGTTGCAATGAGCGCCGAAATCCGTTGGTCGGTGACGCCGCCGCGATTGGGGTTTAGAGGTTTGTCTGGTTCCAGGCGGATGTTGCGGTCGATGGTTCGGGCGGTCCCTTGGGGGATCTCAATCCCGGTACTTCGGCTCGCGTAATACGCCCATTCGGGCGGTGTAAAGCCGAGGATGCAACGAAGGACGATCAGGGCAATCGGAATTTGCTGAACGACCGGAGCAATCGCCTCTGGTGTGACCTCTTGGAAATCACGGGTTGCGCGCTTAAGCCCCTCATAGTCTTTCTCAAAGATCGGAAACTCGACGAATCCGGGTCCTTTGGGCATGACAAGGAACTCGGATTCCAGGCAACCGAAGACTTGGTCCACATAAGCATCCATATTGGCCTGAATGTCATCGAAGGCTGCCTCAAAAGGGAACGGCATAGTCTAGCTCCTGCGTATCGGACGTTGTTTGCGCATAAGCGGGTGCGGCTTCCTCGCCCACCTTGCTGATCTTCAGCCGCCGCAGCGTCTCGTCCACGTTTCCTAAGAAGTTGACGCCCGCGGCGAAACGGGCAAGCTTCTCCCGCATCGGCTGCTGCCGGTCCCAATCGTGCCGCAGTTGCCAGACGGCCATGCGGGTGAGGTGGCCGCAGCAGATGCAGCGGGTGTCACCGATCGTCGGTACCCGGCCGGCGCGGGTGAGTTGCGCCAAGTCCTTGGCGACGACTCCGGCAAGTTCTGCCGGTGTCGCGAAAAGCCATTGTCGCCTAGTGTTGCCCGTGGTGCGGCAGACCAGGATGGTATCGATGATGGACGAGGCGGTGCCGTGGATATGGATGGACCCGCTCATCTCCGCCGGGCAGGGCAGCGAGGCGGAGCAGACCAGTCCGGCGTCGAGGATCGCAACACCGACGGCGAAGTAGGCTTCGATTCGGTTGTGATGGTAGGTGAAGGCGAGCGGCGCTCCAGGTTTCAGTGCTCGAGCCATGCGTCCGTAGACCGCGGCCAGGCCCTCGGCGAAATGTGTGAGGTCCCGATCGTCAGTGACGTTTCCGGTCAGTTCCAGATCCGAACGGGTGGATTCACGAGCGAATCCCTCCCATTGGTTTCCGACCAGACGGCGCAGCCAGACGTAGCAGAAGTCCATCAGTTCAGCATACTGAACGTTGCCGAAGTAGGGTGGGTCGGTGAAGACCGCGTCCAGGCTGTTGTCCGGCAGATCGGTTTCGGTATCCGCCGCGGTCTCCAAGGTGCTGCTGGCACAGTGCACACGGATGCCGCGACGGCGCTCGCCGTCACGCTGTTCACCGATCCATTCCCCTGCGATAGGAACCAGGGTCTTGCGCCCGCCCTGATGTCGCACCTCGAAGGGTGCGTCGCAATAGCGCTTGGCTTTAGTGTATTTGTCGATGATGTTGACCCAGCCGCCGGACCCCACGCCGGCACCGCCGTTGTTGCGGATACCGAGGATGTTGGATTCACATTGCACCAGCCCGACCGGAAAGCCGTGGACAGAGAAGATGTCCAGCGACTTCAGCGCCATGGTGTCGTAACGGCACAGCAGGTTCTGATAGCGCAGCAGGTCCGAGAGGTTGGTGGCCAGGGCGTGGCGGATGCGGGTATCGGGGATCGCGGCGATGTGCCGTGCGCTCAGTTCCAGGGCGAGCAGTTGACGGCTGCTGAATAGCTCGCGGTAGTGACGGTAGCCCCAGCGGTGCAGGCGATCAGTCTCGTCTCCGGGTGGGATCACATCCTGGGGAATGAACTGCGTTTGCAGGCCCGTGAACCGGGCCGCGGCCGCCGCAACACGGTCCAAGTCCTGCTGGTCGGGCTTCTTGAAGAAGCGCCCGGCGTGCTGTGCCTTGCGCTCCGGATTGAAATACTCCATAGCGAACAAGCGGTGCCGCGGCGGACCGACGGCCGGTCGCGGGTAGGTGTTGGTATGACCGCAATGGGGGCAAGGGCAGCGACTGCGGCCGGCAGGGCCTGATTCGTGTAGTGCCGCGCCGCAAGCGCGGCAGGGTCCGGGGCGTTTGCGGTCCATGACCTCATTGAGTTCGCCGCAGGCCGGGCAGATCAGGATGTTCTTTGGGTGGCGGCGGTCCTCGGCAAGCAGGTAGCCGGGGAACAGGTCGAATGCCGCTCCGCAACGCAAACAGTCCAGTACCTTGACCCAAAGGAAATACTTCACCGGCACATCGCGGTCGCCATAAATTGGGCAGTCAGTACGGTAATACCCCTCAACCTCTATGCTCAGGGTGTCGGTCAGTTCACGGGCGGCACTGGCATAGGCGTCGAGGTCGATGTGTTCGAGTTCCTCACGCACAATCCAGGTCGACATGGGATTCACGTCGAAGCCCTGGACGTCGCAGCCGATGCGGTTGGCCTCGATCAGCGGTGTGCCGCCGCCCATGAAGGGATCGGCAATCCGGATGCCCGGAAAATCGTTGCGCTGAAAAAAGGCTTCCTGGAGCGGGCGATCACCGAATTCCGCCAACAGCAGCCCGCGGAACAGGGTGCCAGGCCGCCGCGCGAACCATTTATGTACGGCGATGATCGGTCGGTAGTTTTGCTGGATCTGTTTTTCCTTCAGTGCCAAGGCGGCAATGAAGGGGACATCGAAAGCGTGCTCGATGCCTTTGGGTGTTCGGGACTTTGGGTGCAGCACATCAGGCCGCGGGGCGAGGGTTGTCGCCTGATCGCTGGATTGCGAGGGGTTAGTGGGCATCGTGTCCAAGGGGGCGACCTATTCGGGTGTTCCGTCTAATTTCTCTGATCTGGCCGCGAGGGACCATCCGTGGTCCTGGCTTCCGGCACTGACGAACCTGCAACCTGAAACGCCGACACGCGCGGACGCCGTGCTGCGGCATCTACCCCGCCGCCAACGCCTGCTCCAGATCGGCAATGATATCGTCCACATGCTCGATGCCGATGGACAGCCGGATCAGGTCCGCCGAAACCCCGGCGCGAGCCAATTCGTCCGGTGAGAGCTGGCGGTGGGTGGTGGTAGCCGGGTGGCAGGCGAGCGTCTTGGCATCGCCGATGTTGACCAGGCGCACCGCGAGTTTGAGCGCGTCGATGAAGCGCGCACCCGCCTCGATCCCGCCCTTGATGCCGAACGAGAGGATGGAACTGGCCTTGCCGCCGTCCATATAGCGCTGGATCAATGGGTAATCCGGGCTGTCGGGCAGACCGGCGTAACGGACCCATGCGACTTTCGGATGGCCCTTCAGATACTCGGCCACTTTGACTGCATTCTCACAATGCCGGTCCATGCGGACATGGAGGGATTCGATTCCTTGCAGAATCAGGAAGCTGTTAAAGGGCGAGATGGCCGCGCCCATGTTGCGCAACGGCACCACGCGGGCACGCCCGATAAAGGCCGCCGCGCCCAAGGCTTGGGTATAGACCACGCCGTGATAGGACACGTCCGGTTCGTTGAGCATGGGGAAGCGCCCGGCGTGCGCGGCCCAGGGAAACTTGCCCGAGTCCACCAGCACCCCGGCGATGGTGGTGCCGTGTCCGCCCATGTATTTGGTGGCGGCATGGACCACGATGTCGGCACCATGCTCGAAGGGGCGGCACAAATAGGGGGTCGGCACCGTGTTGTCGACGATCAGCGGCACGCCATGAGCATGCGCCAGGTCGGCAATGGGGGTGATATCCGCTACATTGCCGGCCGGGTTGCCGATGGACTCGCAGAAAACCGCCTTGGTCTTGCTGTCGATCTGCGCCTCCATCGCCGCGATGTCATTGGGTGCGACCAGGCGGACCTGGATGCCGAGACGCGGCAAGGTGTGAGCGAACAGGTTATAGGAGCCGCCATAGAGGGTGGAGACAGCGATGATGTTGTCTCCGGCCTGGGCGATGGTGAAGATCGCGTAGGTCACCGCCGCCATTCCGGAAGCCAAGGCCAGGGCGCCGACGCCGCCTTCCATCGCCGCCACCCGCTGCTCCAGCACGTCGCTGGTGGGGTTCATGATGCGGGTATAAATGTTGCCGGCGACTTTCAGATCGAAAAGATCCGCGCCGTGCTGGGTGTCGTCGAAGGCGTAGCTGGTGGTCTGGTAGATGGGTGTGGCGACCGACTTGGTGGTCGGGTCGGGGGCGAAGCCGGCGTGGATGGCCAGGGTTTCGATCTTCATGAGGTCTCCGTCGGTGGTGGTACGGCTTGTTGGTATCAGTCTGAGCAGAGGGGGCAGCCCGCTGGGATGGTATCGACCGCGGCGCGGACTGTCGATGAATGCTTGCCCGGCGTGCCGCGCGGGGTGCGGCGCTCTGGACAACAGCAATCCGCTTCAAGGCCGCCGAATAAACATGGTAGATTCGCCTCGCAACCCTACGCGCATCCGGAGACAACCATGATCGAGATCAAACACCGGGAGACGGGCGAAGTTCTGGAGACCATCGCGGGAGACGTACTGGCCGGCGCGGACCTGCGCGACATGCGCCTCAACCACGCCGACCTGCGGGGCCTGGATCTGGCCGGGGCCAACCTGGAGTCGAGCGATCTGGTCGGGGCGGATCTGGCCGGGGCCAACCTGTCGGATGCCATCCTGGTGGGGACCGACCTCAAGGACGCCAATCTGCGCGGCGCCAATCTGACCCGCGCCCGGCTCGGGTCGGAACAGCCGTCGATGGCGGCCGTGCTCAATGGCGCCCTGCTCAGCCGGGCAAATCTCACCCGTGCGGACCTGCGCAATGTCGAGGCGCACGACGCTGACCTGCAGCATGCAAATCTGAGCCACGCCGATTTGCGCGGCACCGACTTCTTCCGCAGCAACCTGACGCAGGTGAGCGCACCCAAGGCGCTGTTCATCAGAGCCAACCTGCGCGAGGCCAATCTGTCCGCCGCGGACCTGCGCGACGCACACCTGAACGATGCCAATCTGGCGCGTGCCAATCTGCGCAATGCCGACCTCACCAGCGTCCATGCGGACGGCTTTACCGTCATCAACCTGGCAAACCTGGAGGGTGCCGATCTGAGCGGTGCGCGACTGCGCAACTGCTCGGCCCAGGATGCAAATTTCAGAAATGCCACGCTCATCGGGGTGGATTTCACCGATGCCGTGCTCGGCGGCGCCATCCTGCGCCGGGCGGACGTCACCGACGCGAATTTCACGCGGGTCGAATTGGCGAGCGTGACGATGGAATTCGCCAATTTCTCCAAGGCCCACAACGCCGCGATCCCGTCCTACAAGAAGAACTTGCGTTGACGACGACCCAGCGCCTCGCGATCATTGGCCGGCCGCGGCACCCTTGGCAGCCAACTCACGGGCGACCAAGGTATTCATAACCTCGATGAAGCGGTCCTGGTCACCGGCCTGGCTCGGACTGGTGCGGTATTTGCCGTTGATGATCACGGCCGGCACCCCGTCGATCCCATAGCGCCGGCTCATGTCCTGAGCCTTGCGGACCTTGGCGTCGACCGCGAACGAATTGAAGGCCTCGCGGAATTCCCGCTCATCCAGCCCGATCTGCCCCGCAAACTCCACCAGCGCATCCTCGGTCCACAGGGTCCGCTTGTCCACGTGAATCGCCTTGAACAACGCCGGGTGCAGCACGTCCAGTTTGCCCATCAGTTCCGCCGCATAATGGGCGCGGGCATGGGGCTCCAGACGCCCCTCGGCGCCGGGGAGACGCCGGAAGGCCGCACCGGCCGACAGGGTGGCGACCCAGGATTGCATCGTAGGTTCCAAGTGCCAACAGTGAGGGCAGCTATACCAGAAGACCTCCAGCACCTCGACCTGATCGCCGGTCTCGGTGGGCTGTGCGACCTTCAGAATCGAATAGTCGATCCCCTCGTCGACGGCCCGCAGTTGGAGCGGAATGAACAGCAGGATGGCCGAAAGATACACCAGAACAGACGCACGTAACGGACGGGGCATTTCGTGATTTCCCATGATTGACTGTTGCACAAAGCGAAAGCGTTTCGCTCTCAATGGATTCAGGGCGCGGCCGACCAAGGATCAGCCGTCGACCGCGTAATCGAGCACCAGGCCGACAAACACGGCCATCCCGAAATAGTTGTTGTTGAGGAATGCTTCGAAGCAGGCGCGCGGACTACGGTTGCGGGTCAGCCACTGCTGGTAGACGGAAAACCCGGCCGCGACCGCCAACCCGCCATAAAACCAGACCCCGCGCCCGGCGAGCAGCCCGACCCAGGTGAGCAACCCGAGCATCAACATCTGAAGCAGCCCGATCACCAGCCGGTCCTGACTCCCGAACAGGATCGCGGTGGACTTGATGCCGACCCGCAGATCGTCCTCCCGGTCAACCATCGCGTACTGGGTATCGTAAATCAGCGCCCAGACGAGGGTTGCGCCGAAGAGTATCCAGGCGATGGCCGGGATCGCGCCGCCGACCGCCATGTAAGCCATCGGGATCGCCCACCCGAACGCGGCCCCGAGAAAGAGTTGGGGCACATGGGTGAAGCGTTTCATGAACGGATAGACCAGGGTCAACGCCAGGGCGACGACCGAAAGTGCCACGGTCTCCCAGTTGAGCAGCAGCACCAGGGCGAAGGCCACCAGTGACAACACCATGAACACCGCCACCGCCTCCCCTGGACTGACCGCCCCGGTCGCCAGCGGACGCTGGTTGGTGCGGGTCACATGCCCGTCGAAGTCACGATCCGCATAATCGTTGATGGCACAACCGGCAGAACGCATCAGCACCACCCCGAAGACGAAGATCAGCACGATCGGCCAGGGCGGATGTCCCTCCCCCGCCAGCCAGAGCGCCCACAGGGCCGGCCACATCAGCAGAAAGATGCCGATGGGGCGGTGCAGGCGCACCAGGTAGGCGTAATCACGCAGGCGTTCGAACCAGCGGGAAGGTCCCGGGGCAGGTCCGGAGCGACCGATCTTTACCTGGGGTAGTGCCATAGCGGTGAGACTGCAAGAGGTGTTGACGACCGAGTAAAAACGGGGGCGATTATGGCACAGCGGCGCGAGCGGGGAAGGGGTCGCGGCATCCTGCCGCCGCCCGGCGTCAGATTTGCCCGTACTCCTCCCGCTGACCGAGCCAGCGGTGCATCAGGGGTTCCACCACCTGCGCATACCGCGCGAGGATCAGGTCGGCCGCCCGCTGGGCCGCCGCGGTCAGGTGCTGGTCGCGCAACGGGTCGGCCACGCGGAACTCGATGGTCCCCGTCTGCCGGGTGCCCAAGACCTCGCCGGCCCCGCGCATTCGCAGGTCTTCCTCGGCGATGCGAAAGCCGTCCTGGGTCTCACGGATCAGGCCCAGCCGGTCACGGGCCGCGGCGGAGAGCGGCGCGCGGTAGAGCAGCACGCAGTGGCTCGCCACCGCCCCGCGGCCAACCCGACCACGCAACTGGTGGAGTTGGGAGAGCCCAAGCCGCTCCGGGTTTTCGATGATCATCAGGCTGGCGTTCGGCACGTCTACACCCACCTCGATGACCGTGGTGGCCACCAGCAGGTCCAGGGCGCCGTCGGCGAAAGCGGCCATCACGGTTTCCCGCTCGGCCGCCCGCTGACGGCCGTGCACCAGCCCGACCCGCACCCCGGGCAGGGCCGCGGTCAACTGGAGCGCCGTCTCCTCGGCAGCCTGCGCCTGCAAGGCCTCCGATTCGTCGATCAGGGTACAGACCCAATAGGCCTGACGCCCGGCGCCGCAGGCCTCATGGATACGGGCGATCACCGCATCGCGGCGGGTATCCGGCACGACCGCGGTGGCGATCGGGGTGCGCCCCGGCGGCGGCCGCGCAATCACCGAGAGGTCCAGGTCCGCGTAGACGGTCATGGCCAGCGACCGCGGGATGGGGGTCGCCGTCATGATGAGCTGGTGCGGCGCCCCGCCCCCCCCGGCCCCCTTGTCGCGCAGACGCATCCGCTGATGAACACCGAAGCGGTGCTGCTCGTCAATGATGATCAGGCCCAGCCGGCCGAACCGCACGTCATCCTGAATCAGCGCATGGGTCCCCACCACCAGGGGTGCCCGCCCCTCGGCAATGGCCGCGAGCAGTCCGGCACGCTCGCGTCCCTTGTGGCGGCCGGCGAGCCAGACAGGCTCCAGACCCAAGGGCTGAAGCCAGGTGCGCAGCCCTTTCCAGTGCTGCTCGGACAGCAATTCGGTGGGCGCCATCAGCGCCGCCTGGTAACCACTCTCGATCGCCTGGAGCACGGCGAAGGCCGCCACCACCGTCTTGCCCGATCCGACATCCCCTTGCAGGAGACGCTGCATCGGCACGGCGCGCGTCAGATCGGCGGCAATCTCCCCGACCACCTGCTCCTGATCCGGCGTCAACCGGAACGGCAGCACCGCGCGCAGACCGCGGCGCAGGCCACCGTCACCCGGCAGAGCCGGCGCCGTGACCCGCGCATGGGATTGACGCAGTCGCCGCAGGCTGACCTGATGCGCCACCAACTCCTCGAAGGCCAGGCGCAGAAAGGCCGGATGGCGACGCTCCAGCAGGTCGTCGAGGTGAGCCTCAAGGGGCGGCCGATGCAGGTAGCGCAGGGCCGCACGCAGATCCGGGAAAGGCATCCCGGCCAGGCTTTCCGCGGGCAGGTACTCGGCCGGGGCCGACTGCTCCAGGAGCGCGAGTGCCTGATCGGTGAGTCCGCGCCAGGCGGACTGCTGCATCCCCTCGGTGGACGGATAGATCGGGGTCAGGCGCGGCGCCGGCTCCGGCGCTGCCGCCGCCTCGCACAGGCGATATTCGGGGTGAATGATCTCCAGGCTGTTCGGTCCTTGACGCACCTCCCCGTAGCAACGCAGGTGCGCCCCGGGCCGCAAGGCCGCCAACTGCTGGGGCGAGAAATGAAAAAAGCGCAGCAGCAGCCCGCCCCCGGCCAGCCGGTCCTCCGCGTCGGCCGGATCGGCCGCATCGGTCAGCCAGACCTTGAGCGACCGCCGCCGACCATAGCTGATCTGAGCGTCGCTCACCTGCCCCTCCACCTGCACCTCGGCCCCCGGACGCACCTCCGCCAGGGGCACCACGCGGGTGCGGTCCTGATAGCGGACCGGGAGATGAAACAGCAGATCCCCAACCGTGTGGATACCCAGCCGCGCCAGCCGCTCCTGCACGCGCGGGCCCACGCGATCCAACGTCTGAACCGGTTGGCACTCCAACGGACGCTGCGGATCGACTGGAACCGGCTCTGAATCTGGCTTGGGGTCTGGCTTGGACACGGCGCTCGCTGCCCGGCTGGCGGGGCTGGTGGTTCGGGGGGCCGGAGCCCTGGCATTTCCCGTCCGCGGGCCGGACAATCCGGATCGCCGATTCCGCCGGAGTCGGTCAACCGAATCACCGACACCCGGACCCGACCAATGATCCTCCAACGCAACCTGTCAGTCAGCACCCGCGGACGCGGTACTTACGATATCACCGCGGAGATTGCACGGCTGGTGCGCGGCAGTGGTTTGCACACCGGGCTCTGTCACTGTTTCTTACAGCACACCAGTGCCTCGTTGATCCTCTGCGAGAATGCCGACCCCAGTGTCCGTCGCGATCTGGAGTCCTTCCTAGGGCGCCTGGTTCCGGACGGAGACCCGCGCTTCGAGCACGCCGACGAGGGCCCGGACGACATGCCCGCTCATCTACGCACCATCCTGACCAAGACCGACCTGACCTTGCCGATCAGCGACGGCCGTTTGGCCTTGGGTACCTGGCAGGGAATCTATCTCTACGAGCACCGCACCCGGAGTCATGGCCGGCGCATTCTGCTGACTCTGATGGGCGAATAAGTAACCGACCGAGACGCAAAGGCATCCACTAATTGACTTTTTTAACTTGTCAGTGAACCCCGCCTTAAGTGCGAGCGCCTGATCACAGGGCCGAATCCACCGCAGGCGCCAACACCTGAGCAACCCGCGCCCCGCCCGTGCCGCCCATGCGCGCCTTCACCGCATTGCCGAGCTGATAGACCGCCATCGCGTAATAGGTGCTGTGATTGTAACGGGTGATGACATAGAAATTATGCAGTCCGAGCCAATACTCGTAGCCGCTGCCCACATCGAGCTTGAGCAAGCTGACCTGATCGGCCCCGCCCAGACTCCCCGTCGGCGTGATCCCGCTACGCGCCAAGGTACCGGGTGAATACCTGGTATCGAATCCGCTCTTCAGAGACCCGGCCGCGGCACCGCTCGCGGTTGCCCGCACCGCCACCGGCTGACCCGTGCGCCAGCCATGGCCCTTGAAATAGTTGGCGACACTGCCGATCGCGTCCACGGGATTCCACAGATTACGGTGGCCGTCACCATTGTGATCCACCGCGTATTTGCGGATGCTCGACGGCATGAACTGACCGTAGCCCATGGCCCCGGCGAAGGACCCCTTGGGCTTGAAGGGATCGAGCCCCTCGTCACGGGTCATCAGGAAGAACGACTCCAACTCACCGGTGAAATACTCGGAGCGCCGCGGATAGGCGAACGAGAGGGTGGCAAGCGCGTCGATGATGCGCGTCTTACCCATGATCCGCCCCCAGCGGGTCTCCACACCGATGATGCCGACGATGATCTCGGGCGGCACCCCGTAGGTAGCGGAGGCGCGTTTCAGTTCACCGACGTACTGCTGCCAGAAAGCAACGCCCTTGTCGATGTTGTCGTCGGTGATGAACTTGGCCCGGTAGCGCGTCCAGGCCCCCGTGGGTACGGAGGGACCGCGGCTCTTGCGGACCGGCTTGTCCATCTGCTCGATGATCCAGGACTCACGCTTGGCCCGCGCCAGCACCGCGGTGACGGCCTTGGCATCAAACCCGTGCTGCTTCTGCATATGGTTGGCGAAGCGCAGGGCGGCCGGGCTGCGGGCGAAACCTCCGCCGCCGGCATAGCCAGAAGCACTGCCGCCGGAACCCTCGGGCCGGGTCGCCGAGCCGTCGTCTCTTGGCGTGTTTGAACCGCAACCGGTCAGGGCGACCGCCAGCAGAATGGTCAGCAATACGAACACGCGACGCATGAAAAACCCCGGAGACGACACCAGACAAAGCCAAGACAAATGGTAAGACATCCTCTCAAGAATGCAAGCCAAGATCCAAATTTATCGAGCTTTCCCTCACAAGACGCGCTATCCGCCCAACACCATCACCGCATCCATCTCCACCGCCGCGCCCCGCGGCAGGGCCGCCACCCCGACCGCGGCACGCGCCGGATAGGGCGCGGTGAAGAACTCGGCCATGACCTGATTGACCAGCGCAAAGTCGCCGAGATCGGTCATAAACACATTGAGTTTGACGACATCGGCGAGACTGCCCCCGGCGGCCTCGGCCACCGCCGACAGATTGCCGAACACCTGACGAATCTGAGCCTCCCGATCGCCCTCCACCAGTGCCATGGTCTCGGGTAGCAGCGGGATTTGCCCGGAGAGGTACACCGTGTCTCCCGCCCGCACGGCCTGAGAATAGGCGCCGATCGCGCGCGGCGCCCGGTCGGTACTGATGATCGTTCTCGCCATGGGAACTCCTGGAAAGATCTGTTAACGATGAAGGATGCAATTGAACGCGGAACGACCCGCCTCAAAACCAGCGGTGCCACCAGCGACGGCGGTTGTTGGCCGGCGCCCGCGCGGCGGGCAGATCCACCGGCGGTACCAGACTCATGACCCAACCCGGCAGCGGCGGGTTCGCGCTGGAACCGCAGGCGACTCCCAGGTGATGGGGATCGTAGATTTTCACGAGCGTCGGGGCCTGGGGGTCATCCGCGTAGACGATCCCGCAGTAGTCCTCCCGATGCTCTGCGCGCAACAGGGTGTCGAGTTCGGCGATGAAGACCTGGACCCGCGCGGCATCTGCAGGCTCGGTTGGCGGCGGCTCCCCGACCGCGTACAGAAACCAACCCGCGTCGGTCCGCTCGCGCAGCCGCGCCCAGAGGGCGTCGAGCTGATGCCAGCGCAGGGCAGCGGTGAAGCTGCCCCGAAACGCGATCAGGAACTGGGCCTCGGGCTGCTCCGGCGGGTTGAGTTTGGTGCTCGTCTTCATGAATTTTGATAGGCCAATCGCAACGTTATACGCAATGGTATTGGGTTTTCGGTTTTTCTTTAATGCTTATCAAGCATCGGGTTACGAAAAACGATAAACGAGCAACCAACGACGACGGGTATACTGTCAGCCCAAGCGACCCGGGAGCAAGCTATGACCGCACTCTTCGAATCCAACCTCCGCCGCCTGCCCCTGATCGGACGGGGCAAGGTCCGGGATATCTACGGTGTCGGCGATGACCACCTGCTGGTGGTGGCGAGCGACCGGCTGTCCGCCTTCGATGTGGTGCTGCCCCAGCCCATCCCCGGCAAGGGCGAGGTCCTGACCCGGGTGTCGAACTTCTGGTTCGCCCGGACCGCGGCGCTGATCCCCAACCATCTCAGCGGCATCCCCGTCGCCGAGATCGTCACCGACCCGGCCGAACGCGCCCAACTCGGCGAGCGCGCCGTGGTCGTGCGCCGACTCAAACCACTGCCGGTCGAGGCGATCGTGCGCGGTTACCTGATTGGCTCCGGCTGGAAAGACTACCAGGCCAGCGGCGCCGTTTGCGGCATCGCGCTGCCGCCGGGTCTGGTCCAGGCCGACCAACTGCCCACACCCATCTTTACCCCTTCCACCAAGGCCGAGGCCGGCACCCACGACGAAAACGTCGACTTCGCCCACACGGTCGACCTCCTGGGCGCCGAACTCGCCGCCCAGGTGCGGGACGCCAGCCTGCGCATCTACAGCGAATGCGCCGCCTATGCCCTGGAACGGGGAATCATCATCGCCGATACCAAGTTCGAATTCGGCCTGGATGCCGCCGGCCGCCTGCACCTGATCGACGAGGTCCTGACCCCGGACTCCTCGCGTTTCTGGCCGGCCGACGAATACCGGCCGGGCATCAGCCCCCCAAGCTTCGACAAACAATTCGTGCGTGATTATCTCGAAACACTGGATTGGGACAAGACCGCCCCCGGTCCCGACCTGCCCGCGGCGATCATCGAACGCACCGCCGCCAAGTACCGTGAGGCGGAACAGCGGCTCACTCAGCCCCAAGACCTCAACTTCGACCAAATCTTCTGACCGACGGTTACCACCACGAGCACGAAGGCCCCGGTCAGCACGCCGGCCAGGGCGTTGATCAACAGCGGCGTGAGGGCCGCCAGTACGCCACCGATGGTCGGAACCGTGTGCGCCGCATGGGTGGCCCACTCGATCAGGTGATGGGCGGCCGGAATACCGTGGGTGATGATGCCCCCGCCCACCAGGAACATGGCCGCGGTGCCGACGACCGCCAGCACCTTCATCAGCTTGGGTGCGGCGGACAGCAGGCCGCGACCAAATCCCCGCACCAGCCGCGCCCCGCCGCCGGCCCCCGATACCCGACTGAGCCAGAGTCCGGCGTCGTCCAGCTTGACGATCCCGGCCACCAGTCCGTAAACACCGACGGTCATGATCAGTGCGATGCCGACCAGCACCACAACCTGATTCTGGAAGGACGCGGCGGCCACGGTCCCCAGGGTGATCACGATGATCTCGGCGGAGAGGACGAAATCGGTACGCACCGCGCCCTTGATCTTGTCCCGCTCCAGACTCACCAGGTCGACCGCCGGGTCCTCAAGGGCTTGCGTGAGCGCGTGATGCTGGCCTTGGTCTTCGGCCTTGGAATGCAGCAGCCGGTGGGCCAGCTTCTCGAACCCCTCGTAGCACAGGTAAGCCCCGCCCAGCATCAGCAGCGGGAGGATGGCCCAGGGGGCGACCGCGCTGATGGCGAGCGCTGCCGGAACCAAAATCATCTTGTTGACCAGTGACCCCTTGGCCACCGCCCAAACCACCGGAATCTCCCGCTCCGCCCGGACCCCCGCAACCTGCTGGGCGTTGAGCGCCAGGTCGTCCCCCAGGACCCCGGCGGTCTTCTTCGCCGCCATCTTGGTCATCACGGAGATGTCGTCCAGGACGGTGGCGATATCGTCGATCAGTGCGAGTAAGCTGCTGCCGGCCATGCGTCGATTCCTGCGTCGGTAAACTCGCCGCGATGATACCGGGGGCGGGCGCAACTTGCCTGCACAGCGGCGTTCGTCCCGGCGCCTGACAGGGCATTACCAGCGCTTCGGTTCGAACCCCGGCCGGTTCTTGACCTCCATCACCTGATCGCCCACGGCGAGGACCAAAAAGCCGAGCCGCTCGGCGTAGTTGAGCACACTCTCGTCTACGGCGAGGGTGGCCAGAATGCCAACCACCGGTAATCGGGCGCGTTCAGGCAGGAATTCCCGGAAAGCTGCGATCTCATCGACCATATGATCCACGTCGGCACTGCGCAGGGTGGCCTTGGTACTGTTCACCGCGGCCAGATCGGACGCGATGGCATAGGCATCGAATTCCCGCACCCGGCCGTCGGGCCGACGCAAACGCACCCGCGCCTGGATACTATCGAACTCACGGCCCAGGGTCTCGCGCAAGATGCGCGGCAGACTCGGATAGACTAAGTCCTCCACCATGGTGCCGAGCTTGTTGGCGAGGTCGCCCCACTTGCGGTTCATCTCACGGCGTTCGGCGACGGACTCGGCCTTGAAAGACTGCATCTCGTCCTTGAACTGCCCCATCTCGTCCTTGAACTCCCCCATCTCATCCTTGAACGAGGCCATCTCGTCCTTGAACTCCCCCATCTCATCCTTGAACGAGGCCATTTCGTCCTTGAACTGCCCCATCTCGTCCTTGAACTCCCGCAACTGAGCCTGGGTGCGCAGCTGCGACTCATAAAGCCGGCTGAACTGGAGATCCGCGTTGGCAACGAAACGGTCGATCGAGGCTTCAAGCCGATCGACGCGCTCCTGGGTGGCGGGCAACGGGGCAGAAGACATACTGGCGGCTCCAGTCGGACAGTAGGGAAAAGTATAGTCCTTCCAGAGATCTAAGCCCAGCGACCGCGGCGCGGGGGCGGCCGCGGCGCGCCCGACGCAACAGCTTAACGCGCGCATCGGCACAAGGCCCTATACTTCCGCGTTTTCCTCGCCGCACCAGGAGGCTCCCCCCATGCACTTCCGTTTCCCCGTAGTGATCGTCGACGAGGACTTCCGCTCCGAGAACGCCAGCGGCACCGGGGTCCGGGTGCTGGCCAAGGCGATCGAAGAGGAAGGCATCGAGGCCTTGGGCGTCACCAATTTCGGCGACGTGGCCTCCTTCGCCCAGCAACAATCCCGGGCGTCGGCCTTTATCCTGTCGATCGACGACGAGCAATTCTCGTCACCCGAGGAGGCGGCGGCAGCGGTCGCGCAGTTGCGCGCCTTCGTGGAGGAAATCCGCTTTCGCAATACGGATATCCCGATCTTCCTCTATGGCGAGACCCGCACCTCCCGCCACATTCCCAACGACGTGCTGCGCGAACTGCACGGCTTCATCCACATGTTCGAGGATACCCCCGAGTTCGTCGCCCGCTACATCGTGCGCGAGGCGCGCAATTATCTGGACTCACTGGCCCCGCCCTTCTTCCGCGCACTCACCCACTACGCGGCGGACAGCTCCTACTCATGGCACTGCCCAGGGCACTCCGGCGGCGTGGCCTTCCTCAAGAGCCCGGTGGGTCAGATGTTCCACCAATTCTTCGGCGAGAACCTGCTGCGGGCCGACGTCTGCAACGCCGTGGAAGAACTGGGCCAGTTGCTCGACCACACCGGTCCGGTGGCGGCCGCCGAGCGCAACGCGGCGCGCATCTTCCACGCCGATCACCTGTTTTTCGTCACCAACGGGACCTCCACCTCCAACAAGATCGTCTGGCATTCCACGGTCGCACCGGGCGATGTGGTCGTCGTGGACCGCAACTGCCACAAGTCGATTCTCCACGCCATTACCATCACCGGCGCCATCCCGGTGTTCCTGATGCCGACCCGCAACCACTACGGGATCATCGGGCCGATCCCGCTCTCTGAGTTCAGTTGGGCGAATATCGAGCGCAAGATCGCCGCCAACCCGTTCGCCCAGACCGGCGCCCGGCCGCGTATCCTCACCATCACGCAGAGCACCTACGACGGCGTACTCTATAACGTCGAGACGATCAAGCAACAGTTGGACGGGCGCATCGACACGCTGCATTTCGACGAGGCCTGGCTGCCGCACGCGCCTTTCCATGAGTTCTACGCCGACTATCACGCCATCGGCGAGGGGCGGACACCCTGCGCCGACTCCATGGTCTTCTCCACCCAGTCCACTCATAAGCTCCTGGCCGGACTCTCCCAGGCGTCACAAATCCTGGTGCAGGAGAGCGCGCACTGCAAGCTTGACCGTGACGTGTTCAACGAGGCCTTCCTCATGCATATGTCCACCAGTCCCCAATACGCCATCATCGCCTCGTGCGACGTGGCCGCCGCCATGATGGAACCACCGGGCGGGCACGCGCTGGTCGAGGAGTCCATCCTGGAGGCCCTCGACTTCCGCCGCGCCATGCGCAAGGTCGGCCTGGAACTGGACGAATCCTGGTGGTTCAACGTGTGGGGACCGGATGAACTGGCCGAGGAGGACATCGGCGAACGCGAGGACTGGATTCTGCGCGCCGGCGAGCGTTGGCACGGCTTCGGGGATCTGGCCCACGGCTTCAACATGCTCGACCCCATCAAGGCGACCGTCATCACCCCGGGGGTCGACGTGGATGGCGACGTGGCGGATTGGGGCATCCCTGCCGCGATCGTCACGCGTTATCTGGTCGAGCACGGCATCATCGTCGAGAAGACCGGGCTCTATTCCTTCTTCATCATGTTTACCATCGGCATCACTAAGGGCCGTTGGAATACCATGGTCACCGAGCTGCAGCAGTTCAAGGACGACTATGACCACAATCGCCCGTTGTGGCGCGTCCTGCCGGAGTTCGTCGCCAAGCAGCCGCGCTATGAGCGAATCGGCCTGAAGGACTTGTGCGACCGGATTCACGCCGTCTACCGCGAATACGACATCCCGCGACTCACCACCGAGATGTACACCTCCGAGATGGCACCCGCCATGCGTCCCGCGGATGCCTTCGCCCGCATGGCTCACCGCGAGATCGAGCGGGTCGAGATCGACCATCTGGAGGGGCGGATCACCGCCATCCTCCTCACCCCCTATCCGCCCGGCATCCCGTTGCTCATCCCCGGCGAGCGTTTCAACTCCACCATCGTGCGCTATCTCCAGTTCGCCCGGGCGTTCAATGATCAGTTTCCGGGCTTCGAGACCGACATTCACGGGTTGGTCAAAGAACAGATCAATGGGCAGGTGCGCTATTATGTGGATTGTGTGCGGTAAGCAAGATGAAAGGCAAGCTGTTATTCTTGTGTACCAGCCACTTCGACCTGTACCGGATCTTTCAACATGGCTTCGAACAGTATTCCGGCTGTGAGGTGACCACGATCCTGTACCGGAATTATCGATACAAGAATAAAATGGAAAAGATGCTCAACTTCTTCTCCAAGGCATTTTTCGGGAAGGATTTACGAAAGATCTGGGCGAGCGCGGAGAGTATTTCCCGAATCCCGGAAACAGCGCGATACGACTATGCGTTCGTGATCTGCCCCGAACTGTTCCAACCGGAGCATCTGAGACACGCGCTGAACCAAGCCAAGCATTCCATAGCCTACTATTGGGATGGCTTCGATCACTTCCCGGCTTACCGTCAAACCATGGAATATTTCGACAGCCGCTACAGTTTCGACCCGATCGACGCGGAACGCTATGACCTCAAATTCATTCCCAATTTTTACTCTCATGAAGACCGTACGACAACGCTGGAGTATGACGTCTATTTTCTTGGGTCTTATGATGAAAGCCGGCTCGCTACCGTTCTGCGGATCGTCTCGCTGCTGGAAAGACAGAACCAACGGGTCGTGATCAAGCTCTTACCAAGCGGAAAGGCGACCACCGCCAAGAACCTGCCGCCGGCGATCACCTTCATCGACCGCTTCATCCCGTTCCGGGAAGCCGCCGAGCAGATGAGAAAAAGCAGGATCATCCTGGACATCCAGAATCCGATACAGCACGGATTGACCTTCAGGGTGTTCGATGCCATGGGGCTTGGCAAGAAAATAATTACCACCAATGCGGATATCGTGAATTACGATTTCTACGATCCCAACAACATTTTCATATGGAATGACAGCACCCTGTTCATACCGGATGAGTTCTTCACCAGCCCCTACCGGGAGCTGAGTGAAACCATTTACAAAAAATACAGCCAGGAATCCTGGGTGAAGACAGTATTGGACATTGCGGGCGGGGCGGCGCATTCCCCCGCCCGATCGTTCCGACCCTCGCCGACCACCGACCTGAGCCGGCCAATGACCGCGACCCACGCTGGCCCGTAATATGGTTGGAACGTCTGACGACTGTTGGTGTGGATCACAAGCGCAGGCCTCGGTGAGTCAGGATAAAGATCCCAGACCGGCCATCTGCCGACCGGTTCAGGTTCGGGGAAAAACATCCCGTATACTAGTTTAACCCTGAATTTGGCGACAGGTTCAGGCGTCTCGTCGCTCTGCGCTACCTGAGTAACGGCGCCCAGCGCGACCTGGCCCGCGTCCAAAGTGCTGAATCCAAGCGCAACGCAGCACGCATGCAGGACACGACCGGGCGTCAGGCTCACCCAGCAGCGTCAGCGAGCTCCCTGCGACGACGGCGAACACCACCCCATCGCTGATGTCTTCGAAAATTCCCAGCTTCCGTTTCAAACGGATTTCTGTATACTTGCGCGTTTCCTGCGAGGCGCCCCAAGCACCACGCATTCCCTGTACCCCCTCCGACGCTGCGCAGCCCGGAACAGGGGCGTTTCGATTTTCAGCCAGGACTGCACATGGTCACGATCCGTTTGACTCGCGGCGGTGCCAAGAAGCACCCCTTCTACCAGATCGTCGTTGCCGATATCCGCTCCCCGCGTGACGGGCGGTACATCGAGCGCATCGGCTTCTACAATCCCACTGCCAAGGGCGGCGAGGTACCGTTGCGGGTGGACCGCGCCCGGGCGGAGCACTGGATCAAGAATGGCGCCCAGCCGACCGATCGGGTGCGGCAGATCCTGAAGCAGGCCGCACGTGAGGCAGCCGCGGCCCTCCCGGCTGCCGCAGCCTGAGCACGACCCGGAGGTTGCCCGTCGATCGTGCCCCGCGTCCTTGAGCGCCATGTCGGGCGACACTGATGCTCGGGCGACGCGGCGGGTCGTGCTCGGTCGCATCGCCGGGGTCTTCGGGGTCAACGGCTGGGTCAAGGTTTTCTCCGAGACCGAGCCGCGGGAGGGTATCCTGCGCTACTCCCCCTGGACGATCGGCGAAGCGGGTGAACCGTTGCGCGTGCTGGAAGGTCGGGCGCACGGCAAGGGTGTCGTGGCCCGCATCGAAGGATGCAACGACCGGAATCAGGCCGCTCTGCTGGTGGATCGGGAGATCGCGGTCACCCGTGACCGACTACCCCCGCCGAGCGCGGATGAATTTTATTGGATCGACCTGGAAGGACTGCCGGTCGAGACGCTGAGCGGCATTCCGCTCGGCCGCGTGAGCCACCTGTTCTCGACCGGGTCCAACGATGTCCTGGTTGTCGTCGGAGAACGCGAGCGCTTGCTGCCGTTCGTCTGGGATGACGTGATCCGAGCGGTAGATTTCGCTCGGCCCTTGATCCAGGTCGACTGGGACCCGGACTTCTGAGGACCGCGACGTCGTCGCGGATCACCGAGCGAACAACTGGCCGCCATGCGTTTCGACGTGATCACGCTGTTCCCGGACTTGTTCCGTATCTTGCTGGATCAAGGCGTCACCGGTCGAGCCATGACCCGCGGGATTGCGCGGTTGCACCTATGGAACCCGCGCGATTTCACCCGTGATGTGCACCGTACCGTCGATGACCGTCCCTACGGCGGCGGACCGGGTATGGTGATGAAGGTCGAACCCCTGCGTGATGCGATTGTTGCCGCACGGGGGCAGGCACCGGCGAGCAGGGTGGCCTACCTCTCGCCTCAGGGACGCCTGCTGGATCAGGCGGCGATGAGTGAACTGGCGCGATCGAGCGGGTGGATACTGGTCGCAGGTCGTTACGAGGGAATCGACGAACGCTTGATCCAGGGCTATGTCGACGAGGAATGGTCGATTGGTGATTACGTCCTGAGCGGCGGCGAGTTGGCAGCGATGGTTGTCATGGATGCGGTGATCCGGCTCTTGCCGGGAGCTTTGGGCCATGCCCAATCCGCGGAGCAGGATTCGCACGCCGATGGGCTCCTGGACCACCCGCACTATACGCGCCCGGAGACGGTCGACGGCGCGGTGGTCCCGGCCGTGCTGGTCGGCGGCGACCATGCACAGATCGCCCGCTGGCGGCGGTGCCAGTCCCTCGGGCGAACCTGGCTGCGACGGCCAGATTTGCTGCAGCGCCGTGGCCTGACCACGGCGGATCAGGCGCTGCTCGATGAATTTATGCAGGCCCGTGAAGACCCCGAGGCCTGATCACAGGGATCGGGAGAGGGTCAGAACCAGTCTGAGAACAGGAGCTTAGGAAATCATGAGTAATATCATTCAACAGCTCGATCAAGAGCAGATGAACCGCGAAGTCCCGGACTTCGCAGCCGGCGATACCGTGGTCGTGCAGATCAAGGTGAAGGAGGGTGAGCGCGAGCGTCTTCAAGCCTTCGAGGGTGTCGTGATCGCCAAGCGCAACCGCGGCCTCAACTCGGCCTTTACGGTTCGCAAGATTTCTCACGGCGAGGGTGTCGAGCGCGTCTTCCAGACCTACAGCCCGGCCGTCGCCGAGATCCAGGTCAAACGCCGGGGCGACGTGCGTCGCGCCAAGCTCTATTACCTGCGCGGACTCACCGGCAAGGCAGCCCGCATCAAGGAAAAGGTCTAGCCGGACGGCGTCACACGGACGATTGCGCCGAAGCGGCGACGGTAACACCGGCGCCCGGCACGTCGTCCGCGGCTGCTGGCGTCTTGATCGGGTCCGATGGGTCTCTGTCGTTGTTGGTTTCTCGCTTTTCCTACCCCGATAACGCACCCGGTCACCACACCGGCACCGCACCGTCCGAGCCATGACCACCACCTTCTACTGGCACGACTACGAAACCTGGGGCACCGATCCGCGCCGGGATCGTCCCTGTCAGTTCGCCGGTCTGCGCACCGATGCGCAGTTGCGTCCGATCGGTGAGCCCTTGGTCGTCTACTGCCGCCCGGCGGCTGATCTGCTGCCCCAGCCGGATGCCTGTCTGATCACCGGCATCACGCCCCAGTTCGCCGACGAAAAAGGCGTGATCGAGGCCCAGTTTGCCGCCGCCATCGTCGCGGAACTGGGCGCCCCGAATACCTGCGGCGTCGGTTTCAACAGCATGCGGTTCGATGATGAGGTCACACGCAACCTCCTGTACCGCAATCTGCTGGACCCCTATGCCAGAGAATGGCAGAACGGCAACTCCCGCTGGGACCTGATCGACACCCTGCGTTTGGCTCACGCCCTGCGACCCGACGGAATCCGTTGGCCGTTGCGCGAGGACGGCACCGCCTCCTTCCGGCTCGAAGACCTTGCCCGCGCGAACGCCATTCCCCACGAGGGTGCGCACGACGCGCTGGCCGATGTGCAGGCCACCATCGCCCTGGCCAGACTCCTGCGCCAAGCTCAGCCGCGGCTCGTCGACTACGCCCTGACGTTACGCGACAAAAAGCAGGTGCGTGCGCTACTCGATCAGGGCGCACCCCTGCTGCACGCCTCGTCGCGTTTTTCGGCTGCACAGGGATGCATCGCACCGATCCTGGCGGTCACCGCCCACCCCACCAACGCCAACGAGATCATCTGTTTCGATCTGCGCGCGGACCCGACGCTGTTGCTCGATCTGTCGGCGGACGAACTGCGTCGGCGCCTCTTCACCCCGCCGGCCGATCTCCCCCAGGGGACGGCCCGGATCCCGCTGAAATCGGTCCATCTGAACCGCGCGCCGATCCTCGCGCCGATGAAAACCCTGAGCGCTGAGGCGGCGGCGCGCTGGTCAATCGACTTGAACCAGGTGGCGCGCGGAACGCAACTGATCAAGCAACACGCGGCAGCCATCCGCGAGCGCGTTCAGGCGGTGCACCAGCGATCACCCGGCGGCGCCCAGGATCCGGCCGAGACGGACCCCGACCTGATGCTCTACACCGGCGGTTTCTTCACCGACGCCGATCGGCGGCGACTGGAGAAGCTGCGTCGACTCACACCTGACGAACTGGCACGGAGCGGGTTTCGCTTCGATGACCCACGACTACCCGAGATGGTCTTCCGCTACCGCGCCCGTAACTGGCCGCTGTCGCTGACCCCGGACGAGCGGGAGCAGTGGGCCGCATGGCGCCTGACCCGACTCACCGACCCGGCCGGCGGCGGCAGTATCGACCTGGAGCGCTACGAAGAGCGCCTCGCCGTCCTCGCGCAAACCCATGCCGCAGACCCCGCCAAACACCGACTCATCGAGGCCTTGGCTGCTTGGGCCGAGACCCTGATGGACGCGGGGGACTGAGGCGATTATTCGTTCGTCAAGAAGCGATAACAAGCACATAGCCAAGCGATGCAACCGCTGTCGCGACGCCGCGACGACGGTAAACGGACCCTCTATCACTCGACCCACGATTCCGGTGTTTTGGGGCATTTTGCTCTTGAATGCGCGCAACTGATCCGCCCGCCGGTGCACTCTCCGGTGGGCACTCCCAAAGGGCCTTTGA
Source organism: uncultured Lamprocystis sp. (assembly GCA_964470155.1). GTDB lineage: Bacteria > Pseudomonadota > Gammaproteobacteria > Chromatiales > Chromatiaceae > Thiodictyon. The sequence continues at coordinate 69,819 of CAYYAY010000010.1, read as the reverse complement.
CCACGCTGGAAAAGTCTTTTCTGACCAAGCCCTGGGCCGAAAGATTTGCGGTGTCTCTTGACTTGGCGTATCTGCGATCTATACTCCGGCCGACGACGAACCACGGGTATAGGGGCAGGCGCGGCGACTTGTTCCGGGCAACGAGTCTAAGGTTCAATCGAGGGTTCGCACGAAGTTTTTCTTCGTCCAACGCGCAATGTGCAGAGGTCAAACGATGCCAACCTGCGCTCACGCAACAAGTGCTACAACTACGCGAGCAACAGGCGCACCGACACCTTCCCCCAACCCAGTCGGGGTTGCGGTAACTAAAAACGAAAAACCGAAAACTCAAAACCGTTCCGTATAGCTCCCGGTCCCGACTTCATCTTCTTTCAATCACGCAAATCGAAGGGGACGAACCGATGAATACTGACTTCAACGCATCCGTCGAACCCGAAACCACCGGCCGCTTTATCGTCACGTTCCGCGAGGGCGCCCACGACGAGGCCGTCGCCGCGCTGGAGAAAAGTGGCGGCGTGCGAGATGCGAACCTGGTAAGGAGTGCCGATTTCGCCGAGTCCGGCATCGACATGGACCAGGTCCCCGCCGAGGGCGGCTTGGTTCTCGGCAACCTCGGTATGGCCGTGGTCGACATCGCGCCCGACGCCGCGGGAGCGCTGGCGACAGAGGCCGGCGATGAATCCGCGATCCTCGCGGTCGAACCGGAAGGCATCATGTACGCCCTGAGTGAGATCAAGGGTATGTCCCTCGATTACCTGCGCGGCTTCCGCGACTGCGCGCAAAGCCTTTATGCGGCCGCAGCCGCGGCACCCCCAGAGGACGAGGAGGGTGCCGACCTGATTGACGCGGCGGGACTCGCCGACAGCCCCACCCACACGTGGGGCCTCATCGCCACCAAAGCAGCAGTCTCCAGGTTCACCGGCCAGGGCATCAACGTCGCGGTGCTCGATACCGGCCTGTTCATGGCCCACCCCGATTTTGTCGGCCGCCCGGTCGTGTCGCGGTCGTTCATCTCCGGTGTGGTCAGCGCCAATGACGGCCACGGCCACGGCACCCATTGCACAGGGACGGCCTGCGGCGCGCTCAAGCCGGCAGTCGGGCCGCGCTACGGCGTCGCTCACAAGGCCAACATCTTCATCGGCAAGGTCTTATCCGATCAGGGCAGCGGTGCCGACGGTGGCATTTTGGCAGGCATCGACTGGGCGATCACCAACAGGTGCCAGGTGATTTCGATGTCGCTCGGCGCCGATGTTCCGACCACGACTCAATTCTATGAAACTGCTGGCGAACGCGCGCTGAACGCCGGCTCCCTGATTGTCGCCGCCGCGGGCAATAACGCGAACCGCTCCGCCGGTAACTTCGGCTTCGTCGGCCGCCCAGCCAACAGCAGATCTTTTATGGCCGTCGGGGCGTTGGACGGCAACTTGCGGATGGGCAACTTCTCGGCCCGGGACACGGCACGCGGCGCCGGCAGCCCAGTCGACATCGCGGCCCCCGGCGTCACTGTTTATTCCTCTTGGCCGATGCCGACCCGTTATCGCACCATTAACGGGACAAGCATGGCGACCCCCCATGTCGCCGGCATCGCTGCATTGTGGGCGCAAGCCAGCGGGGCTCGCGGCGCTGCCCTGTGGCAGCGGGTGATCACCAGTGCCCGCACGTTGCGGCTGCCGATAGTCGACGTCGGCCGTGGCTTGGTGCAAGCCCCCTGAGCTTGTGGCTTGACCTTTCGGTATCGAGGGGTACCTAACTAAGGTCGGAAGAAACAGGACCGCTGGCCAAAGCCCCTCGATCGTGAGGGTGCCGACACTGGCGGCCATCGCGAGAGGATCTGACCATGAGCGATATCGTACCGCCGGAAGTCGAAGTCATCATCACCGTCGCCGAAGATCAACAGGCAAGTCTCAACCAGATTGTTTCAGAGCTTCGGCGCCGGGGGCTCGACGTGACCGGTGAGCCACTGGAAAACCTCGGAATGATTTCGGGCAAGGCAGCGGCGAGGGACCTGGACCAACTCCGAAGTGTGAGCGGCGTCACCGCCGTTGAACCCGCTGGGACAGTGCACCTGCCGCCGCCGGAATCCGATATTCAGTAAATCAGACGCCTGGCACACGCGCCGACGCGAACCGCGGGATCGCCGCGCCCGACCAAACCGGAACGGAACAGCAGCGTCGACACCGCCCCGTCCTGAACCCGCACCAATTCAGCCCCCAACCCGTCGAACCGCGCGATCCTGGGGCGCCGCTCGGCCGTGCGATGCCCTCCGCTCAGGGCATCCGTCGGGCCGGACGTCGCGAGCACAGCCGGGCACTCGACCGTTTAACCGTGGCTTACGTGGCAACGTCAAGGGGTCGGCGAATGAATAACTTCAAGGCATGATTTTTGCTTTCGTATAGCTAAGATCATCGATCGCACGGACATTCGCACCATGCTGAGGCAATTCCAATCCAGCGGCGCCGTCCAAACCCAGACGAACGGCACGGCCCCCGCGATGGCCTACCACGAGTTCTACGGCGACAACTTCCGCCCCCGGGATCACTACCTCCCCATGTGGGAGCACATCCAGACCACTGGGCAGCAGATGCTGGGGACCAAGGCCCACGAGGCACACCTCGCGCTGCATACCGAAGGCGTGACTTTCACGGTCTACGCCAATGAAGACGAAGGCATCGAACGGGTCTGGCCCTTCGACATCCTGCCGCGCATCATCACGGCGACTGAGTGGACCATGCTGGAGGCCGGTCTCAAGCAGCGCATCCGCGCCCTGAATCTCTTCCTCAAAGACCTGTACCACGGCCAGCGCATCCTGAAAGACGGGGTCGTGCCCCCGGAACTGATCTACCGCGGCAAAGACTTTCGCCGGGAGATCATGGACATCGACCCACCCCACGACATCTACACCCATATCAGCGGGGTCGACCTGATTCGCGACGAGGAGGGCCGCTATCTGGTTCTTGAGGACAATTTGCGAACGCCGTCCGGCGTCTCCTACATGATCGAGAATCGCATGGTGGAGCGGCGTATCCTCCCCGAGTTCTTCGCCCGCTATAAGGTCCGGCGGGTGGAACATTACCCGGCCCTGCTGCTGCAGGCACTGCGCTTCCTTGCACCCCGCGGCCCCGATGATGCCACCATCGTCCTGCTGACCCCGGGAATCTTCAACTCCGCCTATTTCGAGCACACCTTCCTGGCGAAGGAAATGGGTGTCGAACTGGCCGAAGGCCGCGACCTGGTGTGCAAGAACGACAAGGTCTACCTCAAGACCACCCACGGTTTGCGCCGGGTCGACGTGATCTACCGGCGGGTCGACGACGACTTCCTCGACCCCCTGGTGTTCCGCTCCGATTCGGCCCTGGGTGTGGCCGGTGTCATCCATGCCTGGCGGGCCGGTAATGTGGCCCTGGTGAACGCTCCCGGCAGCGGGATTGCCGACGACAAGGCGGTCTATGCCTATGTCCCGGAGATCATCCGTTACTATCTCGGGGAGTCGCCGATTCTGCAGAACGTCCCCACCTACCAGATGACCGACCATCAGGACCGCGCCTATGTGCTCGACAATATGGAGCGCATGGTAATCAAGGCGGTCGCCGAGTCGGGCGGTTACGGCATGCTGATGGGGCCCGCGTCGACGGCCTCCCAACGGACCGAGTTCGCCAAGAAGATCGCTGATAACCCACGCAATTATATCGCTCAGCCGGTCGTCCAGTTATCACGGCACATCTGCTATCTGGACGGTGAACTGGAGTCCCGTCATCTGGATCTCCGCCCCTTCATCATCTATGGCGACGGCATTCAGGTGGTGCCCGGCGGCCTGACCCGGGTGGCCCTCACCAAGGGCTCATTGGTGGTCAATTCGTCCCAAGGCGGCGGGAGCAAAGATACCTGGGTGCTCGCCGATTGATGCGGCTCCAACCAAGAAGGACGCCGTTGATGCGCCTGAACGCACCTTGTACCGTGCGTCCAGGTGCGTTCAACCGCGGCTGAACGTTTTTCTTAGATACCTCCCGGAGCCCAGGGGATGTTGAGTCGTATCGGCGAATCGCTCTATTGGATGACACGCAATCTGGAGCGTGTCGACGGCACTGCACGCATCCTGGATATCAATGTCGTCTATATGTTGGAGGCGGACGAAGACGCCACCGAGGAGATGCAGTGGCAGCCGCTGCTGAACATCGTCGGCGCTGATGAGATCTACCCGATCCGCTACCCGGACAAACGGGTGACCGTGCAGCGCGTCATCCACCTGCTGACGCAGGGAAAAGACAATCCGGGCTCGCTCTACAACAGCCTGCGGCTGGCACGCGAGAACGCCCGGGTGGTGCGCGACCGCATCTCCAATGCCATGTGGGAGGCGATCAACGAGTTCTGGCTATCGGCCGATAAGCACCTGAAAACCACGCTGCAGCCATGGCGGGCAGCCGAGTTCTATGCCTTTGTGCACCGTGAGGTCGCCACCTTCTTCGGCATCGCCCAGAGCACTATGATGCGCGGCGAGGCCTATGGTTTCACCGTACTCGGCAGCCTTCAGGAACGCGCGGACATGACCGCCCGTATTCTCGATGTGCGCTATCACTTGCTGCTCCCGGATGTGAGCATGGTCGGCTCCCCGCTCGACTATTATCAGTGGGGTGCCCTGCTCAAATCACTCTCCGGCTTCGAGTCCTACCGGCGCGAATACCACGGCGGCATCCGCCCCATCGAGGTCGTGGAATTCGTCGTCCTGAACCCGGACTTTCCACGCTCTCTGACCTATTGTCTCGACGGCATGGAGCGCGCAATCAGGCGCATCGGTTATGTGGAGCAGGGGGCCGTCCCGCAGGCCTTAGAAGCGCTGCGTGGACACCTGACCGGCGTCACCGCGACCGATATCCTGGACCGCGGGTTACACGAGTATCTCGACCGGTTCCTGGAGTTGCTGGCGGACCTGACCACCGCCCTCCAAAGCGACTACTTCGAGGCGCATCTGGGAGATGAGCCGTGAACTATCGGATCGAGCGCGACTGTCGCATCCAATTCCCCGCCCCGGTGCGCGAGCATCATGTCCAGGTTCGCCTCGCGCCTTGGGAGGACAGCGCCCAAGCGCTGGTCAGCCTGGACCTCAGTGTCACGCCGGAGGCGATCCCGGTCGCCCGCTACGACGGTTTCGGCAATCTGTCGCATCACTTTTCCGTACTCGATGCCCATCGCGCGCTCGCGTTCAAACTCACCGCGGAGGTCGAAACCCGACTGGCCAACCCCTTCGACTACGAGGCGATCACCCCGGCGCGGGAGCGCGCCTGGCTGGCGGATAGCCTGCACCAGGCGCCGCGCCTGTGGGACTTCGTCTACCATCAGGGGCCGCTGACGCCGGCGCTGCCGGCCGAGATCAGCGGACACCCACTGCCGGCCTGGCGGGACGGCATACCGGTGCTGACTCAGGTGCAGGAGGCTTCGGCCTGGGTCCACGCGTTCACCACCTTCGACCCGGCCGCGGCAAGTTCAGTCGCTGCCCTCACCACCCTGTTCGACGCCGGCCACGGCACCGCTGCCGACCTGGCCCACCTGTTGATCGCCGTCCTGCGGGGCTGGGGCTGGCCGGCACGCTTCGTCTCCGGCTACCAGGACGCCGCTTACTTCGAACCCGATGACGAGGCACCGCCGGCAACCAAACCGCGCCCCCAGATCCTGCATCAATGGGTCGAAGCGCTGATTCCGGGTGTCGGTTGGCGCGGTTTCGACCCCGCCTTCGCCCTGGTCGCCGACGACACCTATATCCGGGTCGCGGTCGGCCGCGACGCCGGTGATGTGAGTCCGATCCGGCACACGAGTAAGGGCACCGGCGAAACCCCGGAACTGATCGAGACCCTCAGCGTCACCCGCTTGGGTGATGCCGCAAGCGCCCAGGCGATGGGCGGATAACGAGCCAAGATCAGGCCGGATTGGCGTGGCACGGCTCGCCACGTATTCAGTATGAGAAAGGCCAATGACCGCGAGCAAAGGCGCATCGCACCACTCCTTGGAGCCTGATTCGCAATCCATCGACTGCCCCGCACCATCCCACCCAGCGCCGGGCTCTGATCCGGACCGCGTAGAGGCCCAGCTCTTCGCGCCTCGCGAATACGAGGAAATACCGGACCTCACCGATGAGATGTTTGCCAGCGGGGCCTTGATAACGGCTCCGACCACGCGGCCTTATAGGATGGTTAGAGCGCTGCGAAACCCATCGTTGGCGCTTGCGTCGGCATCGCGGCGGATCGCCCATCCGCCCTACGGCCCTCAGTCGGCCGTCTGCTCATCAGCGGGCGGCGAGGTGTCGGCGCCGATTTGCGCAGTCCGCGGCGGCGGGCCGAGCACGGTGTTCAGAAAGGTCTGGTCGGAGACCGCCGACCGGGTATCGGTACGGTCCAGTGCATCGAACAAGGCTTCGGCATATTTGTCTTTCAGGTCGTCGATATATTCCTTTTCAAGCCCCATCCGTTGCGCACGCGCCAGCGCGTCCTCGATCACCGTCAGCCGGTCCTTGGGCCGGAACTCGGCCTTCTTGGCCTCGAAGACCGCCGCGAGCTCGTTCATTGCCTCCTGCCAGGGCCGGGAATAGAAGTTCTCAAGCAGATTCATGCCGAGAAAGCGGGCGACGTCGCGCACCTTGTGCGGCGCATAGGTCCGGTCGAGGTCCAGCAACCGATCGACCTTACCGCGCTCGGCCAGCCCGCCCGGCCCGTAAATCCGCTCGCGGAGCCGCTGCAAATGCTCGATGAGCGACGTGCTGGGCTCGATGATGGCGCTCACCCCTTCGATCTTCGCACCTGGCAGGGTCGCGTGCTGATAGACCTGCGTCTCCACTCCGCTCTTGATGAGTGTGATGGTGCGGTCGAAGATGCTGTCCGCGAGATCGCGCTCCACTTGGACCTTGTCCTCGAGCAGGCCCGTGGTCGTCAGGGTCCCGAAGAAGCGCCTGACCGTATCGATCACCTTGCCCCGCAGCGCCGCGACCGGGTCCGCGGCGCTTTTCCAGAAGGCCTCGGCGTCGGCGACCCGCCACTCCAAGGCCACCCGGCAGCCGACCTCGTCGCCGTCCGCGAGTCGATAGGTGCCCGAGGCGGCGGCCACATCGAGCGGTCGCGGACGCATCTCGACGAAAATAAAGAGCATGCGGTCGGCGTCCTGGGCCGGGACGTGAATCGACGGCCGCTCCACCGTCAGCGGCGCGACGAATACGGGCGCATCGCCGACTATCTCGATGACGATGATATGCCGGTCGGCGTCGGCGCGCGGGACTGGGGGCAGTGCGCGCCTGAAGGTCGGCAGCCGCCGCTTGATGCTGTATTCGGCCTCGGAATAGACACCCGACCGGTAGGTCTCCGTCGCGCGCAGTGTTTGCAGCCAGTCTTCGAGTGCCATGGCAGGTTTCTCGGAAAGCTCGGGGGGTTGAAGGAGTTCGGGTGGTTGGGAAGGTGCCGCCGACAGGACGCGTCAATCCGGCCCCAGCAGGTCACGGTAGGGCCGACGGGGTTCGGGGGCCGCGGCGGCGGCACGGGGTCTGGCGGTCAACCGCTGTGCGGTACGCTCGCGCAGGCGGTCCCAGCGCTCCAGACTAAGGCGCAGGCGATCACGCCGCTGGCCCCGATAACGCTCGTCCAAGGCCTGAAACCACTGCCGGTACCGCGCGAACAGTTCCGGTCGGTCCTGATCCCAGAGTGCCAGCGCACGGTCGGCCCAGTCCTTGACCTTTTCGGTGGTCTCCTCCTGGATGAGCGGATGCAGCGGCAGGCGCGAGTCGTCCCAGAGGGTGCCGAGCACAGCGACCGCCGCGGCGCGCGTGTCCTCGCCCTCGACGGCATCCTCTAGCTGGAGGAATTCGAGCGCCAGCAACGCCGACAGCAGGCGCAGGGGCGCGTTCTGGTCCGGCCCGAGCCAGCGCTGTAGTGTCGTGATGCCGAGTCGCGGATCGGCCTCAATGATGCGGCGAAACAGATCCCTGATCCCGAACAACAGCAGCAGCCACATCACCGGTGTTGTCATGGTCGCCTCGATGGCCGCCAAGGCGGCCTCGCTGCGTGCCGGGGTGAAGCGCCAGGTGAAGGTCGCCAGTGCCGCCTGTGCCAGGGCCGGGTTGCCGGTTTTCGCCCAATGGCGCACGAGCGCGAGGATGTCGTCCTCGCACCGTCCCGCCGCCAGGGTTTCGGCCAACGCGATGGCCGCCGAATCAGGGCCGCCGTCATCAACGGACTTGACCCAGGGCAAAACGACATGCTCCTTGAGGTCGGCGAACGGCAACACCTGCGTCAGTACACTGACAGCCACGGCCGCGAAATACCGCGGCTCGCGCGCCCCTTCGCAACCCTGCCGCCGAAGGTACTCGTACAACTGCGGCAGGCGATCGTAGATGGCCGGCAGGTGCAACAGCCGAAGGGCCGTCTCGCGTGCCCCGTCGGTCGCGAAGCCCAGGGACTGTACCGACGTGACTCCGTGCTCGGTGTTGCGCGACACCTCAATGATGCCGACGCCGGTGCGCGCGAAGGTGCGGAAGTCGCCCCGTGCCGATGGTGGCTCCAGCTCGCCTTCGCCGCGTTTGCGCTGCAGCGACGCCAGTACGTCGATGAGCCGCCGGTCGGCGTCGTCGTCGTGCGCGCTCATGGCCGGGTGCTCCCGTCATCTGCGGCCCGATCCGCGGCGGGGTCGAACAGCTTGGCGAAGTCTTGGCCGACGCCGACTAGGTAGGTCCGATTCATCCCCTGAAAGATCGCGGTGGCCAACACGGTGCCGCGGTCCGCGGACCCCAGGTCGGTGAAGAACCAGTCGCTCACCGCCTCGGGGTTGCCGCCCGACAGCGGATGTTCTGAGGGTGTCTGGTTGCTGTCGGGGCGCCGCGGCGATGCCGTATCGCGAAACTCCCCATATTTCGACTCGCGGTCGTTACGGTACTTCCGCTCCGCTGCCCACCAGCGCGGGAACCATTCGTCGTATTGCGCCTTTTTCTCGTCGGCCACGCGATCCCACAGTTCCTGGATGCGCCCACGACTCTCGCAGTAGCGGATCAAGCGCTGAACTACATCCGGAAAGCGATCCGTCTCCTTGAGTTCCAGTTCAAACTGTTGGAAATGATCGAAGCAGAAAGTGCGCAGTACCTCCTCGTTGAATGAGTTTTCAAAGAACTTCCGCAAGATCTCGTGCGGCGATTCCTGACCTCGGCGCCGCGCCTGGCGGACACTCTCCTCCTCGCCGACCGGCTCCTCGGGTTGAGCGGATGGGGGCTCTCGCCCGGATTGGCCTGGAGCAGCGGCGCCAGAGGAGGGCGTACCCGGGTCGCCCGCACCCGCCGCGGGCGGTTCGCCGGTGGCCGTGGTGTCGTCCGGGTCTGGTGTCGGTTCGGTACCGCTCATTGGCCAATCTCCCGATAGGTTCGCGCGCAGTCGGGATTGCGCGCCTGCAGCAGTTGCCAAAGGGCTTTGGTCTCGGCGCGTGCGGTGACGTAGCCGATCAATTCCCGCGTGATGTAGGAGCGGCGATCCATCTCGCGCAAGTTGCGATAGAACGACTCGAAATGGTCGGCGCAGAAGGTCCGCAACTCTTCATCGTTCGCGAACGCCTTGTCAATACACTCGTGCAGTCGCTGCCGTTCCGACCGTCCCGTCGGCTTGGCGTCGTCCGCCCTGTCGCCTCCAGCCAGCGGGGGAACCGGTGAAACCACCGCCGGGATGAAGGACAGCGCATGGGCAACAAAGACCGCCGCATTGCGCGCCGCGATGGCCTGCCGGGCGTCCTTGTCCACGGCCTTATTCCCATCGGCAAAGTCGCAGATGGCCTTGACGACGATCCAGTCCACCTTGGCATCGGCGCAGGCGACATAGAGCCCGCCGCCTTCCATCTCGCCGCCGATGATATCGGGTGAGAGTTGCAGCAACAGTCGGCGGTAATCGCTATTGTCCACCAGCTTCTCGCCCGAGAGCAGCAGGCCGAAGCGCACCGGCGCGCCGTCCTGCGGCCAGGACAACTCCGCGTTGCGCAGCGCGTCGATCAGACGGGCCGAGGCATGGGGCCGGTCACCGCGCACGACCACCTGATCCGCACCGACCCGCTGGGGCTCGTACAGGAACAGTTGCCGTGAGACCAGCAGATCCCCGATCTGCTGCTTGCGCTCATCCACGCCAAAGGCGATGCCCGCGAGGATGACCGCCGCCGGAGACAGTGCAGCGATGGCCTTCTGCACGCTCTGCAGCGAGGCGCCGACACCCGCCGTGCCCATTTCGCAGAGGGCGAGAAAGGCGCGGCGCCCATCGACGCTGCCCAGGTCATGGTAGGTCCGATCACCCAGCGCGACGGGCCGGGCTGGCTGCCCGCTGCGTTGCGCAAAAGCGGCGAGCACGGCGCGGCTCTCGACTGCGGTGGCGGTGACGATCAAGACATCGGCGGGCGGTGACATCGCATTCCCCAGGTCGGTACTGCATCATGGTCGAAGGTACTGCCGAGCCCCAGCCGCCGCGGTTGCGCCGCGGTCGGGATCAGGACCGGCTGAAGCAGGGACAGCGCGATCCAAAGCGCCCCGAGCCCGCCGCCGAGCAGCAGGCCCAGGCCCGCGGTCCGCCGCCGCGCAGGACGCGCAACCCGCCGCTCCAGCACCAGCCAGGCCAGGAGCCCGAGCGCCGACAGGCCAATCAACCCCCACAGCGCGGCCATGATCGCCCCGACCAGCGCGACCGCGACCAGCCGGACCACGTCGCCACCACTGAGTGCCCCGGCGGTGCCCGCGCCTGGGGCGATCAGAGCCAACTGCGCGATTACGCCGCACTGGAGCAACAGCAGACCCACCGCGCTGCTGCCGTCGACGATCATCGGCTGCCAGAACATGACCAGGCAGAACCCGGCCACCCAGGCCCCGGAGAAACGCCACGACACTGACGCCGCGGGTTCGCTCAACCGCCGCTCCACCAGGGTCGCCAGCGTGACGGCGAGCAGGGTCCAGCCGCAGATGACGAAGCCCTGCACCCCGAGTTCGGAGACCCGCGGTGATTCACCGGGCGTCGGCGCCGGGATCAAGAGCCAGGCGTGCGGGTGCGCGAGCAACATGCCCCAGAGATACAGCAGCGGCAGGGTCAGCAGCACCCGCGGCCAAGGCGCCCGGCGATGGAGCAGCACCAGTACCAGCAGCGCACCGCAGACAAAGATCCGCATCACCTGCCAGAACCCCGCGTCACCGGTGGCCAGGAAGGCGCTGAATAGGTTCTCCGACAGATGTCCGGCCGGGGCATAGACCGCCGCCCGCCCACCGGCAGGGAACCAGTATTCCAGCAGGTGCAGAAAGAGATACACCGCCATCACCACCAGCGCGACGCGGCTGGCCGCCGCTACCGGTACCCGGTTGGCCCGCAGCACCAGATAGACCCCGTAGTGCAGGGCGACGTAGAAGACCTGGGCCTCGATCAGGTTGACGGGCGTGACCCGCGCATAGCCGTCCACCGGGAAGCGGGCGATGTCCAACGCGAGGCGCAGTGACAGCAGCGCCGCGAAGGCCGCGTAGTCCGCGACTACCGGCGGAACTTGTCGAGCGACGGCCATTCGATCTTCGCACGCAAGGTTATGCGTTCATCGGGGGAGCGCCAGGTGCCAGACAGCAGGTCTTGCAGCGGCACTGAATAGACGTCTCCGGTGAGGTTACCGCCACGTCGCAGCCCAGATAACGCATCGAAAAGGTCTGACAACCGCTTCAACCAGTCGGGGCCATCGGTTTCAAGGCGCTCACGCGGTGCCGGTTCCGCCGACCTTGTTGGCGGCAACGGCGCCGGTAGGGGCATCCGGAACACTCGCACGCAGATGACATCATCCGCAAACAGCGGAAAGTCCTGCTGCGGCTCGCACTGTCCTGGTCCGGCCAGCCTGCCCACCTCGGCTCGCTCGCCAACGGGCGGTTGCGTCACGGATACGTGGACGATCCTGTCGGTCTTTAATCGTCCCAACAAGGCCGCTGTGTCGATGCCGACCTGCGGCGTCAGCGCGCTCGCTGGTGCCAGGTCCCGCTGATAGGCGGCGACCGCGGCCTCTAGGGCGGCCAGGTTGTCCGTCGTCGGGCGTGGCTGCAAGGCGTCGAACGCCGCTTGCAGCGGCGGGCGCGCCCCTTTCTCAAACTGCATCGCCGCCTCGGCCAGGACGCCTGCGAGTTCATCCCCACGCTCGTTCGGATAGAGCGCGCCGAAGCCACTGGACAGGTTCCGCACTGTATCCAGGCCCGCGCGGTCGAGCGGACCGACGCGCGCCGCCGCCGCTCGCAGTGCGTCGAGGGCCTCCTGCTGCTCCAGCGCGCGCACCTGCGCCGCAATGTCGGTAAGGCGTGGATTCGGGGCTAGCCCTTGGGCGACCTCGTCGTTGCGCAGGAACTCGTAGCGCGTGCGCAGATCTTGCGCCTTGCCCGCCGAACTGACCCAATGCGCGGCAAGCCGATACAGGCGATCCGATGCGCTCAACAGGGTTTCGTACCGGGTGCCGTCGGTGTCCAGCACCTGCGGCAGGGCGCCGAGCGCGGTCAGGTCCGCGTTGAGGCGATTGATCTTGCGAACATCCGTATCGGTGACGGCTGGCGACCGCTCGATCTCGGCCAGGCGCGAGCGGTACAGGTCGATCAGCGCGCGTACCCGCCCGGTTTGGCCCGCGCAGACCTGGCTGTCGGGGTCCTGCACGAAAAGTGCCTCGGCTCGTTTCAGCAAGGCCCGTGTGTCGCTGAGCCGCTTTGCCGAATCGTCAAAGTCCCGGACCCACGCGGTGCAGTCGTCCCCGAGCCGTTGCGCCTCCCAAAGCCCCGGCCCCCAAAAAAGGCCCGCGGCTACTAGCAGGAGCAGGCCAACGCCGATGGCGAGCACCAGCTTGCCCTTCGCGCCATTGCTTTGCCCTTCGCGACCGATCGTCAAAGGCGGTTGGCCCGGCGCAAGCTGGGCCGAGCTTGGGGCTACGCTGGCGGGCGCGACCGGGCCGGGAATATCCAACCCCAAAGATTCCCAAGTCACGTCCCAACAGCCGTCGAGTCGCTGCGGCGCATCGAGCCTCTCGATGCATCGGGAGTTCTTCGCGGGCTCCTGCGGGGACACCGAAAGCGCCGCCGCTGGGCCGATGTCGATCCGGTCCTGATAGGCCCGCTTGAGCCCGAACGGTCCGCAGACACAGGAGGTCGAGGCCCGCCGCTTGGTCTCTAGACTCAGCAGCAGCAGTTCATAGAGTCGCGGCTCGGCGTCCGTGGGTAACCGCACCGGCGGTTTCCCCCGCCAGATCGCCGCGAGGAGCGCCGCCTCACCGGTGCCTACGCCCGACGAGTTAGGCGCCTCTTCCCCGGTCCCGAAGGAGTCGAACGGCAGCGGCGCCGACGACGCAAACGCCGCGGCGTTCTTGACCAAGTGCGGCAGCCGGAACGGATTGTGGTCGAGCGCCCCCCACTGCACGTCAGTAAGGACCACCGCGTGCCCGGTGCGCGACACCCGGCCGCCCGAGGCCCAGTTGAAATAAACCCGGCAGATCAGATGCTCGTAACGCTCGCCGTCGAACTCGGGTTTATTCACCAGCGGCAGGCTGATGACGCCGACCTCCTCGCTCCGATCCCCGGTCTGCCAGTCGCAGCAACGCTTTTGGACGTCCTCGAAATTCGGCTCAGCCTCCTCCGCCGACTGTACCCATCGCGGCAGCCAGGCATCGAGCCAGTCCTTCAGTGCGCTGGCGGTGTTGGGGACGACCCGACTCTCGTTGACCTGCCGCAACTCCCCGAACAAGTAGTGGGTGTAGCCCGCGGCCATCATCGCCTCCCGGCGGACGGCGGTTTCGGCGGCACCAAGACCTTGGGGTCGAACGGCAGCGGCGACACCGAGAGGCCCTGGAAGCGCGCGCTGGCCACCGAGTTACCCAACCCGGATGCGGCCACGTTCAAGAGGGCGTAGGCCGAACTGTCGGCCAGTGTCGTAGACTGGTCGGAGGTGTCGTTGGCGATGCGCAACTCGATCGTCTGGCCGGGCTCCCACCAAAGATTGTCCACCGGCAGCCGGGTCGAGAATCCTGAGTACGAGGCACTGACCACGGTCTTGCCGCCAATAACCAGCGTCAGGGTACCCGACGGCGTAATCGCGTCGGAACTGTAACAGGTCTTCTTATCGTAGTCGCTACCACATTCATAGGGACGTTGAACGATGCGGACAAAAGGTGCGGCATTCTTGATCGTCACGGCAATCCCATCAAAGGTATAGGTGCGGGCGAGTAACCGATGCCAGTCCATGAACTGCTGGGCCTTACCCTGGTAGGCTGGCGCATGGTCGGGGACCCGCAAACGGCGTTGCCGTGCATGATCGAGGTAGGTCTCGACGCTCTGCACCAACGCCGGTGTCACGTCCGACGGCCCCACCAGGCGACTGAGCGCCGCGTACAGGCTACGGGCCTCTTCAAAGTCCCAGCGAGCGGCATCATTGACGAGGCTGGCGCAGAACGCGGCGCGCAGGGGGGTATCCCCGGCGCAGTTGAAACAGGCCTGCGCCAACGACTCGAACTGCGCGTCGGGCTTATCGGGGTTCCGCGCGACGATGCGCTGGTACTGGTCGAACAGCAGCTCGCAGCGTCCGCGGTCGTCGGCCGCGAGGCCTGCGGCAAGCTGGGCCTGATCCACGCCCGTGCCCGCGACCTGCAGGTCCTTGAGCGCGTCCAGATACGGCAAGACCTGCTGCCCAGCCGCAGCCGCATCAATCCCCTGCGCATTCGCCAAGTCCCACACCGCGCCGATGGCTTGGATCAGGAACGCCGCCCGCGCGGGACCATACACATTGGACAGCCGGGCGACGTCATTGGCCCCACCCGGCAGTTGCTCGAAGCGCTCGAGGGTCGTCTGGACGTCCTTGGTCAGCGTCTGCCACTGTTGGTCCCGTTCGGCCAACTTGTTCATCATCACCGTAAAACTCTCCTGACGGCGAAGAAACTGAGACAGATCCCTGGTCCCGGCACTCAGGTTGTTCAAGCGATCCGCTAGGGTCAGTACCGTGAAACGCCGCTCGATCGCGCGCACCTGCGCCGCGTCCACGAGGTCCGGAAAGGCGCCGAATGGGATCGGGCGGTCCGCGAGGAAGACAAACGGGTGGCCGAAATCCAAGATGCGGCGCGACTGTTCAAGCACCGTGGCGGCCTGGATCGCTCCCTGCCCGGTGTCGTAATCCGCGACCTGCTGTTCCACTGCGGCCACCGCGCGCTGGTCGCGATCCAGCCCCGCGAACCCCAACACCGCGAGCAGGGCGATGACCGCGGCGTAAGGCGCGCTCTTGCGCACGGCGATACCGGCTGCGTTCGCGATCTCCGTCTGTATCTGCTTGCGGATTGCCGCATCCATGCCGGTCTCCAGGGTTTCGGCGATGCCGAGTGGTTTCCAGTCCGCCAACTTCGCGATGACGAACGCAGGCTCGCCATTAGGTTTGGGTATCTGCCTGGGTGTGGCACCGAGCGCGGCGACGAAGCAGACCCGAACACAGGCTTGACGACGACTCTCAAGCAGCACATCCGCAAGCGCCGAAGCACCTTGCAGGCGCAGAAACTCCCGAAAAACCTCCTTTCCCTCCTTGATCGCCTCGGCACTGCGGCCGTTGAGCCGCCTGATCTCGACGCTGACGTCCGCCCGGGACTTGCCAGCGAATAGCAGGTCCGCTTTCGTCACGACGATGACGATCGGCCAGCCCCGCTTTGCTTCCGTGAACGCTTGGTATGCTCGCTGAATCGCCTCACCTTGCCCTTGGTACTTTTTTGCAAACAGCTCGTCCTCGTCTTGACCCTGATGTAGGCTCGCATCGAAGAACAGATAAAGGCAGTCGCTGCTCTTGATGTGCTCCTGGAGTCGCAACTCGCGCTCGCTCATCCTCTTGATGGTCGCGATCTCGCCCGTGTAGTCGAACGTCGTGCAGTCGAACGGTGTCTGGCCGGCGAACTCCAAGGCCAGATGAATTCGTAGCCAGTCACCCTGTTCGTTCTTGGGGAGGTACTCCCCGCGGCGCAGCATATCGATGCGCGAGAGCCCGCGATCATCGACCGGATGCGAGAAGTACGATGCTTCTCCTTTCAGGAGCTTTTCCGTGACGCTGAGGGCGCGACCCGATGCGCTGGAACTCAGTCGCCCGAGAGGAGACGCGAGCAAGGCTGCCGTCAGGAAGGTGCTCTTGCCTACGGCCATATAGCCGAGAAAGGTCGCCTTGATCTCCCGCGCGCGGGCCTTGGCCGCTCCGGGTGTGTCCGATGCTGAAACACTGGTCATCATCTGTTATCCTTACGTGTCCTGTCGATGACGGAGCGCCCGGCCGCGGTGCAGTCGGGCCGCCTGGTGCTGGCGTGGGTCTCGGCCCCGGTTGGCCGTGCGGCGCGAAACCCTGACCGCGCACGTTTTTCAGTCTAGGCGGCCTGGGAAACCCTTTGGAAGTCTACTGGATCAGAATGCGCGTTGCACCACGCAGATATGGTCCGTTGCACGGCGAACATCGGCGCGCGCCCGCGGCAGGCGCCGTACCGGCCCGGATTCGCGCGGGGCGATCGTTCCAAGTAGGCGAGGCCTTGGAGTCGCTTGCTAGTACCGGGGTGTGGTGCACGAGCCTCGCCCGGCGCTCAAGAACAGCTTCAACACCAGCGTGATGCTCGAGTCGCCTTTGTCGCTCCGGCCCCTGCCTCTGATAAACGCCTGAGGACGCCGCCGCGGATCTTTGTTGTTGGGCAGCGCCAAGCCACACCAGGGCAACCGGATAACACTAAACGTAGCGCTGGCGCTAATGCGCCCGACTTGGCTTGTTCGCCAACGGCCGGCGCCTGAGGGTCTCGCCGTCGAAGACGCAGAAATGCCCTTCCAACAATGCGCCACTCGCGTAGAGATCCTCGACCCATCGCGCCGGTTCCTCGGGTTGGTAGGACGATACCCTCAGCAACAGGATTAGCGGCGGCGGTGGCGGTGGCAGGTGCTGTTGAAACACCAGCTCGCCATAATCGCGATCAAAGGTGATCAGCCAACGGGCCTCTGCGCAGGCCAGCGCCATCACGGCCTCGTCGGTCACGCTCGCGCACTGCTCGGCGATGTGCAGTACCTCCCAGCCTGCCACGCGCAGGCGTCGTGCCGCCGGGATCGGCATGTTCTCGTTCAACAGCAGACGCGGCCTCATACACTCGCCTTCGCCACCGCGATGAACCGCTCCTCACGGAAAACCTCGCTGACAAAGTTAATCGCCGCCAGCACGTCTTCGCGGCTCAGCCGTGGATAGGCGTCGAGGATCTGCTCGACACTCCAGCCGTCCCCGAGCCGGTCCAGCAGGAGTTCCACCGAGATGCGGGTACCGCGGACGATCGGCTTGCCGACCAGCACCTCAGGGTCCACGGTGATACGATTGCGCCATTCGGTCATTGATCGAAGCTCCGGTTGCATTGCGACGGGGCGAGAATGCGTTGCGCATCGACGGGGAGTCTCATGCCGCGTGCGCAACCACCCGCCAAGTGTGCACCGGACATGACGGCCGCGCCAGCGCGGGCCGGGATGTCTTCGATGGACATCCGCCGACGAGGCACTCCAGGACGCTCGCCACCGGTCAGCGCAGACCGCGGACGCATGGTGACAGTCGCAAACCGAAAAGGCCGGGTGCGCCGGAGTGCGAGGCTGCGCGCTCGCCTAAGCCGCCCGTCCGGGTCCCGGCGTTGGTGATGGATGAAGCGTCGCCCCCCCCCGCGCGGCGCCGATGCGCCCCCGATCTCAGGCGGTTATCAGCAGGTACCTCCGATGGCGAATGTGTTTCTCTGCCACCGCAAGGCCGACGCCGTGCTCGTCGAGCGCCTTGCCATCGAACTGCGCGGCGCGGGCCATCAGGTCTGGCTCGACGACTGGCGTATCGGCGTCGGGGATTCAGTCGTCGCCGAGATCGAACAGGGCCTCGCCGGCGCCCATTACCTGGTGCTCTGCTATTCGGCCGCCGGGCCATCGGATTGGACCGACCGCGAGTGGCAGTCCACGCTGCACCGCCAACTCGCCGGCCATGCGGTCAAGATCCTGCCTGCGCGCATCAGCGGCGGCGGTCCTTCGGCGATCCTCGCGGACCTTAGGTACGCCGACCTGGTGGCGGACTGGAACCAGGGCCTCGCCGACTTACTCAAGGCCGTCCGATGACTACCCCACGGCGGACTCAGGTGTTGATTGCCCATGCCCGGAACGAGGCCGACCAGGCGGAACGGCTCGCCGGGCCGATCCGCGCCGCGGGCTACGCAGTCGCGCACGAGGGCACCGTCCTCGTCGGCGATTCAGTCGTCGCCGAGGCCAGCCGACTGCTGGCCGAGGGCTCGCCGGTGGTGCTGTGCGGCACCATCCGCGCGATGGGCACCAGATGGGCGAACCAAGTGGTGCAGGCCGCCCGCGCCCATCCGGGCGTGCGGGTCTTCGTTGTGCAGATGGACGACGAGGCCGATACCGGGCGCTTGGCGTTCGACGAGACCGTCGCCCGCCATTGGGAGGACCCGATCAAGGCTGCGGCCGATCTGATCGCGGCATTGCGCAAGTGGTATCCGCCCGACGCCGACACGCGCGACGCCCTCCGCGGCCATGACTTGGAGGCGCGCTACCGCAAACTCGCGCTCACGGCTTGCGACATCGTGGATTTGGCGAACCTGCCCGAGGACGACCGGCATCTTGCCACCCGCGAACTGGAACTGCGGCGGCTCTACGTCGCGTTACGCATGCGCGTAGAGGTACGCGCCGGTGACGAACCGGACGATGCGATCCTGAAACAACTGGAACGCCGCCGCGCCGCCGCCTGGGGTGATCATCGGCATCGCGATGGCGATAAGGACTGCGTGTCCGTCGGTGAGCATCTAGGCAACGTGCGCCGACTGGTGGTGCTCGGCGACCCCGGCGCCGGCAAGAGCACGCTGCTGCGCTGGCTCGCGACCGCCTACCTGCTGCGGCTGCAACAGGCCCCGGACTGGGCCGACCTGCCGGATATTGCGACCCTGCCGGACGCGGACTGGCTGCCGATCCTGATCCGCTGCCGCGACCTGCCACCGGAGGCCGATACGCTGGACGCGATGCTGCTGCACAGCCTGCGCCGCGGTGAACTGCCGACGGAGCACTGCGAACCGCTGCGCCAACTGCTGCGCGAGCGGCTCACACGGGGCGATGCACTGCTGCTCGTGGACGGCCTTGACGAGATCACCGACCCCGGCGCCCGCGCGCGCTTCGCGGCCCAACTGGAGAAGATCCATCGCATCCACGACCGGGCGCCGATGGTCGTCACCTCGCGCATCGTCGGCTACCGGGAGATGGGGCATCGCATCCGGTGCGGCTTTGAGCACCTGACCGTCGCCGACCTGTCGAAGCAGGATAAGGACGTGTTCGCGCGCCGCTGGTGCGCGCTGACCGAAAGGCCCGAGCAACGGGACGCCGCGGCGGCGGAACTGATCCGCGACATCCATGCCAGTGATCGCATTGAACGCCTGACCGGCAACCCGATGCTGCTGACGACGATGGCCCTGATCAGGCGCAAGGTCGGGCGCTTGCCGCAGCGCCGGGTGGACCTGTACGAGAAGGCCGTCGAGGTGCTGCTGAACTGGCGAAGCCAGGTGGATGTCCCGCTGGACCCCCGCGAGGCCCTGCCGCAACTGGAGTACCTGGCCCATGCGATGTGCGCGGACGGCGTACAGCAGGTCCGCGAAGACCAGGCCCTAGATTTGTTAAGGCGGGTCCGCGAAGACTTCCCGCAAATCCATGCGCTCGGGCAGCACGGTCCCGAAGAGTTCCTTGACCTGCTGGAGCGCCGGACGGGGCTCGTGATCCAGAGCGGCCAAACTCGCCACAAGGGGCGCAGCGTGCCGGTCTACGAGTTCCGCCATCTGACGTTTCAGGAGTATCTTGCCGGCATCGCGCTGGTGCAGGGGCATTATCGGGAGCGGGACGATTATAAGGACCTGGCCGAAGCGCTGGCGCCGCTCGCGGGGCAGGTGGGCGAGCGCTACGGCCCCGACTCGTTCCAGCGGGAATTCGCCGTCGTGGAGAACTGGCGCGAGGCGCTGCGCCTAAGCATCGCGGCCTGCGGCGATGACAAGGTGGACGCCGCGCTGCTCGCGATCCTAAGTCCGTTGCCCGGTGAGACGTTCACCGCGCGCCCCCGAGCGATCATGGCTGCACTCTGCCTCGCCGACGAGCCGAACGTCAGTAACGGGATGGCGGAGGAGACATGCCGCGTATTCGTTGCTGCGATCGAAAAGAGCGATGGTTGGAGATCTCCGCCCTTCAGCCTGGACGCTGCGGCGATGGAATTGGCACGATCACGTTGGTCGGCCACGCTCAGCGACTACCTACTCGACGAATTTTTCTTGCGCGGACCAGCCGAGCGAGGGCACCTGGGTAGGGTCTACGCGATGATCCACTCGACCGATGCCCCCGGCGAGGAGTGGCAATTTCCCTCTTGGTTGGCGGAAACAGCGTCGCGTCTTGCGGATGCCGATGATCGCGAGGCAGTTGCGGTCGCCCTCAGACTTCCGCATCTGGCTCTTAAACGACGCGATAGTCGGTTGCATAATCTCGCGAGCGGTCTAACCCGGCGCCTGTCGGCAAGTCCACCGATGCGTCATGCGGCGGTGCGGGCCTTGGCTTGGTTAAGCTTAATCCCCGATGAGGATAGCGGTTGGAGACCGGACTGTGGGCAGCTAGCTCGGCTTGTGGCTGCAGTCATGAGTCCGGATTGCGAAAGCGAAACGCTCTACTGGCTGGCGCATATCTTCGGCTACGCTAAGACAGGTCACGCTGTCGTCCATTTGCTGACGCGCTTGCCCGAGAGCCCGCCCCGAACCCAAGCGGCCATTCTGAATGCTTTGGGCGCCATCGGCGATCAGCGGGGACTCAACGCATTGCACGAGTGTCTGGGCAGCGACGATAAGTTTCTACGGATCGCCGCGTTGGATGGCCTTGCTCAGACCTGCGAAGACGAGATCGACCGGAAACTGCTTTCACACGGCCGTGATGGCGTCAATCCGCTGCTTGATCCGCGGTCGCCGATTAACGCACGGGAGATCGCTATCGCGGCCGAGCGCCTCGAACGATCCCCACAAGAAATCCGCGAACGCTACGAGCGCCTCGCCAGGCAGTTCGGCCTCCGGCTGGAGTGACTGGCACCGCGACCGCTGGTTTGTAGTAGCGGCCGGGTTTGAGGTTCGCTCGCGACCAGATACCCGTGCATCCCGGTAGCGGCGACATTCATCCCTTATTGGCGGGGGGGCCGGGGCAGGATGGCGAAAGCAAAAAGGTGAGCAGCGTGTTCTGGGAGGGGCAGACGAATACGCCAGCCGATCCGGCGGAACAGGCCCACGATGCCGACACCATGGCCGACGAAGGTCAGCTATGCCCTAACGGCGGGAGGCCCGGCCGCCACCCCAGCCGGGTCCGCTGCGCAACCGTCGGTGAGTCGCGCTTGAGTCAATGGCGCGGGGCGCCCGCCGCACCCAACCCCAGCGCCTCCAGATAGTGCCGGGCGCTGCGACCCTGCTCATACTCGCTCACGGCGGACTTGAGGACCGCGCCGGGTAGCGGCCGCTCCAGCGTCGCCGTCATCGCCGCGGCCAGCGCCAACGCGTCACCCACCGGCACCAAGGGGCCGAAGCGACCGCCGTCCAGCACTTCGGCCGGCCCGCTGGGACAATCGGTCGACACCACCGGGATACCCAGCGCCATGGCCTCCGTCAGCACATTCGGCGACCCCTCCCACGCGGACGACAGCACGAACAGCGCGGCCCGTGCGAGAAACGCATAGGGATTGCGCTGAAAACCGACCAAGGCCACCCGCTCACTCAATCCCAGATCGGCGATCAATGCCTCCAGACGG
The DNA here is from genome assembly GCA_964470155.1 of uncultured Lamprocystis sp. Classification (GTDB taxonomy): domain Bacteria; phylum Pseudomonadota; class Gammaproteobacteria; order Chromatiales; family Chromatiaceae; genus Thiodictyon. The sequence goes on along the minus strand of CAYYAY010000010.1, from coordinate 48,004 downwards.
GGGCGGATCTTACCCTCGCCCAGGATCAGGAGCCGGCAGGGGCGAGCCCGCGCAACCAAAGCGAAGGCCCGGAGCAGGGTCGGGAAGTCCTTTTGTGCTTCCAGGCGGCCGGCCGCGCAGACCACGGGGACGCCCGGATCATCCAGCCAGGGATGTGGGCAGGGCTGGGCCGCCTGGGCCGCCAGCTCCGGGGTGATGACCGGATTACGGATGACCAGAATCGCCTGCCGCGGCAGCCGGGCGATGCGGGCGGTATCCTCCGCCACGCCGGCGGAGACGGCAACGATCCGGTCGACCCGCGGATACAGCAGCCGGATCGGCAGGTAGCGCAGCCACCGGTCGAACCAGGAACGGCCCGCCATGGCGGTGGAGAGATTGGTCCCGAGCCGCAGCACGATCGGAGTTGCGGTGCCGGCCAGGGCGCGCGCCAGCACCGCGGTACGGCCGGCCCGGTCCTTGGCGACCAGCAGGGCCGCCGGACGACGGTCACGCAGATAACGCGCCAGCGCCGGGACGGCCAGGAAGGTATGACGGGCATCCAGCCGGATCTGTTCAACCGAATCAGGCAAACGCCGCAGATGGGGACTCGCGGCACGCACCAGGACCAGCTCCACCGGTTGCCCCAAATCCACAAAACCGCGGATCAGATTGATCAGCATACGCTCCACCCCACCTGTTCCGGAGAACGAGGCAAAAACCGCGAGTGGGCGAGGCGCAGCAGACATGGAAAACCTGGCGGTACGAATGAACCGAGCGCATCATACTTGAGCCCCGATGTCGGATCCTCGCCTCATTTCCAGCCGTCCGGCACGCTCGGTGCGCCGGGTCGCGGGAATGAACGCCGGCTGGTCCGCGGCCGTGCCGCGGGCGATACTGGCGACCGCGCCTGCACCAACGAACACCAAAAGATGCCCAACACCGTCTATTTCTTCGGCACCTGCCTGATCGATCTCCTGTTCCCACGCACCGGGCTCGCGGCCATGCGACTGCTGGAGCGCGCGGGCCTGCGGGTCATCTTCCCCCAGGGTCAGACCTGCTGCGGCCAGCCGGCCTACAACGCGGGTTACCGCGACGAGGCGCGCCGGGTGGCGCGGGCGCAACTGGATGCCTTTCCCGAGAGCCTGCCGGTGGTCGTGCCCTCGGCCTCCTGTGCCGGGATGCTCAAGGTCCATTACCCCTTGTTGCTCGCCGGCACGGCCGACGCCGCGCGCGCCGACGCCTTTGCCGGACGGGTGGTGGAGCTGACTGACTTCCTCGTGCGGGTCCTCGACCTGCGCCTCACCGACCTGGGTCCGCCCATCCGCGTCGCGGTGCACAACTCCTGCTCCTCACGACGGGAACTGGGCGTCGCGGACGCGACCATGGTGCTGCTGCGGCGGCTTGAGCGGGTGGAGCTGGTGGAACCGGAACGCGCCCACGAGTGCTGCGGTTTCGGCGGCACCTTCGCCATCAAACAGCCGGAGATCTCCGCGGCCATGGCGGCGGACAAGACCAGCGCCATCGCCGCCACCGACGCCGCGGTCCTGGTCAGCCAGGACTGCGGCTGCCTGATGAACCTGGGCGGCACCTTCGCCCGCCGCGGCGGGGGTCCGGTGATCAAGCACGTTGCCGACTTCATCTGGGAGCGCACCAGCCATGACGACTGACTTTCGCCTTGCCATCGGCGCGGCCTTGGGGCGCGAGCGAGTCCGCACCAATATCCGCAAGGCCATGGACGGATTGGTCAGCAAGCGGGCGGCGGCCTTCCCGGATGCGGACGAGCGCGAACGCCTGCGCGATCAGGGCGAGGCCATCCGCGGCGAGTCGGTGGCCCGCCTGCCGGAACTCCTGGAGGAACTGGAGCACAGTTGCACCCGCAACGGCATCCAGGTCCACTGGGCCGAGACCGGGGCGGACGCCAACCGGCTGGTCCTGGAGATCCTGCGGCACGCTGGGGCAACCGCGCTGCTCAAAGGCAAGTCGATGGTCTCGGAGGAGATGGGGCTCAATGAGTTCCTCAAGCACCAGGGCCTCGAGGCGGTCGAGACCGACCTGGGTGAACTCATCATCCAACTGGCCGGTGAAGCCCCATCCCACATCATCGCCCCGGCGATCCACAAGGACCGCGCCGAAATCGCGGCTCTGTTCCGTGAACATTACCCGGACCAGCCGCCCGCCGAGCGCATCGAGGAACTCACCGCGCTGGCCCGCCGTGTCATGCGCAAGCGCTTTCGCGGCATGGCCGCAGGGCTGTCCGGGGTCAATTTCGCGGTGGCCGAGACCGGCACCCTGTGCCTGGTCGAGAACGAGGGCAACGGGCGTCTCTGCACCACCCTGCCGGATCTGCATATCGCGGTGATGGGCATCGAGAAAGTGGTCGCCCGACTGGACCAGATCCCGCCGCTGCTCACCCTGCTCACCCGCAGCGCCACCGGTCAGCCGATCACCACCTACGTGAACTTCATCAGCGGACCCCGCCGGCCGGGAGAGCAAGACGGGCCGCGGGCCGTCCACCTGATCCTGCTCGACAACGGCCGCTCGCGCATCCACCTGGACCCGGAGCTGTCCGCCACCCTGCGCTGCATCCGCTGCGCCGCCTGCATGAATCACTGCCCGGTTTACACCCGCCTGGGCGGCCATGCCTACGGCACTGTCTATCCGGGGCCCATCGGCAGCATCCTCGAACCCCAACTCCACGGCCTGGCCGAACGGGGCGAAATGGCCGAGGCGTCCAGTCTGTGCGGCGCCTGTGCCGAAGTCTGTCCGGTCCGCATCCCGATCCCCCGGCTGTTGAATCGCCTGCGCTTCGAAGCGGTCAACGCTCAGGCGGATGCGCCTACCCTGGGCCACGGCAGCCGGCGGCTGGCCGGCCAGGCCGGACTCTGGCGCCTGTGGGCCTGGACCTGCGCACACCCACGCATCTACCGCACGCTGACCAGGCTGATGACGGCACTGCGTCCGCTGCAACCGACCCGCATCAAACCCTGGACCGACACTCGTGAGGCACCGCATCTCGCCGGCCAGGATCTGCACCGTCTGGCACGCGCGGCCGGATTCACGGACCGGCTCTAACGCGGTATCATCGCGTCAGCGCAGGGAAAACCGGTGCAGGTCACCCGGCGCCGTGGGACGCCGGGGTTTGCTGGAACCCGCGGCGGCAAACAACTGCCTCGTCCAAATTTAAAAACTCCACCAGGAGGGTCTCTTTGATGCACACAGTGATGGTCACCGGGGGCGCCGGATTCATCGGCGGCAACTTTGTTCATTTTTTGATGGACGAGACCGATTGCCGGGTAGTCAATCTCGACAACCTGACCTATGCCGGCAACCTGGATACACTTGCCCCGCTGGCGAACAACCCGCGCCATTGCTTTGTCCATGGGGATATCGGCAATGCCGCATTGGTCGCACAACTGTTGCAAGACTTTGAAGTCGACGCGGTCGTGAACTTCGCCGCCGAGAGCCATGTGGACCGCTCCATCGACGGACCAACCCCATTCATCACGACCAACGTCGTGGGGACCTTCAACCTGCTGGAGCGCGCCCGCGCCCATTGGCTCAAGCGTAACGAAGCGGCGCGGCAGCGCTTTCGCTTTCTGCACGTTTCCACCGACGAGGTCTATGGGTCACTGGGTGCCACCGGTCGCTTCACCGAGACGACTCCCTATGCCCCCAATTCACCCTATTCGGCATCCAAAGCGGCCTCGGATCATTTGGTGAGAGCCTGGTTCCATACCTACGGATTACCGGTACTGACCACCAATTGCTCTAATAATTACGGACCTTATCAGTTCCCCGAAAAGTTGATCCCGCTGATGATCCACAAGGCCCAACAGGGAGAACCCTTGCCGATCTATGGCGATGGCGGCAACATCCGCGATTGGCTCTACGTCACCGATCATTGCCGCGCCATCCGGCGGGTCCTCGAGGCCGGCGCCCCCGGCGAGGTCTACAATGTTGGCGGCGACAGCGAGCGCACCAATCTCCAAGTGGTCGATACCCTCTGCGCCCTGCTCGATGAACTGCTCCCCGACTCGCCGCGGCGCCCCCACGCAAACCTCAAGACCTTTGTCACCGACCGTCCCGGACACGACCGCCGCTATGCGATCGACGCCGATAAGATCAAGCGCAACCTGGGCTGGACGCCCAGCGAGACCTTTGAGACCGGTTTGCGACGTACCGTCGCATGGTATTTGGACAACCCAGAATGGTGCCGCCGCGTGACCGACGGGAGCTATCGCGGCGAGCGCCTGGGCGCGGCCCTTTGACAGACGGACGACCCCTATGAACCGAAAAGGCATCATCCTCGCCGGCGGATCCGGCACCCGGCTCTATCCCATCACCCGGGCGGTCAGCAAACAACTGCTGCCGGTCTATGACAAGCCGATGATCTACTACCCGCTGTCCACGCTCATGCTGGCGGGGGTACGCGATATCCTGATCATCTCCACCCCGCGGGATCTGCCGCTGTTCGAGACCCTATTGGGGGACGGGTCCCAATGGGGCATCCGACTCGCCTATGCGCAGCAACCCGATCCCGGCGGTCTGGCGCAGGCCTTTCTGATCGGCGCGTCCTTCATTGACGGCGACCCTTCCTGCCTGATCCTGGGGGACAACATTTTCTACGGGCAAGGTCTCGGTGACCAGCTCAAGGCGGTCGGCGAGCGTGCCAATGGCGCGACCGTCTTCGGCTACTGGGTCTCGGATCCGGAACGCTACGGGGTCGCCGAGTTCGACGTTGCCGGTCAGGTCATCGGCCTGGAAGAGAAGCCCAAGCACCCCAAGTCCAACTGGGCGGTGACCGGCCTTTATTTCTACGACGAGGGGGTGTGCGAACTGGCGCGGAATCTCAAGCCTTCGCCCCGCGGCGAGCTGGAGATCACGGATCTCAACCGGCTGTATCTCGAACGCGGTGAACTCTATGTGCAACGCATGGGGCGCGGCACTGCCTGGCTCGACACCGGCACCCACGAATCCCTGATGGAAGCCGGGGCCTTCATCGAGACCATCGAAAAGCGCCAAGGACTCAAGATCTGTTGTCCGGAGGAAATCGCCTTCAACAATCGCTGGATCGATGAAACCCAACTCGCCGCCATGGGAGAGGAACTGCGCAAGAGCGGTTACGGCGAATACCTGCTCGCATTATTACACCGTGGGTGGCACGCATGAACGTGATCACGACCGATATTCCCGGCGCTATCATCATCGAACCCAAGGTCTGGGGGGATGAGCGTGGATTTTTCCTCGAGACCTATCGCGCCGGCCGTTATGCGGAATTCGGTATCCGCGCGCCCCTGGTGCAGGACAATCTGTCCTACTCCCGACGCGGCGTCCTGCGTGGTCTGCACTGCCAGCATCCCGGCGCCCAAGGCAAACTCGTACAGGTCTACGCCGGCGAGGTGTTCGACGTGGCGGTGGACGTGCGTCGTGGCTCGCCGACCTTCGGCCGCTGGGTGGGTATTACCCTCTCCGGCGAGAACAAACGGCAGTTCTGGGTCCCGGCCGGGTTCGCTCACGGTTTTCTGGTGACCAGCGAGACGGCGCTGTTCGGCTACAAGTGCTCCGACTACTATCGACCTGAAACCGAGTTCAGCGTGCGCTGGGATGACCCGGCGATCGGCATCGCGTGGCCCCTGGAAAGCCAGACTGCGCCCGAACTCTCCTTAAAAGACCAAGCAGCACCAAGCCTTTCGGAGATTCCGTCCGAGCGGCTGCCTGCCATCGAGGACTATCCATGACCAAGCGACGCTCCACCTCGGATCGCCAGGAATCGAAGCTGCCAAGAATCCTATTGATCGGCGCCAACGGCCAGGTCGGCTGGGAGTTGCGCCGGACCCTGGCCAGCCTGGGAGAGGTTATCGCCGCTTCCGTAGAAGGAGGTTACGGCCCCATCGTCGACCTGCTCGACAAGGGTTTGCTCGCCAAACTGGTGGAGGAATCGCGGCCGGACGCGGTGGTCAATGCCGCTGCCTACACCGCGGTGGACAAGGCCGAGACCGACTGTGACGTCGCCCGACGCATCAATGCCGACGCGGTAGGTGAATTGGGAAGGCTGCTGGCCGAACGCGACATACCCATAGTCCACTACTCCACCGACTTTGTCTTCTCGGGGCAGGCAAGTCGGCCCTACACCGAGACCGACAGCGCTGGTCCGTTGAACGTCTACGGGGAGACCAAACTCGGCGGCGAACTTGCCCTACTCGAATCCGGCGCGCCCTGCCTGATCTTCCGCACCAGTTGGGTGTACGGGGCGCGTGGCGCCAATTTCCTGCTCACCATGCTGCGCCTGTTCCGGGAAAAGGACGAGTTGCGCATCGTCGACGATCAGATCGGCGCCCCGACCTGGAGCCGGATGCTCGCCGAGCAGACCGCCCTGGTCCTCTACCGTGTGCTGCACGGCGACCTGGATCTGAAACAGGTCGGCGGTCTCTATCACCTGACGGGTAGCGGCGAGGTCAGTTGGTTCGGCTTCGCCCAGGCTATCCTAGAGCGGAGCGGCGCCAACTGTCACCTGATCCCCATCCACTCGTCCGAGTACCCCGCCCCGGCCAAGCGTCCCGCCTATTCGGTCTTGGACAACACCAAATTTCGTGAGACTTTCGGACTCTACATGCCGGATTGGAAGGAATCATTGGATCAATGTCTGGAGTTGATCTCCTGCTAGTGCACCGTTGCACCTGAGGTTGCACCGTCATTCCGGCAGGATGCCGGAATCCAGTGCCGTGGATGGTGCCGCGCACCGGGCAGGAATCTGCACGATCAACCGGCACGCCCTGTCGGCAGAATCGCCTGTCGGCAGCGCTAACCCTGAAGTACCCCATCAGGCGATTTCTGTCTAAAGATAATCGGGACTTGGAGACCCCTGAGTACCGCCCGCGCCCCCGACTCAGGCACATCGCCAGGGTTGGGGGGCGGGCGGGGGGAAACGCCGTCAGCCAGGTGCTGACGGGCATGGCGTTCCGCGTTAGTCGGAAATTGAATGTTGTCCTCCTCGCCCAATCAATCAGGCTCGGATGTGGGGCTTTTGACTGCCACCCCGGCGGGGGTCGCGGCCTGATCGCCCTCTGTATTGTCGTCATGCCCCGCCACGAGTTCGGCGGCGTGGAGTAAGTCTAACGAGGACATTCGGTCTTTGCAAATGGTTTGTATTGTATAAACAGAGTGCTTTCGTGGGCAGCAGTCGCGCTCAGAATCCTGCGGCCTGCAGCCACTCACCCCCGTGCCGCCCCCCTCCTCCCCCGGCGGAACCCTCCTTCCCGGCCAGCACGGTGCCACGGACCCACCCCGCGGTTGCGACGCTCATCCAGATCGAGACAGGGTTGAACATCCGGATCTTCACGTAGTGCCATTGAATCTGATCAGGATAATCTATAGAGGACGTTAGTTTGAGACCGCACGGGAGCTTGCCATGAGTGACAAATGGCGCAACGATGCACAAAAATTTCCCGACGAGGTGATGAACTACATTCGGGAGCTAGCCGTGCAGTCCATCGTCGAGCGGGGATACCACCCGGATCTGGTCGGCAACGTACTCGGCATCTCCCGCAGTTCGCTCGACGCGTGGCTTAAGACCTGCGAAGACGGCGGCCATGATGCCCCGGATACCCACGCTACACCCGATGCGCAACCCCAGACCACGCCGAGCATGGACCACTGGCTTGAATCAGTCATTCTCAACGAGCATCCAACAACCTACGGATACGATGCGGATTTTTGGAACTGCCGGATGCTCGCCGAGATCCTGGAAAAAACGTTTGACGTCAAAGTAACCGCCGCCGCGCTGGACGCCCATCTGAAAGCGCTGAATCTCAGTTGCCAACCCCCAAAAATCCTTGCGAGAAAACGTAACCCTGGCGACTTGGATCGCTTTCTAAACGCGAAATACAAGATAGTACAGCGGCTTGCAAAAAAGATCGGCGCTGATATCGCATTCGAGGACGAACCGGGAGTCGTCTTTATCGAGCGCTCCTGCGCTAGCCGGGGTGTGATTGAGAAAACGCCGAAAGCGGCAATGGGCGAGCAGCGCGAAAAAGCCACGCTACTTCCGACCATCACCAAGACAATAAAACCGTTTCACAATCAAAAAGATCCCGAAACCTACATCGCCTTTCTTGAAGAAATACTGAGAGACAGAGATTGCCCGCTGATCCTTTTCGCGGATCATAGCGGCGTTCACCAGTCAAGATAAGGTGCGCTCTTACGTGCAGAACAATCGCCGACGCATTCGTATCTACTTTCTTCCGATGCAGCAGACTTGAGTATTGCCGGGCGGCCTGGTGTGCCACCGAAGTGAACAAGCAAGTGCGGTCGGCCGGATTCGCAAAACACCCTGATATTGGCCGCCGGGCGCGTGATGCGCCGGCGACCGGGAGTTATTGGCCAAGTTGCTGGCCCAGAGTGGGTCAGCCGGGAATTGGTGTCCTCCTCGCCCGGTACATCGGGTTTGGAGCGGGGCGCTGAGGCCGGACCACAGCGGTCAGTGCCTTATCGCCCTCTTTCAGTTGCGATCTCTCGTCCCAGGGTTGGACGCGATGTCGGGATCTTAGCGACTTCGATCGGGCATTACAAATGGTTTGTATAGATTGACTCGCACACGCTTTCGTAGGTGCCGATCGACAGCCGGGGAGCGGGCAAGCCAACCCTGTCCACGCGTCCGCAGAGGCCCGGCCCCCATCAGTTCCGAGCGCACCCGCCCACCCTTCAGCGAAGATTTTTTCGGCCCAAGTGGGTAGCATGGGCAGTGGTCATCCGACCGCATTCATCCTTCGCAACTGCACCAGACGATGAATCAGAACCCGTTGGAGATACTGAACCGGGTCTTCGGCTACCCGCGTTTTCGCGGCGCTCAAGAAGCGGTCATCGAGCAGGTCCTGCGCGGCGGCGATGCCTTGGTGCTGATGCCGACCGGGGGCGGCAAGTCGCTGTGCTACCAGATTCCGGCGCTGTTGCGGCCGGGAACCGGGGTGGTGGTCTCGCCGCTGATCGCGCTGATGCAAGACCAGGTGGACGCCCTGCGCCAGCTCGGGGTGCGGGCGGCCTTTCTGAACTCGTCCATGGCCGCCGACGAACAGGCGCGGGTGGAGCGCGCTCTGCTGGCCGGTGAACTGGATCTCTGCTATGTGGCCCCGGAACGCTTGCTGAGCGAGCGCTTCCTGAGCCTGCTGGGGCGGGTGCCGATCGCGCTGTTCGCGATCGACGAGGCGCACTGCGTCTCCCAGTGGGGCCATGATTTCCGGCCCGAATACATCCAGTTGAACCTGCTGCATGAGCGTTGGCCGCAGGTGCCCCGCATCGCGGTGACCGCTACGGCGGATGCCCCGACCCGCAAGGAGATCGTGACCAAGCTGGCACTGGAACAGGCGGCGCAGTTCGTCTCCAGTTTCGACCGGCCGAATATTCGCTACCGCATTACCGAGAAGGCGCAGCCGCGTCGCCAGCTCATCGAGTTTCTGCGCAACGAGCATTCGCGCGACGCCGGTATCGTCTATTGCCTGTCGCGCCGCAAGGTCGAGGAAACGGCCGAATTCCTGCGCGAACAGGGGTTCAACGCCTTGGCCTATCACGCCGGTCTCATGGCCGAACAGCGGCGGGCCCACCAGGCGGAATTCCTGCGCGGCGAGGGGGTCATCGTGGTCGCGACCATCGCGTTCGGGATGGGCATCGACAAGCCGGACGTGCGCTTCGTCGCTCATCTGGATCTGCCCAAGAGCCTGGAAGCCTACTATCAGGAGACCGGTCGTGCCGGCCGTGACGGGCTGCCGGCGAATGCCTGGATGACCTACGGGCTGGGCGACGTGGTGATGCTGCGGCGCTTCATCGAGGGCTCGGAGGCCGAGGAACAGTTCAAGCGCGTCGAACTGCACAAGCTCAACGCCTTGCTGGGTTTCTGCGAGACCAGCGAGTGCCGCCGCCGGGTCATGCTGAACTATTTCGGCGAGACCCTGGCCGAACCCTGCGGCAATTGCGATACCTGCCTGGCGCCGGTGGCGCGCTGGGACGGCACCGTGGCCGCGCAGAAGGCAATGTCCTGCATCTTCCGCACCGAACAGCGCTTCGGTGTGAATTACCTGATCGACGTCCTGCTCGGCAAGGACAACGAGCGCATCCGCCGCTTCGGCCACAACCGCACCTCCACCTTCGGGATCGGCCAAGACTTGAGCGCCGAGCAATGGAAGTCAGTCTACCGGCAACTGGTCGCCGCCGGGCTGGTCGCGGTCGACATGGATGCCCACGGCGCTCTCAAGCTCACCGAACTGAGCCGCCCGGTCCTGCGCGGTGAGCAACGGGTGCACCTGCGCCAGGACCCGGAACGCCGGCCGGCCAGCCGTGCCGTGGAAAACAAGGGGCGAGCGATCGCGGCCGAGACCCCGCTGGACCCCGAAGCCTCGGCACTCTGGGAGCGCTTACGCACCCACCGGCGGGAACTGGCGCAACAGCAAGGCGTGCCGCCCTATGTGATCTTCAACGACGCGACCTTGCGCGACATGGTCACCTACCGACCACGCGATGCCGACGCGTTCAGCCGGATCAGTGGGGTTGGCGTGGTCAAGCTGGAGCGCTATGGCGTGAGCTTCCTAGGCGTGCTGGCCGACCATGAGGCCGAGCATGGCCGGCCCGCCGACCTCCCGCCGCTGCCCGAGCCGCCGACACGCGCCGACCGGTCGGTGGCGGGATCGGGGCCGCTAGCGGAGAAAGCACCTGCCGCGGGCCGCACCTGGGACCTGGGCCTGAGCGGTACCGTCCGCGAGACCCTGGAGCTGTTTCGTGCCGGCCTCCCGCCCGCGGCGATCGGCGAGCAACGCGACCTCAAGCTCACCACCGTGTTCACCCACCTGGCGCGCTGCATCGAGGAAGGCGAGCTCGGCCTGCGCGACGTGGTCAGGCTCCGCGACGACGAGATCGAGGCCATCCGGTCCGCCTTCGACCAACTGGTGGGACCGGATGCGCCGCAGACGCTCAAGCCGGTCTATGACGCCTTTCAGGGTCACTATGATTATGGCCTGCTGCGCTGCGTGCGGGCGGCCATGGCGCGTGACTGCGGCGAGGTCTGAAAAAAGCAAACAACGACAACGATCGAGACACCAACAGCGTTCCCTAATAGACTTGTTTATACCCGTTGTTGTTGGTTTTTCGTTTCTCGTTTTTCGTAACCCAATGTTTGATAGTCCTTAACTAAAAACGAAAAACCGAAAACTCAAAACCGTTCCGTATAACTTATTAGTGCGCTATTCCTTATTGGTAAACGGTTCCTAAGCAGGATCGGCATCGGACTCCGGCCAGCCGCACAACGCGAAATAGTCCTTGGCGAACGCCCGATCGGATTCCAGGATGTGGGTGAGGAGCCACTGGCAAACCCGCTCCTGTGCCGCCTCGTCGAACACCGTGATACCGAGCGCCCGCCAGTTGCGCAGCATCTCGCTGAATTGGCTCATGAGGACGACATGCTCGGCGGCGTGTTGTTCCGCCCGCGCGTACCCGATAGCGCGCATGAACGACTCTTCCCGCCGGAAATGGGCATGGACCTGACCACCGAAGGCAACCAACGCCTCGACTAGATCCCGCTGGCTCGCTCCAGGAAACCCGGCGGTGCGCGGCGGCGCCACGCCCGCGGAAACGCCGGAGGGAATCGCTGCCTGGGGACAGAAGCGCAGGCAGATGTCGATCACGGTTCCGATCAGGGCCCGGTGATCCGCGTCCAAGGCATCGATTCCCAAGGCCCATTCATCACGCCAGGTCAGCAGCTTCGTCATCTTGTTCTATCTCGATTGCACAGCACGTTTCCTGCCCCAAAGGTCAGGGGGCAATGAGTCTGACGGGGACCCTTCAGCGGCGGCGCATCGGCACGATGCAGGACGCGCGGACCGGCGCGGACCGTTCCCGCTGACGCGCCGCCTGGAGCCGGAGCGCCGCGCGAGTCTCGCCGATCAGTCGCCGCTGGATTTCCGCCAAACCAGAGAAATAGTAGATGATTGCGTAAGGGAGCGGGGCCGAAATCGATTCACGCGGCCCGCCGGTCGGGCGCCAGGCGATCCGGATCAGCCGGCCGCCAACCCCGTCCTGATGGGCATAGCCGCCGTTGGCATCGACGAACACCACTTCGTCGCGCGCGATGACCGCCAGGTACTGCATGGAGCGGATAGGCAAGAAACAATGCGCGGCGCCGTCGCGTGCCAGCAACAGTTGCAACCCGTTATGGAGATCGGCCGGCAGCGTGCCGGTCTCTTGGGCGTACTCCGCCTCCGGCCGAAAGAAGGTTTCACGAATCCGATAGCAAGCCATGGATCTGGCCGCTGGACAGGGTCAGGACTCATCGTCCAGCGACGGGTCCCAGCCCGCGGCGCGGGCGCGCTCGACCGCCGCACCATAGATGCGGGCATGGCGCTCGGCCAGTTCCGGGGGCAGCCTGGAGACCAAGTGACCGTAGGGCAGCCAGGCGTCATGGACCTGGTCATAGAGATTTTCGATACCCTGAATGGTCCAGCCCTCACAGGTCTGCTCCTCGGGAATGAGACCGAACACCCAGGCATCACGAATGATGTTGGCGGTGGGGGTCATGCCGCCCTTGGGCTCGTTATTGATCCCTTGATAGATTTTTTGGTTCATCGTGTCGGTCCGGTGGCTGTCTGGGCGAGGATTTACGCGCTCGGGTGGCCCGCGTCACCCTCTCGGCATCGCACGCACAAGCGTCTGTGAAAGTCATCGTCGCGGGTCGGGTTAGCGCCGCCTCACCCCGCTATCCTAACAGAGTTTAACACCTCAGATTATTTTTCTCTTGATATCATTCGCTTACAGCGAACAAGACACTCAGGACGATCTTCCAGACGTATGATGACGACGCTGCGCCTCTTTGCACTGAATCGCTTGAGCCTCGAAGCAAGCACAGCCTGGTATCTGAACGACTTGGGCGAGCTTCGGGGCAAGCAGGAACTCTACACTCAGCAGTCGCCGCAACGCCTGAAGGCGCTGCGTGAGTCGGCGATCATCGAAAGCGCTCTGTCCTCCAACCGCATCGAAGGGGTGACCATCGACCCGCAGCGCGTCCGGGCCATCCTGGTGGCACCGCGTCCGCTCTTCCGCGACGGCAACGGGCGAGTGTCCCGCTTGCTGTGGCTGTTGCAGAGCGCTCAGCTTGGCTACGAGGTCGGGCGCTACATCAGCCTGGAGCGCCTGGTTGAGCAGAACAAGGAGCGGTACTACGAAAAGCTCGCGAGGCTGGCATGAGGGCGAGCACAATCCCTGGCCGTACATCCACTACGTCCTCTCGATTATGAAGGAGGCCTACCGCGACTTCGTCGACCGGGTCGGCGAGGTCAAGGCCCCGCGCGGCGAAAAACGCGCGACGGTGCTCAAAGGGATCGATCAGCTTCTCTCCAGGCCGAAAGGCACTTTCAAGATCAGTGAGCTGGAGCCGGTGTGCCCAGGCGTCAGCCGTGACATGATCCGTCACGTCCTGCGGGAGCAGCAGGGGCAAGGCGCGATCAGTTGCTCGGGGCGCGGCACCGGCGCCGCCTGGTCGAGGGGCGACGCCGGCAATCAGGGTAACGAGTGACCCTCAAGTGAGGGTAATGAACGGGGTAATATATACCCGTCGTTGTTGGTTTTTCGTTTCTGCTGCCATCGCTGGTTGTCGATGAGGTCCGCCACGGCGTCGCGGAGACGCTGCGCATCCAGTTCCAGCCCTCCACCGAACCAGAAATTGACGACAGGCCGAGATCACGACATCACGACCGCGTCTCGGGGTCAGACGGTTCCGGCTGGTCGGCGAGCAAGCGCTTCAGCCGCGCGATCTCGGCCAAAGCGTCGTCCTTGGCGGCCCGCTCCTGCTCCGCGTCTGCCCGTGCCTGCTCCTTGGCCGCCCGCTCCTGTTCCGCGTCTGCCCGCGCTTGCTCCTTCGCTGCCCGCTCCTGCTCCTTGGCCGCCCGCTCCTGCTCCGCGTCCGCCCGCGCCTGCTCGACCTCCGCGCGCAGGTCGTCGAACTCGCGTTGGATGCTTTGCTGTTCGCGCAGAAAGTTCTGCCGCGCCTGATAGGCATGGTAGGCGTGCTCTTTCTCGGAGAAGGCCTTCAGTGTGTTCATGGCTCGCCTCATCTCTTGGGTCTGCATCCAGGCCGGCAGGGCGTCCGCGTCCAGGCGCTCCGCCTCGGTGAAGAATTTCAGCCAGCGCTGCTGCTCGGTTTCGACCGCGTCGGCGGCGAATTTGCTCAGTTCCAGCAGCCAGATGCCGCCATGGTCCAGGAAGACGCGTCCGTGCTGGAGCCGGAAGGCGTGGGCGTAGTCCGGGTCATCCGGCAACAGCGTCTGACCCAACAGCCAGATCGCATAGGTGGGGCGCAGCTTGCGGTAGCTCTCGCCCTCCTTGATCTGCGCGCTGTAAAGGTCGGCCCACCCGTAGAGGATGCGCGCCGGCAGGTCGCGGTGATTGAGGAGTTGGACCTCGACCTGATACATCTGCCCGGTGGCGTCGCGGGCCTTGACGTCGACCACGGTGAGCTTGTCGTCGAGAAATTCCTTTTCGTTATACGGGTTCTGGATCTCCACCGCGTTGATGGGCCGAGGCAGCTCCGCGCCGAGGATGGCGTTGAGGAAATGGATCAGCAGGTCACGATTGGACTCGGCCCCCAGCAGGGCCTTGAAGACGCAGTCAACCTTGGGATCGATGGGATGGCGCATGGTGGCAGTGTAGACAGCCGTTGCCGGTGCGACAAGGGACGCGGTCCCGGGGCACCGCGCCCGGCGGGAGGCACCGACGGCTCAGCCGAGTCCCCTGCGCGGACCGCATTCCGCGCGGAACCAACCGACGCGCGTTCCGCGTCGGGTAATAGACTGGGCTTTCTGCGGAATCAGGGATTGACGACGCTAATGTGGCTCGCAGAGTGCTGTCAGCTCCTGCAATCACACATGCGTGATTGCAAGACCTGACCCCGAAATCCAGGCTTTCATTCATGGCTGTGCGAATTAAGTAAACTGTCCCCGGAACTCTAGAACTCTGTCCCCGGAACTGGAGCACTTTTATAGGGCGATACTAGCTTTTCCAAGATTCTAACCGTGGCATCGCCGAGATCAATTAACTCATCGAGCTTCTTTTTTAAACGCGGCATCCTGTCCTCGATTTCACGCTTGGCAAGCTTCGTCCCCAAGTCATCGCCTTCTTCAACCTCCAACGACACCGGCCCAACCGCGCCGGCTAACATGATTAGGTACGACCAAATGTCGCGAACATACTTTAATCTATTGAAGAATGTCATTATCATCTGGTTCGCCTCGGTGCCTTTTCTTTCGTCCAGGTGGCATAGGTATCCAAGGTGATCTGATAATGCGCGATGCACGTCAAACCAGTCTTCTTTTCTGTAGTCGCTCACGGTTTTAGAAGGAAGCGCCACGAGAGTGTACATTATACCGTTCAAAACTTTGCTCGTCTGCTCTAGATGTTCGTTGATCGCGACGATTGTACACATGTAGGAGATCGCAACACTAGTTGCTTCCTTCCGTAGTTGTTTTATATAAATGTGCCACCCACCGACGAGCACCAGAAGCGGCGTAACAACTTCCGCAACGTTCATAATCTTTTCAAAAGTCATGTCTCTCTCCGTTTAACAGAACGTATTTCACGCACAAAAAGGCACAAAAAGCACACAAAAAGGGGCCAGGCTCAATTTCTCAAGACTGCATTAGTCAGCGCCCTTGGGCGTCTGGGCGAGAAAGGCATAGATCGTCTCCGCCATCTTCCGATAGCCCTCGGCATTCGGGTGGATCTGGTCGGCACAGAGCTCCGGTCGGCTCAAGATCTCCGAAAACACCGCCTCGACGAGCGGAACACCTTCTTCCTGCGCCAACTCCCGGTAGATCGGCGCGTCGCTCTTGGCGCCGGACAGGATCCCGAGCAGCGAGAGTTGCGGCACCGCCACGAGCACGGCTTGCGCGCCGCTTTGTCTCACGGACTGGACGATGCGGCGCACATCGTCTTTGACGGCGGCCTGTGGTCGCCGTTGCAGAAAGTCGTTGCCGCCGATTTCGATGACGACCAGGGCCGGTTGGTATTGGGTGAGCACCGCTTCGATGCGGTCGCGTGCGCGCTCGGCGGTATCGCCGGGGACCCCGGCGTTGACGACCGTCCAGCCGCTGAGCCCGGCCAACCGACTGGGCCAGTCTTCCCCCGCCGCGGCGCCGATCCCAGAGGTGACGCTGTCGCCGAACGCCACCACGATCGCGTCGGGCGGGATGGGCGTCGGCTTCGGCAGCCGCTCGCAGGCAGTCAGCAACCAGGCGCAGAGCAGGATGGCAACGAAGGCTCGACGGCGCATCATTCAGGCTCCTTTCGCACGTCCAGCAGCGCGATGTGGCCGCGCCGGTCGTGCTTTCATCATCACACATGGACGGTCTTGCGGTATCCTGCCGACCTGACAGCAGCGTCGCGCCGACGCCGCATCGCCAAGGGGGCCTTGGTCATAAACCCGGCCGCCGCGCGCTCTGCACGGGCGTCGGTCCGCACAGCGGACCCTACAGGGGACCGTCTGCGGCCGGCGGGAACGATGATCAAGGCCGCTAAGGGTACCACCTGCCCAATGAACAGGCAGCGCGATCGATCGCGCGACTCCTTCGCCCCATCAGCAGCACCCAAGCCCCCATGCCCGAAACACTCATCGACCTGATCCGCCACGGTGAACCGGTGGGCGGCCCGCGCTTCCGCGGCAATGGCGCCAATGACCCGCTGTCCGCCACCGGCTGGGCGCAACTGCGCGCCGCGCTCGGCGACGCCCACCCCTGGGATCAGGTGATCAGTTCGCCCATGGCACGCTGCTACCCGTTCGCCCTGGAACTGGCCGGGCGCCATGGGCTGCCGCTCGCCGTCGAACCCGCGCTGATCGAGATCGGTATGGGCACCTGGGAGGGCCGCACCCATGCCGAGGTGGCGGCGACCGAGGGTGCGGCCTACACGGCGATGTATCAGGACCCGGTCGCCCGCCGTCCGCCGGGCGGCGAATCACTCGACACCTTTGCGGCACGCATCATTCCGGCCTACGACCGCCAGGTCGCCGTCCATCCGGGGCGCCACCTGCTGATCGTCTGCCACTCCGGGGTCATGCGCGCGCTGGTGGGTCATCTGCTGCGCGCCGATGCCGAGCGCTGGTACCGGATGCGGATCGACTATGCCGGCATCATGCGGGTGCGCCACGGGCGTTTCGGACCCGCCATCGAGTGCATCAATGCGCGCACCCTGCCGGGTTGAAGCGTCCGCCCTTGCGTTCTTGATCTGGGACAAGTCGACCCGCGCGATCGTGATCCCGGTCAGTTTGCCGTGCCGGCGGCCTTGATCCAGCGCAATCAACTCAAGAATAACCGGTGACCTGGAACGCGCCGACAAAGTCTTGGTCTATACTTACCTGCTTGCGTTTTTTCCAGGGACTCCGATCTACCCTCTCATGCGACACCAGACAGACGACCTGCGCATTCGCGCGATCACCCAGGTGAGCCCGCCCGCGGATCTTCACGAGAAATTCCCGGTATCGGAGCGGGCCTCCAACACCGTCTTTGAGACGCGCCGGGCGATTCAGCGCATCCTGCATGGGGAGGATGACCGACTGCTGGTCGTGGTCGGACCCTGCTCGGTACACGATACCCAGGCGGCGCGGGAATATGCCGCGCGCCTGCTGCCGGTCCGCGAGGCGCTCAGCGCGGACCTGCTGATCGTCATGCGGGTCTATTTCGAAAAGCCCCGGACCACCGTGGGGTGGAAGGGGCTGATCAATGATCCAAACCTGGACGGCAGCTTCGAGATCAACAAAGGCCTGTGCCTGGCGCGCAAGCTGCTGCTCGATCTGGCCGAGTCGGGGATGCCGGCGGGAACGGAATACCTGGACCTGATCAGCCCCCAATACATCGCGGATCTGGTGAGTTGGGGGGCGATCGGCGCCCGCACCACCGAGAGCCAGGGCCACCGTGAACTGGCCTCCGGGCTGTCCTGCCCGGTCGGCTTCAAGAACGGCACCGACGGGGATGTGAAGGTCGCCATCGACGCCATCCATGCCGCGGCTCGGCCTCATGTGTTCATGTCGGTCACCAAGGAAGGGCAATCGGCGATCTTCACCACCGGCGGTAACGCCGACACCCACATCATCCTGCGCGGCGGTCACCGCCCCAACTACGATACCGAAAGCGTCAACATCGCGGCTGAGCAGATCATCGAGGCGGGTCTCACCCCCAAGATCATGATCGACTTCAGCCACGCCAACAGCCGCAAGAAGCCGGAGAAACAGATTCAGGTCTGCCAGGACGTGGCCGGCCAGATCGCGCGCGGCGACCGCCGCATTATCGGCACCATGATCGAGAGCCATCTGGTCGGCGGACGCCAGGACCTCGATACCGTCACCGGTCTGGTCTATGGGCAGAGCGTGACCGACGCCTGCGTGAGTTGGACCGACACCGAGCCGATGCTGCGACAACTGGCGGAGGCCGCGGCCCGACGCCGGGGCACGGTGTAGGGCGGATGGCGGCGGGGTGATCCGCCATGACGCAATGCGGTTTGGTTCAGCCCGAGGCATGATCCACGACCGACGTTTCGCTGGACAGACCCCTGACGCCGCCCTGGGCGATCCGGTTCAGAAGAAATGCCGCCAGTGCGAAACAACCGGTCCCAAACGCCGTCAACGACTGCTCCAGCCAATGCAGTGCCAGGGTCTTGGGGGTAACCATGGCGATCGGCTGCAGGGCGAAGATCATCGTCAGGTTGACGGCGAACAAGGCCGCAACCGACCACCGACGCAGTCGCAGGGAGGTGCCGATCAGCAGGACGCTCACCGCCAGATTGCTCAGACTCGCCAGCAACAGCAAGGGCAGAAACCAGCCCCGCGGGGTCGCGAATACCCATTGACGGAGTGCGGCGGCGGTGAATGCGAGGCCGATCACAACCAGCGCCGCGGACCACAACCCGCGCGGGCAGACCCGTCGACCCTGAGCGTCGCACAGGCGGTCTCGCCGACGGCCGGTCGCACTCCAGAGCGCAGCGGCCAAGAGGGTGAAACCGGGAGCCATCAATGGAAAGAGTGCATTGGACAACCAGACGAGATCGATCCCGCTGACGGCGGCAATCAACTTCCAGGTCGCCTTCGCCAATCCACCCGCCAGGATGAGCGCGCCGCCGGCGAGTGCCAGGGGGTGGTTCACCACGTCCTGCGACTCCACGTAACGGGCGAGATACCACAGGGCGACCCCCGTCAAAGCGACCGGGAGAAAGTCGTAAACTGCAAGCGTAACGGGGAAATCAGGCATGTCGGTGACTCGCATGTCAGGTTC
Source organism: uncultured Lamprocystis sp. (assembly GCA_964470155.1). Classification (GTDB taxonomy): domain Bacteria; phylum Pseudomonadota; class Gammaproteobacteria; order Chromatiales; family Chromatiaceae; genus Thiodictyon. Next base: position 28,736 of record CAYYAY010000010.1, on the reverse strand, counting down.
CGGGATGATCGCATAACCGACCAGCCGGCAGGTGGAAACGCATTAACGCATTGCTGCAACGGCGTCGTAATGCGCCTGGGCGTTTATCGCTATTCTCACCGTCCGGCGGCACCAAGGCAGACACGCGATGAGCAACGGCAATCCAGAACCGGTCAACAACCTCGTCTATTTTCTCGGACACGATGCCTCCACACTTAAGGAGTTGGGACGACGACTCAAGGAACAGCAGTTAACACTTGCGCAGTTTGAGCATCCCGCGGAGTTGGCCACGGCGGCGCTCAAGCGCCTGCCGGCAGTGCTGATCCTCGAGCTGGAGATGCTGCCCCAAGACGGCGACATCGCCAACTACTTGGCGAATCTGCTCGGCACCGCGGCCCCTGGCCCGGCGCTGATCTGCATTGCCGAATCCGATGGAATCGACGCACGGCTGCGCTGCGTGCGCGCCGGGGCCAAGGCGTTCTTCGTCGCGCCGCCGGACCCCGCCGAGTTGGCCGCCAAGACGCTGCAAGCCTATGGCAGCGGCGGTCATGAACCCTTGCGCATCTTGATCGTCGAGGACGAGCAGTCCCAGGCGACCTATGTCGCCATGCTGCTGACCAAAGCCGGGATGACGGTGCGCACCCTCGGCGAACCCCTGGCGATCCTGAGCGTGCTGGCCGAGTTTCGCCCGGACCTGATCCTCATGGACCTCTATATGCCGCAAGCCAGCGGCGCAGAACTCACCGCGATCATCCGCGACCACGACCAGTTCTATGACACGCCGATCCTGATGGTCTCCAACGAGACCGACGCCGACAAGCAAATCGCCGCCTTGCTGGCCGGCAGCGACGGATTCATCACGAAACCCGTCAACAGTCAACGCCTGATCGCGTTCATCGAGCACCGTATCCGGATGGCCCGCTGGCTGCCCGAACGCCGGGCGGTCATTGCGAAACGTGGTGCCCCCACCCGCCTGCTGGACAAGGATTTCTTCATTCGCACCCTGGAGCGCTGGGTGCGTGACAGCGCCGTCGGCGGATCCGGCTCGGGCGTCCTGATCATCGAGCTGGACTCACCGCAGCAACTCATCGATCGATTGGGACTCTCCGGGTTCGATAAGCTCTTGGCGCAAATCGAGCAACTGCTCGGTCGCCAACTGGCCGGGAATGACGTCGCGACCCGCTATGGCGAGTTCAGCTACGGCGTTCTGACGCAACGTAAAGACCAAACCGCACTCGTCGGGCTGGGCGAAAAACTGCGGCGGATCACCGCCGACTCCAACCTGGCACCCAACCTGGCACCCAACCTGGTCAATGTCGTCATCACGGCCAGCGTCGGCATCGGACTGTTCCAACCACCCCCGGAGGACGCCCTGGCACTGCTCGCCCGCGCCGAGCGGGCGTGCGCCAAGGCGCGCCAGAACGGCGGCGCCCGCGTGGAGATCTGGGCGCCCCAGGAAGGGCGGTCAGAGGATCGGATCAAGACATTGATCGAAAGCGCCCTCACGTCCGAGGGCTTCGTGCTCCTGTTTCAGCCCATTGTCGCCTTGGGCCAAGTGGAGGGTACCTTTTTCGAGGCTCAACTGCGCCTGCGTTCCCCCGACGGGGAACTGCTGCCGCCACGCGAGTTCTTTCCGATCGCCGAGCGTCACGGCCTGATGACGGCGATCGATCGCTGGGTGATGGAATACGCCTTGGATACGCTCCGCGACCACCGGATCCGTCACCCCGAGCTGCGCATCCTCGTCCATCAAACCATGGACACGTTACGATCGAGAGAGTGGTTGCCCTGGCTGCGCGAGCAGCTGGTCAGCCGTGACTTGAAACGGATTCGCCCGGTCGTGCAGTTTCAGTTGCGCGATGTGCGCACATCGATCGAGATCGCCAAGGTCTTGTTCGGGATCCTGCGCAAAGCGGGCATCCACATCTGTCTGGGCAATGTCACCAACTCACCCTCGGAGATCGCACTCGTCGGACAACTGGGGGCGGCGCTGGTTAAACTGTCGATCAATACTCTGGCGCAAACCAACAGCCAAGACCTCACCGCACTGGTGGAGCAACTGCATGAGCAGAAGGCATTGGTGGTCGCGACCGGGATCGAGGACCAGCAAACCGTCACCCTGGTTTGGAGCTGCCGCGCCGATTTCATCCAGGGCAACTATATCCAAATGGCGCGTGATGACATCAACGTCAGCCTCTCCGCCTGACCAGTGATCCGGCACATGACAGACCGACCCGATTCCGCCCGCCGACACCGGTGGTCGCACTTGTACGCGTCGTTGTTGGTTTTTTGTTTCTCGTTTTTTGTAACCTGATGCTTCGTAAACCCGACGAAAAACGAAAAACCGAAAACTGAAAACGGTTCCGTATATCATGATCCAATTGCTATCGACACACGATCTGATTGCACTGGTGGACCAGTTACTCCTGGAGCAGGGCCGACTCGACCCGCTGGAGTTGCTGATCGCCGGCGACCTTCTGGCCTACGCCGACTACGAGGCCTGGCGGCTCGGTCTGACGGCGCACCTGGAAGGCGTGCTGCGCGTCCCGGCCAACACGGCCAGCGATCTGCTGGCACAGGCGAGCCGCTACGCCGGCGCGCAGGGGCTGGTTGCCGAATCACTGGTGCATCTTGCCTGGGGCGCGGCGCCGCGGATGCTCTCGATTGGTCAGCATACCCAACTGGCACAGGGCTGCGCGCACGCTTACGTGCGGCCAGCCAACCGTATTCAACTGGACCTGTTTCAGGACAATCAATTCCAGATCCTGGAGGATGCGGTCCGCGCCGCATTGGCCGGCCGCCGGATCGACGCCGCCCACACCGCCCTGACCCGGCTGATGGCCCTGGACCCGAAACATGCCAAGCTGCCGCGCTATCTGCGCCTCATCCAGGCGGTGGAGGAGCTCCCCTCCCGCACTCCCGCGGAGCGCTTGCCGCAACTGGAGGCCTTGGAGCCCGAAGCCCAGGCGCTGCTCGGACATCGCGCACGCGACCTCCTGGCCCCGCTGTGGGTGGCCCTGGCGGACGATCTGGCAACGCATCCGTTCGACCCTGCAGCGCCCCGATTACACGCAAGCACCGCCTGGGCGCGGGCAGGGCGTTTCGCGCAGGCCCGTCAAGCCCTGGAAGCAGATCCTGACTGGCAGCGCCGGCCGCAAGCCCTCATCGAACATGCCCGGGCCTGTCGGCGCACGGGTGACCTGGCCGCCGCCTGCCGGGACTGGGCTGTCCTATGCTGGGAACATCCCGCGGAGGCCGCGCGAACACTGGGCGCCGCGGACCTGCCGGACCCCCGGATGATCCAGTTCTGGCGCCAATTCAACGACACGGACCTGGATCTGACGACCTCGCTCTTCCCCGCGTGGCTCCTGATCGCGGACTCCGGCATCGCCGCCGCGGTCCCGCCCGAGTTGGCCCCCGCCGACCCCGCGGGCGACGCCTACCGCGCGCTGCATCATCTGGTCACCGGCGAGACAGACAGCATCCGCCAACGCCAGGTCCTGGCCGCGCGCAGCCCCGGGCTTCTGAAACTCTATCTGGCCGGGATCGAGAGCAAGGTCGGTCGATGATCCCGGCGGCTCTGACAACGACCGAGACGCCAGCAGCGGTCCGGTAGACCTGTCGTTGTTGGTTTTTCGTTTCTCGTTTTTCGTAACCCAATGTTTGATAATCTTTAACTAAAAACGAAAAACCGAAAACTCAAAACCGTTCCGTATAATGGACTTGTTTACCTTATTAACGAACAGTTCCCAAGGAATCAACACACATCCGGCAACGTGATCGCATCGAACCAATACCGGGTGAACGCGCGCATTTTCTCGACATAGAGATCGAGGCTCAGCGGTTTGCAAAGATAGCCCGCCGCACCCAGACGATAGCAGGCCGCAACATCCCGCGGATTACTGGACGTCGACAGGATGACGATCGGGATTGGCGGCGGCTGCACGATGCGCCGCCAGTCCTCGAGCAACTGCCGGCCATTGGTTCCCGGCAGATTGAGATCCAGCAACACCAGACACGGCAGCCGCTCAGCCCAATCCGGCGGCCGCGGCACCGGACACAGCCGCTGCCAGGCCTCTTCCGCGCGCACGGACCGCAGAATCGGACGGGTCAGACCCGCTTGCTGAAGTGCCCAGCAGGTGACCTCGAAATCTTCGTCTGAATCTTCGACGATCAGCAGCGGGCGAATGTCGTTCATCGGCTTGCGGCCGCGGCTGTCGGCCCGGAGGCCAAGGTGAAATGAAAGGTTGAGCCCCGGCCCTCCGTCGACTCCACCCAGATACGCCCACCATGTCGTTTGACCGCTTTCTTGGCGATCGTCAATCCTGCCCCGGTGCCGCCGCCATACTCATCTCGACCGTGTAAACGGCGAAAGAGTTGAAAGATCAGTTCGCACTGGTCCGGCGCGATGCCGATGCCGTTATCTCTGACAAAAAACACCGGCGGATCGACGGTTGCATCACATCCGATCTCGACCCTTTTCACGGGCTCGCTATTGTATTTGACCGCATTGAGGATCAGATTGTGGAAAATCATCTCTACCCGCATCCGGTCGCAACGCACCACCGGAAGATCGGGACCGACCAGGAATTCGATATCCTGGTCGGGAATGACCTGTCGAATAAAGTCGACCGCCTGTTCGACGAGCGCACTGAGCGGATAACCGTTGAGATCCAGCTCGTTGCGGAATACGCGCGAATATTGCAGCAGCGACTCGAGCAAGTCGTCCATCCGGCCGGCCAGACGCAGGATCGTCTCCAGACGTTTTTGGCCTTTTTCGGACAAGCGCACGCCGTCTTCACGCTGCAAATACTCGGCAAAGTTATGGATACCACGCAGCGGCTCCTTCAAGTCATGGGACGCGGCAAAGGCAAAAGAGTCCAGTTCCCGATTGCTGCGTTCAAGCTCCGCATTGATCAGCGCCAACCGTCGCGCACGCTCGATGATCACGTCGAAGATAGCCTGGCGCAAACGCACCGCATAGTCGCGCTCGCAGTCCAGCCAGGGACGGGACTGGCAGCGGACGGTTTCTTTCCACAGGGCAAAGGAGGTACGCGGGAGCAGGCGCACCTGGTGCTCATCCAAGCCGATCTCGACCGGCTTACGCGGATCGCCGGCCCAATGCGCTTCCCGTGGCACCTCGCAACGGAACCAAATCACCTGATCCGCGGTGGTGCGCGACAGGCGGATGGACAAGAGCCCGCCCGCCGCGGCACAAAACGATTCGGCCGCGGGGAAGTCGTTGGTCAATCGGTGAGTGGAGAACACCGGGGTCTCCTGTTGCGCCAGCCAGTCCGCCAGCAGGCGAACCTGATCACGCGTGGGCGCCTTACCCAGCAGTGTCAATTGTCCATCGACGAGCAATGCCGCCCCGTCGGCATCGATCCCCGAGAGCAGGTTCGGTTCGCCCGCGGTCAGTGCCCCGTGGAGCGTTTCGATGCGGCCCATGGCGCCGATCAGTTGGCCGAGCGTCTGATCGAGCACGACGCGATAGGCATAGTGATCCAGATCCTCGCGGTCGCCCATCAGCAGCGACACCATCTGCACCAGGAACTCGATCGGAATCCGCTGTTCGTAGGGCAGATACTTGGGTGCACTGTGCTGCATGCAGGAGATCAAACCCCAGAGCTTACCCTCTTTCAGCAAGGGCGCCACCAAGGTGGCCTTCACCTCCATGTTGCGCAGATAACCGGAATACATCTCGGAGACACTGCGCAGGAACGCAAAGCTCAAATCCAGAGTGTCGCCGCTCGCCGGGGGTGAGGGAAGGAGCGGCACCGGGATATAGTGTACATCCGGCAGGTGCCGCAACGGACTGAGCGCGAAGAGTCGGCGCGCCGGCGCGGGGATATCGCTGGCCGGATAGTGTAAGCCCAGATAGGGGTCGAGCCCGGGCTCCTTCGCCTCGGCAACCACCTCACCGCTACCGTCCGGATCGAATCGATAGGCCATGACCCGCTCGAAGCCGGTGAACTCGCGCACCCGATCGACCGCCAGATCCAGGAATGTCCGCAGCGACATGCTGCGCTGTAACTCCTGGAGCGTGTTGCGCAAGGCGCCGAACAGGTCGCTCTCCACCGGCGCACCGGCCGCACCGGCCCGCTCGAACTCCAGAATCAGCAAGCCGTCACTGCGATTGCCGAACAGGTGAAAGCGCCCAGCGCGGTGCGGCAGATTCGCCAGTGTCAGCAGATGGACGCTGCATCCGGTCAAGTTCGCGTTGGCCAACCGGACGCGCAAGGCCGCCACCGCGTCAGGACCCACCACCGGGTCGAGCGATCCGCCGAGCACTGTCGCGGTCGGCACACCGAGGAAACCCGCGGTGTTCGCACTGGCCCGGACGATCCGCAAGGCCGGCTCTTCGACCACCAGGAGCGCCCCGTGCGGCTGAATCGCCCCGACCAGTTGCACCTGTTCGAGATCACAATTGCTGACATCGACGTTGCGGGCAGTGACGCATCCGGTGGCGTCGGCCGCAGACATGAACGTGGATGTGGACATCGGATTTCGCCTCAGTGATCGGCGGACCCGTCAGGGCCGGAACCGAGCGTGAAATAGAAGGTCGACCCTTGGCCGGGAGCGGACTCCAGCCACAGGCGCCCCCCCTGTCGTTCGATGTGCTTGCGCGCGATCGTCAGTCCGGCCCCGCTCCCGCCGCCATAGTCGTCGCGACCATGCAGACGATGGAAGATCGTGAAAATGGCGTGCTGGTGCTGCTGGGCAATACCGATGCCATTGTCCCGAACGTACAGGGTCGGCGCCAAACCGTCGATCGCACCGATTTCGACCTGCCGGACCTCCTGATCGTTGTACTTGATCGCATTGGTGATCAAATTCTCCAGGACGGCCGCGGTACGGATCGGGTCGCAGTTCAGACAGGGTAAGGTGCCGGTGATGACCACGCGGGTCCCGGTCTCGGCGATGCGCACCGACAGATCGTCGAGCACTGAGCGGACCAGTCGATGCAGATCGACCGACTGAATGTCGAGACCCGCCTGACCGGCGCGCGCGTATTGCAGGAGGGCCTCGATCTGCGCTCCCATCCTGGCACCCAACTTCATGATGGTATCGAGCCAGGCCCGCTCCTGCGGCCCCAACTGTTCACCGGTGCGGTCACGCAAGAATTGGGAAAAATTGCGGATGCCGCGCAGCGGTTCCTGCAGGTCATGGGAGACGATGAAGGCAAAGGCTTCGAGATCGGCATTGCTTTGCTGCAGAAGCAGTTTCAGGCTGCGCTGCTGCTCGGCGTGTTGCGCCAGGATCACCGCGTGCTGCAGGTCGGTCATGGCTTCGATCTCATGGGGCAGCCAGGGGCGCGCCGTACCGCGCACCGCCTCTTTCCAGATTTCGAATGAACCACGCGGCGTCAAACGGCGCTCGCCATTGATCGCGTCGATTTCCACCGGTTTCCGGGGATCGCCCGCCCAGCGCACCTCGTCGATCCATTCCGGACGGAAACCAAGAAGATACTGGCCGGGCTTCGCAAGCCGCGCGGCGACCAGGCCGGTGGCACGCTCAGGATAGTCGGCCGCCGGTTCGAACAGCGTCGGAAGCTGCGCGGTGGCAACCACGCAGTCCTGTCGATCCAGCCAGGGAACCAGGGTCTTGATCATGGCCGCGGGAGGCAGCTCGCCAGCCCCGGCGAGTTGGTTATCCAGAGACAGCGCGACACCACTCACGTCCAGCGTATCGAGCAACCGCTCAGGCAGCAGACGCATGACATCCGCAAAGGATTCGGTCGCAGCCAGTACCGCGGCCGCTTGTGCAATACGCCGTTTGGCCCGCAACGCATCACGCTGCTGTTCGGCCTGCGCTTTCTCCGCCAGCAGCAATGCGGCCATGGCGGCATACGACTGGTAGGCGAGGCGGTCGGAATAGATCACCGGGCGCGGTGCGGCACTCTGGCAACTGAAAAAGCCCCAGAGCGCACCATGATTCACCAGCGCGAGAAGCAGGCGCGAGCGCGCACCCATGTTGAGATAGTAACGGCTGCACATTCGCGACATACTGCGCAGCATGGACCAGCCAAGGTCGATCTGCCGCGGATCGCGCGCCGGATCGAACAACCGGAGCGGCACCGGCTCATAGTCGAGTTCAGGCGCATACTGCAACGGCATCAGCACCATCTGACGACGGCCGGGCTCCGGGACGTCGGAGCGCGGAAAGCGCTTGTCGAGATAGGTCGGATAATCCGGTTCGCGCGCCTCGGCGACCGCGTGGCCGGAACCATCGGCGAGAAAACGCACCCCGATCACCGAATCGCAACCGATGAGTCGTTTCAGCTCACCCACCGCGATCTGCATTCCCTCCCGCCAGGTGGCCGCGGATTGCTGCGCGCCGATGCTGTCGGTCACTTCGGCAAAGCGTTCAGTCAGACAGCAGTGCGGGATATCGGCGGGGATGGCTTCGAATTCCAGTAAGCAGACGGCGCCGGAACGATGCGCGAAGACATCGAAGCGCGTCGCGTCACACAGCGTCCGGAAGCACCCCAGGTAACGGGGCGGCCGGGCGTGTGCGAGCCGCGCCAGTCCGTGCTCGATGCTCGACCGGACCTCCACCGCGAGGATCCGATCGAGGAATGCACCAGCGAGCTGCTCGGGGCCGCGGCCGCACCAGGAGCCGACGTTCGCGCTAGCCCCAATGATGCGATAGTCATCAGGCGCCAGGACGAGCAGCATGCCATGCGGCATGATCGCGCCGGGGTATTGCACCGGTTCGCGATCACAGGTCGTCAAGTCCGCGGGACTGATCCGAGCGCGATCAGTATTCAATTGAGAGTTCGAGGTCCAGGTCTCAGGAGAGTTCACGGCAGAGTCCTCCATCGCATGGTGGCGCTGTCTGCAGCCGCCGCGGTCCAGATCAGGATCGGTTCATTGGTGCGCTAAATAGATTCGTTACCCAATGCCCCTAGCACCTTTGTCGTTGTCGTAATCGAGGTTATCGTAGCCCCGGTTCCTCTTGCACCTCGAGGCTTCACTGTCCGAGCCTGGTCAGAATCGCAACGATCCGCATCAACCGCTTCTCCGATTACGATGACGACAACGACAACGATTGCGTTCGTGTCTAGCAGCCTGTCGGACTTAGCCCCTAGGATTAGGGTATGAGTCAACATCAAGGCTTTTTGTTGCTCCACAATCTAACGTAAGGTAATTTCCGCGAAAAATCCAACCCGTAGGAGCCCGCTTGCGGGCGACGGGTGGGACACAATGACGCGATTCCGGCAGGTCACGTCGCCCGCAAGCGGGCTCCTACGGAGCTTGATTCTTGATCGCGTCTTATTCGGAAATCGCCTAAAGTCCGACAGGCTGCTAGGCGTTTTCCGTCAAGTCCTGTATCACAAGCGCCCCAGATACCGCCGACCACCCAACCGTGGAATCTGATCGGCGATCCAGGCCGCCCGGCGTTGCAGGCGCACCGAGGGTCGTTCCAGCCGGTAGGCCGACGGTGCCGGCAACACGGCGGCGAGCAGGGCCGCCTCGTTCAGAGTGATCGCCTCGACCGGCCGCTTGAAATAGCGCGTGCTGGCGGCGCCCACCCCATAGGTGCTGGAACTGAACTGGACGATATTAAGATAAACCTCCAGGATACGCTGCTTGGACCAAAGGACTTCGATCAGGGCCGTGAACCAGGCTTCCAATCCTTTGCGTACCCAACTGCGCCCCGGCCACAGAAACAGATTCTTGGCCGTCTGCTGAGTGATGGTACTGGCACCCCGCAGCCCCCGGCCCTGGCGCCATAACGCCAGCGAGGCACGGATTTCGACCGGATCGAACCCGTGGTGATCGGCAAAGCGCTGATCCTCGCCGGCGATGACGGCCAGCGGCAGCACCGGCGGGATCTGCCGCCAACTGACCCAGGCATGGTAATACGCCGGCGCCTGCCGATCGGCACGCCAGGCGGCCAGGGCCTGACGCACCATGAACGAGGACACCGGCGGGTCGATCCAGCGCAGCGCCCCGACGATCAGTGCGGAGAGCAGGGCCAGGGCACCCAGGACCCGCGGCAACAGAAACAGCAGCCAGGCCGCGCCCCGGCGCGCCCCGGTCCCCAGCGCAAGCCGCCGCTGCGCGAGAGCGATCGGCGTTGCGGCACCTGGACCCGCAAGGTGCTCCGGCGCAGGTGCCGGGACCAGGGTCTCAAGATCGGCCATCAGTTCCTAGGCTCCAAGAGTGAGGCGAGCACCGTCTCTGTCATGGGCTTGTGGAACAGAAACCCTTGGGCCAAGGTACAGCCGCGCGCCATCAACTCGACCCGCTGCGCCTCGGTCTCCACACCCTCCGCCACCACCGCAACGCCGAGGGCGCGCGCCACACCAATCACCGCGGTGGCGATGGCCTGGTCGTCGGGATCATCGGCAATGCCGTCGACGAAGCTACGATCGATCTTCAGCCCATCGATGGGGTAGCGTTTCAGATAAGTCAAGGACGAGTACCCGGTACCGAAGTCATCCACGTAGATCTTGACGCCCTGATTCCGCAGGGCATGCAGGACGGCAGTGGTACTTTCGCTGCCCTCCATGATGGCACCCTCGGTGATTTCGATACCGATCAAGCCTGGACTCACCCCATGAATCTCGGCTTGAGTCCCGAGACAGGCCGCCAGGTCCGCACTGCGAAAGTGCAGGGGGGAGATATTGACGAACACGGGCACGGCGATCAGTCCCGCATCCATCCAGCGCCGCAGGGTCGCGAAGGTGCGCCGCACCACCCAATCGGTGACTTTGATAATCAGTCCGGACTGCTCCGCCACCGCGATGAAATGGGCCGGCGGAACCTCACCCAGGGGTCCGTCGGTCCAGCGGATCAGCGCCTCGACGCTGATGATCCGGCCGCTCGCCAGGTCCACTTCCGGTTGAAACAACAGCGTGAACTGGTCCTCCTGCAACGCCAGGCGAATCCCGGTCTCGATCGCCATGCGCTGCTCGCCGTGGAGCTTCATCTCCACCGAGAAGAACTGGAGCTGGTTCTTTCCCCGCTCCTTGGCCTTGTACATGGCGGTGTCCGCGTTCTTGAGCAGGGTCTCGCTGTCTTGTCCGTCGTCCGGGAAGCTGCTGACCCCCAGGCTGGCGGTGACGAACACATCTCGCCCCTGGACCCGGTAGGACGCCGACAGGAAGTCGAGGATGCGCTTACCCATGGCGGCGACCAGCTCCGTGTCGGCATCCTCCAGCATCAGGATGAACTCGTCGCCGCCCAGCCGCGCCACCGTATCCTCGCCGCGCACGCAGGAGCCGATGCGTTGCGCCGCCTCGCGCAGCAGTTCGTCGCCGGCGGCGTGTCCCAGGTTGTCGTTGATGACCTTGAAGTTGTCCAGATCCACGAAGACGACGTGCAGTTGCTCGCCGCGGTGGGCGGCGCGGGCGATGGCGTGCTTGACCCGGTCATTGAACAGGTTACGGTTGGGCAGACCGGTCAGCTCGTCGTGGGTCGCCAGGTGTTCGATGCGTTCGTGAGAGGCCTTGATCGCACTGATATCGCTGAAGATCCCGACATAATTACGCACCGCCCCCTGGTCGTCACGGACCGCGCTGATGGTCAGCCACTCCGGGATCAGTTGACCGTCTTTGCGATGGTTCCAGATTTCGCCCTGCCAGGTCCCGCACCCGCGCAAGTCAGCCCACATCGCGGCGTAAAACTCGGTGGAATGGCGGCCGGACTTGAGGATGGCGCAGGTGCTGCCGAGGACCTCGTCGGCGCTATACCCGGTGATGCGGGTGAATGACTCATTGACCGAAATCAGAATGCCCTCGGCATCGGTCACACAGATGCCCTCGCCCGCCGAATGGAAGACATTGGCGGCGAGCCGCAGGCCCTCTTGGGCGGCACGCTGTTCGCTGATGTCCGCGGCCTGGGTACAAACGGCAGTCACGTTGCCGTCGGGATCCTTCAACGGGAAACGGGTGACCCGCAAATAATAGAGACGCTCACCGCGCGACAGGGTCTCGTCGCGATCGACCGGACAGCGGCGCCGCATGACCTCGAAGTCGCCCTCGCGCAGGCGGTCGGCCAGTTCCGCGTCGAACAACTGATAATCGGTGCGCCCGCGCACCTGCTCCAGCGTCAGACCGAAGAAGCTCAGGAACCGGTTGTTGGCGAACTCGTAACGCCCGGCCGCGTCCTTGACCGCAAAGAGCGAGGTCGCGTTGTCCATGACTTCCAGGAGCCGACCCTGCAGCTCGCGCGCCTGGCGTTCGGCACGTGCGGTCTCGGTCTGATCCGCCAGCCCCACGACCACCCCGCGCAAGGCACCCAGATGGTCGCAGTAGGTGACGATGTGCAGCAGGTAATCGGTGGCACCGTCGGTCAGCGGACGGTTGAGCGGTTCACCGTCATGCAGCACCTGCTCGGTCGCCGCCGGGAGCCCGGCAAAGACCGGCGGCAACTTGAGGTTGGCGAAGGGCCGCCCGCGGCTGGCGGGACTCAGACCCAGGACCCGCTGGGCGGCGACATTGAAGCGGGTGACCTGGAGCTGCGGATCCAGCACCAACAGCGGGAACTCCACCGCGTTCTGAACACTCTCGAAATCCGCATTGAGACTCGACAGCTCGGCCGACTTGACCAGCATTTCCTGATTGACGGTCACCAGCTCTTCGTTGCTGGCCTGCAGCTCCTCGTTGGACGCTTCCAGCTCCTCGTTGCTGGCCTGCAACTCCTCATTGGCGGCCTGGACCTCCTCGTTCAGCGCCTGCATTTCCTCGTTGCTGGTTTCCAGCTCCTCGATCACCGTCTGCAAGTGCTCGCGGGTCGCGATCAGTTCGTCCTCCAGCACCCGTTCGCTGGAACTGGAGGCATTACCGCGTGTCCCCGGACGCCGCGTCGCCTCGCCGGGCTCGAAGCTGACCAGGAACATTTCCTCGGGCTCATGCGGTCGGTGAGGATAGACCGCAAGCCGGACCAGCCCGGCGCGACCGGGGGCGACCCGACGCTGGCGGCCCTTCGCGAACTTGCGCTTGGTCCGGGAGTAATGGACCAGGGTCAGCAATTCCATGCGCAACTCCTTGCCGAGCATGTTGGGAAATTCGAGCTGCGGTGTGCCCTCCGGCAGTTGGATGTAAGTCTTAAGGTCACCGAAGGTATGGATCACATAAAGCCGGGTGTCCAGCAGGACCGAGGGCGGCAGATAGGCCGCGAAAGCGAGCTGATTAAAGATGGCGTTGATCGTCACCCGCGGTTCGGTCAACTGACGGCCGCTGATCGCCGCCAACCGGGTGTTCAGGGCCCGCGCGACATGGGTGCGCGCGCCGCGTCCACGCGGACGGAACAGGCGCGCCTTGGGATCCACCGGCTCGAACAGAGTCTCCTGTTGGGAGATGTTCTCCGAGCGGCCAAGGAACAGCAGCCCATGGTCGGCCAGGGCGTAGTTCATCACCGACAACACCTTGGCTTGCAGCTCCGATGAGAAATAGATCAGCAGGTTGCGGCAGGAAATGAGATCAAGGCGCAGGAACGGCGGGTCCAGCACCAAATCCTGACGGGCAAACACTACCAGATCGCGCACCTGCTTGACGATCTCGTACTGATCGCCCACCGGCATGAAATAGCGCGCGACCAACTCGGCCGACAACTCACCCAACGCGGCGGACGGAAAAGTGGCGCGGCGCGCCATGTTGAGCGCGTCCACATCGATATCGGTCGCGAAGATCTGGATATTGAGATGGCGCAGCCCCTCACCCAGCAACTCGGCCAGGATGATGGCGATGGTGTAGGCTTCCTCCCCGGTGGCACAGCCCGGCACCCAGACCCGCAACTCCGAGCCCTGGGGTTTTTCCTCGAGGATGCCCTTGAGATGCGCCTCCAGGCGCCCGAAAGCCTCCGCATCGCGGAAAAAGGAGGTGACCGAGATCAGGATATCCTTGGCCAGGCTCTCCAGCTCCTCCGGGCGCGCCACCGCCAGATCCAGGTATTCCTCCAGCGTATCCACACGGTTGGTCGCCATGCGCCGCCGCACCCTCCGCCACAGGGTTGTTTCTTTATAGCCGCTGAAATCGATCTTGGTGAAGCGCCGCACTTCCAGCAGCAGTCGGCCGAAACGCTGGGTATCGGTCACGTCCGGCGGGGTCGCGGGCACCGCCGGCGCACGCTGCACGAACTGGGCAATCTCGTGGGCGATGGTATGGGGCGGCAGGATATAGTCCACCGCCACGGTATTGATCGCCGCCTGCGGCATGCTCGCGTACTTGGCGGTGTCCGGCGACTGGGCAAAGGTCATGCCCCCATTGGCCTTGATCGCGCGAATGCCCACCGCGCCATCGCTGCCGGTGCCGGACAGGACCACGCCGATGGCGTATTCCCCCTTCTCGTCCGCCAGTGACTTCAGGAACAGATTGGCCGACGGCTTGGGAGCCACATCGGGACGGGGCTCGACCAGCGCGAAGACCCCGTTGCGCAGCAACAGATTCCACTTGGGCGGGCCGATATAGATGACCCCGGGCAACGGCACCTCCCCGTCCTCCACGGCCTTGACCCGCATCGCGGTCTCGCGCCCGATCAACTCCACCATCATGCTGCGGTAATGCGGCGAGAGGTGCTGGACGATAGCGAAAGTGCAGTTGAGCCCCGCCGGCAAGGCCCCGACCAATAGGGTCAACGCCTCCAGCCCGCCGGCGGAAGCACCGATCCCGGCGATATAGTGCGGCTTCTGCTCCGGCTGGGCGGGAACCTCGTCGGTGTAGTGGGTCGGCGCTGCGTCGGCGTCCATTATGCCTCACAAGGACTCATGTCGACCTCCGCGAGGATGCGATACACCTGACCGAAGACCGCGCGGGCACCGGCGATCGACTGTTCGGACACGACACATTGCGCCATCGCAAGGCCCTCCAAGGCACCACTGAAACCCTTCCAGGCGGCGGCGGCCTGGTCCCCGTGAAAGTCCAGAAAGGACGCGCCGATCAACTGCCCGCCCAACTGACGACGCAACTGGCGAACGATCAGGCGGCCGCCCAGCGTCGCGCCCTCCAGCACGTAGAGCCCACCCAGAGCGGTGCCCAGCGAGCCGGGGGTGCCGTCGGCAGGGGTCACGACCACCATGGGCACCTTGGCGGGTACACGCAGTCCGTTCACCTCGAGATCCGCGCATAACGCCGGATACTTGGGTCGCACGCCAAGTGCTTCAACCCACTGTCGCGAGAGACCGGCCGTCAGGGCGGCAAACAAGCCGGGTTCCAGGCCGCCATAAACCAGCGCCATCGCGCTGAGATAGCGGCGGTAATCCGCCAGGTCGGCGGCCGCCGCGGTCAGTCGGGTCATGACCGGTAACCGCTCCACCGCCTGATGGAGGTCGGCCGTGGCCGACCGCAAGGCCCCGACCAGACCGGGCGCATCCTTGGGCGGGAAAGGCTTGAGAGATTTCTGCATGGAACAACACAACATCAGACCGATTTACTCAAGTTTATCATCCGGCACGGACCGATCGCATCACAGCCGGGCGCGCCAGCCCCAGCCACGTTCGCCCGGCGCGGTGCATGGCGGCCGCCGGCCGGCGTCAGCGGGTCAGATGACCTCCAACTCACGGACCGCGGCCCGCAGCCGCGGCTCCTCGTCCAGCGCACCCTCCCAGAAACGAAAGACGCGCGCATCGGCGCCCTCCCCCAGGGTCAATTCGGCCATAAAACCGGGGGCACCCGGTGGGGCCGGATGGTCGCGTGACGGGCCTAGAGGTGCCAGCACCGCGGCCAGACGCTCCTGTTGAACCTTGTCCAACGTGCCGTGACGGGGCTTATGGCTGGTATGGTCACCGCTGTTGACCACAAAAGCACCCCCGCTGCCGACCGTGATCTCCAGCATATAGTCGTCGTCACCGACGACCCGATAGTGCACAGGTAAGGATGACATGAGCTTGAGCCCCGCTTCGGTTTACTGACTTTGGTGACGCAGAGGATACGAAGGATAGCGACACTTGTGAACCACTGCTTCGCGACAGGCCGCGGAGACGGCCCGATCGGCTCAGCGATCGGCTCAGCGATCGGCTCAGTGCTGAAGGATCTTGGACAGGAACAACTGGGCGCGTTCCGCACGCGGCGTCCCGAAAAAGTCCTCCTTGGACGCGTCCTCGACGATCCGGCCGTGGTCCATGAAGATCACCCGATCCGCCACCTTGCGGGCGAACCCCATCTCATGGGTCACACACATCATCGTCATGCCCTCGGTCGCCAGTTCGACCATGACATCCAACACCTCGTTGACCATCTCCGGATCGAGCGCGGAGGTCGGCTCGTCGAACAGCATACAGATCGGGTCCATCGCCAGGGCGCGGGCAATCGCCACCCGCTGCTGCTGCCCGCCGGAGAGCGCGCCCGGAAACTTGGACGCCTGTGCCTTGAGCCCAACGCGGTCGAGCATCGCCAGCCCGCGCGCCAGTGCCTCTGCGGTCGAGCGGCCGAGCACCTTGATCTGAGCGATGGTCAGGTTATCGGTGACACTCATGTGCGGAAACAGCTCGAAGTTCTGGAAGACCATACCGACTCGCGCCCGCAGTTTAGACAGATTGGTCGTCGGATCCGCGAGCGCGGTACCGTTGACGACGATCCGGCCCTGCTGTATGGCTTCAAGGCCATTGACGCAGCGGATCAGCGTGCTCTTGCCCGACCCCGAGGGACCGCACACCACCACCACCTCGCCCGGATTCACGTGCGTGCTGCAGTCGGTCAGGACCTGAAAGTCACCATACCACTTCGACACGTTTTCGATCCGGATCATGCTCATGTGGAATACTTCTTTTGCAATTGCCGCACCAGCAGCGAGGCGCCGAAACAGAGAATGAAATAGACCGCGCCGGCAAACAACAACAGCTCCACCAGCCGGCCATCGCGATCACCGACCTTATAGGCGGCGCCGAAGAAATCCGCCAGTCCGATCACATACACCAGCGAGGTATCCTGGAACAGAATGATCGCCTGGGTCAGCAACAGCGGCAGCATGTTGCGAAACGCCTGCGGCAGCACCACCAGACGCATAGTGAGATGGTAGGGCATCCCGAGGGCAAACGCCGCGTCGACCTGACCCTTGGGCACACTCTGTACGCCGGCGCGAATGATCTCGGCATAGTAGGCGGACTCGAACAGGGCGAAGGCGACCAGGGCCGAGATCATGCGGATATCGCTGCTTTGCGACACCCCGAGCCAGCGCTGCAACAGCGTCGGTACGATCAGATAGAACCAGAGGATCACCATGACCAGCGGCACCGCGCGAAACAGATTCACATAGCCGGCGGCCAGCCACGCCAGCGGGCGCTGACCAGACAAACGCGCCAGGGCCAGCACGGTGCCCCAGAGGATGCCGACCAGAATCGCGGTCGCGGTGATCTCCAGGGTGATCAACATTCCGTCGGCAAGGATCGGCAGCGCACCGGGAATCGAAGTCCAGTCGAATTTCTCCATCATTTGCCCCCGATCTAGCCCGGTACCCGGATCCGCCGCTCCAGCAGGCGCATCGCGAACATCACCACCACATTGATGAGGACATACAGCAGGGTGACCGCGATGAAGGCCTCATACGCCTGCGCGGTGTAATCGACCAGTTGCTGACTCTGCCGCGACAACTCGATCAGCCCGATCGTCGAGGCCACCGCCGAATTCTTGAAAACGTTGAGAAACTCCGAGGTGAGCGGCGGCAGGATCAGACGCAGCGCCATCGGCAGCAGAACATAGCGGTAGGTCTGGGGCAGGGTCAGACCGAGCGCCAACCCGGCATTGCGCTGTCCGCGCGGCAACGACGCGATCCCCGCGCGCACCTGCTCGCAGACCCGCGCCGCGGTGAAACACCCCAGACACAGCAAGGCCGCGAAGAATTGCTGCGCCAGCGGGTCGGTCTGCTTGAGCGCATCGCCTAAGGTTGTCGGCAGCAGTTCGGGCAGCACGAAATACCAGATGAACAACTGCACCAGCAGCGGCACATTGCGGAAGACCTCGACATAGGCCGCGGCACTGCCGGCGAGCAGTCGGTTAGGCACCGTACGCAGCACCCCCAGCCCGATGCCGAGCACCAGCGCCATGATCCAGGCCCCGAGTGACAGCGTCAGGGTCCACTGCAACCCATCGAGCAGCCAGCCGAGATAGGTCGATTCACCCGATGGCGTCGGGCTGAGAAAAATATCCCAATTCCAGTTGTAGCTCATGCCTACTGCAGCGCCCGGTCGTTGGGATTGCGATACAACTCGACCATCTCCGCCGAGAGCGGAAAATTCAGGTTCAAGCCCTTGGGTGGAATCGGGCTTTCAAACCACTTGGCATAGAGCTTCTGGGCCTCGCCGCTGGTCATGAGTCCGGCAATGGTCGTATCCACCAGTGTCTTGAACGCCGGATCATCCTTGCGCAGGACGCAGCCATAGGCTTCCAAGGATTGCGGGGTGCCGACCACCACCCAATCGCCGGGGCGCTTGGCCTTGGCTAATTCACCATAGAGGAGCGCGTCATCCATCATGAAGGCAGCCGCGCGGCCGGTTTCCAGCGTCAGGAACGACTCGCCGTGATCCTTGGCCGAAATGATCTTCATATTCAGTTTTTGGTCTTCGTTGAGCTTGCGCAGCAGCCGCTCGGACGTGGTACCAGCGGTGGTCACGACATTCTTACCGGCGAGGTCACTGAAGTCCTGGATGCCCGACGTTTTTTTGGTCAACAAGCGCGTGCCGACGACAAAGATCGTGGTGGAGAAGCCGACTTGCTTCTGCCGCTCGGTGTTGTTGGTGGTCGATCCGCACTCCAGATCGACGGTCCCGTTCTGAATCAGGGGAATCCGATTCTGCGAGGTGACCGGATTGAGTCTGACCTGAAGGTCCGGCAGTTGCAGTTCACGCTTGATCGCATCCACGACCCGCACAGCGATGTCCTGCGAGTAGCCGATCACCCGCTGCTGATCATCGTAGTAAGAAAACGGGATCGAGGATTCGCGGTGACCCAGAGTGATCGAACCTGCATCCTTGATCTTCTCCAGCGTGTCGGCGGACGCCTGGTCGGCGCCAGCCAGCAGCACACAACCGCACACAAGGGACGAGAGACGGGGGCGTTTCATGACTGGGCTCCGGTCGGGTTAAACTTGGGTCGCAAACAGATGCAGCCTATCATACTGTAGGGCGACGGTAGGGGCGACTTAAGTCGCCCCTACACACGTCGGTAGATCCGACATCACCGGTGAGCCGCATCATGAAATATATCGTCCTGCAGACCGATGACCGCGAATGCCCAGTACTTTTTTCCAGCGCGTTCTCCCATCGCTACATCGCGGACCAGTTCGCGCCCATGCCGGTCGTGGCCGCCGGCTTCGTCCGCGAGGCGCAGGATGGCATCAGTTGCGGGGGCGAGAGCGGCGGTCTGCGGATCTTGTCCAGAGGTGGACTGGACGCGGCGCTGATCCGCGGGGCCTTGGGGGAGGACTAAGCGGCACTTGTCCGCTGTCTGTCTTGTTGCGCGTCCCGCAAGGGGACTCGGGCAGACGCCGTAAGGCGATTGACAGAAATTGGTTGAAATATTTCGGCACGGTAAAATTATCGACTACCGGTATTATGCGGGGAGCATTGCTTGTCGAGTCCCATTGCACGGCGTCGATGTAGTCCTCCACATCGGTATAGTAAGGTGTTACCTTGACCCCCCATTGCGCCTCTTCGGCATCGTGCCAGTCCGCGGTAAGACTGAGGGTGCCGGCGACTTCCGGTTGCAGGTCAAGGTTACCCACATAACCGTTGCCGTCGCCCACGAAGTCATTCATGAAGGCGGCCATCTGCCAGGTGGACCAAGTATAGCGCTCATACCGATTTGGCGAGCGTGTCGCCCGTGTGAGCCAAATTGAATTGGTCGCTCAGATTATCCGTCATGTCCATGCGCTGGTTTGGATGGTTCTCATAGGGAATGTGCTGGTTGCTGTAGGTGAAATTCAGCAGATTGTCATCGCTTTTCCAGGCAAACCCGATAGACTGATTGATGGCCTCATAAGCAGTGGAGCCCACCTCATCCAATGGCAGGGTGGGCCCGCGCCGACCCGTTAAAGTTGTAGTCCTAGCACTCACACCAGGGATGCTCACCAGCAAGCGGGCAGTGTCGCTGGTGCGGGCGCGTTTACGGGCGATCTCGCCGCTGTTCAGGGACAGTGCAACACCCGTACGTCGCTCACGACAGCCTTGGCCGCTGGGCCTTGAACATCATTCCGGCCGCCCGACCCGTCGTTGCGGCAGCCCATCGCGGCCGGGGGCCGCTCCTAAGGTAGGAGCGGCCCCCGGCCGCGACGAGTGCCGGCTTGGGTCTGGCCGGATTAATGATCAAGGCCGGCCGCTGTGTCATGGGTGTGGCGATCGATCATTCACCCCGAACGATAACGGGATGCGATACTGTGACGATACCCGCCTTATCCAGCATCTAGAGACCGGGGCGCATGCGTTCGACCATCGTGATCACCGCATCGCCAGGTCCCCCCAGATCGAGGACACCCTCGCCAAAATCTGCATTCTGCGGCGCGCCACGACCGGCCATGATTTTTCTCAGTACAAACAGAGTACCCTGATCCGCCGCATCGAGCGGCGCATGGCGCTGCAACAGGTCGAGCGGCAAAGTGACTATCGACATCGATCCCCGCGCCATCGAGCAGGCACGCGCCGGCGTCTGTCCGGCTACGATCGCGGCCGCTGTGTCACCCGAACGCCTGGCACGTTTTTTCATCAAAGACACTCGGACTCCCGCACGGCATGCTCATCAACCGGCCCTTGTCCGCGTTCATCCTGCCCGAGAACCAGGACCGCGCAACCGCGATCGGACAGGCCGCCCGACTGGTCGCGGTGACCGGCTACGGACAACCCGATGATAGGGAGCGCACGCGAGCGGCAGGCTTCGATGAGCATCTGCTCAAGCCGCTGGGAGAAGCGGCCTTACTCGGAGCACTGGCACGCTGCATGCCGCAACCCCAGATCGGCGATTGATCGGCCAGGCCCCCTGACCCTGAAGTCCGACGTCAGCCTCGATGCCCCACCGAATACGCTGATCGTCGTTATCGTGGGAGTCGTCGGCCAGTGACCTGGAGGCCGCCCTCCGCAGGCGCGCGACGCTCAGGATAGCGATGGCGTCTTGTTGTTCCCGGTGTCGGCCAGCAACCCCAGCAGGACCGACAGTTCGATCGGCTTGATCAAATGCAGGTCGAATCCGGCCTCGCGGATCCGGCGCTGGTCGCTGGCCTGCCCCCAACCGGTCAGGGCGATGATCCGCATCGCCTGCCCCCAAGGCTGTTCGCGGATGCGCCGGCAGGCACCGTAGCCGTCGAGCCGGGGCATCCCCAGATCGAGCAGGACGATCTGCGGGCGCTCGCGTTCGGCCGCTTCGACCCCCGCCAGACCGTCGTGCGCCGTGCTCACCGCGTAACCGCTCGATCCCAGCAGAAAGGCCAGCGACTCGGCACTGTCGAGGTTATCGTCCACGACCAAGACGCGCACCGGGGTGGACGGCCCGGTCGGTTGCGCCGCGGGCGGCTGCGCCGGGAGCGGGGCCACGACCGACACCACCGGTAGGAACACGCTGAATTCGCTCCCCTGACCGAGACCGGCGCTACGCGCCTCAATGGTACCGCCGTGCAACTCCACTAACCCCCGGCAGAGCGCCAGACCGATGCCAAGCCCGGACGCGACCTGCTCGGTCGAGGTGCCCACCTGGACGAACAGATCGAACAGACGCGCCAGATCCGCCGACGCGATGCCAATCCCCCGGTCGGCGACCCGCACCACCACCTGCGTCCCCACCAGCTCGGCGGTCAAGTGGATGTGGCCGCCGCGCTCGCTGTACTTGCAGGCGTTATCGAGCAGATTCTGAAACACTTGTGACAGCCGCACCGGGTCTGCGTCGAGTGCGATCGGCTCGTCCGGCAGGGTCGCGGTGAGCTGGTGTCCGGCCTGGACGAACTGGGACCGGGCGGACTCCATGACCTGGTCCAGGATCGTCGCCAGCGCCACGCGCTCCCGACGCAGTTGCAGCCGCCCCTGGTTGATGCGGCTCACGTCCAGCAGATCGTCGACCAGGCGGACCAGGTGCCTCACTTGCCGGTCGATCATGTCCCGCGCCGCCGCTTGGGTCGGATCAAGGCCGGTGAGCTTGAGGATTTCGACGGCGTTGCGGATCGGGGCCAGCGGATTGCGCAGTTCGTGGGCCAGGATCGCGATGAAGACATCCTTGCGGCGGTCGGCCTCGCGCAGTGCCGCCTCGGCCGCCTTGCGGGCGCTGATGTCGCGCACAATCGCCCACATCGCGATCGGCTGGCCCGCGGCAGCGCGGGACAGAACGGTCCGCAACTCCACGGGTACGAGCGTGCCGTCTTTACGCACATAGGCTTTCTCGTAGACCTCGGAGAAACCGCGGGGGAGGATCTGCTCCTGTACGATGGTTTCTTCAAAGGCATGCCAGCACGCGGGTGTCAATTCCTGATAGGTGAGCCGCTTCAGTTCGGCAGGCGAGTAACCCAGCAGCTCGCAGTAGATCGCGTTGCAGTCGATGATGCGCCCGTCCATCGCGACCTGCACGAAGGCGTCACGCAGGTTTTCGTGCAGCAGCCGGTAACGCATCTCGGACAGGCGCAAGGCGTCCTCCACCTGCTTGCGCTCGGAAATGTCGAAGTTGACGCCGATCATGCGCCGGGGCAGACCGGCGGCGTCCGTGAGGATGCGCCAGCGTCCGCTCATCCAATGCACGCTGCTGTCGGGCCAGCGGACCCGCCACTCCCCGGCGGTCGTGGCCGTCGTCCGGACGGACTGCTCGACCAATCCGAGCACCGCGGCGCGATCCTCGGGATGGATCAGCTCGACCCAAGCGGCCTGGGTTCCGGCAAAACCGCCCGGCGGCAGCCCATGCATGGCCTCCAACTCGGTGGTCCAGGTACCGCGACCAGTCTGGATATCAACGTCGAAAGTGCCGATCTCAGCCACCCGCTGAGCGAGACGCAGCTTCTCCTCGCTCAGCCGCAATTGCTCCGCGGCCTGCCTCTGCGCCGTGACGTTGCGCGTTACCGATGCATAGCACCATGGCTCTTCCGTGTATGGGTCGCGCAGCAAGACGCTATGGTGCTCGACCTCCACCAGGGCTCCGGTCGCCAGGTTGCGCAACTGCATCGCGCCGTCCCAATATCCCTGGGTGTCCACCGAGCGGATGACAGTACCACGGAAAAACGCCTGCCAGGACTCGGGCACCAGGTCGGCGGCACGCAACGCACCCGGCAGCGCTGCCGGGCTCACCCCGACCATGCGACGCCCACCGGCATTCATATAAGTGATATGCCCGTCGAGATTGACCGTGGCGATGCAGTCATCACTCGCCTCGATCAGCGCCAAGAGCATCTCCTGCTCGCGTTGCGCCGCGTGACGTTCGCTGATGTCCTGCACGACCAGGATACCGCCGATAACCTCACCGCCCGATCCATGCAGCGGTGCGGCGGTGCAGAGCGCGATCCAGCGGTGCCCTCCGGCCAGATACACCTCGATTTCCATGTCGGTGACGAGACGATTGCCGAACACCGCCAATTGCATCGGCAATTCATCCGGCTCCAGTGCGCGACCACGCTGGAAATAGCGATGCGGCGGGGGCTCCGCGCCGGAGGCGGAGAGGTTCACCTGAGGCGTGGTCTCGAACAGCCGCGCCCCGACCGCATTGCTGGTCTGTACCAGGCACTGTGCGTCCTCGGCGATGATAACCCCGATCGGCAGGGCGTCGAGCAGCAGCCGCAGGCGTTCGTTGGCCTGCCGCAGCGCTTCCTCTACCTGCCGCCGCGCGGTGATATCCTGCGACAGCCCGATCAGCCGGGTCGGTTGGCCCTGCGCATCGTGTTCCACCAGGCCTGACTCGCTCAGCCAGGCGATGCGGCCATCGGGTTGCACGACGCGGAACTCGTTGCTGTAGCGCCCATCCGCGGACTCCAGGGCAGCAGCGACCTTGGCCGCGAACCGTGCGCGATCCTGCGGATGCACCAGCGCAAGGACCTCCGCCACGACGTCAGCAGTCCAGTGCTGGAACAGGTCGAAAGCCGGGGCGGTTGAGGCCGACTGCGTGACAGAATCACACTGAATGTCCCAATCGAAGCTCATCATGCCGGCCGCATCGAGCGCGAGGCGCAGCCGCTCCTCGCTCAAGCGCCGTGCGGCCTCGGCTCGTTTGCGCTCGGTGATGTCGAACGTGAGACCGCTCAGGGACACCGGCGCGCCGGTGTGATCGAAGATCAAACGTCCCTGAGAGGCCATCCAGCGCTCGCCCAGCGCGGGGTGTTGGATGCGGAACTCGCATCGATAGTCGGTCCGCCGGGCGATGGCCGTCTCGACGGCGGCCTGCACCTGCGCGCGGTCTTGCGCCAAGATCAGTGCCAGCGAGTTGTCCAGCCGCATCGGAGTGCCGGGTGCAATACCCCAGAGTGCATACATCTGCGGCGACCACCGGGCCTCGCCACCCCGAAAATCCCAGTCCCAGGCACCACCGTCGGCCGCCTGCAAAGCCCAACGCAGGCGCTGCTCGCTGTCGCTCGACGCGTCATCGGCCTGGTGGCGCCGCGCGACCGCGGAACCATCCGTATCCGCCGCACGGCGCCCGCTGAGATCGGTGATGAAGCCTTCGAAGGCGATGAGGCCGTGGACCGCGTCGACCACTCCCTGGCCCTGCTCCAACAGCCGATGATCCCCGCCGTCGCGGTGACGCAGGCAGTATTCGAATAGATAGGGTCGACCGGCAGCGGCCTGCCGCACCATCGCTGCGGCCCGATCGAAGCCCGTATCAAGCACGAGTTGTGCCCAGCGAACCCGACCAGCGATAAAATCGGCCGCTGGAAATCCGGTGAGACGCTCGACGCCGGCGCTGACGAATTCCATCGAACACTGCTCGTCATTGCGGCAGCGATAGGCCAAGTCCGGGGGCCGCGGGTACGCGCTCGGCTCCTCCCATTGGTGCGCCGCCGGTGCATCCGCCGCTCGATCGAGTTGGTTCACGGACCTGCTTGCACCCTATGCGATTGCCGTCGTCGAGACCGGTGTGACACCCACCCCTGCGTCTAAGCCCGGTGACCACCTTCGTACCTGATATCCTAACAGGCCCTTGGTGAAGAGGCAGGTCTGAAGTTCGCCCCGACATCCGGCTATCAGGTCCGATGACTGTACCACATGCGAAGTCTCCAGGTGCCGCCGCGACATTCGGGCACCGGGCGCTCCCGCATCAGCAGCGCCTGTTCCACAGTGTATACCCGTCGTTGTTGGTTTTTCGTTTCTCGTTT
Organism: uncultured Lamprocystis sp.; assembly: GCA_964470155.1. GTDB lineage: Bacteria > Pseudomonadota > Gammaproteobacteria > Chromatiales > Chromatiaceae > Thiodictyon. Next base: position 3,552 of record CAYYAY010000010.1, on the reverse strand, counting down.
TTCGTAACCCGATGTTCGATAATCCTTAACGAAAAACGAAAAACCGAAAACTCAAAACCGTTCTGTATATCCAGTGATCCAGGGGAGAACCAGTGCCGGCACCCGACCGCGCAGCGGACGCCGCCCTGGGCAACCCCCAGGGGCCGCAACCCCAGGCGCGACCCGTGGTGCCGACGATGGCCGTATCCTGCCCGCCGCTGGTCCAACTGTCGGCTTGACCTGCATGATCCGGCCGCCATCGCCTTAGATGGATCTCGCCATGCAGTAGCCGATTCCATTAGAGTGCGGGCCTGTAGCCCCTCCTGCATTCGCGACCCCCGGACTCGGCACCGCACACATGAATGAGCAGAAATCACGTGACCCGGATGCCCTGCATCGTCATTTGCACGACGTCCAGGATCTGCTGTCGCGTCACCGGCTGGTCGAAAATCTGGTCCAGCGTCAGCACATGCCGCACCAGGATCTGGTGGAAACGATTTCCTCCCGGCAGGAGCTGGCGCGACTGAGGCGCAAGCTCGATCGCCTGCATCCCGCGGACATCGCCGAGATCCTCGAGGCGCTGCCGCTCGATGACCGCCGCTTCGTCTGGGACCTGGTGCGTGCGGACAAGGATGGCGAGATTCTGCTGGAGGTCTCGGATGCCGTCCGCGCCACCCTGATCGAGCGCATGGACCCCGAGGAGCTCAAAGCCGCCGCGGAAACGCTGGACGCGGACGAACTGGCCGACCTGGCTCCCGACCTGCCGCCGGAGGTGATGCAGGATGTCTTTGATTCGCTCGATCAGGAGGAGCAGGAGCAGGTCCGGGCCGCGATGTCCTATCCGGACGGGACCGTCGGTGCTCTGATGGACTTCGATATGGTCACCGTGCGCGAGGACGTGACCCTGGAGGTGGTGCTGCGCTACCTGCGCCGGTTCGAAGCCTTGCCCGATCACACCGACAAGCTGTTCGTCATCGACCGTGAGGAGCGTTTGCGCGGCATCCTGACCCTCGAGTCCCTGCTCATCAATGAGCAAGACCTGCTGGTCTCGACGGTCATGAAGGGGAAGTCGCTGATCACCCTGGCCCCGGAGGACGACGCCGGGGACGCTGCCAAGGCGTTCGAACGCTACGACCTCATTTCAGTGCCGGTGATCGACGCGGACCGGCGCGTGCTCGGCCGCGTCACGGTCGCCGATATGGTCGACCAGATCCGCGAGGAGTCCGCAGCGGAAATCCTGAGCAGCGCGGGTCTGCGCGAAGAGGAAGACATCTTCGCACCCGTGATGCGCTCGGTGCAGAATCGCTGGGCCTGGCTGGCGATCAATCTGATCACGGCTTTCGCCGCCTCGCGGGTGATCGACCTGTTCGAGGGTTCGATCGAACAGCTGGTGGCCCTGGCGGCACTGATGCCGATCGTTGCCGGCATCGGCGGCAATGCCGGCAATCAAACCATTACGATGATCGTGCGGGCGATCGCCATGGGCCGGGTCGACCCCAGTGCCATGTGGCGGCTGCTGGCCAAGGAACTGGGCGTCGCCATGATCAACGGCGTCGTCTGGGGCGGCGTGGTCGGGCTCCTCGCCTGGTGGCTCTACCAGAACCCCTACCTGGGTTTGGTAATGAGCGGCGCCATGACGCTCAACCTGCTGCTGGCCGCCACCGCCGGTGTCTTGATCCCGCTGATCCGCCAGCGGTTTGGCCGCGATCCGGCGCTCGGCAGCTCGGTACTGGTCACCGCGCTGACCGATTCCGGCGGATTCTTCATCTTCCTGGGACTCGCGACCCTGTTCCTGCTATAACTCCCAGCAAAGTAGTCAGTATTGTGCGATGAGCATGAAATCCACCCGAGACTTTCCGATGCGTTCACTCCCTATGGCCTGCCTTTGGGTGACGTTACTGCTCGTGTCGCCTTGGGTCTGGGCGGCCGAACCGCCGGCCAAGCCCTGGGGTCTGTCGATCGAGGCGCTGGGCGTCCACCAATTCAGCGCAGATCTCGATGGCGGCGGCGCGGTCGCGATGGATGAAACGGCGCTGCGCATCGGCATCTCCCGACGCCTGACGCCCAGTCTGCGGCTCGGACTGAACCTGGCTTACGTTGCGTTCGCATACGACTTCGCGGCCGGTGCGCAGGAACTCGCCGCCGCCGCGCCCTGGTCGAACATCCGCAGCGCCCAGGCGGGGGTCAGCCTGAACGCGCGCCTGGGGGACCGGTGGACCCTGTTCGTTCTGCCGAGCATGCGCTGGGCCGCGGAGGACGGGGCCGCGCTGGATGACGGGGCCTTCGGCGGCGTGCTGGCCGCCGCCAGTTACCGGGTCAGTGATCGCCTGACCATCGGTCCTGGGTTCGGCGCCTTTTCCAAGATCGAGGGTGACGCCAGCCTGTTCCCGATCCTCGCGGTGGACTGGAAAATAACCGACACCCTGAGCCTGAACACCGGCGGCGGTCTCGCGGCCAGCCGCGGACCCGGCCTGGCCCTGGAATGGCGGCCCGCGGACGGCTGGACCTTCAGTCTGGGCGCGCGTTATGAGAACGAGCGCTTTCGCCTGAACGACCAGGGCCCGGCCCCCAACGGCGTGGGCCAGGACAGATCCATTCCGGTCTACCTGGGCGTCGCACGCACCCTCGGGCGCTTCGTCAACCTGAGCCTGATCGCCGGGGCCAAGACGGCGGGCAATCTGCGACTGGAAGACGCTCAGGGCGACACACTGGCGGATACGGATTACGCCACGGCACCCTTTGCGGGCGCGACGCTGAAGGTGCGCTTTTGAGTAAAGGAGCCGTTCACTACCTTACCGGCGCCAAAAAGCGTCGATCCGCCTCTTTTTCGATGAGCTTGGCAAGACACTTGCGCAGTTTCGGGATCGCCATGAGCGCATGAAGACTGCGTTTGCGGCAGCCCTTGACAACCGTGGACGGGTCGAAATAGGCCTTGGCGTTGCCGACCGTGAGCACGAATGGCGGGTGACCTTCCCGACACAGCAGGCAACTCATCACCAGGGCCCCCGTACGATGATTGCCCTCGATGAAGAGTTGGGGCGCCGAGAGCATCTGAATATAGGCACCGGCCGCGCGCCGCCAGACGCCCTTGCCGCGTTGGTCGGCCATGGCGTTCATGAAGGCGCGCGCGCCGCCGGGGTTGGTGTCATCGTAATAGCGCTGCTCGGTTTCGCGAACATGCCGGGCACATTCCTCATAGACCAGATCGCGGGTACCGCAAAGCACCAGGTAATTGAGCTGCAAAAGATGTTTGGAGTTGCCGAGCGCGAACGGGTCCACCTCCGCCGCAAGCAGCGCGTCGACGTATTCGTAACCCGCCAGCAGGTTATCCAGCACCTCGTCCCGCAGCGGGTCGCGCGGGCTGTCCAGGGTGGCATTGATCCGCGCAAAATCCCGCTGCACCGCGCGCAGGGATGACTCGATCTCGGGCAGATTCAGCCGCGGTTTCGCCAAAGCTCGCTCCGTGGAACAGTGATCCATCAACATCAGAAAAGACCCGTTTGGAATCCAAGGCTTCAGCCGCGGACGGTCCGCACAGCGGACCCTACGGTAACACCGTGACCTGTAGGGTCC
>CAYYAY010000009.1:0-128793 GCA_964470155.1 uncultured Lamprocystis sp. | reverse complement strand
CAAGTCGTAGGTCGTTGTTTTTATTATAGCCTGCTACTTCGCCGGGAATTGCTGGCTGAGCGTCAGCACCGGCGCATCAATGCCGGCACTGCGGATCTGCTCCACCTGGGCGGCCACCACCGCGGGCTCCACCAGGTCGGTCTTGGTGAGTAGAATGCAAGGCGTCGCCCCACCGTCTCTTGCCATCACCAGGTAGCGCTCCAGACGCTTGAGATTAAAATCGTAGTGACAGGACTGCACAACGATGACGACATCGACATTCGCCGCAATCATCTGGACCTCGACCGATTCACCGGCGGCCTTGCGCCGCAGGCTGGTCTTTCGCGCCAGGAGGCCGTGCACCAGTCCGCACTGATCGGCCGCGGATTTCTCCACGCGGACCCAGTCGCCCACACAAGGCAACTGCGCGGACGACGCCGAGTCATACAGGAACTTCCCGGCGAACCTGGCGCGGAACGTCCCGGATGCGTCGAGCAGCAGCAACTGGTCGCGGTCTACCGCTGCAACCCGGGCGACCGCGGCGGCCGGATCACACTGGGCACTCGCTTGCTCTGCAAACCAGGTGTCCCAGCCGAGGGCGATCAGATTCTGGTTGTTCATGGGCGGTGATGGTCGGATTCGGGGGCTGTTGATGGCGGAGGGACGACCGATCGTTAAGGTGATTTCCGCGCCGCAAACCGCTCGACCTGGATCATTCGAGCGTGATGCTGTTGCCGTTCGCGAAGTTGCTCAATTTCTCGTAGCGTTTCCGCAGCGATATATTGCTCATGGCAGTTTCGGCAGACGATCAGAGGGATATCTTCAATAACGAAAAGGTCATCACCGCGGCCGAAGGCTTTGGTGACCCGCTTGAGCTGAGCCGGCCCACCGCAGACGGGGCAGAGAGTTTCATTCAAGGTGGCGCTAGACCGATTGGTCCCAGCATCGCTACTCTTCCCGTCGGCTCTGTGTCCTTCTATACCTCTACCCCTTGCTATCGTGCACACTTAGCGAAGACTAAATCATGTCAGATGATTCGTCAACCCACCGTGGTAATGCTCTCTCGAATGGTTGAAATTCAGATAGGTTTTGTGAATCCAATGTGTACTCTTCAGGCGACCGGCAGTCGATTTTCCGGGCCGAGCGGCACCTGACCGGACATCCGAATTGTAAGCTGGTGAATCCTCCGAGTTGTGAGATCGGAAACGATGCGGTTCGTGCCTCACCGCATCCTACAGCGAAGCGCATCCGGCGGACTGGATTGACGATCAAGACCGCTGGGCGGCGTTGGTCTTGTCATTGGATTGAAATGAGTTCCGGGAAAGGATCTGCCGACGGGTGGGGGCGACTGAAGTCGCCCCTACAGTCGCCCCTACAGTTGCCCCAAAGTTGGCCATGCCCCTATGAATCTTGCAGGCATGCGCAGTCGGGATCTTTGTTCCTGGGAAGCACCTGAGACCTAGGTGAGCCAGCGCAGCAGATAGTAGATGCGCTGGCCTTCCGACGATCGGGATGGGCCATAGACCTCGGCCGGATAGAGATTGCGTCCGGCGTCCGCGCCGGCGCGGGCGGCGGCTTCGTCGGCGGCCAGGGTGACGGAGCCCTCGGGATAGCGGGCGCGGGTGCGGCGCGGGGCGTGGATCAGGGCGAAACGCTGGTGCAGCGAGCGGCTGTCTGGGTCGATGATGACGTTTGGCATGGCCGGCGCTCCGGAGTCGTATTGAAAGAGTCTGGTGATGTGGGCCTTGATCATCAGTTCGGCGGCTGCGCTGTCGGCGAGGGCCTTGGTCCGCGCAGCGGACCCTACAGATCCGCGTCCACTTTAGGTATGCTGCGACGCTGTCTCAACCGTTGCGGGGTCTTTCCGATGATTGCTCACCACGCGCTTGTGCTCAATCTCCATCAGCCGCCCGGTAATTTGCAGGATCTGCTGGAGCATCAGCCCTGGGAGGCCAAGGAGATTCTGTTCGCCATGGACCGGATCCCGCGTGTCCTGTGGGGCCACGAGGCCCTGGCGCGGGTCCATTTGTCGCTGTCCGGCACCCTGCTCGAAACCTTGTCGGATCCGGTCTTTCAGGAGCGGGTCTACGGCATCGTCGACTGCGGGGCCTTGCTGTGGCACTTCCAGAACCAGGATTTGTTCGAGGTGCTGGGGACCGGTTATTACCATCCGGTGTTGCCGCTGATCCCGGCGGCGGACCGCAAGGAGCACTTGCAGCGCTGGCTCGGGATCGCGCATCACCTGCTGTGGCGTCCGCGGTTCCAGGGGTTCTGGCCGCCGGAGATGGGGTTCTCGATGGAGTTGATCCCGCTGCTGCGCGCCAGCGGTTACCGCTATGTCCTGGTCGACAGCGAGCATATCGAGCCGGTGACCGACATGAGTTGGCAGGAGCTGCGCTATCGGCCGCACCTGGCGCGTTACGGCGATGCCGAGATCACGGTCATCGTGCGTGACCGCGATTTGTCCGATGCGCAGGAGTCGGGTATGGAACTGGACTGGTTCCTTGCCGAGGTGGCGGAGCGTACCAAGTGGTGCGACTTCCCGCCGCTGGTGACGACCTGCACCGACGGGGAGAACGGTGGCTGGTTCCGCAATGTGACCGAGGGGGCCAATTATTGGACGGCCTTCTATCTCCCGCTGCTGGAGCGGGTGCGCGCCGGTACGGCCGGAATATCGCCGACTTTCATCAGCGATTATCTCAATGTCCACGGGGTGCACGGGGAGGTCAAGGTGCGTACCGGCGCCTGGAACACCGGTTGGCATCATGGCCGGGATTTCACTCAATGGACCGGGTCCGATGCGCAGAAGGCGACGCTGGCGGCTTATGCGCAGCTCAGCAAGGTCGTGCACGATGCCCGGTGGTACGCGGGTGAGCACGGAGTCACCGAGGGGCCGCGGATGGCGGCGCTCGATGAGGCCCTGTGGCGGCTGCTGCGGGCCGAGACCAGTTGCAACCTGTATTGGGGCGAGGCCTGGGTGCCGCGGGCGGAGGCGGACCTCCAGGCGGTGCGGGATGTTCTCGCGCGGATCGGGATCGACCCGGCGGCGGCCGCCGCGGACAGCGCCGGGGGGGCTGAAACCACCGCCACCGCGGAGTTGGCGGCCGAGCAGCCCGCAGAGGAGGCGCCGGAGCATGGCGCCGGTGTGCTGACGTTCGCGGACCTTCCGGACCTGGATACCGCGGATGTGGGTGATCCGGAGACGAGCCTGGCGGGTGCGGCGCTGCCGATTTCGGCGTCCGCCCCGGCAGCCGCCTTGGCGGCTCCAAGCGAGCGTGATTGATTCAGGACGAATCGTCTTCGGGAGCGGCCTTGGGTATCATTCTTTGTGGGAGCGGCCTCCGGCCGCGATGGGGCGCCGTGAACTTCTGCGTGCCGCTACTCTGCATCGCGGCCGGAGGCCGCTCCCACGGGGACTGTGGGTTGTCCTTGGGCCACGGACAGGCTGCCGAGACAGTGTTCCAACCCAAGCGGAGCACTGACAGCCCTTTGCTGGACTGATCCATCCGAACGATAACAACATGATCCCGGACCGAACGCCTGCGGCTGTCCGCGCAGGCCCGGTCCTCCGTCCCCGGCCGTGCCGGGACCACCAATAGGAGTCTAAAAAAATGAACCCATTACCCGAGTATATCGGCGATTTGCCGAATATCTGCGGCCAGGAGCCTTTGGTCAATCAGGTCGTGACTGCCGCACGGGCCAAGCCCCTGTTCGCCAAGCACGGCGGTATCGACTTCAGCAAGGTGCGCGCGGCGACCGCCATCGCGCTGCACCAGCATCAGCCGCTGATCCCCGCGGGCGGCGGCGATCTGCGCACCGCCACGCTGATCAGTAATCTCCAATACATGATGGAAAATCAGGGGATCGGGGATAACTACAATGCCGGGGCCTTCGTCTGGTGTTACAAGCGGATGGGCGAGTTCGTCCCGCAGTTGGTGGGCGAGGGCAAGTCGCCCCGCTGTATGCTGGAATACTCCGGCACCCTGCTGCACGGGTTGCGCAAGATGGGTGAGAACCACGTCATCGATGCACTCAAGAACATCACCTGCAACCCGGACTACAATCGCTGCATCGAATGGCTCGGGATGCCATGGGGTCATGCGGTGGCGCCCTCCACCCCGGTGCAGGATTTCAAGCTGCATGTGCGCGCTTTCCAGCATCATTTCGCCGCCATCTTCGGCTGGGAGGCGCTGGAGCGGATGCGCGGTTTCTCGCCCTCCGAGATGGCGCTGCCCAATCATCCGGAGGTCGCTTATGCCTATGTCAAGACACTGGTCGACTGTGGCTTCCAATGGGTGCTGATCCAGGAACACTCGGTCGTGCAAGTCGGTAACGGCCGCAATCCGGAGCGTCCGCACATTCCCCACCGGTTGGTCTGCACCAATTCCAAGGGCGAAACCGCGAGCATCATCGCCATCATCAAGACGCAGGGTTCGGATACCAAGCTGGTCGCCCAGATGCAGCCTTGGTATGAGGCGCAGAGTCTGTCCCGCGTCGAATTGGCCGGTCACTCCATTCCGCCGCTGGTGACGCAAATCGCCGATGGTGAGAACGGCGGCGTCATGATGAACGAGTTCCCCGGCAAGTTCATGGAGGTGGCGCGGGCGTCCAGCCATGGGGATGTGGCCATGATGAACGCCAGTGAGTATCTGGAGCATCTGTTTGCGCTGGGCATCAAGGAGTCTGATTTCCCGGTGGTTCAGCCGATCTTCCATGACCGCATCTGGGCACGTATGAAGCCCGGTGACGGTCCGGAGGTGCTGGCGAAAGTCATCGCGGACCTGAAGCAGGAAGACGGCCGTTTCCATATGGACGGCGGCAGCTGGACCAACAGCCTGTCCTGGGTGCAGGGCTATGATAACGTGCTTGGGCCGATGGAAGAGGCCAGTGCCTTGTTCTATGAAAAGGTCCTGAAGCCCGGAACGCCTACCGATGATCCGCGCTACCGCAACGCGCTCTTCCACCTGATGGCCTCCCAGACCAGTTGTTACCGGTATTGGGGTCAGGGCCTGTGGACCGACTACGGTCGCGAGATCTGTCAGCGGGTGAAGGATATCATCCACTACGATTTCGAGTAGGTTTGGCGGCGGGGGTCTTGACCATCGTTCCGGACAGACCTTCCGCCGCGGCCCTGTGGCGGAAGTCTGACGAGCGGCCTCGATCAAGATTCCGGCCACTCGGGCTTGCCGGGTGCTTAGTCAGGCCATCCTGGCCTGACACCGTCAGGGCTGGAAGTACGCACGCCGTTGGCCGGGATTGCGATTTGGTTGTCGGTCCGCACTAAAGATCGCGACCTTGCAGCGCCCCTATAGGCATTCCATAACGGTCCGCACAGCGGACCCTACGACTATTCCAGCCCCAGAATGAAGGCCCATTGCTGCGCCGTGACCGGCATCACCGAGAGCCGGTTGCCGCGGCGGACCAGGGGCATGCCGGCCAGGGGACCGTCCGCGTGGTCTTTCAATTCGGTCAGCGCAATGGTCCGCGTCAGGTGGCGGAGGTAGCGGATCTCCACCAGATACCAGCGCGGGTTGTGTGGGTCGCTCTTGGCGTCGAAGTAGTGTGCCCGCGGGTCGAAGGCGGTGGCGTCGGGATAGGGGTCACTTGACACCTCCGCGAGCCCCACTACGCCGGGCACCCGGCAGTTGGAGTGATAGAAGAGCAGGCCGTCGCCGATGCGCATCTGATCGCGCAGCATGTTGCGTGCCTGATAGTTGCGCACCCCGTCCCAGGGCTCGCCCGCGGCGGCCCGGGCCGCCAGGTCGTCGATGCTGAAGGCGTCCGGTTCGGACTTGAAGAGCCAGTAGGCCATGGTGCCACCTTAAGTATTTCGGCGTCTTGGCGTGAGCAATTGCCGGATTCAGGCCCAGGCCGGACCCAGCCCGGCAGCCAGGTGATGGAAATTGGCAAGCCGTTCAGGCGCGATCTCGCCCGCATCGATCGCCGCGCGGATGGCGCAGCCGGGCTCGCGGTCGTGCCGACAGTCGGCGAAGCGGCAGCACTCCAGGTGGGGACCGAATTCGCGAAATCCCCGTTGCAGTGTTTCACGGTCGATGGCGCCCAGGCGGAAGCTGCGCACCCCCGGCGAGTCGATCAGGAAGCCGCCGCCGATCAGCCGGTAACAGGTCGCGGTCGAGGTCGTATGACGGCCGAGTCCGGTGGCCTGGGACAAACGGCCGATCTGGATGTCCAGGTCCGGCAGGAGGGTCTGCACCAGCGATGACTTGCCGACGCCTGACTGACCTACCAGGATGCTGGTCTGGTCGGCCAGGGCGGTGATCAGCGCGTCCAGGGTCGCCGGTTGCCGCAGGCTGGTCCAGAGGATCGGGTAGCCGATCGCCCGGTAGAGTGCGAAGCGCGCCCGAAACGCGGCCTCGGCCGGGGCGTCGAGCAGATCCATCTTGTTGGCCACGATCAACGCCTGAACGCCGATCAGTTCAGCCGCCGCCAGGTATTGATCGATCAGGTAGCCGCTGGGATCCGGTTCAGGGGCGATCAGCACCACCAGACGCGTGAGGTTGGCGGCCAGCGGCTTGTCATGGCCGCCGTAGTCCGGACGGCTCAGAACCGAGTGGCGGGGCTGGATGGCGGTGACTACGCCCTGGCCGTCCGCGGTGTCCTGCCAGACCACCTGGTCGCCGCAGACCGGATGGCCGATGTTGCGGCGCGCCAGGCAGTGGGTGATGCGCCCGTCCGCGTCCTCCACCGCCAGGTTGGCGCCGTGGCGTACCACCACCCGTCCGGACCGCGGCGGGGCTTCCGCGGGGATCGCGTCGCACATCGTATCCAGCGCAGTCTCGGCGCGGTCGGCCAAATGCTGACGGCGCCGCTCCTGGATCGTCCGAATCCGCTGGACCTGTCGTTCCGACAGCCGCCGCCGCGGCATCAGGAGCCCGGCTTGAAGTGGTAGAACCGGTCGTTCAGGAAGTTCGTCATCTCATCGATGTCCTCGTCGAACCAGCGCAGGCTCAGTGCGGTCTCACAGCGCCGAACCTGGCGGCCCAGACCGTCCAGGGAGGTCACCTTGCGGTCCGCGCGGGTATAGACCTCACTGCCGTGGCACTTGATGCAATGCTCCTGATAGAGCGCGTCAGTACCGCCGGGGGCGGCCGCGGCCTGAGGCGCCGGTGTGTCGGCGGCCAGCGGAACCGGCAGCGGGACGGCCAGTGCGAGGGTGCAGGGAAGCGCCAGGGCGATGCAGCGACGACGTGTGATCATGACTTGGCTCCAGTCGGGTTGATTTGCCCATTGTAGGGATTGACCGGGCGCGGCGCACGGCCGGCCGCTGGTACACTGCGAGGCTGGCGCCCGCCGCGGCGAATAACAAGGAATCCGGCAATGGCTATGAGCGAACAAAACCTGATCTGGTTGGATCTTGAAATGACCGGTCTCAACCCCTTCACCGACCGCATCCTGGAGATCGCCACCGTGGTGACCGATCAGGATCTGCGCATCCTGGCCGAAGGCCCGGTGATCGCCGTCCATCAGCCGGAGGAAGTTCTGGCCGATCTGGACGAGTGGAACCGCAGTCACCACGGCGCCTCCGGGTTGCTGGATCGGGTGCGGGTTTCCCCCTGGGACGAGGCCGGGGCGGAGTCGGAGACGCTCGCCTTCCTGGCCGGGCAGGTGCCCGCCGGCGCTTCACCCTTGTGCGGTAACAGTATTTGCCAGGACCGCCGCTTCCTGGCACGCTGTATGCCGCGTCTGGATGCCTATTGTCACTACCGCAATCTGGACGTGAGTACGCTGAAGATACTCGCCCTGCGGTGGGCGCCGGAGATCGCGAACAGCTTCAAGAAGACCGGCAAACACCAGGCACTGGACGACATCCGCGAGTCGATCGCCGAGCTGAAGCATTATCGGCAACATTTGTTACGGGTGTGATCCTGCCCGACAGTTTTCTGTTGTCCCCATAAAGACAACCTTTGTAGCCTCAATCCAGGACCGTGGTAAGGTTTCACCCGCGTTGACGCCGACCTGGAGCCGCCGACGGCAGCTCCAGGTTCCGGCCGCCGTGCGCATTCCGCGCGCCATCCGATCCCGAACCATTAGTCGCTTCCGCCCCGCGTGACCGGTGCCGCGCGCCGGTGGAGCCAGAGCCGAGAGAGGCGAAAGTCGATGATCAAACCCGTGGGTTCCGACGCTTTGCAACCCTTGTTCGTCTACGACCCGGACCAGCATCACGCGCTGATGCGCCAGGCCGCGACGCTGCCGTCGGTGGTGATCAGTTCTCAGACCGCCGGCAACGCGGTCATGCTTGGCGCCGGCTATTTCAGTCCGCTGCCGGGGTTCATGAATGTCGCCGATGCAGTCAGCGTGGCCGAGACCATGCGCACCACGCGCGGCCTGTTCTTTCCGGTGCCGGTGCTCTGCCTGCTGGAGAGCGCCGCGTTGATCGGCGACGCCCGGCGCATTGCGCTGCGTGATCCCAACATGGAAGGCAATCCGGTGCTGGCAATCATGGAAGTGGAGGCGGTCGAGACGGTCAGCGATGCCCAGATGGCGCAGCTGACCGAGCGGGTCTATCGCACCCAGGACCCGCAACACCCGGGCGTTGCCGCCTTCCACGGCCAGGGGCGCGTTGCTGTTTCAGGGCCGATCCAGGTGCTGCACTTTTCCTACTTTCAGCACGATTTTCCGGATACTTTCCGTACCGCGGTGCAGATCCGCAACGCCATTGCCGAACGCGGTTGGCAGCGTGTGGTCGCTTTCCAGACGCGCAATCCCATGCACCTGGCCCATGAGGAACTGTGCCACATGGCAATGGAGCGGCTGAACTGCGACGGCCTGGTCATTCACATGCTTCTGGGTAAGCTCAAGCCCGGCGACATCCCGGCCCCGGTGCGCGACGCGGCCATCCGCAAGATGGTGGATCTGTACTTCGCCCCGAACAGCGCCATGGTCACCGGTTACGGCTTCGACATGCTTTATGCCGGTCCGCGCGAGGCCGTTCTGCATGCCTATTTCCGCCAGAATATGGGTGCCACTCACTTCATCATTGGCCGCGATCATGCCGGTGTCGGTGACTACTACGGCGCGTTCGATGCCCAGACCATCTTCGCGGACGAGGTCCCGCCCGGCGCTCTGGCGATCGAGATCTTCAAGGCCGACCACACGGCTTACTCCAAGAAGCTCAACCGGGTCGTGATGATGTGTGAGGCTCCGGACCACACCAAGGACGACTTCGTGCTCCTCTCAGGCACGAAGGTGCGCGAACTGCTCGGCAGCGGGATTGCTCCGCCGCCCGAGTTCTCCCGCCCGGAGGTTGCGCGGATCCTGATGGATTACTATCAGTCGCTCAATTAGGCGATGGCTGGAAATCGCCTTAAACCGAACGTCGGCGCGCGATGAGCGGCAGCATGCCGGCATCGCTCAGTGGACCGTCGTAGAGGCCGGGCCGGTCGTCCGGTCGGCGGCGGAAGCGTTTGTAGGGCCAGACATATTGCTCGGGGCAGGTCCGCACGCACTGCTCGATACCGCGGTTGAGGGCGGTCGCGGCGGTCAGCTCGTCCGCGCTGTCGATGCCCTCCGGGGCGGGGAGGCAGTGCATCCGGAAGCCGGCAGCGCCCGGCAGGCGCTCCGCGAACATGAAAATGACCGGGGCGCCGGTGCGTCGCGCGAGCCGCTGCACCAGGAGCATGGTAAAGGCGGGGATGCCGAACAGGGGAGCGAAGCAGGCACCCTTGTTCTCCTTGGGTTCCTGGTCCGGCAGCACGCCGACATAGTCGCCGCGCTCCAAGGCCTGGACCAGGACCCGGATCCCGCGGGCCGTGATGGGCGCCAGCTCGGCGCCGCTGCGGCGGCGCGCGGCGAGGATCAGGTCGTCGAGATAGCGCTGGGGTTTATAGAAGATGGCGGTCGGACCCTGGCGGGCCAGATGCAGGCCGGCCAGTTCCCAGGCGCCCAGGTGCGGTGAGAGGACGATCAGGCCCTTACCGGGTTGCCGCTGCAGCAGTTGCGCTCCGCGCACCTCGCGCACCAGGGCGTGCACTTGGTCGATCGGGCGCAGCCAGAGGTGACCGATCTCGAGATAGGTTTTGCCGAACTCCACCAGGTTGCGGTCGCGCAGCCTGATGAGCTCCGGCGGGCTCAGTTCCGGGAGGCAGAGTCCGATGTTGATCAGAGCGTTGCGCCGTTGTCGGTTGGGCCAATGGATAAACACCCAGCCGACGGCGGCGCCGATCCGATGGATCAGCGACAGCGGCAGACGTGCTGTCAGTTGCGCCAGGGCGCGGGCCATGCCGTCGGTTGCCCTGACCCGGAGGCGGCGCCAGCGGCTCAGTTGTTTCGCCTTCATCCGGATCGCCCGTGCGGTGACGCGACCCGTAGCGGCCGCTGCTTGCTACACTGTCCGCCTCGCGCCGCGGGTTCCGGGCGCGTCTGACGCTGCATGATAACGACCACCAATCGAGGTAACCCCGCGTGAGTGACGAACACCCAAAAGGCTTGAGCCCGCAGGAGGCACTGCGGATGTTGGAAGAACATCCCCAGGCGGTCCTGGTTGATATCCGCTCCTCCATGGAGTTTCTGTTCGTGGGCCACCCTAAGGGGGCGGTGCATGTGCCCTGGATCGACGAGCCGGACTGGACCGTCAACCCGCATTTCACCACGGAAATTCGCAAGCTGCTCCTGGGCGGGGCGGTCTGCGACCCGGACAGCCCCTGCGCCCCGGTGATCCTGATCTGCCGCAGCGGCAAGCGCTCGCTGGAGGCCGGCAAGGTCCTGATGAAGGACGGGCTGCGTGCGGTCTACCATGTGGACGAGGGGTTCGAGGGCGATCTGGACGAGCACCACCACCGCAGCAGCCAGGGCGGCTGGCGTTTCCGCGGTCTGCCCTGGGAGCAGTGCTGACCGGTTCACGGCACCGGCGGGGGCGCGATTATTCGCGCTCCTCGATCCAGGCCAGTTGGATGGCCTCCAGGATCTTTTCACCGCACCGTGCCGGGTCGTCCGCGAACTTTGCAAGCGATTCGATCCAGACGCGCAGGTCCACATAGTTCAGGTAACGCGGGTCGACTGTCGGATGCGCCTCGTCCAGGGCGATGGCGATCTCCCGCGTGTCGGTCCACTTCAGTTCCATCGGATGACCTCGCCTATAGTCGTTGTTGGTTTTTCGTTTCTCGTTTTTCGTAAGCTGTTGCTTGATAAGCTCTAACGAAAAACGAAAAACGAAAAACCGAAAACCCTCTACCGCCGTTCCGAGACCATGTTGATGGTATAGCGCGGGATCTCGATCACCAGGTCCGCAGCACCCACCAGGGCCTGACAGCTCAGGCGTGATTCGTGCTCCAGACCCCAGGCTTTGTCAAGGAGATCCTCCTCCAGTTCATCGGCCGGGGCCAGTGAATCGAAGCCCTCGCGGATGATCACATGGCAGGTGGTGCAGGCGCAGGAGCGCTCACAGGCGTGCTCGATCTCGATCCCCTCGGCCAGCGCGGCATCGCAGATGCTGACACCCGGTTCGACCGTGATCACGGCGCCCTCCGGGCAAATGCTCTCATGGGGCAGAAAGATCAAATTAGGCATGGGCTTGATGTCGCTTATTCGAATGCATCGACCCGCTGCCCGGCCATCGCCGACTGGATGCTATGGTTCATGCGTCGCTCCACATACCGGGCACAGGCCTGTTCCAGCGCACGGCGGGCATCGCCGATGCGTTTGGCATCGACACTGTTCAGGGTGGCGGCCAGCGCGGTCATGGCATCTTCGATCCGGGCGCGTTCAGCGGTGTCCAGCAGGGCATCGCCGTCGCGCGTGAGCGCGGCACGCAGCGATTCGAGGACCCGTTGCGCCTCCACCCGTTCCTCGCGCACGCGCCGGGCGAGCTGATCCTCGCCGGCGTGCTGCCGGGAGTCGCTCAGCATGGCGGCGATCTCGCCGTCGGTCAGGCCATAGGAGGGTTTGACCTCCACGCGCGCCGTGACCCCGCTGGTCAGCTCGCTCGCGGCGACCCGCAGCAGTCCGTCCGCATCGATCGCGAAGCTGACCTGGATGCGCGCCGCGCCGGCCACCAGCGGCGGAATGCCGCGCAGCTCGAAGCGCGCGAGCGACCGGCAGTCGTCCACCAGGTCACGCTCGCCCTGGAGGACATGAATCGCCATGGCGGTCTGGCCGTCCTTGAAGGTGGTAAAGGTCTGGGCACGTGCGACCGGGATCGTGCTGTTGCGTGGAATCAGCCGTTCCACCAATCCGCCCATGGTCTCGATGCCGAGCGAGAGCGGGATCACGTCCAGCAGCAGCAGGTCGTCCCCCGGACGGTTGCCGACCAGCAGGTCCGCCTGGATGGCGGCGCCGATGGCGACCACGCGATCCGGGTCGATGTTGGCCAGCGGCGGCCGACCGAACAAGGCCGCGACCCGCTCGCGGACCCGCGGGACCCGGGTGGAACCGCCGACCAGGACGACCGCGTCCACCTCCGGCACGCTCACCCGCGCATCGCGCAGGGCGTGCCGACAGGCGGCCAGTGACCGGTCGATCAGCGGGTCGATCAGGGCCGCGAACGCGGCCCGGTCCAGGGTGGCGGACCATTGGCGGCCATCCGGCAGGTTGAGCACCAGGTCCGCGGTCGGTGCGCTGCTCAGTTGCTCTTTGGCGGTGCAGGCCGCCTGCATCGCCTGACGCAGCGTCCGGTGGTCGGCGCCATCGTTGACGCCGGCCTGTTCTAACGCCCATTGGGCCAGTATGCGGTCGAAATCGTCGCCGCCCAGGGCGGAATCGCCCCCCGCGGCGAGTACCTCGTAGACTCCGCGGGTCAGACGCAGAATGGAGATGTCGAAGGTGCCGCCGCCCAGGTCATAGATTGCGTGTATCCCCTCGGCCGCCCCGGCAGCCACATGATCCAGGCCGTAAGCGACCGCCGCGGCGGTCGGTTCGCTCAGGAGTCGCAAGACCTTGAGCCCGGCCAGGGTCGCCGCGTCCTTGGTGGCCTGACGCTGGGCGTCGTCGAAATAGGCGGGCACGGTGATGACTACCCCGGCCAGCGGGCCGCCCAGGGTGTCCTGCGCGCGCTGCGCCAGGGTCTTCAGGATCTCGGCCGAGACCTCCACGGGGGTCAGATCGCCGCCTGCCGTGTGGATGCGCGGTACGGCCGCGTCCGGGTTCACGAAGACGTAAGGAAGGCGACCACCCAGTTGCTTGACCTCCGCGAGACCGCGCCCGATCAGCCGCTTGGCCGACGCGATGGTGTTGAGCGGGTCATCCAGGGCGGCTGCTTGGGCACGGTATCCGACCACCGGCGGCGCCGCGGCGCTGAAGTGCACCACGGAGGGCAGGAGATGGCGGCCCTGCGCGTCCGGCAGAGTCTCGGCGACGCCGCTGCGCACGGTGGCGACCAGCGAGTTGGTGGTCCCCAGATCGATGCCCGCGGCCAGCCGGTGCTGATGGGGGGCGGCCGACTGACCGGGTTCAGCGATCTGTAACAGTGGCATCGGGTCTCGTCTGCGCGTTTACGGATGTTGCGGGTAAGCCATCCCGGCCGCCGCTGAACGCGGCACGGTGTTCAGTGGCGGATGGATTCGTCACTAATATCGGCCATCGATCAGCCCTTCCAGGTCCTCCGCGTCGCGACGACATTTGTCCAGGAACTGAAGTTTGCGGACGATCTCGCGGGCGCTCGCCAGATTGGCCGGCGTCGGGTCCGCGAACAGTCCCGCCAGTTCCTTGTCGAGTGCCGCGCTCTGTTCGGCCAGATGGGTCAGTACCCTGGCCACCGCGGCATGGGGATTGGGGCTGCTTTGGGCCTCGGCGAGCGTCTCGCGCAACTCCATCTGCTCCATGAGGAAGGCGCCATCCTTGCTGGTTTCGCTGTCGGTCCCGGGGTCGCCGGTGTGCAGGGACAGCAGGTAGCGGGCGCGGGCGAGGGGGTCCTTCAAGGTGCAATAGGCCTCATTGACCTGGGTCGACGCCTGCAGCGACACCCGCTTTTCATGATCCGCCGCGACCACGTAGCGATCCGGGTGGGTGACCGCCTGGAGTGTGCGATAACGCTCGGCCAGGCGCTTGGCGTCCACGGTGAAGCCGAGCGGCAGCTCGAACAGCTCGAAATAGTTCTTGGAAAAGTCCAGCATGGCAAAATTCACCGCACGGATGCCTCGCTAGACGTTGAAACTCTCGCCGCAACCGCAGGCATGTTTGGCGTTGGGGTTGTTGAACCGGAATCCCTCGTTCAAGCCTTCCCGAACGAAATCCAGTTGGGTCCCGTCGAGATAAACCAGGCTTTTGGGGTCGACGATCACCTTGATTCCTTGGTCTTCGAAGACTCGATCGTCCGGCTCCAGTGCATCCGCGAACTCCAGGCGGTAGGCCATCCCCGAACAGCCGGAGGTGCGAACGCCCAAGCGGACGCCGACGCCTGTGCCGCGTTGCGCGAGGAAGCGGGCGACATGGGCGGCGGCAGCGGGTGTCAGGGAGATGGCCATGGGCGTGTCTTTCGCGGGTCGATCCCAATGAGCAACGACGCGACCCCTGGGCCGCGGGTTGCAGGATGGGGAAATGCTAGGCCCTTTGGGAGCGCGAACGCAAGCGCAAGGTGTCCTCTGGTGTCCATTTTTGCAATGCCGGCGCCTGGGGCCGGAGAACCGGATGGCGATTACTCCGGCTTACGTTTGGCGGCGTAGTCGTGGATGGCCGCCTTGATCGCATCTTCCGCCAGCACGGAGCAGTGGACCTTGACCGGCGGCAAGGCCAATTCATCGGCGATGTCCTGGTTCTTGATCTGCCGTGCCTCGTCCAGGGTCTTGCCCTTGACCCACTCGGTGAGCAGGCTGCTGGAGGCGATGGCGGAGCCGCAGCCGTAGGTCTTGAAGCGGGCGTCCTCGATGACACCCTGGTCATTGACCTTGATCTGCAGGCGCATCACGTCCCCGCAGGCCGGTGCCCCGACCATGCCGGTACCGACGTTGGGATCATCCTTGTCGAAGGTGCCCACGTTGCGCGGGTTCTCGTAGTGGTCCAGAACCTTGTCACTGTATGCCATTGCGTTTCACCCCATGTTGAGGAGCGGTCAGCCGTCAGCCTGACGCTCAGCAGGCTGGTATAGCGTTCGCACCTGATATCCAGACAGATTTTCGTGTAGGTGCGGGTTTTCAGCCCGACCCTGCGCCCGGTCATCTACCTGCCGCGCAAACCACGAACCAAAGCAGACTGTCAATGCCCAACCCACTGCACTGACTTGAGATCCACTCCGTCCTGATACATCTCCCAGAGCGGCGAGAGTCCGCGCAGCCGCTCCACCTGGGTGCGGATCTTGGTGATCGCATAGTCCACTTCGTCCGCGGTGGAGAAACGTCCCAGGGTGAAGCGGATGGAGCTATGCGCGAGCTCGTCCTCGCGGCCGATGGCCCGCAGGACATAACTGGGTTCGAGGCTGGCGGACGTACAGGCGGAGCCGGAAGAGACGGCCAGATCCTTGAGCGCCATGATCAGCGACTCGCCCTCCACATAGGCGAAGCTGACATTGAGGTTGCCGGCGACCCGGTGTTGCGCATCGCCGTTCAGAAAAACCTGATCCAGGTCCTTGAGCCCATCCCACAGCCGTTCGCGCAGGGCCAGCACCCGCGCGTTCTCCTGCACCATTTCGAGGCGGGCGAGGCGGAAGGCTTCGCCCATGCCGACGATCTGATGGGTGGGCAGGGTGCCCGAACGCAGACCGCGCTCGTGACCGCCGCCGTGCATTTGCGCCTCGATCCGCACCCGCGGCTTGCGCCGCACATACAGTGCGCCGATGCCCTTGGGACCATAGGTCTTGTGGGCCGAGAAGGACATCAGATCCACCGGCATGGCGTCCAGGTCGATCCGGACCTTGCCGGTGCTCTGCGCGGCGTCCACGTGCAGCAGGCAGCCGCGGGCGCGGGTCAGTTCGCCGATGGCGGCGATGTCCTGGATCACCCCGATTTCGTTGTTCACGTGCATGACCGAGACCAGGATGGTGTCAGCGCGCAGGGCCGACTCCAGTTTGTTGAGGTCGATCAGGCCGTTCGGTTCGGGGTCGAGATAGGTGACCGTGAACCCCTCACGCTCCAGTTGGCGACAGGTGTCCAGCACCGCCTTGTGCTCGGTCTTGACGGTGATCAGGTGGCGCCCGCGCTTCTGGTAGAAACGGGCAGCACCCTTGATCGCCAGATTGTCTGATTCGGTGGCACCGGAGGTCCAGGCGATTTCTTTGGGATCGGCGTTCACCAATGCGGCGACCTGTCGGCGGGCATCTTCCACTGCTTCCTCGGCCGCCCAGCCGAAGGCGTGGGAGCGTGACGCCGGGTTGCCGAACACGCCATCCGTGGTGAGGCAGGCACACATGCGTTCAGCCACCCGCGGATCGACCGGGGTGGTGGCTGAATAGTCCATATAAATCGGCAGCTTCATGTCGAACTCCGCCCCGCCTCCACCGTACTGGAGGCAGGGGCACTCGCAAGGGTAGGGGCCGCGCGGCAACCCGCCGCGGGGCCCGCGCAACCGACCAGACAAGTCGAACCGGCTGCTCAGATCGGGGCGGCGGCGCGCCCGCCCGCCACCACCCCGAGCTTGATGTCGACCGTGGTGCAGGGCTGGGTGCGGTCGCCCGCGGAGTCGCGCCGATTCACCAGATCCTGCAACGTGATGGTCTCCAGGTAGTCCTGGATCCGGTTGCTCAGGTCGAACCAGAGCGCGTGGGTCAGGCAGGGTTGACCATCCTGGCAGTTGCCGGCGCCGCCGCAACGGGTGGTATCCACGTTCTCGTCCACCGCGACGATGACCTCAGCGACATGGATTTCGCCGGCTGAGCGGGCCAGATTGTAACCTCCGCCCGGACCGCGGACACTGGTCACCAGGCCGTTACGTCGCAGTTTGGCGAACAACTGCTCCAGGTAAGACAGGGAGATACCCTGCCGCTGGGCAATGTCGGCAAGCGCCGTCGGTCCCTGGCCGTGATGGATGGCCAGGTCCAGCATCGCAGTGACCGCGTAGCGGCCTTTCGTCGTCAGTCTCATGCTCCACGCCCTCCGGGGGTCTTCCCTATACATCCTACGTTACCCGACCTCATTGATCAATTAATGACTTGGATTGGGCTTCAGGGGTTCCGGGTTGGGTGAGTCGATCACCACCGCGTCCAGGTCGGCGTCGTGGTCGAAGTGCGGCATGATGCCGTTGGCCTCCAGGGCGCGTGACATGGCCTCCATGCGGCCGTCCATGTGGTGGATGTGGTCGAGCATGCGGTTGATGGCGTTGGCCACCGGGTCCGGGGCGTCAACGGTCGCGCCATAGGCGTCGAAACCGATGCGGGCCGCGGTATCGGCGCGGCGGCGCTGGTCCGCATCCCGCTCGCGCTCGATGATGCGGCCGGGCACGCCGACCACGGTGGCGCCGGCGGGTACCGTCTTGACGACCACCGCGTTGGAGCCGATCCGTGCCCCGTCGCCGATCGTGATCGGTCCCAAGACCTTGGCGCCGGCACCCACGACGACGTCGCGCCCAAGGGTCGGGTGGCGCTTGCCCGGCTGCCAACTGGTGCCGCCCAGGGTCACGCCGTGGTAGAGGGTACAGTCGTCACCGACCACGGCCGTCTCGCCGATGACGACGCCCATGCCATGGTCGATGAAGAAGCGGCGGCCGATCTGCGCGCCGGGATGGATTTCGATCCCGGTGAAGAGGCGCGCGACATTCGACAGCATCCGCGCGAGCAGCTTGAAGTCATGCACCCACAGGGTGTGCGTCAGCCGATGGGCCAGCACGGCATGAAACCCCGGATAGGTCGTCAGGATCTCGAACCCGGTGCGGGCCGCCGGGTCGCGATCGTAGATGCTTCCGATGTCCTCTCGCAGTTGGTCGAACATGCGCTTAACTGGGCTCCTGCTCCTGGTGCACCGCGACCGGACGGTGCGCGGTTGTGCGACCCTGGGCGGCACTGAGGATGCCGCGCAGGATATTGATTTCGATCCAGTCGGGGCGCGCCCGGTTGAACAGGCGCCGCAACCGCATCAGTAGCCGGCTGGATTGCTCCGGATCACGGAAGCCGATCTCCACCAGAGTCCGGGCCAGATGCTCGTGGAAGGCGTCCAGTGCCTCCGCGGTCGCCAGATCGCGCGGCTCCTCGCGGGTGTGCTCGCCCTGACCCTCCCGCCAGGCACGCCGGATTTCATAGGCCAGCACCTGAACGGCGGCGGCGACATTGAGCGAACTGAACGCGGGGTCGGTCGGGATCTGCACCAGATAGTGGCAGCGGGCGAGTTCTTCGTTGGTGAGTCCCGAGCTCTCCCGCCCGAGGACCAGGGCCACCTCGCCCGCCGCGGCCTCGGCCAGCAGCAGGCGCGCCGCCGCGGGTGGTTCCAGCAGCGGCCACTCCACCGTGCGTTGCCGGGCGCTGGCGCCGATCACCAGTCGGCAGCCGCCGAGGGCGCCGACCAGGTCCTGATGCGTTCCCGCCCGCTGCAGCAGGTCATCGGCCCCGGCCGCGCGGGCCAGGGCCTCGGCATCGGGCGGGTGGCGGGGTTTCACCAGTTCCAGGCGGGTCAGGCCCATCGTTTTCAGCGCCCGCGCGGCAGCGCCCAGGTTGCCGGTATGGGTGGTCTCCACCAGCACGCAGCGAATGCGGGCCAGGGTCATGTCGGTCTGCGCGTCCATGGGGTATTCAGCTTCTACAGAACCAGGCTACATTGTCAATCTTTGATCCGCACGTCCCTTGGGGTATCGTGTCGGCCATGAATCCTACCGTGAATATCGCTATCCGCGCCGCCCGTGCCGCAGGCAAGGTGCTGCTTCGTTACTACGACCGCCTGGACCAGGTCAAGGTCCAGACCAAGAGCCGCAACGATTTCGTAAGCGAAGTCGACCGCAGTGCCGAACAGGTCATTATCCAGGAACTGCGGGCCCGTTTCCCCAGCCACGCGATCCTGGCCGAGGAAAGCGGCGCCCAGGGGCAAGGCGACTACCAATGGGTGATCGACCCGCTGGACGGCACCGCCAACTACCTGCACGGCTTCCCCCAGTTCTCGGTCTCCATCGCCTTGCGGGTGCGTGGGCAACTGGAGTGTGCCGTTGTTTACGATCCGCTGCGCGAAGAACTCTACACCGCCGCCCGCGGCGAGGGTGCGCAGCTCAACGACCGGCGACTGCGGGTGGCCGGTCGGCCGTCGCTCGACGGGGCGCTGATCGGCACCGGGTTTCCGTTTCGCGACCAGCGCCACATCGATGCCTATCTGGGTATGTTCAAGGACCTGACGCTGTCGACCGCCGGCCTGCGCCGCCCCGGGTCGGCCGCCCTGGACCTGGCCTATGTCGCCGCCGGGCGCACCGACGGTTTCTGGGAGCTGGGCCTGTCGCCCTGGGACTTCGCGGCCGGGGCCTTGCTCGTCACCGAGGCCGGGGGTACCGTGACCGATCTGAGCGGCGGTACCCGCTATTTCGACACCTGCAATCTGGTGGCCGGCAACCTCAAGGTCCATCAGGCGATGCTCGAGCTCATTGGTCCCCACTTGAACGACGCGCTGCGCGCCTGATCGCGGCGCCGGCGCTGATTCCCTGGGCAAGTCATTGACTACCATTTAAATACTGTATTTGACAGCCCTGCTCAGGCTTGCTAGCGTGGCTCGCGAACTCAAACGAGGAGGCTGTACATAAGATGTCACGCATCGTTATTCTCGGCGCCGGTATCTCGGGGCACACCGTGGCCCGCTATTTGTCCATGTGGGTCGGCAAACAACATCAGGTCACGGTGGTCTCACCGAAACCGCAGTGGAACTGGATCCCGTCCAATGTCTGGGTTGCCTGCGGCGAGATGACCGCGGACCAGGTGACCTTCGATCTCGGGCCGATCTACCAGAAGGCCGGCGTGGAGTTTTTGCTGGGTAAGGCGGTTTCGGTGCATCCCGAGGGCGCGGCAGAGCGCCGCCGTCCCTTCGTGCGGATCGAGTATACCGACCCGGCCCGTGCCGGCCGGACCGAGGACGTCGATTATGACTTCCTGGTCAACGCCACCGGCCCCAAGCTCAACTTCGGCGCCACGCCCGGTCTGGGGCCGGAGGGGGGCTATACCGTCTCGGTTTGTACTGCCGAGCACGCCGTGGAAGCCAACGCGCAGTTGCAGGAACACATCCAGGCCATGAGGACCGGCGCGCGACGCCGTTTCGTCGTGGGCACTGGACACGGTATGTGCACATGCCAGGGCGCAGCCTTCGAATACATCTACAACGTCGACCATTCGCTGCGTCAGGCGGGGGTGCGCGATCAGGCCGAGATTACCTGGATCAGCAACGAGTACGAACTCGGCGACTTCGGGATGGGCGGCGTCCACATCAAACGCGGCGGCTATATCACCAACGGCAAGGTGTTTGCCGAGTCGCTGATGGTCGAGCGCGGCATCAGTTGGATCACGCGCGCCGCGGTCAACAAGATCGAACCCAACAAGATCCACTATGAGACGCTGGAGGGAACCTACCACACGTTGGACTACGATTTTGCGATGCTGATCCCACCCTTCGCCGGGGTCGGTTTGAAAGCCTTCGGTAATGACGGCAGTGACATCACCGCGGCGGTGTTCGCCCCCAACGGATTCATGAAGGTGGACGCGGACTATAATCCGAAGCCATTCGAGGAATGGAGCAAAGCCGACTGGCCCAAGTACTACGAGACGCCGAAGTACAAGAACGTCTTCGCGGTCGGCATCGCCTTTGCGCCGCCGCACCTGATCAGCAAGCCGATGAGTAGTCCGAACGGCACGCCGATCAACCCGGCGCCGCCGCGTACCGGCATGCCCTCGGCAGCCATCGGCAAAGCGGTGGCCGAGAATATCCGGGATATGCTCAACGGCAAGGCCACGGGACCAACCCACACCGCCTCGATGGCCGAGATGGGTGCCGCCTGCGTCGCTTCCACCGGCTCTCATATTTTCAAGGGCAGCGCCGCGACCATGACCGTATTCCCGGTCGTACCCGACTACGAGACCTATCCGGACTATGGCCGCGATATGGATCTGACCTTCGGCGAGGTCGGTCTGGCCGGGCACTGGATGAAGTGGATTCTGCACTACGTCTTTCTCTACCAGGCGCAGCTCAAGCCCGGCTGGTCGATCCTTCCGGATTGATCTGCACGGATTCCGGTCTCATTCGTGGCGCCTGCCGGTCGCTCCGACGACCGGTCGGGTCGTCCACGAAACCGCGATCACCTTACCCAGCGGAGGTATGACATGCCCGCCAAGAACAAAGAGCCCTACAAACAATCCTATTATCCACCGATGCCGACCGGTTTAACGCGCTACATGCGCCGGTCGCTGGTCTGGCAATTCATCCGCTTCTGGATCATCAATTTCAAGATCTTCAAGCTGCTGACCAAATCGCATCACTAACGCAACGGAAAGGGAGTGGTCACGATGCTGGTGGGATGCTCGCACCCGCGAGCGAACGCCAGTTGATCGGCGTTGCCGGCATAGACCCAGGCGGTCAGCCGGTGCGCCACCGCGAAGTCCACCGCCTGCCCGATGAGGCGGCGTCCCAGACCCCGGCGACGCCAGTCCGGGTCAACAAAGACGCTGATATGTGCATTGCGCGGTGAGTCCTTGAATGGGGCGAACCAGCGTGCCAGACTCCAGCCGATGATCAGGTCGTCGTGCCAGGCCAGGAAACAGCGGACGTACGGGGGGCGCTCGCGCAGGATCGTCAGCAGGTGGGAATCAGTGCCGCCGGCGGTCAGCGCCCGCAGGCGCTTGCGCTCGGCGGCCGTCACGCGTCGCAACGGCCTCGATTCGAAACGGATATCTGGTTGATCGGTCATGCGGGGTCAGACTCATCGTGGCCCGGTCTGGGAGCGGCAGACGGTATTTTGCCATAGGCAGGGCGCAGCAGCCGCTCGCTCCTGGCTTGTTGCTGTTGGGAGTCGCTCTGGCGGATCGATCCGCCGGGTCGATCCGGCCATCGCCTTCAGTGTGAGGATCGCCCTATGTCGTGCTCGCGCATTGCGACCTGTCCCGCGGGGCCTGACTTCAGCCGCTTCGTCATGGGCTATTGGCGCTTGATGGATTGGGGATTGACCAGGCACCAACTCATCGCGTTCATCGAGCAGGGGTTGGAGCTGGGGATCACCACCGTGGATCATGCGGACATCTACGGCGGCTATCGGGTGGAGCGCTGTTTCGGTGAGGCGCTCGCGCAGGCACCTGGGCTGCGCGAGCGTCTTGAAGTCGTGACCAAGTGCGGGATCGGGCTGTTATCGCCCGAACGGCCTGACCATCGCATCAAGCACTATGACACGAGCCGTGATCATATCCTCGCGTCGGTGGACCGGAGTCTCGCGAACCTCCAGACCGATTTCATTGATCTCCTGCTGATCCACCGGCCGGATCCGCTGCTGGACGCGGATCAGGTCGCCGAGGCCTTTCAGACCCTGCGCGCGGCGGGCAAGGTCCGTTGGTTCGGGGTGTCCAATTTCAATCCGCATCAGTTCGCGTTGTTGCAGGATCGGCTGCCGTTTCCGCTGGTGACCAACCAACTGGAGATCTCGCCCTATCAGCTTGCGCCCTTCGCCGACGGCAGTCTGGATCTGTGCCAGCGGCGGCGGATCACTCCGATGGCCTGGAGCTGTCTGGGAGGTGGGCGTCTGTTGCGCGCCGACGATGCCTGCAGCCAACGGCTGCGGCAGGTGTTGGGAGAGGAGGCCGCGGCGGTCGGCGGGTGCAGCCTGGAGCAACTGGTTTATGCTTGGGTCATGGCTCACCCAAGTCGACCGCTGCCGCTGATCGGCAGCGGTCGAATCGACCGGGTGCGCCACGCGCTGGAGTCCGAGCAGATCGTCCTGGATCGGCAGACCTGGTTCCACATCTTCCAGGCTGCCGCTGGGGCGGAGGTGCCGTGATCGTGAACGTCAGGCCGCTTCACGAGAGACGTTACCGACCGGCAAGACTCGGACGAAGCACCTGACTAGGCCCGCTCGAGTCGAACGAGGAGGCGTCGCACCCAACCGGGTCCGCCATAGATGAGCCCACTGTAGACTTGCAGCAGGTCCGCCCCGGCCGCCAGTTTGGCCTGCGCGCCCGCTGCATCCATGATCCCGCCGACGCCGATCAACACCGGCGCGGGACCCAGTGCCTGACGCACGGTCTGGAGCAGGGCCGTGCTGCGGGCCAGGAGCGGCCGGCCGGACAGGCCGCCGCTCATGCCGTCAGTCGCGCTGCGCAATCCAGCGAAGCGGATTGTGGTATTGGTCAGAATCAGGCCGGCGCAACCCGCGTCCAGGGCCGCCCGGGCGCAGGCGATGGCGTCCGCGTCAGCAAGGTCCGGGGCGAGTTTCAGCAGTAGGGGGCGCGGTCGGCTCATGGCCTGGTTGGGGGTCTGGATGGCATCGACGATGCGCCGGACTTCATCGACCGTTTGCAGGTCCCGCAGGCCCGGCGTGTTCGGGCTGGAGATGTTCACCACGACGTAATCGGCCAGCTCGGCGAGTCGCTCGAAGCTCGCCCGATAGTCCGCGGCGGCGCCTTCGGCCGGGGTGACCTTGGATTTGCCCAGGTTCACACCGAGCGGCACCTGGAGGACGGCGCGCGCCCGCAGTCGGGTCAGGCGTGCCTGCATGGCCGCGGCACCGGCGTTGTTGAACCCCATGCGGTTGATGATGGCCTCATCCGCGGGTAGGCGGAACAGCCGCGGTCGCGGGTTGCCGGGTTGGGGCAGGGCGGTGACGGTGCCGACCTCCACGAAGCCGAAGCCCAGCCGCTGCCAGGCCGGGACCGCGGCACCTTCCTTGTCCAGCCCGGCGGCGAGGCCGATCGGGTTGGGAAAGTCCAAACCCATGATCCGGCGGGCCAGCGCGGGTCGCCGCGCGGGGTCCGAGTCAGGTAGGCTGCCGTCGAAGACCGCCGACCAGCGCGCCAGGAGCCCCAGCGCGAGTCGGTGGGCCGATTCCGGATCGAGCCGAAAGGCCAGGGGTCGGATCAGGCGCCATAGGCCTGTGGTATCGTCGCTGTACATCATTGATTCAGTAAGACCGGGAAAATCGCCCAGCGGGCGATTTTCCCGGTTCAGGACTCGACCATCTGGTCCAGGCCATGCCCCGGCCGCACCATGGGCAGCACGTTTTCCGCCTTGTCGACCCAGCAATCCACCACCATCGGGTGCTCATCGGCCAGGGCCAGGGCGATGCCTTCATGCAGTTCCGCCGCGGTGGTGATCCGCAGGGTTTTGAGACGCGGGTAAACGTGCTTCAACCCCAGCAGATTGGGAATCTGGCGGCGGCAGTCCTCGTCCATCTCGGTGCAGTCACGATCGCAGTCGACGTTGCGGGAGAGACAGGTCTCGTAATGGTGTCCG
Source organism: uncultured Lamprocystis sp. (assembly GCA_964470155.1). GTDB lineage: Bacteria > Pseudomonadota > Gammaproteobacteria > Chromatiales > Chromatiaceae > Thiodictyon. The sequence goes on along the minus strand of CAYYAY010000009.1, from coordinate 104,548 downwards.
TCGTCCATCATGTCCTCCCACTGGCGCACCATTCCCAGGTAGTTGTTATTGAGCACAAAGATCTTGAGCGGAATCTGCTGCGCCACCACCGTGCCGAGCTCCTGGATGTTCATCTGGAAGCTGCCGTCGCCGTCGATCAGGACCACCGGCCGGGCCGGGTCGGCGAACCAGGCGCCGATGGCCGCCGGCAGGCCGAATCCCATGGTTCCCAACCCGCCGGAGGAGACCCACTGGCGGGGGCGCTGGAAGCGGTAATACTGGGCCGCCCACATCTGGTGCTGGCCCACACCGGTGACCAGGGTGGCACTGCCGCCGGTCAGCTCGGAGATGGCCTCAACGACCGCCTGGGGCTTGAGGTTGGGCATTGGCAGGTAAGGCATGGGCAGCTGGGTGCGCCATTGCTGGATCAGGACCATCCAGTCCGGGTGGCTGGCGGTGCGCCCGGTGCCCAGCGCATAGTCGAAGAAGGCGTCCAGGCCGGCCACCAGATGAAGGTCGGTCGGCACTGTCTTGTCGATCTCGGACGGGTCGATGTCGACCTGGGCGATGCGTTTGCCCTTGGCGAATCCGCTGACCGCCACCCGATCATCGAAGCGCCCGCCGAGCGTCAGAATCAGGTCGGCGTCGCGCAGAGCATAGTTGGCCGGGATGGTGCCGTGCATTCCGGGCATGCCCAGATTGCGCGGATCAGCAAAGGGCACCGCCCCCAGGGCGTTGAAGGTGGTGGTCACCGGCACATCAAAGCGCGCGGCGAACCGGCACAGGGCGGCGGCGGCTTCCGCATGAATGATCCCGCCGCCGGCCTTGATCACCGGGCGTTGGGCGGTGGCCAGAGCGGCGAGGATGGCGTCGGCCTGGGCCGCGTCGAACGCGATGGGCTCACGATGGCGCCGTCGCGGCGGATTGGTCTCGCTCACCTGTGCGAGTTGCACGTCTTTGCAGATGTCGACCACCACGGGTCCGGGCCGGCCATGATTGGCGAGCGCGTAGGCTTCCCGCAGCACCCACTCCAGGTCGCGCACGTCCTTGACCAGGTAATTGTGCTTGGAGATATGGCGGGTCAGGCCCACCGTGTCCACTTCCTGAAAGGCATCGGTACCGATAGCCCGGCTCGGCACCTGGCCGGTGATGAACAGGGTCGGAATCGAGTCCTTGTAGGCATCCGCGATGGGCGTGGTGAGATTGGTGGAGCCCGGCCCCGAGGTCGCCAGGGCGACGCCCACCCGGCCGCTCACCCGCGCGTAGCCCTCGGCCGCGTGACCGGCCCCGCCCTCCTGACGGCACATGATGAAGCGCGGGCAGGGTTCGCCGCGGCGCATTCGCTTGTTCAGCTCCACGTGCAGGGGAATGATGGCCCCGCCGGTGTGGCCGAAGATGATCTCGACGCCGAGATCGGTGAGCACATCGAATAACAGGGCGGCGCCGGTGGGGTGAGTGGGGGTTTCTGGGGCGTTCATGGTGATTCTGCGTTTCAGGGGGACCAGTGGGTCATGACGACATGATCCCAGAAAAATCGGTCAGCCGTAAGGCGGTTGCCGGAAATCGCCTAAGCTGCCATGCATAGCCTTCGTACCTGATATCAAGACAGACCCTAGGTCTAGGGGCGGGTTTGGAGCCCGCCCCTAGGTCCGGTTATCAGGTCCGAAGGCTATAGCACCGATGCAGCCGTGCAATCTGGGGTCCGAGCGCCTCAGGCCCGCCGCCGTTGTCGATGATGTCATCGGCGCCGGCCAGGCGCTGCGCACGCGGGACCTGAGCCGCGATGATGCGGGCGACCTCGGCTTTACTCAGACCGCTGCGTCGGCACACCCGGTCGATCTGGACCGACTCGGGGCAGTCCACGACCAGAATGCGGTCCATCAGGGCCTGCTGGCCGGTCTCGAACAGCAGCGGGATCACCAGCACCGCGTAGGGGGTCGTCAGACCCGCCGCCCGTTCCAGCATCAGGGCGCGGATCGGCGGGTGCAGGATGGATTCCAATCGCGTCCGCGCCGCGGCATCGGCAAAGACGCGCGCGCGCAGCGCCGCGCGGTCCAACTGCCCGTCGGGGAACAGGCAGTCGCTGAAGGCGCTGCCGATGCGCGCCAGGGTCGGCGCGCCGGGTGCGGTCAGTTCGCGGGACAGGAGATCGGTGTCGATGACTCCGGCACCCAGCGCCGCGAGCTGATCGGCCACGGTGGACTTGCCGCTGCCGATCCCGCCGGTGAGACCAACCTTAAACATTTAGGTAACAAGTCGGAAATAAGTGTAGTAACGAATCCAATCGTTGTCGTTGTCGTTGTCGTTGTAGTAATCGTTATCGGATTCCGAATCGATTCATGACCGTCTGCAAGCCTGCGACGCAGCTACTCTAGCCGCGCGCGTCGTGCCTCGATTACGACAACGACAACGAAAGAGACGCGACAGGTGCTCCCTAATGCACGCCTGTTTAGCCGGTTAGTGGTTCCTATCCCAGACCGGACAGACGCAGATAGGCGTCATTGATCTGCTGACCCCAGATCAGGCTGATCCATCCGGCCGTGGCCAGGAAGGGCCCGAACGGCATCGGGTGTCCGGGTTGATGGCGACCGCCGATGATCAGCAGGGTGCCGAGCACGGCTCCGGCCACGGCGGACAGGAGGATGATCTGCGGCAGGAACTGCCAGCCGAACCAGGCACCAAAGAGTCCAAGTAGCTTGAAGTCCCCGTAGCCCATGCCCTCCTTGCCCGTGACCAGACGAAAGAGCTGGAACACGGCCCACAGGCTCAGATAACCGGCCACGGCGCCGATGATCGAGGACGCGCTGTCGGTGAACAGGCCAAACAGGCTCAACAGCAAACCGACCCAGAGTAACGGGATGGTGATGCCGTCGGGCAGCAACTGGGTGTCGTAGTCGATGACGGCGAGCGCGATCAGCCCCCAGGTCAGCGCCAGGGCCGCCGCCGTCTGCCAGCTCAAGCCGAAGTGCAGGACCACGACCAGGGTGAGGAGGGCGGTCAGTCCCTCGATCAGCGGATAGCGCGCACTGATGCGAATCCCGCAGGCGGAACAGCGCCCGCGCAGCAACAGGTAGCTCAGGATCGGGATGTTCTCCAGCGCGCTGATGCGATGTCCGCAGGCCGGGCAGTGGGACGGCGGCGTCGCCAGGTTCAACACGGGTTCGTCACCTGGTGCTTCGGTGTCGACAAACTCGGCGCAGTCCCGACGCCAGCCCGCCTCCATCATCTGCGGCAGACGCAGGATGACGACATTGAGAAAGCTGCCCACGATCAGCCCGAGCACCAGGGTCGTCCCGTAGAGCAGGCCCGGGCTCTCTTGAAAAACGTCCATCCACTCCATCGTCAACTCCCAGTGCGGTAATGCGCAGATCCTTCCGGTGTCGGCGTGCGGTTGACAACCTGATCGTCGCCGCTTGACAGGATCTCAGACCAAGCGACAATCGTTGACCACTAGCCACTAGCCACTAGCCACTAGCCACTAGCCACTAGCCACTAACCTTAGACCACGGCCGCCAATTTGAAAATCGGCAGGTACATGGCGACCACCAGGCTGCCTACCAGGCCGCCGATGACCACCATGATCATGGGTTCCAGCAGGCTACTCAAGCTGTCTACCGCATTGTCGACCTGCTCCTCGTAGAAGTCCGCGACTTTGGCCAGCATATCGTCCAGTGCGCCGGATTCCTCGCCGATGGCGGTCATTTGAATGACCATGTGAGGGAACAGGTTACGTTGGCGCATCGACAGTTGCAGCGCCTGCCCGGTGGCGACCTCCTCGCGCATCTTGAGGACCGCCTCCTGGTAGACGACGTTGCCGGTGGCCCCCGCTACCGATTCCAGGGCCTCCACCAAGGGTACGCCGGCGGCGAACATGGTGGATAGGGTCCGGGCGAAACGCGCCAGAGAGGCCTTGTGGAGAATGCCGCCGATGATCGGGATTTTCAGCACCGTGCGGTCCACGAGGTCGCGGAACTTGCGCGAGCGCTTGAAGACGTAAGCAATACCGTAGACACTGGCACCCACCCCCAGGAAAACGGCCCACCACCAGTCCCGCAAGATATCGGAGGCGCCGATGACCAGCAGGGTGAAGGCCGGCAGATCGGCCCCGAAACTACTGAACAGTTCCTTGAACTGGGGGATGACGAACATCAGGATCACCACCGTGACGATGATGGCCACCACGATGACCGCCGCGGGATAGAATAGGGCCTTCTTGATTTTGCCCTTGATCGATTCGGTCTTTTCCTTGTAGGTCGCGATCTTGTCCAACAGGATGTCGAGCACGCCCGCCTGTTCGCCGGCAGCGACCAGATTGCAGAACAGATCATCGAAATACAGCGGCTGTTTGCCCAGGGCTTCGGCCATCGCCGTGCCGCTTTCGACATCCTGCTTGATCGAGAGGATCAGGTCCTGCATCGCCGGATTTTCATGTCCCCGGCCGACGATGTCGAACGCCTGAACCAGCGGTACGCCGGCGGTCATCATGGTGGCGAGTTGGCGGCTGAAGATGGCAATATCGCCAGGACCGATTTTTTTACGCCCGCTGAAGAGCGGTTGCGACTTCTTGGTGACCTTAGTGGGGTTGACTCCCTGGCGGCGCAGATCGGCCCGCACCACGGTGATGCTGGACGCGCGCGTTTCGCCCTTGACCCGGCCGCCGCGTCGGTCGGTGCCCTCCCAGGCAAAGACGTAGGCCTTTTCAACCTTGGGCGGGGCCTTGTGTTGCGGCTTGGGTTTTTGGGTTGCAGCGAGTGCCATGGGCGTTCAGTGACTTAATGATATGACTGGGTGCGTCGCGTGACGTGGCGAGTCGATGGTGGTCTGTGGTTAGTCTTTGGTGACGCGATTGATCTCTTCCAGGCTGGTCACCCCGGCCTTGACCTTGCGCAGCCCGGATTGGCGCAGGTCGGCGACGCCCTCGCGGGCGGCCTGATCCGCCAATTGCAGTGAATTGCCGCCCTCCATGATGAGCCGGCCGATTGCCTCCGAGACCTTCATGACCTGAAAGATACCGACGCGTCCCTTATAGCCCTTATTGCAGCGTGGGCAACCGACCGGGCGGTAGATGGTAATGCCCTCCTCGATTTCTTCGTCCGTGAAACCCTCCTCGCGCAAGGCTTCGCGGGGCACGTCCTCGGGCTGTTTGCAGTATGGGCACAGCCGCCGGGTCAGGCGTTGGGCCATGATCAGCAGGATCGCAGACGCAATGTTGAACGGCGCGACGCCCATGTTCGCGAGTCGCGTCAGCGACTGCGGGGCATCGTTAGTGTGCAGGGTGGAGAGGACAAGGTGGCCGGTTTGGGCCGCCTTGACCGCGATCTCAGCGGTCTCGAGGTCGCGGATCTCACCGACCATGACGATGTCCGGATCCTGCCGCAGGAAGGCGCGCAAGGCGGCGGGGAAGGTCAACCCGGTTTTGGCGTTGACGTTGACCTGATTGATCCCCGGTACCTGAATCTCCACCGGATCTTCGGCCGTGGAGATGTTGATTTCCGGCTTGTTGAGAATGTTGATCGCGCTGTAGAGGGACACGGTCTTCCCTGAGCCGGTTGGTCCGGTGACCAGGATCATCCCGTACGGCTTACTGATGGCGGAGAGAAAGGCGTCGCGCTGCTCGGGCTCGAAGCCCAGCGCATCGATACCGACTTGTGCCGACGACGAGTCGAGTATCCGTAGCACGACCTTTTCGCCGTACAGGCACGGCAGGGTGTTGACGCGGAAGTCGATATCACGCGTACGGCTCAGTTTCAGCTTGATGCGGCCGTCCTGGGGCACCCGGCGTTCCGCGATGTTCATTCGCGACATGACTTTGAGGCGCGCCACCAGGCGCCCCGCGATGTTCAGCGGCGGGTTGGCGACCTCGCGCAGCAGCCCGTCCTGGCGAAAGCGGATGCGGAAGTATTTCTCGTAGGGTTCGAAGTGGATATCGGAGGCGCTGTTGGTGATGGCGTCCACCAGGATCTTGTTGACGTAGCGCACCACTGGAGCATCGTCCACGTTCACATCCGAGTCGTCGCGCTGTTCCTCATCCTCGTTGGCGATATCCAGGTTATCCAGGTCCGTATCCATGAGGTCGGTCATGGTGGTGTCCTGGGCATCGATGGCGCGGTCGATGGCAGCGGCGAGCTTGTCCTCCTCGACCAGCACGGCGTCGGTCGCGAGCCCCGTGTTGAAGCGGATTTCTTCCAGTGCCTGATCGTTGGTCGGGTCCGACAGGGCCAGGAAGATGCGGTTGCCGCGGCGGAACAAGGGCAGCGCCCGATGCTTGCGGATCAGCTTCTCGTCGACCAGGGTCAGGGGCAGATCGGCGAGATCGATCGCGGCCAGATCCAGCAGCGGAACACCGAACTCATGGGACGCCGCGATGGCGATGCGGCGACTGTCGAGCATCTTCTGCTCGACCAGATAACGGACAAAGGGCTCGCGGCGGCGCAGCGACTCGGTGGTCGCAAAGTTAGCCTGCTCCTCGGTTAGCAGGCGGTCCCGGACCAAACGCCAGGCGAGGCCCGAGGGTTTCATGGTGGTCGGATTGGTCGCCATTGGCTGCCTGTGATGTCGGGTCGGCTGCGTTGTTACGGGTGGCGATCACCCGCTTTCGTTCCGTGCAGGCGGCCATCAGATAGCCGCCGCGACGGCACCAGTGTGTTACCTGTTGACCGAAAATGCGAGCCTTACGTTGTTGGCCACCAGGCCGTTGTCTTTTTGTTCACTCTCATTGACATAAAACTCCAGGATGGTCTCCCGGTTCGTCAACTGATCCTCGGTCACATCGTCAGCTAATTCATTTACATGACAGAAAACGCTGGTATAGGGCGAGCCTTCCGCACGCGGATCGGTGATCCACAGATCGGGGGAAATGTGGTCCATGATGCGCAGGAACCCGTAACCCTTGTCGGCAATCCACTTGGTGCAGACGCCGCGCACACAGGAGGCCGGCTTGCCCCAGTCGTTCCGCGGCTCGTAGGAAACGGGCAGCAGGTCGGGAATCAGGAAACCGGAGTAGAACGCATCCACTTCCTGCTGGAGCTGGCGTGAGACGTTTTTGAAACCGATCAGTTCCACCCGGCAGCCCTTGTTTTGCAGGGCGTTCACGACCTGTATGAAATCGCCGTCACCGGTGACCAGGAGCACCTGATCCAATTTATCGGCCTGCAGCATGGCATCGACCGCCATGTCGAGGTCGGCATTGGCCTTGGTGGTCACGTTGCCGGCCTCGTCGGTGTAGCGGCGCACCAGCTTGACCGTGATCTTCCAGCCGAAGTCACGCACCATTTGCTGGTAGGTGCGTGACTTTTTTGCGTATTCCTGGTCTTCACGGGCGCGTTCGGCGTCGAAGGCCATGTAAGTATTCAAACGCTGCAGCGCACAGTCCCCGCGCGCCGCGAAGCGGCGCAGGACGTCATAGCGCATTTGATAGCCGCCGTTGTAGCGGACATTTTCGGCGTCGACGAAGACGCCCACACGGCAATAAGAACTCAAGCTGACCTCGGACAAATGCAAAGTGAAAGTGCGTCTTGAAGTAACGATGATCGGCGCTGAAAGTACACTTTCTGATAAAGTTATGGTTCAGGGCGGTGACCCCGCGCCCGGACGGCGCGGGGTGTCCGCATGACAGTCCAGACCTATTTGTTCGCGCGGTTATCGATCAGATCGTTGACCACGGTCGGGTCGGCCAGGGTCGAGGTGTCGCCCAGTGAGTCGATCTCGTTGGCGGCGATCTTGCGCAGGATGCGGCGCATGATCTTGCCCGAGCGGGTCTTCGGCAGGCTCGGCGCCCACTGGATGATGTCGACGATGGCGATGGGTCCGATCTCGGTGCGCACCATGGTCACCAGTTCCTTCTTGAGCGCGTCGGTTGGCTCCACGCCGGCCATGGGTGTCACGTAGGCATAGATGCCTTGCCCCTTGATGTCGTGGGGATAGCCGACCACTGCCGCCTCCGCCACATGCGGATGCAGCACCAGGGCGGATTCGATTTCAGCGGTGCCCAGGCGATGGCCGGAGACGTTGAGTACGTCGTCGATGCGACCGGTGATCCAGTAGTAGCCGTCCTTGTCGCGGCGCGCGCCGTCACCGGTGAAGTAGGACCCGGGGTATTGCTTGAAGTAGGTGTCGACAAAACGCTGATGATCGCCGTAGACGCTGCGCATGATCGCCGGCCAGGGCTGGGAGAGGATCAGTGCGCCTTCGCCGGGGCCCTCGATCAGGGCGCCGGTGGCCGCATCGACCAGGGCCGGGACGACGCCGAAGAAGGGCTTGCTGGCGGAGCCGGGCTTCAGCGCCGTGGCGCCGGGCAGCGGGGTGATCAAGTGACCGCCGGTCTCGGTCTGCCACCAGGTATCGACGATCGGGCAGCGCTCGTCGCCCACCACCCGATGGTACCACTCCCAGGCTTCCGGGTTGATCGGCTCACCTACGGAGCCCAGGATACGCAGTGACTTGCGTGAAGTCTTCTTGACCGGGTCTTCGCCGGCGCGCATCAGCGAGCGGATGGCGGTGGGCGCGGTGTAGAAGATATTGACCTGATGCTTGTCGACCACTTCCCAAAAGCGTGACATGTCCGGGTAGTTGGGGATGCCCTCGAACATCAGCGACGTGGCGCCGTTGGCCAGCGGGCCGTAGACGATATAGGTGTGGCCGGTAACCCAGCCCACGTCGGCGGTACACCAGAAAATCTCACCTTCCTGGTAGTCGAAGGTGTACTTGTGGGTCATGGCCGCAAAGACCAGATAGCCGCCGGTGGTGTGCATGACACCCTTCGGCTTGCCGGTGGAGCCCGAGGTATAGAGGATGAAGAGCGGGTCTTCAGCGTCCATCTGCTCAGGCTCGCAGACCGCGTCCGCCTTGGCCATTTCCTCGTGGTACCAACGGTCGCGGCCCGCGGTCCAGGCGACGCTGCCGCCGGTGCGGCGCACCACGAGCACGCTGCCGACGTTCGGGCACTCTTGCAGCGCCGTATCCACGTTCTTCTTCAGCGGCACACTGCGGCCGCCGCGCATGCTCTCATCGGCGGTGATCACTACCCGGCAGTCGGAGTCGAGGATACGGTCGCGCAGGCTGTCCGGGGAGAAGCCGCCGAACACGATGGAATGGGCCGCGCCGACGCGGGTGCAGGCGAGCATCGCAACCGCCGCTTCCGGGATCATCGGCAGATAGATGCACACCCGGTCACCCTTCTTCACCCCGCTGGCCTTCAGCACGTTGGCGAATTTGGAGACTTCCGCGTGCAGTTCGCGGTAGGTGATTTTGCGGTCTTCCGCCGGGTTGTCACCCTCCCAGATGATCGCGACCTGCTCGCCGCGCTGGTCCAGGTGGCGGTCCAGGCAGTTGTAGGAGACGTTGAGCTTGCCGCCCTTGAACCAATTGATGTGCAGGTTCTCGGCGTCGAAACTCCAGTCGGTCACCGCCTCCCAGGGCTTGAACCAGGTTACGAACTGTTCGGCCTGTGCTGCCCAGAACGTGTCCGGGTTTTCGACCGACTGCTTGTACATGACCTCATATTGCTCGGCGTTGATGTGCGCCTTGGCGGCGATCGCCGTCGGAACTGGATAGACCTTCTCGTCTGACATCTCGTATTTCCTCTCGTTTTTGGGTGGTGGTGAAGTGGTGTGAATCAGCGGCGCCCGGAATCTTGGTCGGTTTTCGTCAAGTGTGTCGTCGCGGGGAAGATAATACTAAACGCTCGTCCTAAGGGTTTCCAGGTAGGTTGACCGGCAGTCCATACCGTTCCAGCTTGTTGCGCAAGCCCATGCGCGACAGTCCCAAGGCGTCGGCCGCCCGGCTCTTGTTCCAGCCGTGACGGGTCAGCGCCTCGCGCAGCAGGTGTTCCTCCAGCGCCTCGACCTGTTCCTTGAGTCCGCCCGCGCCGGGCCTGGGGGGGCTGCCGGTCGCCGCGGACGGACCAGCCGCGCCCGTGGCCGCGCCATGGCGCACACGCGGGTCAAGCAGTTCGATGCCCAACTGGTCGGTCGAGGTCATGATGAGCATCCGTTGGATCTCGTTGCGCAGCTCGCGCACGTTACCCGGCCAGTCGTAGGCCTGAAGATATTCGAGCACGTCGTCGTTGAAACCGCGACAGGGTTTTCCCAAAGTCCGGATCAGTTCGTTCAATAGGGCGCGGGCAAGCAGCGGGATGTCGACCCGGCGCTCGCGCAGCGGCGGCAGATGCAGGCAGACCCCGGCCAGGCGGTAGAACAGGTCTTCGCGGAAGCGTCCGACCCGAATGTCCTGCGCCAGATCCCGATTGGTGGCCGCAACCACCCGCACGTCCACCCGGCGACGGCGGTTGCTGCCGACCGGCCGGACCTCGCCCTCCTGAAGCACGCGCAACAGCTTGACCTGAAACGCCGCGGAGACTTCGCCGATCTCGTCCAGAAAGATGGTCCCGCCATCGGCCTGTTCGAAGAGCCCGATGCGGGCGTTGATCGCCCCGGTGAAGGCGCCGCGCTCATGGCCGAACAGTTCGCTCTCCAGAATGTCATCGGCGAGTGCGGCGCAGTTTTCCGCCACGAACGGCTTATCGGCGCGCGGGCTGCTGTAATGGAGCCCGCGCGCGAACAACTCTTTGCCGGTGCCGGACTCACCGGTGAGCAGCACCGGCACGTCGTAGAGGGCGACCTGCGCCACCTGTTCGCAGACCCGGTTCAAGGGGCTCTGCGGTCCGCGAATGATGTTGTCGAGTCTGAAGTTGCGCTTGAGCTGAGTGCGGCGGTGCTGCATCCGCCGCTCCAAAGTGGGCGTCATGACCTTCATTTCCGAGGCCAGCAGTGCATTTTCCCGCTGGAGTTGGTGCAGGCGACACGCGTTGCGCACGGTGAGTAGTAACTGATCGGGGTGCCAGGGTTTGCTGATGAACTGATAGATTCCAGCGCGGTTGATGCCGTCGATCAGATCCTCGGCGTCCGTGTAACCGGAGAGGATCATGCGCACCACCTCGGGCCAGCGCTCACGCACCCGGGTGAGAAATTCGACGCCGCTCATCTCCGGCATCCGTTGATCCGAGATGACGGCGCGGATGTCGTCCTGCTCCAGCCAGCGCTCGGCTTCAGCGGCGCTGGCGGCGGTGCGGCAATCGAACTCCTCATCGAGCGTGCGGTTGAGGGTGTCCAGTGACAAGATCTCGTCATCCACGACCAGCACGGTCGGTCGGAGCCTCGGGTGCGGGCCGGCCATGCGTCAGCGGCGCCCGCCCGACGCGGCACGCGGGGCACCGGCGCGGCGACTGGAACGGCTCGGGCTGGCGCGGTCCTGAAGCGTTCCGGCGGCTGTCTGCAGCGGCTCGGCGCGGTCGGGGAACGGCTCTTGTACACGCTTGACCATTGAACTCCAGGGAGTTGTAACGGTAAAGCCGCTATTATATGTCCGATCGGTCTTCTGGGTTTGAATAGAACCTTAAACCGACGCGTCACGCGCGGCGCAGGGCGTCCAGGATTTCGGCGAGCCGCCCCGCGCTGTCGTCGATGTCCTCCCGTGCGGCCAGCACCGCCGTCGGGGCCGCGGTCACCTCGATGGTGTTGAGGATCAGGCGGTCCTCCGAGTTGAAATGCTGCACCCACCAGAGGTTTTCGACCCGGGCGGTACTCACCCGGCAACTCCCGTAGCCGCGCGACAGCAAGGTCACCGGCCCGGTGCCCAGGACCTGGCCGAGACAGCCCAGATCCTGCGCGGTCTGCGGCAGCAAGGTGAGATTCACGACATGCGCCAAGTCCCCTGGCCGATAACGTGCGGCCTGCGCATTGACCTCCGCCAGCACGCCGGGCGCATTCATCACGCCCGCGGGCCAGTGATCCGGGATGGGCGCCGCGGCGGGGGCCTCGCGAAAGGCTTCGGCGCGAACCAGGCCGGGCAGATCCGCAACCTCCAGATACTGATTGGGCGTCACGGCGCCCTGAGGTCCGTCGGCATGAATCCACCAGACGCCCGCCAGCCGGGTTTCCTGAATGCGCGCGGCCCGCGGGCCGCTGATCAGTGCACTGACCTCGCCCTCGCCCAGCGTCTGCTCGAGCAGCGCGCGGTTGGCCCCGTCCAGGTCGGTGAGGTCGATCACCACCGGCGGCTCCGCTACCTGATAGGCGGCGAGCGCCTGCTGCAGCCGCTCCAGCAGGGCCAGTGCGGGCCCGCAGGCGCTGAGATCCTCCGCCGCCGGCAGCGGGGGAGGCTGATAGGTCGCCATCGTCTTGGGCATGGGCAGATAGTCCAGGGCCGCCTCCTCCGGGTCAGTCGGTGGCGTGCCTGGACCCGCGAGGCCGGTCGTCAGCAGGATGGGGAACATGGGTGCGGCTCCGAAGGTGATGGTTGCTTCCAACAGGGGACGAGCGGTCCGTTGTTCGCTTGTGGGCCTCGACCACGATTCCGGCGTGCGTAGTCAGGCCCTCCTGGCCTGACACCGTCAGGGCTGGACGCTCTGACTACGCATGCCGCTGGCCGGGATGATTACGCTCAAGGTCCGCTTGGGCAACGCGCAGGAACTCGGGCAGTTGCGGCTCGCGGTCCACCAGGTCCGGGAAGAGGTGGTCGAATTCCCGGCCGGCCGCGGCGGCGTCGAGCGCGGCCAGAGCGTCCAATACCAGTCGCGCGCGGGTTTCGGTCAAGACTTCCCGGGCCGCCCCTTGGAACACCAGCAGCCAGGCGTTGGCCTGCTGCGCCCCAACCAGCCGGGTGTCGACCTGGATGCACTCATCGAACCCCTGGCACCAGGCCCAATAGGGGCCGGCCTCAATGACCTGCATGGGAACGCCGATGCACATCAGCCGGCACCTGCCGCGGTCAGCACCCGCGGGTCGCCGTGGCGATAGGCAACGGCGGCACTGGGTCGGCCGGACTCGTAGGCCTCCAGGGCCAGGGCCGGGTCGGGCAGGTCCCGCAGCCGGTCATGGTCGTCCCCGTCCGCGGCGCTGCCCGGTGCGCAGTGCACGCCAAACTCGACCAGATAGTCGCGAGCGAGCGCGATTGCGGGCGCGATGCGCGCTTTCACCTCGGGTCTCAGGCTCCCCCCGAAGTCGTCGAGTTCGACCGGCTGCACGCCGATCAGCAACAGGTGCTCGGGGAACTCGCCCAGCAGGTCGGCCAGGGCCAGCACCTCTTGGAACCCGGTCTGATGCAGACTCATCTTCTTGGCGCCCATGAATTTGGGAACCTCGGCACCCGCGACCCGCTTGAGCGTTCCGGGCGGCAGACCGTAATCCACGGCATCGAAGACCACCAGCAGGTCCGCCCAGCGCACCTGATCCACCAGATAGATCCCCTGGGTCCCGCCGTCGAGCAGCCGCACGTTGGGGCCGAAGCGATAATTCGCGGCCAAGGTTTCCACCACACGTACACCGAATCCCTCATCGGCCCACAGGACATTGCCGATGCCCAGGATCAGCACATTTAGATTAGGTTTCGGCATGCGGAGTTGTCCACAGATGTCACAGATGAACACAGATTAAGAAAAGCAGATCGAGCGGTCTTGGTCATAAACCCGGCCACCGCGCGATCGGCACGCTCGTCGGTCCGCGCAGCGGACCCTACAGGTCTCAACCCATCCTACGGGCGATCGTCCTTGAACATCCGCCAGCCGCTGATCATGGTGCTGATCAGGCTCTGCCGCGACAGGATGTCCTCGCGGATGGCGGTATACACATGCAGCATGACGAAGATCGTGATAATCCACATGCCCCAGTGATGCCACATGCGCACGTCCTGGCTTTGTCCCACGAAGGGGATGACCCAGCCGAACCAGCGGTCTTGCCAACTGCCGAGCCCGCTCTGCTCCGAATAGAGTGCGAACCCGGTGAACATCATCACGATGCCGCCGACCGTAATGATGACGACCATGAACAGGTGTGCAAGCGGGTTGTGTCCGATATATTTGCGCGGTTCCTGCTCCAGAAAGGCGTACCAGCGCACCTCGTGCCACAGTTCGCTCCAGAAGCGCCGCCGCCAGAACGGCAGGGCGAAGAGCTGGCGCGACCAGCGGTTGCCCACCAGGGCCCAGTAAAGCCGGAAGAGGAAGCCCACCGCGAAGATGTAAGCCGCCGCGAAATGGGCGAACCGGACGTACCCCATGAGGTAATGGTCGCTGGCCTCACCCGACAGAGTCGGCAGCGGGCTGCCGATGAGATAGCCGGTAACGGCCAGCACGGTGAGCGACAGGGCATTGATCCAATGCCAGGCGCGCAGCGGGGCCTCGTAGACATAGACCGCGGTGCGCTTGACGGTCGGAAGGGCGGTGTTCATCGGTGCTGATCTCCGCGGCAAAGGGGGTGAGGAACCGTTCACTAATCAGCGAAACAGGTTCATTGGGGAACGCCGTTGGCGTCGTGTTTGTTGTCGGTTTCGTTGTCGTAACCGAGTTGAGTCTGGCTCCCACGCTCCGGCGTGGGAGCAGGTGCGGGCGCTCCGCGTCCACGCAACAGACTGGACGCGGAGCGCCCGCTGGACACTCCCACGCTGGAGCCTGGGAGCGAGAAGACGACAACGAATGTATTCATGACCCGCGTCGGGACCCCGGCTTACCGCACCTTGACTCGCGTCAGTTCCTGCCCATCCGGGCTCATGACATGGGTCGAGCAGGCCAGGCAGGGGTCGAAGCTGTGCAGGGTGCGCAGGATCTCCAACGGCTGGTCGGCCACCGCCACCGGGGTGTTCAACAGCGCCGCCTCGAAAGCACCGATATTGCCCGCCGGGTCGCGCGGCGAGCCGTTCCAGGTGGTCGGCACCACGGCCTGATAGTTCTCAATGCGTCCGTTCTTGATGACGATCCAGTGCCCGAGCGCGCCGCGCGGGGCCTCGGTGGTCCCGACCCCGCGGGCCTCGCGCGGCCAGGTGTCCGGGTCCCATTTAGTGATGTTGGCGGTGGCGCTGTCGCCGGCCTTGATGTTGGCCACCAGTTTGTCCTGGAAATAGCGCAGTTTGTGCACTGCCCAAGAAGCTTCCAGGCCGCGGGCGGCGGTGCGCCCCAGGGTGGAGAAGAGCGCCGTGACCGGGAGATTCAGATCGGTCAGCACCTTCTCGACCGGCTCCTTGAACTCCGGGGTGCCTTGGGCATAGCCGATCACCCAGCGCGCCAGCGGACCGACCTCCATGGCATGGCCGCGCCAGCGTGGGGCCTTGATCCAGGAATACTTGGCGCCCTCGTCGATCTCCTGAATGTTGGTGTGGGTGCCCTTGGTGTTGGGGCCGAGCACGAAATTGGGTTCGGTCACGCCGTCCCAGGGGTGCAGGCCCTTGTTCTCATCCTGGTAGCGGTACCAGGAATGGGCCACGAACTCCTGAATCTGCTCGGGATCGCGCAGACTTACCTCGTGGACCTCGTTCAGGTTGCCGTTGATGACGGCCCCGCGCGGCAGCAGTTGGTTGGCCGCGGAATTGTCGTTGGCCCGCTCCGGGATGTCGCCATAGGACATGACGGATTGGCTGGAGAGCCCGCCGCCGAAGGTCCAGTCCTTGTAGAAGGACGCGATGGCCAGCAGGTCCGGGAGGTAGACCTGATCGATGAAGTCGATGGTGCGGTCGATGATGGATGAGACCAGATTCAGCCGCTCCATGTTGATCGCGCCCACGGCCCCGGTGCCGTCGACATTGATCGCGCAGGGAACCCCGCCCACCAGCCAGTTGGGGTGGGGGTTCTTGCCGCCGTAGACGGTGTGGATCTTGACGATCTCGCGCTGGAAGTCGAGCGCCTCCAGATAATGCGCGACCGCCATCAGGTTGGCCTCCGGCGGCAGCTTGTACGCCGGATTGCCCCAGTAGCCGTTCATGAAGGGTCCGAGCTGCCCCGACTCCACGAAGCGCTTGAGCCGGTTCTGGACATCTCTGAACCAGCCAGGCGAGGATTGCGGCCAGGCCGAGATCGACTGGGCCAGGGCGGAGGTGGCCTTGGGGTCGGCCTTGAGTGCCGCGACCACATCCACCCAATCGAGCGCGTGCAGATGATAGAAATGCACCAGGTGGTCGTGTGACTGGAGCGTCAACTGCATGATGTTGCGGATGGAGTTGGCGTTTTCCGGGATCTGGATGCCGAGCGCGTCCTCCACCGCCCGCACCGAGGTCAGGGCATGGGTGCCGGTGCAGACACCGCAAATCCGCTCGGTGAAGGCCCAAGCGTCGCGCGGGTCACGGCCCTTGAGGATGACCTCGAGCCCGCGCCACATGGTGCCGCTGGACACCGCGTTGCGGATCACGTTGTTCTCATCCAGGTTCACCTCGCAACGCAGATGACCCTCGATGCGGGTCACCGGGTCCACCACGATACGGGTGCCGGAATTGTCCAGGGTGAAGCCGTTGGGGGTCTGGATGCTCATGAACGGTCCCCTGTCTGTTTCTTGCTTTCGCCGGGTTCACTGTCGCCGAAAGTGGCCGGTTTGCTGATGCGCTTGTAGGCGGAGACGGCCGCGTGGGCGGCCACGGCCGCGCCGACGGTGCCGGCCGCGACCAGGCCCACGCGATCCGCGTTGGCCTCAATGCCGAAGACCCGGGTGTCGGTCACGTGGTCGTAGAAACTGCCTTTGTCCCAGAAACCGTCCTCGGAGCAGCCGATGCAGCCGTGGCCGGACTGGATCGGGAAGGACACGCCGTTGTTCCAGCGCACGGTGGAGCAGGCGTTGTAGGTGGTCGGCCCCTTGCAGCCCATCTTATAGAGACAATAACCGCGGCGCGCGCCCTCGTCGTCCCAACTCTCGACGAACTGGCCGGCGTCGAAGTGCGGCCGGCGGTAACATTTGTCGTGGATGCGCTGGCCGTAGAACATCTTCGGCCGACCCTGGCGATCCAGTTCCGGAATGCGCTCGAAGGTCAGCAGGTAGGTGATGACCGCGGTCATCACCTCCGCGATCGGCGGGCAGCCGGGGACCTTGATGATGGGTTTGTCGTGGATGACCTGATGGATCGGTACCGCGTGGGTGGGGTTGGGGTGCGCCGCCTGCACACAGCCCCAAGAGGCGCAGGAGCCCCAGGCGATCACCGCCTTGCAGTCGGCGGCGGCCTCTTTGAGCTGTTCGAGGAAGGGGCGTCCGCCGATGATGCAGGACATGCCGTCCTGGTTGAGCGGCGGGTTGCCCTCGACCGCCAGGATATAGTTGCCCCGGTACTTCTCCCGGATCTCCTGGATGATCGCCTCCGCCTGGTGACCCGAGGCGGCCATGATGGTGTCGTCATAGTCCAGCGAGATCATGGACAGCACCACGTCCTTCACCAGCGGGTGGGCCGAGCGGATGAAGGACTCCGAGCAACAGGTGCACTCCAGCCCGTGGAGCCACAGCACCGGAATGCGCGGTTTGGTCTGCATGGCCTCTGCGACCTGGGCGGCGGTCGCCGGGCTCAGACCCAGGGCCGCGGTCGTGAGGCTACAGAACTTCAGGAAACTGCGGCGGGTGATCCCCTGGCGCCGCATGACCTCATAGAAGGTCTCGGTGGTCGGCATCTGCTCATCCCCTCAAGGTAGTCGGCCGGCGGCGATGGCCGCGGCTGAGTGCGCAGGACGGATCAGCAAATCTCGGGCCAAGCGCCGGGTCAAGGGAAAGATGGAACTTCGACAGTAAGTTATTATAAAGCATCCGGACGGAGGGGCTTGGGTGTTGTCAAGTAGATGACCGGTTCTGTCTCCGTATGTGGCAATGTAATTGGCAACTGTCCGATGCGCCGGGCAGATGTGCGGCAGGACGCTCTTGCGCCGGTGCGCCACGACCTGGTCTGTCGCCCGCTCGCTGACATGAGGGGCCGCGACCCTGCTTTTTGTGCCGAAAACGCAACATTCGTCACGGGTGTCTCTTTTTTTTCTCGATCGTGTTGCAAAGGCTGCGTGCGTCCTCTATGATTAGCCCTGCAAAGCACGATTGCTTTTGGTTTATGCAGTCCTTGTTGCTAAATCCACAACAGCGGAGATCACGATGAACAAGAAGTTACTCACCCTGGCAGTCGCTGCCGCCATGGCCGTTCCGGCCATCGCCTCTGCCGAAGCCATCCTCTACGGCAAGGTCAATGTTTCGCTCGACTATATCGATGTCGATCAGAACGCCATGTTCTTCCGTCCTGGCCGTCAGGTAGGTCCTCAATACAACCTGGGTACCGCGCTGGGCAGCGGCGCAGATGCCACTGACGCTTTGGGGACGGCAGCCATTCTGTATCCGGATTTCGTTCCCGGCGAAGTGGCCGTTGGCTCGATTGCGTCTGACTATCTGAGCGCGGAGCAAACGAACGCTTTCTACTCGGCGGCGCAGGCTGCCTTGGGCCAAGGTAAGACTGCGGCCGAGGCGCAGGCGGCCGGTGTCGCAGCGGCGCGTTACTACGACCCCTCCGACCCGTTCCCGGTCGACTCCGCCGAGCGGAAGGTGCAGGATGCCAACATCGTCGCTGCCACGAAGCAGGGTTTCAAGGATGCCGGCGCGGATTACGGCCTGCGGTCGATTTTTGACTACCAGGACTCGCAGCTGGAAGCCTTGGACCAAAACCTCGGCGCGGGTCTGATTACCCCGGAAGAGTACAGCAACCGGGTGGCGGATCTGGAAGCGCTGGTGCCGCTCGCTGCCCGTACGGCCGCCCTCAGAGGTTATCGGCCTGGTACGAAATTCAAGGGCTGGGGCATGGATCAGAGCTGGTTTGGTCCCGCCTCGCGCGTCGGTGTCAAGGGCTCTGAAGATCTGGGCAACGGCCTGAAGGCGGTCTACCAGATCGAACTCGGCGTCGACATGACCAACGCCTACCGCGATGCCAACATCGTCAACGGCAACCGCGCCGACGGTTTTGCCTTCCGGAACACCTTCGTTGGTTTGGCGGGCGACTGGGGTACCTTCCTGCTGGGTCGTCATGACACCCCGCTGAAGATCTCCACCGGTAAGCTGGATCTCTTCTCCGACACCCTGGCGGACTACAACAACACCATCGGCTACCAGGATCTGCGCGCCGACAGCACGGTGGCCTATGTGTCCCCGAGTTGGAGCGGCTTCCAGTTCATGGCGGCCATCGTTCCGCAGGGCGGCGCGACCGCGCTTGGTGTGTTCAACGAGGATGAAGACTCCATCGCCGGCGCCTACTCATTGGCTGCGATCTACAAGAACGGGCCATTCTACGGGTCTGTTGCCTACGAGTCGCTGGAGGCCGAGAACTTTGCGGCTGACGATGCCAACTACGAGCTCCTGTACGGCGAAGGCATGACCGCCGAGTCCGACAACAAGTGGCGTGTCGGCTTGGGCCTGCTGGACTGGAACGGCTTCAGCCTGACCGCGATCTATGAGGATCGCGAGCACATCTATGGTGCTCCGGAAGATGCCGACGGCAATTTCTTCCAGGTGCAGGCCGGCTATGCCTTCGGCAACAACATGCTCAAGGCGATGTGGGGCCGTGCCGACCTGAACCGTTGCGCCGATCCGAACAATGTCGGCTTCCGCTATACCTGCCCGTCGGGCCGCTTGGGCGAGTACTTTGCGGAGAACATCCTGGTCCAGAACAGCGAGAAGAGTTCTTGGGCCGTCGGGTATGACTACAACTTCAGCAAGCGCACCACCGCGTTCGCCCTGTACACCCAGGTTACGGACAACATTGAGGATGCGGACTGGAGCGGCTTCTCGATCGGCATGATGCACAGCTTCTGATGATTTAGCAGCCCGCCTGCGGGCGGCCAGGGATGGACCAAAAAACGGGGCCTTCGGGCCCCGTTTTTTTCTGTGGACAAATCCGGGTGAACGGTTCGGCCGGAGCGACGATCAAGGCCGGGCGGGCAAGTCTTCGGCGTCGATCCGGCAATTGCTCACGCCAAGGCGCCAAGCTCGCCAAGAACTACACTACGGAAGTATCTACCCGACGCGCTCACTCCGCCTTGAGCGTCTTCGGCCCCTGAGGCGTTCCCAGGATCAGCACATCGGCCGGCCGCAGGGCGAAGATGCCGACCGTTACCACGCCGGGCAGATTGTTGATCTGCTGCTCCAGTGTGGCGGGCTCCAGGATGCTCAGGTGCTGGACATCCAGGATCAGGTTGCCGTTGTCGGTGACGAAGCCCTCGCGCCACACCGGGGTGCCGCCCAGTTGAACCAGGTGTCGGGCCACCAGGCTGCGCGCCATGGGGATGACTTCCACGGGCAGCGGGAAACGGCCGAGCACGTCCACCAGTTTGGTCTCGTCAGCGATACAGACGAAGCGCGCGCTTGCCGCCGCCACGATTTTCTCGCGCGTCAAGGCCCCGCCGCCGCCTTTGATGAGCTGCAACTGACGATTGGTCTCGTCGGCGCCGTCGACGTAAAGTGCCAGATCGCCCACGGCATTGAGGTCATAGACCGGGATGCCGTGGCCCTTCAGGCGCGCGCTGGAGACCTCGGAGCTGGACACCGCGCCGTCGATACGGCCCTTGATGGTCGCCAGCGCGTCGATGAAGTGATTGACCGTGGAACCGGTGCCCACGCCGATGATACCGCCTTCCACATACGCCAAAGCCGCCTGGGCGGCCTGTTTCTTTTGCTCGTCTTGTTGCATGGATGCACCTCGCTGAATCCGACGATGAACCAAGGGGTATCATAGCCGCTTCCGCGCGGCTGGATGCCCCGCTTTGTGTGGCTCTTGCCTCTGAAGGTTTCTGCATGCCGGACAGCTACATCGAACGGATCCTGAGGGCGCGGGTCTACGAGGTCGCCCGGGAAACGCCCCTGACCCTGGCCGCCCAACTGTCATCGCGCCTGGGGAATCAGGTGTTTCTCAAGCGTGAGGACTTGCAGCCGGTGTTCTCCTTCAAGCTGCGCGGGGCCTATAACAAGCTGGTGCATCTGAGTCCGGAGGTACGCGCCCGCGGGGTGATCGCGGCCAGCGCGGGTAACCATGCGCAGGGCGTGGCCCTGGGGGCGGCGCGCCTGGGGGCGGCGTCCACCATCGTCATGCCGCGGACCACGCCGGCGATCAAAGTCCGATCCGTGCGGGCCTTGGGCGGCAAGGCGGTACTCTTCGGTGACTCTTATGACGACGCCTATGCCCATGCGATGGAGTTGGTGGCGGAGCGCGGGTTGACCTTCGTGCATCCCTTCGACGATCCGGAAGTCATCGCCGGGCAGGGAACGATCGGCATGGAGATCCTGCGCCAGCATCCGCGGCCGCCCGATGGCATCTTCGTCCCGGTGGGCGGCGGCGGTCTGATCGCGGGGATCAGTACCTATGTGAAGTGGCTGATGCCGCAGGTGCGAATCATCGGTGTGGAACCGGAGGACGCGCCGACCCTGCACGCCGCACTGGCGGCCGGGCGGCGGGTGGAACTCCCGCAGGTGGGTCTGTTCGCCGACGGCGTGGCGGTGCGGCTGATCGGGGAGGAGACCTTCCGTCTGGCACGCACCCGGGTGGATGAGGTGATCCTGGTCAGCGCGGACGAGATCTGTGCCGCGATCAAGGATATTTTCGACGATACCCGCGGCATCGCCGAGCCCGCCGGGGCCCTGGCGGTGGCGGGTCTGAAGCGTTATGTGGAGCGCACCGGCTGCCGTGGCGAGCACCTGGTGGCCATTGAGAGCGGCGCCAACGTGAACTTCGACCGGCTGCGGCATATCGCCGAGCGGGCTGAACTGGGCGAACGGCGCGAGGCCCTGCTGGCGGTGGAGATTCCCGAGCGGCCGGGAAGTTTTTTTGCTTTCTGCCGGGTGATCGGCCGACGTCAGATCACCGAGTTCAACTATCGCTATGCGGATGCGGAGCGCGCTCAAGTCTTCGTGGGCGTGGAACTCGGCCGCGGCGACGAGGAGCGCGCCGAGTTGATCGCGCGACTCATCGAAAAGGGCTTCGGCGTACTGGATATGACGGATAACGAAACGGCAAAGTTGCATATCCGCTACATGGTGGGTGGTCATGCCCCAGGCATCGCGGCCTGCGGTGCGGCCGAGACCTTGGTGCGTTTCGAGTTTCCGCAACGCCCCGGTGCTTTGCTTGACTTTTTGACCGGGCTCGGCAAGCGCTGGAACATCACGCTGTTTCATTATCGCAACCACGGCGCGGCCTACGGCCGGGTGCTGATGGGCGCGACGGTGCCGGCTGATGAACAGGCCGCTTTCCGCCGCTCACTCGATGCGCTGGGCTATCCGCATTGGGATGAGACCGACAATCCGGCCTATCGGATTTTTGCGGCCTAAACAACACTGGAGGTCGCGGCTTTACTGTGAATGTGCGTAGTCAGGCCATCCTGGCCTGACGGCGTCGGGACTGGAACGGTCAGGGCTGGAAGCCCTGACTACGCAGTCGCGCGATGCGGCCCAAATTTGGAATTGTTCAGCTGATGCTGCTGCTTCGCCGATAGAGTCGCAGCTCGGTCGCCACCGCGTCCAGCGGGATGTCCCAGGGTTGGGGTTGAATGCGTTCCACCCGCTGGCATTCATGCGCAATGCCGATCAGGCGCGGTCGTTGCCAGTGTGTGCGTTGGCGCAGGAAGCTCAGGGTGCGGTCATAGAAGCCGCCGCCCATACCGAGACGGTTGCAGTCGGCGTCGAATCCGACCAAGGGCACCAGGATGAGGTCGAGGGTCCAGGCGAGCGCCAGTCGTCGCTGCCGCCTGGCTGGTTCCGGTATGCCGAAGCGATTGGCGCGCATCGGCTCGCCGGGTCGATAGCGCAGGAACCAGAGTTGACGGCGCTTGCCGGGTCGCAACATCGGCAGGAAGCCGCGTCGACCGCGTCCGATGGCTGATTCCAGGAGGGGTAGGGGGTCCGGTTCGCCGTCCGCGGGCCAGTAGGCGGCGACCCGGCGGGCGCTCAGGAATGCGGGTTCGGATCCCAGCAATCGGGTCAAGGCGATGCTGTGGTCGCGTTGTTCTTGCGCGGAGAGCCGACGCCGCGCCGCGCGCAGGTCGCGTCTTGATGCGCGAAGACCCTTCTGCGTGACAGATCCAACGGGACTGCGGTTCCCGCCGGTGACTGGGCGGGTTGGATCGGCGGCCGGCGGCGGGAGCGGTGAATCAGTCGTCTGTCCGTGGCCAGCCGCGCTGAAGAGAACCGAGCCCGAAGGCGCTCCACTATCCACTATCCACTGTCCACTAAAAAGGGGACACCCCCCGTCTGTGCCGTCGCAACCTTTGTTCTTGAACCGCAGGGTTCAAGTGGGAACAGTCGCATCGGCTTCAGGCTTTCCGCTCGGGGCGGACTTGCGCAACGGCCTCAGGGTCATGCTCCCGGGGTACAAATTAGGCTCAAGAAAATACCCAGGCCACGGTCGAACACTACAGGGGGTGTCTGAGGAACAGGCTATACCCTTTCGGGCGATGAGTCCAGACCCGCTTCGGCGGAAAGCGCTTCCCCGATCCGTTCATCGAGTCGGGCCAGGCGCCGCGCGAGATCGCTGTCCAGGCCGGGCTGCCCGTTTTGCACCTGCAGCAATTCATGGACGATGTTCAGCGCGGCCAGGACCGCAATGCGGTCGGTGCCGATGACGCGCCCGGTCTGGCGAATCTCGCGCATCCGGCTGTCGAGGAAGCGCGCCGAGGCCAGCAGTTCGTTCTGTTCCTCGGCCGGACAGGCGATCCGGTAATCCTTGTCCAGGATCTTGATGTCGACTCCGATGGGTTGTTCGGTCACAGGCTCTCCTCCATCGCGCGCAGCCGCGACAACATGGCCTCGACCCGGCTGCGCGCCTGTTCAGTCTTTTCGATCAACTCGCCGCGCTCGGCGACCAGCACGTCCTGGCGGGCGCGCAAGGAGGCGTTTTCCTCACGGAGGCGACGGCAGAGGTGGATCAGGCCATCCACCCGGCGTTCGAGCTGATCGATGTCGAAATTGGCCAAGATGCGGGGCTCCCAAGCAATTTTACGCACTATAGAAGGGGTGTGAGGCAGGGTCAATCCGGCCGAAGCGCGTGCTATGATCGCCACCGACACCACGGCGGGCACCGCGGCGCCCGACCCCCACCGGCCAATCGGAGACTGCCACGGATATTCACCTTCATCAGAGCGGGGATCAGAACTGGAATCAGATCGGGCAACTGCTCGAGGTCAGCGCGCTCTCCCCGACCCCGAGCGAGGCGCAGGGCATCCTGTGCGGTCTGATCTGCGGCGGTGAACCGGACCCGGAGCGCGTCTGGCTCAACCAGTTACTGCAAACGCCCCAGGCGGATCCTGACCAGGGTCCGACCCCGATCCTGGACCTTGCGCCGGCATCAGGACCGATCGATCCACACTTCGCCGCGGCGCGTGATGGGCTGCACGCGCTGGCACAGCGCACCCTGGATGAGATCCGGGGCCCGGATATCGGGTTTCGTCTCCTGCTGCCCGCCGACGACCGGCCCCTGGTCGAACGGGCAACCGCCTTGTACGACTGGATCCGCGGCTTTCTGTTCGCATTGGGCGTGCTGGGGGTATCCGCGCCGGATCTCTCCGCGCAGGGCCGCGAGGTCTTGAGCGATTTCGCGACCCTCACCCGGATGGATCTGGACGCGCTGAGTGAGGGCGAGGAGGATGAAGCGGCGCTCGCCGAGTTGATCGAGTTCGTCTGGGTGGCCGCCCTGTTGATCCATGACGAGCGGGGGCTCCCCCGCCAGGAGGCGTGGTGACTCCCGCCGAGTGGCAGCGCCGTCGTCGCGCTTTGCTCAAGTCGATCGGCCCCGCGGGACTTGCGATCCTGCCGGCCGCGTCCGAGGTGATCCGCAACCGGGACGTTCACTACCCGTTTCGGCAATCCAGCGACTTCACCTATCTGACCGGGTTCCCCGAGCCTGCTGCCGTCGCCGTCTTCGCCCCCGGGCGCAAGGAGGGCGAATTCATCCTGTTTTGTCGTCCGCGCGACCCCGAACGGGAGCAGTGGGACGGCCGTCGGGCCGGCGTGGAGGGGGCGGTCGCGACCTATCACGCGGCCCAGGCGTATCCGTTGAGTGACCTTGACGGGCTCATGCCGGGGCTGATCGACGGGCGTGACCGGCTTTTCTATCCCATCGGCGCCGATCCGGCGTTCGACGCACGGGTGCTGGGCTGGGTCAATGAGGTGCGTGCCAAGGTGCGCAAGGGGGCGTCCCCGCCCGAGACTTTCGTGACCATCGAAGCCGTGCTGCACGAGCAGCGGCTCAGGAAAAGTCATTCCGAAATCAAGCGGATGCGCCGGGCGGCGCGGATCTCCGCCGAAGCGCATCGGCACCTCATGCGCCGCTGTCGTCCCGGTCTGGTCGAGTCGGACCTGGAGGTCGAGTTCCAGCACCAGTGCGCCCTGAAGGGTGCCCGCTGTCAGGCGTACCCAACGATCGTCGGCGGCGGGGCCAACGCCTGTATTCTGCACTATGTGGAGAACGACGCACGTCTTGCGGACGGCGATCTGGTGCTGGTGGATGCGGGCTGCGAGCTCGGCGGCTACGCCTCCGATATCACCCGGACCTTTCCGGTCAACGGCCGCTTCAGTCCACCCCAGCGGGAACTCTACGACCTGGTCCTGGCGGCGCAGCGGGCGGCGATCACCCAGGCGCGCCCCGGCAACCGCTGGATCGACGCTCACGAGGCGGCACTGAAGGTGTTGACCAAGGGGTTGATCCGGCTCGGCGTGCTGGCCGGCAAACCGAAGCAGTTGATCAAGGATGAAGCCTATAAGCCCTACTATATGCACCGGACCGGCCACTGGATCGGCATGGACGTGCACGACGTCGGACACTACAAGCAGGACGGCGCCTGGCGTATCCTGGAGCCGGGTATGGTGCTGACCGTGGAGCCCGGACTCTACATGCCGGCGACCGACGCGGTCCCCGCGCCCTATCGGTTGATCGGTATCCGGATCGAGGACGATGTGCTGATCACCGAGGACGGCAATGAGGTCCTGTCCGCGGCAGCGCCCAAGGACCCGGACGCGATCGAGGCGGTGATGGCGGGAGCGTCTTAGATCGCACCGGCAAGAGCAGTTTTCCGTTTCCGTTGTTGATCTTCACAGTCATTCGAGCGTCCATGCATCCAGCACCAAGCCCCCGCCATTCTTCACCCGTCCCGTGCCGGGCTCAGTTCGATCTGGTGATCGTCGGCGGCGGGCTGATCGGCGGGTCGCTGGCCTGTGCGCTGGCCGACACCGGGTTGCGGGTGGCCGTGATCGAGGCGGTGGCGGCGGAGGCCGCGATCCAACCGAGCTACGACGAACGGGTGATCGCCCTGTCCCTGGGCAGTCGTCGCATCCTGGGCGCCATGGGTTTGTGGGACGGGATTGCACCGGAGGCCGAGCCCATCCTGAGGGTGCATATTGCCGAGCGGGGCGGCTGTGGTATCACCCGGCTCGACCACGCCGAGTTGGGGGTCGAGGCCCTGGGTTACGTGGCCGGCGCGCGCGCCATGGGGGCGGCCATCCGGGCGGTCCTGGCGGCGGCGCCGCAGGTGGAATGGCTGTGCCCCGCGCGTGTGACCAGCCAGCGGCTGCATTCCGACCGGGTGGAGCTCGAGGTTCAGTGCGGCGGCGCGACGCGCCGCCTGAGTACGTGCCTCCTGGTAGCCGCGGACGGGGGCGATTCGCTGATCCGGCGTGACCAGGGGATCGCAGTCGAGGAGCGTGCCTATGGACAGCAAGCCGTCATCACCACGGTGACACCGGACCGGCCGCTGACCGGCTGGGCCTTCGAACGCTTTACCGACACCGGGCCGCTGGCGCTGCTGCCCATGACCGGCGGGCGCTACTCGGTGGTCTGGACCTGTCGGGACACCGAGACCGCGGCGCTGCTGGGGCTGTCGGATGCCGACTTCCTGGCCCGCCTGCAGGGGCGCTTCGGGTTTCGGCTGGGCCGGTTGGGTCAGGCGGCACCGCGTCGCGCCTATCCGCTGAAGCTGCTGTTCACGCGCGAGACGATCCGGCCGCGGTTGGTGCTCATCGGCAATGCCGCCCACACCCTGCATCCGGTGGCCGGTCAGGGGTTCAACCTGGGCCTGCGCGACGTGGCCGCCCTGGCGGAGGTGCTGGCCCCCGTCGGCGAGCCGGTCGGCGCGCGCGGCTTCGATCCGGGCGCGGCGACCGTGCTCGAGGCCTATCGCAGTTGGCGCGGGCACGATCAGCAGCGGACGGCCGCCCTCACCGACACCCTGGCCCGGCTTTTCGTCAACCCTTGGCTGCCGCTGCGACTGGGGCGTAACCTGGGCCTGTTGGGGCTGGACCTGCTGCCGCCCGCGCGGCGCGCGGTGGCGCGCCGTTTCATGGGCATCGGGGGGCGAGCGCCGCGGCTGGCGCGCGGTCTGCCCCTGAGTCGCAACCCAGCCGCGAGTGAATGCCCATGAACACGAACTATGACCTGCTGGTCGTCGGCGGCGGCATGGTCGGTGCCGCCTTTGCCCTGGCCTGCTCCGGCAAAGGTCTGACGATCGCTGTGGTCGAGGCGCGCCCGCCCCGCCGCGCGTGGCCGGCCGGCGAGGTCGATCTGCGGGTCTCGGCCCTGTCGCGCGCCAGTGAGCGGATGCTGGCGCGACTGGGTGCCTGGGAGCGTATCGGTGACCTGGGCGCCAGCCCTTACCGGCAGATGCGGGTCTGGGACGCCATCGGCGGCGGCAGCATCCATTTCGACAGCGCGGACCTGGGCGAACCGGATCTGGGGCACATCGTCGAGAACCGGGTGATTCAACTGGCGCTCTGGGAGCGGCTGGAGACGCTGCCGGACCTGACGCTGATCTGTCCGGCGACCATCGCCGAGCTGGAGCGCACGGCCGCCGGCCCCGCCCTGGTGCTGGCCGATGGGCGGCGCTTGGGGGCGCGGCTGCTGGTGGCCGCGGATGGCCGTGATTCGCTGATCCGCGAACTGGCGGGCATTCCCACTCAAGGCTGGGACTATGATCAACGCGCCATCGTCGCTACAGTCGTTACGGCCCGGTGGCACCAGGAGACCGCCTGGCAGCGCTTTCTGCCGACCGGTCCACTGGCGTTCCTGCCGCTGCGCGACGGGCGTTGCTCCATCGTGTGGTCGGCGGGCGGGTCACGGGCGGCGGACCTGCCGGCGTTGGATGATGCCGCGTTCGGTCAGGCGCTCACCGACGCTTTCGAGCGTCGGCTGGGCCAGGTTCGGGTCGATGGCCCGCGGGCGTCGGTGCCGCTGCGGTTACAGCATGCGCAGCACTACGTGGAACCGGGGCTCGCCCTGATCGGCGATGCCGCTCATGCGATCCACCCATTGGCTGGGCAGGGAGTCAACCTGGGGTTGCTCGATGCCGCTGAACTGGTTGCCGCGCTGGATGTTGCGTTGGAGCGCGGTCGTGACCTCGCATCACGGTGGACCTTGCGCCGTTACGAGCGCGCCCGCCGCGGCGACAATCTGCTGATGCTGGCCGCGATGGACGGGTTCAAGCGTCTGTTCGGAAATGACTTCGCGCCGGTTGCCGCGCTGCGCAGCTGGGGACTCGATCTGACCGACCGGGCGGCGCCCCTGAAGCGACGCTTCATGGACCGGGCCTTGGGTCTGAACCCCGGTCTGCCGCCGTTGGCGCGGCCCTGAAAATAATTAGACTTGGAGTGGACGCACATTTTGGGTAGCCTTGCGCCCGGTCCAGGCTGGCGTGACGGCCGTATGACACGCGATGGTCACGCGCGGCGTCGGTTGCCGATGCGTTCGCTGCCCGGTCAGCGCCGACCGCGCTGTTCTACGGAACGGTTTTTAGTTTTCGGTTTTTTATTTTTAGTTAATGCTAATCATATGGTTACGAAAAACGAGAAACAAAAAACCAACAACGACGGGTATCCATTGTGACCCGACCCACTGGTTTCGTTCCGAGTGTTGAGATTCTATGGCATCAGTTCCGGACATCACCGACACCGAACGCTGGGTCATCCAGACGACCCTGCGGGAGCGCTACGGGCGGGAACCCGCGTATCAACTGGCGGATGCCGATATCCGGCTGCACGCTGCCGATCGGGAGCTGACAACCTGCCCCGTGTTCTTCTGGCAAGCCGACGACGGCTGCAGTTTCGTGTTGTTCAAGACTGGCGAGCAGCACTACCGCTGTCAGTTT
This sequence comes from uncultured Lamprocystis sp., assembly GCA_964470155.1. Taxonomy (GTDB): domain Bacteria; phylum Pseudomonadota; class Gammaproteobacteria; order Chromatiales; family Chromatiaceae; genus Thiodictyon. Next base: position 75,696 of record CAYYAY010000009.1, on the reverse strand, counting down.
TTCTATAAACCTTACAAGCAGATGGGCACGGGCATCAAGGAGTACGACGACTTGGCCGAGTGTGCCGTAGCGATTCTGCAGGCCCAGGCCGACTATGCGGCCGAACAACGCGGCGATCTGCCGTCCGCCGGTCCTTGAATGGTGAGATCCATGATCAAGGTCCGGGCGCTGTAAGAACACTATTCGAGACTGAACCAAACGAGGGGAGACCAATGACCGCGAAAAATGCCTTCTATGCCCAATCCGGCGGCGTCACGGCCGTGATCAATGCCTCAGCGTGCGGCGTGATCGAGACCGCCCGTGCGCATCCGGATAAGATCGCCAATGTCTACGCCGGACGCAACGGGATCATCGGCGCGCTCACCGAGGATCTGATTGATACCAACCTGGAGTCCGCCGAGCATATCGCGGCCCTGCGCTACACGCCCTCGGGTGCCTTCGGTTCCTGCCGCTACAAGCTCAAGAGCCTGGAGGCGAACAAGCGCGAATACGAGCGCCTGATCGAGGTCTTCAAGGCGCATGACATCGGCTATTTCTTCTACAACGGCGGCGGCGACTCGGCCGACACCTGCTTCAAGGTGTCGCAACTTTCCGCCACCCTGGGCTACCCGGTCCAGGCCATCCATGTGCCGAAGACGGTGGACAACGACCTGCCGATTACCGACAACTGCCCCGGTTTCGGGTCGGTCGCCAAGTACATCGCCACCTCGACGCTCGAAGCCTCGATCGACGTGCGCTCGATGTGCGCCACCTCCACCAAGATCTTCGTGATCGAGGTGATGGGGCGTCATGCCGGTTGGATCGCCGCCGCCGGCGCACTGGTGGCCGATCAGGGCATCCCGGTCGTCACCCTGTTTCCGGAGGTGGAGTTCGATCAGAAGCGGTTCCTGGCCGCGGTCAAGGCCAAGGTGGCCGCCCATGGGTACTGCACCATCTGTGTCTCCGAGGGCTGTCACTGGCCCGACGGCCGTTTCCTGGCGGAGCAGGGCACGCGCGACGCCTTCGGTCACGCCCAACTCGGCGGGGCCGCCCCGGTGGTCGCCAACATGATCAAGGAGGCCATGGGTCTGAAATTCCACTGGGCGGTGGCCGACTATCTCCAGCGGGCGGCCCGCCATCTGGCCTCCAAGTCGGACGTGGAGCAGGCTTACGCACTGGGCAAGGCGGCGGTGGAGTACGCCATCGCCGGCCATGGCTCCATCATGCCCACGGTGGTGCGCAAGTCCTCGTCCCCCTATGTCTGGGAGATCGGCCAGGCGCCGCTGTCGGCGGTGGCCAATGTCGAGAAGTTCATGCCCAAGGATTACATTTCGGAGGACGGTTTCGGTATCACCGACAAGTGCCGCGAGTATCTGTATCCGCTCATCCAGGGGGAGGACTACCCGCCTTACGAGAACGGCCTGCCCAAGTATGTCACCCTGACGAACGCTCCGGTCGCACGCCGGCTCGGTGCGTTCACACTGTGACATGCCTGGTCGGCAGGGGGTCGCTGCCTCCTGCCGAGGTCCGGCTTGCATCATAACCACAGACCCGCCATGACCCTCGACCAGGCGCGTGACTTGATCCGAACCCAGTTGCAGTTCGGCGGCGGCTATAACCGCAACGCCGTAAGGCTTATGCTGGGAGAGATCGGTCGCGCGCACGGCCAGGGGGCCGTGGACGGGTTGATCCGGGAACTGGGGCTTGAGGCCGCCTTTGGTCTGAAGCCCGGAACCGATTTCAGCGGGGTCGGCCGCCCGCCGGGCGCAAACCCGCAAACCTAGCCCACTTCGGCGTTTAATGATTGAGGAGTCACTTCACTATGTCATCGTTTGGTTCGTTTTTCGCCATCCTGGCCGCCTTATTGGCGATCGGGTATGGTGTCTGGTCCGTTCAGTGGATACTGAAATTACCGGACGGCAACGCGCGGATGCGCGAGATTGCCGCCGCGATTCAAGAAGGCGCTCAAGCCTATCTCAATCGCCAGTACATGACCATTGGTATGGTCGGTCTGGTGCTCGCCCTGGCCATCCTCCTGTTCTTGGGCTGGGCGACCGCGCTGGGCTTCGTCATCGGTGCCGTGCTTTCCGGGGCGACCGGCTACATCGGCATGAACATCTCGGTGCGGGCCAATGTGCGCACCGCCCAGGCGGCCCATAATGGCCTGAACGAAGCGCTCCAGGTCGCCTTCCGCGGCGGCGCCATCACCGGCCTGCTGGTGGTCGGTCTGGGTCTGCTGGGTGTTGCCGGCTACTATGTCATGCTGGGCGGCAGCGGCGGCGATCAGGCGCACATCCTGCATGCCTTGGTCGGCCTGAGCTTCGGTGGCTCGCTGATCTCCATCTTCGCCCGACTCGGCGGCGGTATCTTCACCAAGGGCGCCGACGTGGGCGCCGACCTGGTGGGCAAGGTCGAGGCCGGTATCCCCGAGGATGATCCACGCAATCCGGCGGTCATCGCCGACAACGTGGGCGACAACGTGGGCGACTGTGCCGGTATGGCGGCTGACCTGTTCGAGACCTATGCGGTGACCACGGTCGCCACCATGCTGCTGGGCTGGTTGTTGGTGAAGGACGTGAATGCGGTGGTCTTCCCGCTGGCACTGGGCGGTGTGTCCATCATTGCCTCGATTGCCGGGACCTTCTTCGTCAAGGCGAACGAGGGCGACCGCAACGTCATGCCCGCGCTTTACAAGGGCCTGATCGTGGCCGGTGTGATCGCGGCTGTGGCGTTCCTGCCGATCACTTTGCTGATGGACCCGGTCGGTAACGGCGCATACGCTGAGACCCACGGCAACTTCAGTCTGTACCTGGCGGCCTTGATCGGTCTGGGTTTGACCGGTCTGATGGTGTGGATCACCGAGTATTACACGGGCACCGACTACTCTCCGGTCCGGCATATCGCTTCGGCCTCGCAGACCGGCCATGCCACCAACATCATCGCCGGCCTGGGTGTGTCCATGAAGGCCACCGCCGCTCCGGTGCTGGTGATCTGTGTCGCGATCCTCGCCTCGTTCTGGCTCGGTGGGCTCTACGGCATCGCCATCGCGGCGACGGCCATGCTCTCCATGACCGGTATCATCGTGGCCCTGGACGCCTACGGCCCCATCACCGACAACGCCGGCGGCATCGCTGAAATGGCCGGCCTGGACGAGAAGGTCCGTAATATCACCGATCCGCTGGATGCGGTCGGCAACACCACCAAGGCGGTTACCAAGGGCTATGCGATCGGTTCCGCCGCGCTCGCCGCGCTGGTGCTGTTTGCCGACTACCAGTCCAGCCTCACCGCGAATTTCGCGGCCCAAGAGGGGGTGGACGCTGCCATGCTCGCCGCCAAGACGACCTTCCTGCTCAATGACCCGATGGTCATCGTCGGACTCTTCATCGGCGGCATGGTGCCTTTCCTGTTCGGCGCCATGGCGATGGAAGCGGTGGGTCGGGCGGCCGGCGGTATCGTCAACGAGGTCCGCCGTCAGTTCCGCGAGATGCCGGGCATCATGAAGGGCACCCAGAAGCCTGACTACACCAAGGCGGTGGACATGCTCACCCGCGACGCCATCAAGGAGATGATGATCCCGTCGCTGTTGCCGGTACTCTTGCCCATCATCGTCGGGCTGCTGCTCGGCCCCATCGCATTGGGCGGCATGCTGATCGGCACCATCGTCACCGGTCTGTTCGTGGCGATCTCGATGACCACCGGCGGCGGTGCCTGGGACAATGCCAAGAAGTATATCGAGGACGGCAACTTCGGCGGCAAGGGGTCCGAGACCCACAAGGCGGCGGTCACCGGTGATACCGTCGGCGACCCCTACAAGGACACCGCCGGCCCGGCCGTGAACCCGCTGATCAAGATCATCAACATCGTGGCACTGCTGATCGTGCCCTTGTTGTAATTGGCCTTGTTGTAATCGACCCTGCAGTCCGGGGCGCACCGCGCTCCGGACCAAGCAGTCGGTGTCGGCAACGCTGCCGACGCCCTTTCAAAGGCCCGCAAGGGCCTTTTTTCTTTTTTCTGGGTGGCCTGCCGTTATCACGGCTGAACCGGTGTTGCCAGCCAGGATGTGAGCGGACGCTCAGTCGCCCGGAAATTCCCATCATTGAGATTTTCGGGGGGGGTTTTGGCATACAATTGGGCGGCTTGGCGCCGAGGCGGGACCCGGTGGGTCCTGTGCTTTTTTGTGCCTTTTTCAGTCACTCTTTTCAGTTCCCACGAGGTCGAGTCATGGATCTTTCGAAGGTCTCCCGCGGCGCTAATGTTCCAAATGAAATCAATGTCATCATTGAAATTCCGTCGCATTCCGATCCGGTCAAGTACGAGATGGACAAGACCACCGGGGCCATGTTCGTGGACCGCTTCATGTCCACCGCCATGCACTATCCCTGCAACTACGGTTATGTGCCCCACACCCTGTCCTCCGACGGCGACCCGGTCGACGTGCTGGTGATGACGCCCTACCCACTGATCTCGGGCTCGGTCATCAAGTGTCGGCCGGTCGGTGTGCTGACCATGACGGATGAGTCGGGCGATGACGCCAAGATCCTGGCCCTGCCGATCGATAAGCTCTACAAGGGCTTCCGCAACGTGGAGAGTTTTCGCGATCTGCCGGTGCATTTGCTTGATCAGATCGCTCACTTTTTTGAGCATTACAAGGACCTGGATGAGGGCAAGTGGGTCCGAGTCGGTGGCTGGGGCGGGGTGGATGAAGCGCGCGCCGAGATCATGGCGAGCGTGAAGATGTTCGAGGAAGCCCCGGAGAAGCCGGCGTTCTAGGGCGATTCTCGTCATCTTCGCGATGTCCGAACTGACGCACTTCAATGCCGCGGGCGAAGCCCACATGGTGGATGTGGCCGACAAGGCGGTCACCCGCCGGGTGGCGGTCGCGGAGGGCTCGATCCGGATGCTGCCGGCCACCCTGGCCCTGATCGCCGCGGGCGGGCACCGGAAGGGGGATGTGCTCGGCATTGCCCGTATCGCCGGGATCATGGGCGCCAAGCGGACGGCCGACCTGGTGCCGCTGTGTCACCCGCTGGCGTTGACCAGGGTGGAGGTCGTGCTCGAGGTCCGCACCGCGGCAGCGGCTGTCTATTGCCGTGCCAGGGTTGAGACGACCGGCCAAACCGGTGTCGAGATGGAGGCGTTGTGCGCTGTTCAGATCAGTCTGTTGACTGTCTACGACATGTGCAAAGCGGTAGACCGCGGGATGACCATCGAACAGGTGCGTCTGCTTGAAAAGGCCGGCGGTACATCGGGTGCCTGGTCGCGGCCCGCCGACGCCGCCGGCGCGACCGAGGTGACTGGCTGATGAATGCATTCTATCAAGGCGCGCGGTTTCTGACCGCCGCCACCGGGTTCGACCAGGCGCCCGAGGATCTGGGGCGCGAGGTGGTCTTCGCCGGCCGCTCCAACGCGGGCAAGTCCAGTGCCATCAACGCCGTTTGCCATCAGCGCGCACTCGCGCGGACCAGCAAAACGCCGGGCCGCACCCAGCAGTTGATCTTTTTTCGCTTGGACGACGAGCGCCGACTGGTGGACCTGCCGGGCTATGGCTACGCGCGGGTTTCCGAATCCATTAAACTCGAGTGGCAGGCGCATATGGCGGAGTTCCTCGAGCGTCGTCGAGCACTCGCTGGCCTGGTCATCGTGATGGATATCCGCCATCCGCTGACGGACTATGACCGGCAGATGTTGGCTTGGGGGCGCCGTGCCGACCTGCCGGTGCTGCTGCTCCTCACCAAGGCCGATAAACTCAAGCGCGGGGCGGTGCTTGCCGCGCAACGCGGGGTGGAGCGTGAGACAGCCGCGGCGGACGGGCAGGTCCAGGTGCTGACCTTCTCGGCTACGGAGCGGACCGGCGTTGAGGCGGTGCAGGCGGTGCTGGACCTCTGGCTCGGGGTAGCGGGGCTGTCGGATCGCGAAGTGAGTCCGGACCCGACCGCGAACCAACGCGAATGAACCTGAACAGAGCGGTCAGCGCCGGCCGCTCGTTGCACGCCGCGGACCCGGGCGGGCCCGCGACCCGCTGGATCAGTGGCCCTGCGGCGGGGGTGGTGCTTGCTCCATACCCCCGCCGGCATCGGGCATGACCGGCGGCGGTGCCATCGGGACCTGCCCCTCCTGATAGCCGCCGTACCCCGGATAGCCGCCTTGAGGACCATAGCCATAGCCGCCCTGGGGCAGCGGTCCGCGCGGACCCATCGGGGGCATGGGGCCGTTCATGCCCGGCATTGCGGGGCCGCCGCGGCCGAACACCGCCCGCGCCGCTTCCACTTGTTCGGGGGTCAGTTCATCAATGGTCTTGCGGTATTTCTCGAACTGTTCCTGGGCGGCCTTATAGCGTTGTTCGGCTTCGGCCCAGGGCGGGGAGTCCGGCATCTCGATCCCGCGCTCGGCAGCGCGCGTGCGCATCTCCTGCCAATGCGCATCGCGGGCGGCCTTGCGTTCTTCCGGAGTCATCTTCTGGAATTTCTCGCGCATGGCCTCCCGCTGGGTGCGCATCGCGTTCAACTCCTCCGCCGTCATCCCGGCGCCCTGAGGCGGCATCTCAGGCATCCGCGGCAGGTCGGACCCGGCAGTCGCGCCGGCCCAGGGCGGCGTTGCGGGCAAGTCCACGCCGATCTCGGCGGCCCGCGCCCGCAATTCCTCGTAGCGCTTGACGCGCTCCGCATCCAGCTCCGCGCGGCGGGCCTCGGACTTGGCACGAGCGGTGTCCATTGCGCTCGGCGCGGCAGCGGGCAGGGGGGCTGCAGGTGTCTGGGCGACCGGGGCCGGAGCGGCCGGCGGTACGGCCTGCGCCGGGGCCGCGGGCGGTTGCTGCGCCAGGACCACACCCTGACTCAGGGCCATGGTCAGTGCGGCCGCGGACGCGATTGACAGGACTCGGGGGATAGCGAACATGCGGAGGTCTCCAGGAGTGTTTGAGTGTTTGCGAATCGATTGACGTGCTTCAGTGCGTGGGAGGACGGTGTCGGCAGCGCCCGGTGCTCTTGCGTGCTCAGTGGCGGGGAGCGGGTGCAGCCGCATCCTCGCCCTCGCCGGGTGCGTTATACGGAACGGTTTTGAGTCTTCGGTTGTTCGTTTTCAGTGAAAAATTATCAAGCAAATTATCAAGCAAATTATCAAGCATTGGGTTACGAAAAACGAGAAACGCAAAACCAACAACGACGGGTATAACTTGCCCGCCCGCGGGCAGTAACCGTCCTCGCCGCAAGGTAAGGGCGCACGCGAGGTTTTCCATGTATATCGGCGATCTGATGAACGACAGCGGGGTGGGGTTCGGGACCAGCGGTGCCCGCGGACTCGCGGCGGCGATGACCGACCAGGTCTGTTACGCCTACACGGCCGGGTTTCTGGGCTATCTGCTCGCCGCGGGGACCGTGCGGCCGGGTGTGGAGGTCGGTCTGGCCGGCGATTTGCGGCCCAGCACCGGGCGCATTCTGGCCGCCTGTGCCCGCGCCGTTCGCGATCTGGGTTGTCAGCCGCGCCACTTCGGCCGCATCCCCAGCCCCGCGGTGGCCGCCTGGGGGATTGCCCACGGCTGCCCGTCGCTGATGGTGACGGGCAGTCATATCCCGGATGACCGCAACGGGATCAAATTCAACCTGCCGACCGGCGAAGTGCTCAAGGCCGATGAGGCGGGCATCCGCGCCCAATCGGTGACGCTTCCGGCGGGGCTGTTCGACGCGGCCGGGGGGCTCGCGGATGGGGCGCCGTCCGCCCTGCCGAGCGCGGAGTCGGCGGCCTATGATGCCTATGTGCGGCGCTACCTGGATTTTTTTCCGGCCGGCTGTCTCCGCGGTTGGCGGATCGGCAGTTATGAACACTCCAGCGTCGCGCGCGAGGCGTACTGGGATATTCTGACCGGGCTGGGTGCCCAGGTGACGCGTTTGGGTTTCGCCGAGCGGTTCATTCCAGTCGATACCGAAGCGATCCGCCCGGAGGACGTGACCCTGGCCCGTGACTGGGCGGCGGGCGGGGCCTTCGATGCGCTGGTGTCAGCCGACGGTGACGGTGACCGTCCGCTGGTGGCCGACGCCACCGGTACCTGGCTGCGCGGCGACGTTGCGGGGATCCTGTGCGCCCGCCAACTCGGAGTCCGCGCGGTCGCCACCCCGGTGAGCAGCAACACCGCGGTGGAGCGCTGCGGCGCCTTTGCCCAGGTGTTACGCACCCGGATCGGTTCGCCCTTCGTGATCGAGGGCATGCAGCACCTGAGATCCCAGGGGCTGGTTCCGGTGGCCGGGTACGAGGCCAATGGCGGATTTCTGCTCGAGACCGCGATCCGGTGCGACGGCCGCACCTTGGCTGCCCTGCCGACCCGCGACGCGGTCCTGGTCGCACTCAGCCTCCTCCAGGCCGCCGCGCAGCAGGGTCGGAGCCTGTCGGCCCTGGCCGAGGATCTGCCCGCGCGTTTCACCCACAGCGACCGCATCCGGGATTTCCCGACCGCGATCAGCCAGGCGCGCCTTGCCGCCCTGACCAGTGGTGAGCAGGCGCATGACATTGATGCCGCGGAAGCGCTGTTTGGCCGCTATTTCGGCCCGGTGTCCGGGATTGACTGCACTGACGGACTGCGCATCACCTTCACCAGCGGGGAGATCGCCCACCTGCGCCCGTCCGGCAATGCGCCTGAGCTGCGTGCTTATACCGAGGCGGCGAGCCCGGAGCGGGCGGCGCGGATGAACGCCATCTGTCTGGAGGTGTTGGCGGGATGGCGTGGTTAGGCTCAGTATCGTTGGCAGAAGACTTTGCAGACCATGGTCGAACTTCGGATCAAACACGAGATCAAGACCTGTCCGCGCTGCGGTCGGGTATTCGAGTGCAAGCTCAACAATCCGGTGCACTGTGAGTGCGCCCAAGTGCACTTGTCTGAAGAAACCCTGCTGCGCATTCAGGAGCAGTATCGCGACTGCCTGTGTTTGTCTTGTCTGACCGCGTTGGCGGCGGGGGCGTCTGAGTAACGGTAACCCCTGTAGGTGCGACTTAAGTTGCTGCTGTTCCAGCCCCTGCCAGCCAGTGCACCACGTCTTGAACGAATGCACCGAGGTCCGCGGGGATTTGCTGAAGGTGGTCGTAGACCTGGCCAAGGTCGAGTTCGAGGTAGCCGTGGACCAGGATGTTGCGGAAACGGCCAAAGCCTCGCAGACGGGCGCGGGTGTGGGCGCAAATGACGCCGGTCTCCAAGAGTGCGTCCAGACCCTGCTCATTGGTTTCCGGAAAGCGGTCGAAGTGCCCGGCGAGGATGTGGTTGGAGATGTCCAATGCCGCCTCTGCCGCGAGTTGGAGGCCGCGCTCGGCGGCCCAGTGGATGCGGAAATCGGCGATGAATGCCGCGCGAGGGATCGCTGCCAAGGGCTCCAGCCGGCGAATGGTCTCGTCGAGTTTCTTCAGGCGTTGTTCGACGACGCGGGGTTCCAGTGTCACGCTGCTGTCCGCCGTGCACAGAGCGCGCCGAATTGGACCCGGCGACGGTAGGCGGAGTCCTGGTATTCACGCATGGCAGCAAGCTCGAAGCGATTGACCAGCGATTGACTGCGGGCGAACAGCAAGTGTCCGGATTTGATGACCTGAAACTTGAGCACGGGGCCGGCCTGGTGGAGGTCGATCAGGTCGACCGCGTCGCTGGCAATGAGGTCGGTGATGTCGGCTCCCAATTCCAGCAGACGCCGCAAGCCCAGCGGTTGCGCCGCCAGCACCGCGAGATCGAGATCGCGCGGATTCCGGCATGTGGGGTCCGTCTGGGAGCCAAAGCAATAACCCGCCGCCAGCTCCGGCGCGTCGCGCAGGAGATTGGTCAGTCTCGCGAAATCGGTGTCATCCAGTTTGCGCATCGGACGATTGGACGGTTGCCAAGGTTGAATCAAACAGGCGACGGCTAAGTTGTCAGATTACGCCAGGCGCCACGCCGGCTCAAGCCGTCAGCCGATTCGACTCACCAGAGGAATTCCTTGAGCGGCAGCCCCTGGCCGTTGTCACGGTAAGCCGCTTGGGCAAGGAAGAGTTCGGCGGCGGCCAGGGCGTCGCTGAGCGCGTTGTGGGCGCCGTAACGCGGCAGGTTGAAGCGCTCGCCGAGTGAGTGCAGACGCAGATCCGATGCCTTGAAGGCGGTTTGGCGCCGCTCGAAGGTGCGGTGGGCAAGCACCTGGGTATCCACGACCTGCACCGGCAACCCGCCGCCCCATAACCGGCGGCAGGCGTTGCCCAGGAAACCGCATTCAATGCTGGCATGGTGCGCGACCAGGACCTTGCCCGCCAGGACGTCCAGCAGTTGCGCCATCACGTCGACGAGCTCCAGACCGCCGGCGGATTGGTCGTCCGTAATCTGATGGATCACGGCGCTGGCTTCCGGAATGGAACGGTCGATCCGTACCACCTGGTGGCAGGTGCTGCTCAGATCGATGCGGTTGCCGTGCAAGACGACATAGCCGACGCTCAGGATCAGGTCGCGGGACGCATCCAGTCCGGTCGTCTCCAGGTCGATCGCCACAAAGTCGGTGATCCGATAGTCCCGGCCCTTCGGCGGCAGCGGCCGTGCCAGATAGTCGCGCAGCGGGCAAGGCGGGGTGCGCCGCAACTGCCAGCGTCGGCGCCAGTCGAGCGGGGACAGCACGCCCCGGCGCCTTAGGTGAACCGGCCGGTCTGGTAACGCTGTCCGAGCGCCTCCTGCATCCGATCGATCAGGATGAAGGCGTCCTTGAGATGTCCGCGTTCCAGGGGCGAGAGTTCGTCCGGGGAGACGAAGTTGTCGGCCTTCTCACCACGGCGCAACTGTGCGGCCTGGTGGCGCATGCGCAGGGTTCCGATGAACTCGGCCGCGTCGGTCAGGTTGGCGGCACCCTCGCGGCTGAGTGCACCGTTTTCGGCCGCGGTGCGCAGTCGCTCCAGGGTGTTGGTTTCGGTGATGCCGCTGGACAGGGCATAGACCCGCGCCAGATCGATGATGGGAACGGTGCCGCGGTGTTTGATATCGAAGGTCTGGTCGTGATCGCCGCCGTGGATCAGCACGAAGTTGCGGAAAAAGCCGAGCGGCGGCCGATGCTGGATGGCGTTCGCGGTCAGATACGCGATGAAAATCCGGCTGTTCTTCGACAAGCGCAGGACCTGGTCGTGGATCTCTTCGAACATGCCCTCCGGGTCATAGACCGGCCGCAGGTCGAAGAAGACGCTGCACAGCATCAAGGCCATGGGGTCGGGACGCTGAATCCAGGTGTTGAAATATTTCTTCCATAAACGCAATGGTTGGCGCCACTTGGGGTTCCTGGCCATGACATCGCCCGGGCAATAGATGTAGCCGCAGGCATTGAGCCCGTCGTTGACGATGCCGGCCAGCGTGGCGAAATAGGCATCGTCTTCCGGTTTCATGTGGTCGGCGATCAGCAGCGCATTGTCCTGATCGGAGTGAGCGGACTGTTCGCGCCGGGCCTGAGAGCCGCCGACCATCCAGGCGTAGGGGACCGGTGGTGGACCTAACTCCTCCTCGGCGAATTCGATCAGGCGCAGGGTGATCGCGTCGTTGATGGCGCTGATCGCCTGGCCGACCTGATCCGCGGTGGCGCCGCTGCTCACCAGATGCACCTGCAACTCGCCCAACTTGGAACTGATCTGCACCAGGGTGTCCAGGTCGCGGGCGCGATGCACGTCGCCGACCAGATAGACGGCATTGGCGCTCTGGACGCGAGTCAGGTCCGTAGTCGAGAGAATGCCCACGACGCGGCCGTGCTCCACCACCGGCAAGTGGTGGACATTCAGCCGGGTCATGGTGATCAGCGCCTGAAAGCCCAGGGTCTCGGCATCGACCGTTTGCAGTCGTTCGGTCATGATCTCGCGGACCGGCCGGTCGTAGGAAAGTCCCGCCGCGATGCAGCGGCGGCGCAGGTCCCGATCCGTGATCATGCCGGCGAGCCGCTCGCCGTCCATGATCAGCAGGGACGATGACTGGAGCTCGGACATGAGCTGCGCCGCTTTACGGATACTAGTCTCCGGGGTCGCGGGGACGAGGATGCGGTTGACCAGGCGGCCGACGTTCACCGTCATCAGACCGGAGCCCGCGGCCGGGGTCTCGATCATGGCGTCCAGGGCGCGGCGCAGCCGGTTGGTCGCCGATTGTTCGAAGTGCTCGGCGAAATCCGGATGCTGCTCGCGCAGTGTCTGGAGGTCCTCGCAGGGCAGCAGGTAGAACAGCGCATCCTCGGCGGCGTTGCCGCGAATGCCGGGGTCGTTCTCGGCCGGTTCGCAGGGCTTGGCCCACAGATCGCCCTCGGCCAGCTTGCCGACCAGGTCGCCTTGGGGGTCACGCAACTCCACGGCCCCGCGGCGCACGATGTAGAGATAGGGTTGATCCGCATCCTCTGGAGGGAAGGCGCTGCCGCGGCGCAGGTAGCGCACCGAGAGCCGTTTCGGCAAACGCTCCAGGGTTTCGGCCGGGAGCTTGTCGAAGGGTGGGTGATTGGCCAGGAATTCCTGGATCTCGACGAGTTCAACGTCCACGCTGATCCCTCTCAGGAGTGCACAACGGATTGAGCGGCTTTGGGCAAGCGGATCTCGTCCACCAACTGTTGGATCGCCTGCGGGGGATCGGCGGTCAGGCGGGAGACCGCGTAGGCGACGCCGAAGTTGACGGCCGCACCCAGGGCGCCGAACGCTTCCGGGGCTATCCCCAGGAACCAATTTTCCGGGAGATTGGCCGCCATCTCGGTCCCCTTGACGAAGAACCAGCCTTTGAACCAGAAGATATAGGTGAGAGTCGAGAGCAGACCCGCCAGCATCCCGAGAATGGCCCCGATCCGGTTGGCGCGCCGATCGAAGATACCCAGCATCAAGGCGGGAAACAAGGATGCCGCGGCCAGGCCGAAGGCCAGGGCCACCACTTCCGCGGCGAAGCCGGGCGGGTTGATGCCCAGATAGCCGGCGACGACGATGGCGGCGGCCATCGCGATTCGCCCCGCCCTCAGTTCGGTCCGCTCCGAACAGGCCGGAAAAACCATGCCCTTCAGCAGATCGTGCGAGATGGCCGAGGCGATGGCAAGGAGAACACCGGCGGCGGTGGAGAGTGCCGCGGCCAGGCCGCCGGCCGCCACCAGGGCGATCACCCAAGCGGGCAAATGGGCGATCTCCGGGTTGGCGAGGACCATGATGTCATTATCGATGGCGGTCATTTCATTGCCTTTCCAGCCAAAACCCGCGGCCTGGACGGCGAATGTGGGGTTCTGGTCATTGTAGTATTGGATGCGGCCGTCGCCATTGCGGTCCTGCCATTCCAGCAGCCCGGTCGTACGCCAGCGGTTCATCCAGTCCGGGACCGCAGTGATCGCGACGTTGGCCGCGGGTTCCCCGACCGGACCGATTTGGATGGCCTGCGTGAGATTCAGTCGCGCCATGGCGCCGATCGTCGGCGCGGCGGTATAGAGGATGGCGATGAACAGGAGCGCCCAACCCGCGGAGGAGCGTGCATCCGCTACCCGCCGGACGGTGAAAAACCGGACGATGATATGGGGGAGCCCGGCGGTGCCGATCATGAGTGAGAGGGTCAGCAGGAGCAGGTTGAGGGTATTGTCCTTCTGCGCCGTGAAGGCGCTGAATCCGAGATCGGTAACGACCTGATCGAGTTTATTGAGCAGCGACAGTCCGCTGCCGGCGCCGTCGCGCAGATACTCCGCACCCAGGCTGAGTTGGGGCACGCCGGTATCGGTGAGTTGCAGTGAGATGAACACCGCCGGAACGGTGTAGGCGAAGACCAGCACGCAATACTGCGCGATCTGCGTGTAAGTAATGGCCTTCATGCCGCCCATCACGGCATAGATCAAAACGATGCCCATGCCGATATAGACGCCGATTTCAAGATCGACCTCGAACAGCCGCGAGAAAGCGACACCGACGCCCTTCATCTGGCCGATCACGTAGGTGACGGAGATGACGATCAGGCAGACAACGGCCACCAGTCGGGCCGTCTGGGAGTAGTAGCGCTCGCCGATGAACTCCGGCACCGTGAACTTGCCGAACTTGCGCAAATAAGGCGCGAGCAGCAGGGCGAGCAGCACATAGCCGCCGGTCCACCCCATCAGGTACGCCGAAGCGTCATAACCGGCGAAGGCGATCAGACCGGCCAGCGAGATGAAGGAGGCGGCGGATATCCAGTCGGCGGCGGTTGCCAGCCCGTTGGCGATCGGATGAACATGCTGGCCGGCCACATAGAAGTCGCGGGTGGAGCCGGCGCGTGACCAGAAGGCGATGGCGATATAGACGGCGACCGAGCCGCCGACGATGAGCCACAGCCAAATCTGTAATGATGTCATGGCAGCGATTCCTCAGTCCTCGTGGATCTCGAATTTCTTGTCGAGCCAATGCATGGCCAAGCTGTATACGAAGATCAGCAGGATGAAGCAGTAGATCGCCCCCTGCTGGGCAAACCAGAGACCGAGTGGGTAGCCGCCGATCATGATCGCATTCAGCGGATGGACCAACAGGATGCCGAATCCGAAGGAGCAGGTGAACCAGCAGATCAGCAGGATGGTGACCAGGCGCAGATTCGCCCTCCAATAGGCGGAACGATGCTCGGGGGTCATGGGTGTCATGGGTTTCCGGCTCCAGCGGGAGTAGCTTGCGATGTGGCTGGGAGGGTCTGAGGAACTGTTCGATCCGTTAGGTGAGGCGGCATTGTTGGATTGTCCTGTTGCGTATGTCAACCTACAACGACAGAAGCCCAGGGTCGCAACACGACCCTGGGCTTCCGGATGCACGGTGACCGGAACGCCTGTTCCGGCTTGCCGTGCTGCCGCGGAACCTCCCTGTTCCGCAAACCGTTCTTCTGCTAGTGGCTGGCGGTTCCCTCGGAGCCGATGCCGGTCTCGCAGCGCACCCGTTGCGCCGGAAAGAGCGCCCGCTCTTTCTGGGCCTGCTTGGAGTTATCCGTGATGGAGAACAGCCAGATGCAGATGAAAGCCAAGGGAATCGAGATGATGGCCGGGTTGTCCAGGAAGAACAGACCGACGGGTTTGCCGTCCGCACCCATGTGGCCGAGCGTTTCGCCCCACACCGCCTTGGACATCACGGTCAGCACCAAGGCGCTGACCAATCCAGCGAATCCGCCGATCAGCGCACCGCGGGTCGTCATCTTGCCCCAGAAGATCGAGGCCACCAGCACCGGGAAGTTGGCGCTGGCCGCGATGGCGAAGGTGAGACCGACCAGGAAGGCGACGTTCTGCTTCTCGAAGATGATGCCGAGGATGATGGCGATGACGCCCAGGCCCAGGGTCGCGAACTTCGATACGCGCAGTTCCATGGTCTCGTTGCTGCGGCCGCGGGCGATGACGCTGGCATAGAGGTCATGGGAGATGGCCGAGGCGCCGGCCAGGGTCAGGCCGGAGACGACCGCCAGGATGGTGGCGAAGGCCACCGCGGAGATGAAGCCCAGGAACAGGTTGCCGCCGACGGCCTCGGCCAGCTTGATGGCGACCATGTTGGTGCCGCCGACCAAGCCCTTCGGGTCCGTGATCACGCCGTCCACCAGGGCGCCGGCCGAGAAGTAAGCCGGGTTTTGGGCGAGCAGCACGATGGCCGAGAAGCCGATGATGAAGGTTAGGATGTAGAAATAGCCGATGAAGCCGGTGGCGTAGAAGACCGACTTACGCGCTTCCTTGGCGTTCGGCACGGTGAAGAAACGCATCAGGATATGCGGCAGACCGGCGGTGCCGAACATCAGGGCGAGACCCAGCGAGATGGCGTTGATCGGGTCCTTGATCAGGGCGCCGGGGCCCATGATGGCGTCGTGCTTGCCGTGGGTCTCGACCGCCTGACGGAACATCTCCTCCGGGGAGAATCCGAAGTGATTCAGCGCGGCCAGAGCCATGAAGGTGGCGCCGGACAGGAGCAGCACGGCCTTGATGATCTGCACCCAGGTGGTGGCCGTCATGCCGCCGAAAATCACGTAGATCATCATCAGCGCGCCGACGATCATGACCGCCATCCAGTACTCCAGCCCGAACAGCAACTGGATCAGCTTGCCGGCACCGACCATCTGCGCGATGAGATAGAAGATGACGACGACCAGGGAGGACACGGCCGCCATGGTGCGGATCTGGGTCTGACCGAAGCGGTAGGAACTCACGTCCGCGAAGGTGAACTTGCCCAGGTTGCGGATCTGCTCGGCGATCAGGAACATGATGACGGGCCAGCCGACCAGCCAGCCGATCGAGTAGATCAGGCCGTCGAAGCCGGACGCGAACACCAGGCCGGAGATGCCCAGGAACGAGGCCGCGGACATATAGTCGCCGGCAATGGCCAGACCGTTCTGGAAGCCGGTGATGCCGCCGCCGGCGGTGTAGAACTCACGCGCCGTGCGGGTGCGCTTGGACGCCCAGTAGGTGATGCCGAGCGTTGCACCAACGAAAATCAGGAACATGTAGATCGCGGTCATGTTCAGCGGCGGTTTTCCAGCCGCGCCGGTGACCGCGGGCGCGGCCACCAGCGCAAAGGGGACGAGGAGTGCGGCCAGGATGGCCCAGGGGGTTAGACGTTTCATCGCAGATCCTCCTGGATCGACTTGGTCAGGCGATCGAACTCACCGTTGGCCCGATAGACATAGATTCCGGTTAGGACGAAGGCCGAGATGATGACCGAAAGACCCACCGGGATGCCGACCGTCGTTACCGAGCCGGTCCACAGCGGCACGGCCAGTGATTTCGGGGCGTAGGCGACGATCATGATGAATCCGTAGTAGAACAGGAACATCAGGAACGTCAGTATCCATGCGAAGCGTTTGCGTTTTGTGACGAGTTCCGCGTAGAGCGGGTGTCGCGTGATGGCCTCGACCGAGTCAGTAGTCATGGGCTTACCTGGTTGATTGAAAAAGTCTGAGTGGTGTTGCGATTGTCCCGCCCGGGCGGGGTCTTGCCAGTCCGTGGCCAGCAAATCGGCACTTGCTCCGCGTCCTAAAAAGAACACGCATCGCATCCAGGCGCGATAGACCGGAGTCCAGGTCGTGCTCCGTTTTCAGTTGGTGTTCGTGAACGCAGCGGGCCAGCCTGCGTGTCCTTTAAACGTCCGAGCGGTACGGCGGGACGCGCCGATTGTGTTGCCCCAGCGCAATGCGTGTCAACGCTAACTGAGATCTTTCTGCGCAAACTGTGCGGATCGCACGCCGGACGAGCGTCCATGATCATGCGGCTCCGGCGCTGACCGGGCCGTGCGGGCTTTGCCAAGCCTCTGGTGCTCTCTTACTATGCGAGGCTTGGCCAAACGCCCAGTCCGGTGCGGGGCTTTGCTTGCAGGATCGTTAATATTATGAACTACGTGAGTACTCGCGGACGGGTCAGTCCCGTCGGCTTCGCTGAGGCGGTCATGATGGGTCTGGCGACTGATGGCGGCTTGCTGGTACCCGCGGTCATCCCGCAAGTCGGGAGGGATACCCTGCGCGACTGGTCGCGGCTGTCGTTTCAGGACCTCGCGCTGGAGGTGATGTCCCCCTATGTTGGCGGGGAAATTCCGCGCGAGGATCTGCGTGGACTCATCGCCCGCGCCTACGCCGGCTTTTCCCATCCGGAAGTGACGCCGGTGGTGGAAGCGGGAGGGCTCAAGGTCCTGGAACTCTTTCACGGTCCAACCGCGGCCTTCAAGGACGTGGCTCTGCAGTTGCTGGGGAATCTGTTCGAGTATCTGCTCCAACGCGACGGGGGGCACCTGAACATCCTCGGTGCCACGTCCGGCGACACCGGTTCGGCCGCCATCGCCGGGGTGCGGGGTAAGGAACGCATCCAGATCC
Source organism: uncultured Lamprocystis sp. (assembly GCA_964470155.1). Taxonomy (GTDB): domain Bacteria; phylum Pseudomonadota; class Gammaproteobacteria; order Chromatiales; family Chromatiaceae; genus Thiodictyon. Next base: position 57,965 of record CAYYAY010000009.1, on the reverse strand, counting down.
TGATTCTCCACCCCAAAGGCCGGATTTCGCCCATCCAGGAGCGGCAGATGACCACGGTGCTGGACCCCAACGTCCATAACGTCGCCATCCGTGGAACCTTCGACGATGGCCAGCGCATCGTCAAGGATCTGTTCAACGATTTGGCCTTCAAGGCCGAGTATCAGCTCGGCGCGGTGAACTCGATCAATTGGGTGCGCATCCTCGCGCAGACGATCTACTACTTCTACGCCTGGGGGCGGGTGAGCGGCGGCGACCCGGATCGGCGCCTGAGCTTCTCGGTGCCTACCGGAAACTTTGGCGACTGCTTCGCGTGTTACCTGGCGAAGCGGATGGGATTGCCGGCGGACCGGATCGTCGTCGCCACCAACCGCAATGCCATTCTGACGCAGTTCGTGCACACCGGAGTCTACGCTGCCGGTGAGGTCCACCAGACCCTGAGTCCGGCGATGGACATCCAGGTGGCCTCCAATTTCGAGCGTTATTTGTATTTTCTCCACGGCGGCGATGCCGCGATCGTCCGTGACCTGGTCCTGCAGATGCAGGCGAGCGGCCGGCTCACGGTGAAGGGGTCGCGACTCAACCAAGTGCGGGCCGACTTCGATGCGACTGCCGTGTCGGATGCCGATACCCTGGAGCAGATGCGTACCACCTTCGCCGGCAGCGGCTACATTCTCTGTCCGCATACCGCCACCGGCGTCTGGGCGGCGCGGGTGCGGGGCAATGCGGTATGCCTTGCCACCGCTCACCCTGCCAAGTTCAATGAGGCCGTGCAGGCGGCGATCGGTCAGGACGCTCCGGCGCCTGAGTCATTGCGCGGATTGATGGACAAACCGACGCGCTGCACTGAGTTGGACGCGACCACCCAGGCCGTGAGGGAGCACATCCAGGAGACCTTGGGCGCGGTCGGAGTCGGGCCGGCCTGAGCCGGTATGGCAGGGATGCTCGCGATCCTGGTCGGGGTCGTGCTGCTCGGCGGCGCGGGACTGTTGTACGCCGAGTATCGGCAAGAGTCGCGTGTCTTGCGCGCGGCGGCGATCGGCGTTGTCGACGCCGACCATCAGCGCGACCCCGCGCGCACCGTGGAACGACTCACCCGTTGGGTCTACGACAATCAGGGATTCGCCAAGAATTCACGTTATTTCCTGAGTCCGCGACTCGGCCCGACACCCTTGCAGGTGCTGGAATCAGGCGGCGATTGTGCCGATAAATCCAGGCTGCTGGCGGCCATGCTCGACGAGTTGGGTATTCCCAGTACGTTGGTGATGCTCTACGCGCCCGACTACGCCAGGTCCACGCACACGGTGGTGGAAGCCCGGTTGCCCGGTTTTCGCGCGGCCGCCGATCCGGTATTCGATATCGTGTTTCCGGACGGCGCCGGCGGGTTGCTTGGGGTGGCGCAGCTCAAGCAGCAGCCGGAGCGCTTTGAGGCGCGCATTCATGCGCTTGCGGCAGAACGGGGCCCGGCTTCCAAAGTCGCCTTTTATCCGACCGAACTTGAGAGCTACCGGTGGCCCAGGACCATCAATTGGGAGCGTATGCCGGCGACGCGCCTCCTCGGCGCAGTGCTCGGTTGGATCGTCCCTCAACCCGATCTGTTGACGCGGCCGCGTTTTTTGGCCGAGCCCAAGCTGCTCGTTTCGGTCGCGCTATTATGGTCGGGGCTGCTGTGTCTCGGGCTGGGTTGGCTGCTGATGCGGTGACCCGCGGCGCTTGTAATCGCGTCCGGTCAGTGGCATCTCCCACGCCGTTAAACCGTGCCGGCTCCGGTAATCGTCGCGCCTGCCGGGGCCGATCCCATCCCAGAACATCGCATCCCGCGCTGGGCGCGGCTTAACGCCAACCAGAGGCTGCATACGATGGCATCTGCTCAACTGACTGGAGCCAACATTGATCCGGCCGAAGTCGCCTATTACGAACGACTGGCTCACCGTTGGTGGGATACCACCGGGCCGTTCTGGCCCCTGCACCGACTCAATGCCTTTCGCGTCGGTTACCTCCGTGATCGGGTTGCGCACACGCTGGGTTTGGACGCGCGGCAGGAGCGTCCGTTTACCGGCTTGCGGGTGCTGGATATCGGCTGCGGCGGCGGCATCTTAAGCGAGTCCGTGGCCCGCCTGGGCGCCACCGTGGTCGGTGTGGATGTCACCGAGAAAAACCTTGGCGTGGCACGCTTGCACGCCGGCTGGAGCGGCTTGACGATCGACTACCGGTTGGAATCCGTCGATCAACTTGCCGATTCAGGAACTGTTTTCGACCTGGTGTTGAATATGGAAGTGGTGGAGCATGTCGAGCGGCTGCCGGACTTTCTTGGGCACTGCGCCCGCCTGGTCCGGCCGGGTGGTGTCATGGTGGTGTCCAGCATCAACCGGACCGCGGCGGCGGCTTTCATCGCAATCTTCGGGGCGGAATATGTCTTGCGCTGGTTGCCGCGAGGGACCCACCAATACCGCAAACTGGTGCGTCCGGGCGAGGTGATCGCCGGTCTGGGCACGGAGTATCGGGTCCTGGATCGGACCGGGGTGCGGGTCAACCCGTTCAACCGGGCCTTCTCCCTGACCCGGTGGATGGGGGTGAACTACATGCTCGTGATGCAGCGACGTGACCGGTAGGCGATATCAGTAGTAATGCGCAGCCTTGTGGGTTGACAGCCACTCCCGCCAGCGCGCGTCAAGCCCGTCCACACCACCGGGAAAACGTGAGTCGATGACGGACGCTGATGCGGAACTATCGCCCGCGGTTGCCGCGGAGCGTTTCAGGATCTCCCCGATGAGCGGTCCGCCTTCCGGTATCGACATCAGGAAGTACACCAGGGACCAGGATTGAGCCTCGGCACGCTGATTCGGCATGTTCTCGCGCTGCCAGTCGTGCTCCGACAGACCCAGCAATTTGGCCGTCGGGAGCAATCTGTCGGTATTGCGTAATCGTTGCACCGTCAGATCCAACGGCGGGTCTGAGAAGACCACGGTGGTATCACTCAAGACCCGCAGGAATTGGAAATAACGTGTGAGTCCGGCGCGCAGCCAGCCGGGCGCGAACGGGAAATCGCCGCTCAACAGGGCCGCGCTCGTCTCTCCCGCCAAGGCTTGTGCCATGGCCTCCGGGTTGGGTCGATACCAGGTGACGAGTTCGTCGGTGGCGGGAGCGCCCTGGCGGTCCGGAGCGGACTGTGCGGCAGCGGTTCCGAACATGCGGTCGTAGGCCGCCTGGTCAGGGAGCAGCCGGATGGTGAGGATCGGCTGGGTCGGGAAAGAGATACCAAACCGTGTTCTATAAATCTTATCGATCGCACCTGGAATCGATTCGACCATGTGGTTGACGCGGTCGTGCAGGCGCAAATCGACCGGTATCACCCGGACGATCAGCGCGGTGTCGGCACTGGCCTGATCGGACGAAGCCGTGCCCGGTTGAGGTGGTTGCGCCGGCAGCGCGTCGGGTGGGTGGTCGCTGAACTGCATATTGCCATCGGCATCTTCCCACTGATAAACCTTGGCAACACTGACCGCCGAGCCGGTCGAAAGGACCAGCAACAGCAGGCAAGCAGTGGTGGGAGCAACGATCGTCATACTCGCCTTTCGGGGTTCAACCTCCTCCGGGCGATTCTAGCCGCTCTCGCGACGCGCGCGATCACTCCTAAACAATTCTTAACAGACCGGCCGGCCGCGGTCTACCGCACCCAACGCGAATAGATCAGGTGTCCGTGTATTCACTCGCCACCCGTTCCGGGGCGACACCGAGCGCGCCGAGCGCCGCCGCGCTCGCGCGCACCGCGGCGGCCGGCCCGGCGAGATAGAAGCGCAGGCTGCCGAGCTCCGCGTGGTCCGTTTGGAGTACCGCGATCAGGTCCGCCGCCGCGTCGCTGGTCAGCGGCGTGAAGCTGAAGTTGTCCAGTGCGTCGGTGAGCGCGCGTCCCCAGCGGCTCTGGTAGTGTCCCTCGGGATAGGTGGTGCCCCAATAGAGGTGGAATGACTCGATCAGATCGATGGAGACGGCGTGCTCGATCAGGCTTTTCACGGGGGCAATGCCGTCGCCGATCGCGATGAATACCGCGGGTTCCGGTGCGTCCTCGCGCAGCACGAAGGCTCCCTGGGGGCCGGTCACCTTGATCAAGTGCCCGGCGTGCAGTCCGCCGAAGACCGCCGCGGCGAAGGCGTCCGTCCCGCGACGGACGTAGAACCAGAGATTGCGTCCGTTGCACGGACAGCTCGCAATCGGCAGTTCGCGGCTGGCGCCGTTCTCCAGGGTCAGGATGACGCGCTGGCCGGCCATGAAGCGCAAGGTGTGGGTGCGCGGGGTCTGCACATTCAGGCTCACCAGATCCGGGGCGAGCGGCTCCAGCTTGCGCAGGCTGGCGCGGATCTCCTGGCGTGGCAGGTCCTGCACCGACAGCGCCTCGGCCGCCTCGAGGACCAAGTCGGTGACCGCCGTCGTCGCGCAGGCGAGAATGTAGCCCAGCTGTTTCTCGCGCTCGCTCAGCACATAGTCGTGATCGCGCGTTCTGGCGACCTCGCCGCTGAGCACACGGGCCTTGCATTCGCCGCAGTGGCCGCTGGCGCAGCCGTAACTCAGCTTGAGCCCGGCGCGCACCGCGGCATCCAGGATGGACTCGGTACCTTCGATGAAGAAATCGTGCCCGCTCGGGATCAGTTTGCAGTTGGCCGCCATGATGCGCAGGAAGGTGTCTCGTGCCAGCAGTTGAGCCTCTTGGTCGGTCGTTGGCCGCTCCTGCAGCGCCTGGCGGGCTTGCGCAAACCAGTCCTGCAACGCGCCGATGGCCGCTGCCGACGGACCCTGATCGTTGCGCCTGAGGTCCAGCAGCCGGGCGCCGACCTCGTCCAGCAGCGACTCGGTTGCCGTCAGGGCCGACATCCGCTCGACCAGGGTCGCGCTCAGGCCGCGCAGACGTGCGACCAGGACCTCGGGGCTGGGCAGGATGGTATCGGCGTGCTGAGACTTCGGCACGGCGGCGGACTTGATCCGCTCCACCCGGATCAGTGCCTCGTCATCATGGAGACTCACCGCCGGGTAGAGCAGCAACAAATCCTGGATTGCGACGGCACCCTCGAAGGTCGCGAGGTCGCCGCGGCGGATGCGCCGCTGGATCTCGGCGCGGGTGACCCCGGCCAGGCGGGCGGCGCGGGAGAGACTCAGATAGCCCATGAACAGCGCTCTCCAGACGGGTGTCGGCAGCTCAAGGTTGCGATCCCGACCCCGGCATCAAGTTGATCCCAGCGGGCATCGCGGTCATGCTCAATAATCCAGCCGTCGTTGTTTGTTTTTCGTTTGTCGTCACCCGATGTTCGACAATCACGATGGAAAAACGAAAAACCGAAAACGCAAAACTGTTCCGGCTAACATAGTCGATGTGCCGACGCGACGCAAAAGCACTGGAGGATCCCGTGGACCGACACACCAAGCGGCCGTTCGCCTTCATCAGCGGGCATCAGCCGGTATGACCACCGACGCCGATTGCGATCTCACGGCCGCGCTGCGCGATCAACTGCGGGCGGCCGCGGCGGCCGGCCGGCCGCTGAGCCTGCGCGGGGCCGGAACCAAGACCCGACTCGGCCGTGCGGTGGCGGCGGACACCACGCCATTGGACCTGTCCGGACATTCCGGGATCATCAACTATCAGCCCAAAGAGCTGGTGGTGACCGCCCGCTGTGGGACCACGCTGGCGGTCATTGAGGCCGCGCTGGCCGAGCACGGCCAGCAGTTCCCTTGCGAACCGCCGCGGCTGGGTGTCGGCGCGACCCTGGGCGGCACCGTCGCCTGTGGGCTCTCCGGCCCCGCCCGGCCGTCCGGCGGCGCGATCCGCGACCTGGTACTGGGTGCCCGCATTCTCACCGGCCGGGCCGAGGTCCTGCGCTTTGGGGGCGAGGTGATGAAAAACGTGGCGGGTTATGACTGTTCCCGCCTCATGGTCGGGGCTTTCGGTACCCTGGGCGTGCTGCTGGACGTCAGCGTCAAGGTGTTGCCGTCTCCGGCCGTATCCCGGACCCTGGTGCAGGAGTGTGATCAACCCGAGGCCCTGGCGCGGATGGAGCGATGGGCAGCGCGGCCTGTGCCCGTCACCGCCTCCTGTTGGATCGACTCCGGGGACGGCGGACGGCTGTGGGTGCGTCTGGCGGGGGCCGCCGCAGGGGTTCGCGCCGCGGCCGAACGCATCGGCGGCGAACCGCTGGCGGATGCGGCTGCCGTCGCTTTCTGGGAGGATCAGGTGCGTGAGCAGGGCCACGCGTTTTTCCACGGGGACTTGCCCCTGTGGCGCTGCGCCGTGCCGGCGGCGACGCCGCCGCTGGAGTTGCCTGGTCCGCAACTCCTGGAGTGGGGTGGCGCCCAGCGCTGGCTGCGTACTGCTGCCGCGCCCGCGGTCATCCGTGCCCTGGTCGCCGCGGCGGGCGGTCATGCGACCCTGTTCCGCGGCGGTGACCGCACGGGGGAGGTCTTCCAACCACTGTCGGCGCCGTTGCTGGCCCTGCACCGCAACCTCAAGCGTGCTTTCGACCCCGCCGGTATTCTCAATCCCGGCCGACTGTATCAGGACCTCTGAGGGCCAACCGTGCAGACCCAGATTCTCCCGGAGTTCCTTGCCACCCCCGCGGGACGCGAGGCCGATGCCATCCTGCGCAGTTGCGTCCACTGTGGTTTCTGTACCGCCACCTGTCCCACCTATCAGTTGTTGGGCGACGAGTTGGATGGACCGCGCGGGCGGATCTACCAGATCAAGCAAGTCCTCGAAGGCCATACCCCGACCCGCATCACGCAGCAGCACCTGGACCGTTGTCTTACCTGCCGCTCCTGCGAGACCACCTGTCCGTCCGGGGTGCGCTATGCCCGGCTGGCCGAGATTGGCCGTCATCTGGTGGAGGAGCGGGTCGCGCGGCCGGCCGGCGAGCGGCTGCTGCGCGCCGCATTGGTCCGGCTGCTGCCTCACCCGGCCCGTCTGCGTCCGCTGCTCGGCCTCGGTCGACTGGTGCGGCCCCTGCTGCCGGCCGCGCTGGCGGCCAAGGTGCCGCGCGCCCGCCCGGCCGGGAACTGGCCCGCGCCGCGCGGTCGGCGGCGTTGCCTGGTGTTGGCCGGTTGTGTTCAGTCGGTCGCCACCCCCCTGACCAACGCGGCGGCGGCCCGCCTGCTCGACCGGCTGGGTGTCGACCTGATCACCGGTCCCGCCGCCGGCTGCTGCGGGGCGGTCGCGTATCACCTCAATGCCCAGGACGACGGCCTGGACGCCATGCGCCGTAATATCGACGCCTGGTGGCCTGAGATAACGGCCGGCTGCGAGGCCATTCTGGTCACCGCGAGCGCCTGTGCGGGCATGGTGAAGGACTATGGTGACCTGTTACGCGATGATCCCGTCTATGCCGAGAAGGCCGCGCGGGTGTCGGCCTTGGCCCGCGATCCGGCCGAGTGGCTGGCGGCGGCGGACTTGAGCCCGCTGGGGACACCGGGCCGGGGTCGGCGCATTGCCTTCCACGCTCCCTGCACGCTCCAGCACGGGCAGCAGATCAAGGGCGTGGTCGAAGGCATTCTCACCCGAGTCGGCTTTACCTTAAGCGCCGTGCCGGACGCTCACCTGTGTTGCGGCTCCGCCGGCACCTACTCGCTGACTCAGCCGGAGCTGTCGCTGGCGTTGCGCTCGAACAAGGTCATTGCCTTGGAGTCTGGTGCGCCGGAACTGATCGCGACCGCCAATATCGGCTGCCAACTGCACCTGGGGGCCGGCAGTGGCGTCCCGGTGGTACACTGGCTTGAACTGTTGGACCCAGGCAACTGACGAATCAGGTTCAAATCCTCTGGAGTGACCAGCATGGCAGAGCGCGTCGGTTTCATCGGGTTGGGGATCATGGGTCGCCCCATGGCGCTGAATGTGCTGCGCGCCGGGTGGAGCCTGGCCGTCTATGCCCGTCGCCCGGAGTCCATGGAACCCCTGGCCGCAGCCGGTGCGGCGACTTGGGGGAGCCCCGCGGACCTTGCCCGCCACGCGGACATCATCTTCACCATGGTGGCGGACACCGCCGATGTGGAGCAGGTCATCCTCGGGCCGGGCGGGGTCATCGAAGGAGCAAGCCCCGGCGCCGTGCTGGTGGATATGAGCACCAGCTCGCCCGCCGTCACCCGCGCCATCGCCGCGCGTTTGCAGGAGCGCGGTCTGGCCATGCTCGATGCCCCGGTCTCGGGCGGTGAGGCCGGCGCCATCGCGGGCACGCTGTCGATCATGGTCGGCGGCGAGGCGGCCATCTTCGATCGGGTGCGACCACTGTTCGCGGCAATGGGGCGCAACATCGTCCATGTGGGCGGAAGCGGTGCCGGCCAGGTCTGCAAGTCATGCAACCAGATCGTGGTCGGCGCGACCATTGTCGGGGTAGCGGAGGCGATCCTGTTGGCGCGTGCTGCCGGTGTCGATCCGGCGCGCGTCCGCGCGGCGTTGCTGGGCGGATTCGCCGCCAGCCGCATCCTGGAAGTGCATGGACAGCGCATGATCGACAGCGATTTCGCTCCCGGCTTCAAGGCGCGGCTGCACCAGAAGGATATGCGCATCGTCGGCGAGTCCGCGTTTGAACTTGGCCTGGCATTGCCGAGCGCCGCGGCCATCGCCCAATACCTCAACGCGTTGGTCGGCCAAGGGCTGGGTGAAGAAGACTCCGCGGCCATTTACAAGGTGCTGGAGGCCATGAGTCACGGCCGCACCGGCGGCGCGTCCGGTCCCTGAATCGTTCCGCCGCTGCCCCAGGAGGTTCATGGACAGCCCCGCAAACCGCGACGCGCGCGGACCTGATGCGCTGCCCGATCCACTCGGCGATCCGCGGTGGTGGGTCTTTTCGACCTATTTCGCCCAAGGCTTTCCCTACATGGTGGTGCGCGCCATGTCGGCGGTCTTCTTCACCGATGTCGGGATGTCGGAGCGCGCACTGGGTTACCTCAACTTCCTGGGCCTGCCTTGGAATCTGAAGTTCCTGTGGGCGCCCTTCGTGGATATCTACTCCACCCGGCGCACTTGGATGATCCTGATCCAGGCCCTGCTCACCCTGCTGACGGCGCTGCTGGCCGGACTCTGCCTGCTGCGCGGAGACGGGGCGGGGCTGCCCGATGCCATTCTGGTCTGGCTCTTCATTGTCATGGCGTTTCTCGCGGCCACCAATGATATTGCGATCGACGGTTATTACATGGAGGGCATCAGCGATCCCAAGCAGCAGGCCGCCTATACCGGGTTGCGGGTCACGGCCTACCGCCTGGCGATGATCGTGGCGCGCTTCGGGATCATCCTGGCGGTCGCGGAGGTCGCGAAGCACGCCTTTGGCGGCAATCTCTACAGCGCCTGGGGTTGCGGCTTCGCGGCGGGGGCGGTGGTGATGGCCGTTCTGACCATGCTGCATCTGATCAAGCTCCCGCGTTACCAGCAGCCGCGGGAGCGCAGCGCCGGTGGCCGTCACGCGGGCACGGCCTTCCTGAACTCCTTCGCCGCTTACCTTGAGGTCTCGCCGCGTCGCTCACTCATCGCGCTGGTCAGCGCCCCCTTGCTGGGCCTGGTCCTGAGTGTGGTACTCCTGGCCTTGAATGTCCCTGGGGTGCAGGCCCTGACCTATGGTTTCGCCTTCATGCTGATCGCGCTGTTGGCCCAGGCCAAGCCGGTGATCGCGCTGAGTCTGGCGTTTATCATGTTCTACAAGATCGGCGATGAGATCATTTTCTCGATGGGCACGCCGTTCCTCAAGCGCTATCTGCTGGTGGATAACACCCAGCTTGCCTGGATGAGCGGTTTGCTGGGGTTGGTGGGTTCCATCATCGGGACCACGATCGGCGGACTCTGGATCAAACGCACCGGGTTGCGCCGCGCCATCTGGCCGCTGACGCTGTTGATGAACCTCAATATCCTCGCCTATATCTGGCTAGCCTATGAGCGCCCCCTGGCGACCAGTACGCTGGGATTCCTGACCATCGGGACGGTCTACACGATCGAGCAGATTGCCGCGGGTCTGGGCAACGCCGTGCTCATCGTCTATATCCTGCGCACCTGCAAACCCGAGTTCAAGGCCGGACATTACGCCATCGGGTCGGCCTTCATGTCGGTATTCTCCGCCCTGTTCGGCGGTATGGGTGGGGTCATCGTCGAACAGGTCGACTACATCGGGCTCTTCACGATCGGTTTTCTTGCCTCGCTGCCGGCCATGGCGCTGTTGTTTTTCGTGCGGGTCAAGGATTGATGAGGTCGGTGAGTCTACCCGTCGTTGTTGGTTTCTCGTTTTTCGTAACCTAATATTGGCGAGCGGTTTCCTGGGAAAGGGCGCGCCGGAAGCGGCGTTCCTGCGGATAGGGAAAGATGTCATCGAGACGGCCGCTGCGGATCACCGTCTGGCGGGCACGCCACCAGGCGGGGTCGAGCAGGTCGCGGTGCAGTTCGAGAAAAACCTTTCGAATCCGCGGGTCGGTGAGCAGGAAGGTCGCGAACTCTTCCGGGAAGACATCATCCGGTCCGGCCGTATACCAGGGCTCCGCCGCCATTTCCATCTCCGGGTAGGGTGCCTCCGGGATCTCCCGGAAGTTGCACTCGGTGAGGTAGCAGAGTTCATCGTAATCGTAGAAGACGACCCGCCCGGCACGGGTGACACCAAAATTCTTGAACAGGAAATCACCGGGAAAGATGTTGGCCGCGGCGAGCTGCTTGATGGCGTCACCGTATTCCCTGATGGCATGGCGGATCTCATCGTGATCGGCGGTATGCAGATAGAGATTGAGCGGGGTCATGCGCCGCTCGATATAGAGGTGCTTGATGATGAGCTGATCGCCGTCGAGTTCCAGGCTGCCGGCGCATTCCGACTCCAGTTCCGCGCGCAGCTCCGCGGAGATGCGCGCCAGCGGGAAGGCGACGTGGGAGTATTCCCAGGAGTCCGCCATGCGCCCGACCCGGTCGTGCATTTTGACCAGCAGGTATTTCTCTTTGACGATCTCGCGGGTCATTTCCTTGGGTGGTGCGAACCGGTCCCTGATCACCTTGAAGACGAACGACAATGACGGCAGGGTGAAGACGCACATCACCATGCCGCGGATGCCTGGTGCGACCTTGAACTCGTCGGAGGAATAGCGCAGGTGTTTCAGGAAGTCGCGGTAGAATTCGGCCTTACCGTATTTCTGGAAGCCGATGGCGGTATAGAACTCCGCTTTTGACTTACGCGGCAGAAGCGGGCGCAGGAAGTCTACGACCGCGGCCGGCACCTGGGTATTTACCATGAAATAGGCGCGGGAGAAGCTGAAAATGTCGGTGATTTCGGCGTTGCCCAGCAGCAGGGCGTCGCAATAGAGCCCGCCCTGTTCGTCGTTGAGGATCGGCACCGCAAAGGGGGTTTGATCCGCCCCATTGATGATCTTACCGATGACATAAGCCCCCTTGTTGCGAAAAAAGGGCTCGGTCAGCACCGCGATCTGGAAATTCTGCGCCAGCGCCCGATTCTGCGGGAAGCGGGAGCAGATGGCGTTCATGAGGTTGCGGATGTCATGGCGGCGGTCGCGGAAGGGGAGCGTGAACCCGAGTCCGTCCATGACCTCGCCGATGATCTTGACGATGCCGTCACGCGCCGGGTAATAGGGACGGAAGATCGGGTTCTCCGCCTCCAGATGTTCGGTGGAGAACACCGGCCACACAAAAATATGGGCGCTGTTGTAATAGCGGCGGTCGAACAGGCGGCAGAACACCGAGTTGTAATAGGTTTCGGCCAATTCGGGCTGACGGTGTTGCGGCAGCAGGCGCAGGTACTCCACCTTGACCCGCCGCCACAGGCGCTCGTCGCGGTTATGCAGATGGAATTCGCGGCGCAGGATGCCCACGGTTTCCACCACGCGCTGATCGTAGTAGTCGATGCGCTCGCGGGAGGCGGTCTGGACCGCGGCCCAATCCGCGTTCTCAAAGCGCTGCCGCGCTTTGGCGGTGACTTCCCGGAACTGCCGGTAATGGCTGTCGAAGCCATCCAGGATGCACTCCGCGATCTGCTTTGCTTCGGTCCAGGCCATGGCGCCCTCCTCAGTCCGCGCGGTCGAGTCGGGCGGCGGCGACCAGGATGCCATCCGCGTCCGCGTAGACCCAGTCGCCGGGTGCGAAGCTGACCCCGGCAAAACTCACCGTCAGGTCGCGTTGACCCTCGCCGCGGCGCTGGCTCTTGCGCGGAGTGGCGGCCAGGGCCTTGATCCCCAGGTCCATGCCGGCCAATTCATCCGTATCACGCACGCAGCCGAACAGGATCACCCCGGCCCACCCCTGAGCGACCGCGCTCGCGGCGATCAGGTCGCCGAGCATGGCGCAGCGCAGCGAGCCGCCGGCATCGGCCACCAACACGCGACCGGTACCGGGTTGCGCCAACAGCGCTTTGATCTGGGTGTTGTCTTCGAAACACTTGGCGGTCACGACCGCACCGGAAAAGGCGCGGCAGCCGCCGAAGTCCCGGAAGATGGGATCACAGACCCGCACCTGGGTCTCGTAGTGGTCGTAAAGGTCGGCGGTCTTGAATGCCATTGGAGTATGGGCCTGGCGGATGGTTGAATCGTCGGTAGCGGGAAGCATAAGGGCAAACGGCGGCGAAGCGAAGGGCGCGCGGCGCTGACGTCTAAGGGCCGAACACCGTGTCGAGCGCGCTCTGCCAAAGCGATTGGCCCAAGCCATAGCGCAGCGCGAGTGCCAGCGGGATCGGTCCCTGGGAGACCAGGCGATCATGAAAGGCACGCTCGGCGAATCCCGCGCTGTCCAGCGCCTCCTGTTGCGTCCGCGCCGCTTCCAGCAGCTGCCAGCCGAGCACCGCGGCCAGTGCATCACCTGGAGCGAGTACGATACGTGCGAAAGCGGCTTCCGCGGCCGTCTCAGTGAGCCCGTGGCAGCGCAGGCGCGCCAGGGCCTGATCGCTATCGATGCGGCCGGTATGCAGGCCCAGGTCCAGTGCGGCCCGCAGCAGGTAGTCGCGCCGGGCGATCAGTGCCTCACGGCGCCGGTCGCCCGCGCGTCCCAGCCGGTCCGTCAGATAGAGATGCCAGCCCCCGGTCAGTGAGACGGCGTTGGCGAGTCGACGCGGCAGGCGCCGCGCCCGCGCCGCGTCGGCGTAGGCCAGCAAGTGACTGCCGCCCCATCCGTTGGCGAGACACCGGTCGCGGATGCAGGCCTCCGACTCGGTCTCGCTGCCGCCGGCGGACAGGTACAGGGTGCCCGTTCCATCCGCCGCCGGGAGGTAGTCGGTGTGGGCGCGCCGCGGCCCGCTGCAGGCCGGGCGCAGATCGACGCGCAGGGGGGCGTCGGGCAGGGTGACGAGGCCGCTCGCGGTGAGTTCGGCCGCGAGTTCCTCGGCGTGTACGCGATACTGTTGCAGTCGGGGTGAAGCCGCGGCCGACACTCCGGATCCCGACCCGGCATCCTGACGCCGGTCGCCGGTCCGGTCGTCCACCAAGCGCTCGAGTGCGGCTTCAGTCGCGCGCAGCAGCCCGGCAATGGGGTCACCCAGGGTTGCCGGATCGCAGTCGATGCAATGGAGATAGCGTAACCGCAGTTGCAGATGCGCGCTCCCGCAGCCGGGTTCCCCCTGGGCCCGTGCAGCCAACTCGGTGGTCAGCGCGTGGCTGAAGCTGGCCAAGGCATTGGCCGCCGACTCCGCAAGTGTTCCCAGTTCGTGAAAAGCGCGGGTGCGGCCGCGCAGCCAGATGGCCCGTGCCAGGTGGCGCAGATAACAGCATCCGCCGGCGGCCTCCGCGGCGGCGACGCGCACCAGTGGCGCGCTGAGCGCCGCCGCCGTCGCACGCAGTTGGGCCTGGGCCTGGCGCAGGTGTTCCGGTAGCTGTTCCAGGAGCTGGGGCAGGGCGCCGTCCAGTGCCCGCGTCGGGTCCAGGGTCAGGCGGTCGATCTCCGCGACCGGCAGAAAGTGCAGGGGGTCGAGCCAGCGCCAGTCGCGCGTCAGGGACTCCAGATGCTCGATCCGCGCGGCCCCGACGAGCAGTTCGTAATCCAGTTGCCGATCGGCGTCCAGCGCGGTGAATGCGACCTCATCCAGGCCCAGGATCAGGGCCTCGATCCAGCCGCACAGCGCGGCCAGATCGTCGTCCTCTTGCGGCGGGAGCACGCGGCCCGACACCGGGAAGCCAAGTTCCAGGGCGCGATCCGGGTGGTAGCGAAACCACCCTTCATAGAACTCCGCGACGACCGCGTCGAATGCGGCCGCCGCTTCAAGCATCGCGGATCTCGAAGTCGTGGGTGACAGTGGCGACGGCACCGAGCATGATAGAGGCCGAGCAATACTTGTCGGCGCTCAGCTTGATCGCACGCTCCACTTGGCGGGGATCCAGGCCAGGTCCGGTGAGGATGAAGTGGGCATGGATGCTGGTGAAGACCTTGGGGTCGGCGGGTGCCCGCTCGGCGGTCAGTTCGAGCACGCAATCGGTGACCTGCTGCCGCGCCTTGCGCAGGATCGAGAGTACGTCGAACTCGGTGCAGCCGCCCATGCCCAACAGCAGCAACTCCATCGGGCGTACCCCGACATTGCGCCCGCCCGCGTCCGGCGGACCGTCCATGACGATCCCGTGTCCTGATTCGGACTCGCCCAGCATGGCAACCCCATCGATCCACTTCACCCGAGCCTTCATGAACACCCCCTGAGTAACCGATCCGTGACGCCGCCGCGGCGTCCGTACTGACGCCGCAGGCTACCATAGTTCGACAAGGCGCAGCTGCTCGCCTAAGATTCAAAATTCACTCGCGCGTTGCCCCGCAGCGCCATTGCCCCACGAAGGCCGCGACCGATGACCATCCTGATCCCACCCAAGCAAGAACCTTGCTGGCTTCAGCCATTCCTGTCTTACTGCCATACCAAGTCCTACGACAAGAACGTGGACTTCATCCGCGTCGGGGAGCCGGCCGAGAGCATTTATTATCTGATCGAGGGTTCGGTGGCCGCCGTGATCGACGACGAAGAGCGCCGCGAACTCTTGTTGGCCTACATCAACAAGGGTGAGTTTATCGGTGAAATGGGGCTGTTCATGCCGATGAACACCCGTAGCGTCATCGTGCGAACCCGTATGAAATGCAAGGTTGCGGAAATCACCTATCAGCGCCTCGACCGGCTGCTCGACAACGAATTGAAGGATGTGGCCAAGGAATTCCTCTATGCCGTCGGCCTGCAACTGTCCACGCGGTTGCGCCAGACCAGCCGTAAAGTCGGTCACTTGGCCTTCCTCGACGTGACCGGGCGGATCGCCGGTACCTTGCTTGATTTGTGTAAGCAGCCGGATGCCATGACGCATCCGGACGGCATGCAAATCCGCATTACGCGCCAAGAGATCGGGCGCATCGTCGGCTGTTCCCGTGAGATGGCCGGGCGGGTGTTGAAGAGCTTGGAGGAACAGGGGTTGATCAGCGTGGCGGGTAAGACGATCGTCGTCTTCGGCACCCGCTAGGAAGCGCTTCGCATCAGAAAAACAACCGCCGCAGTTCGGTTCCCGGGTCGGGGGCGCGCATGAAGGCTTCGCCGACCAGGAAGGCGTGGACTCCATGGCTGCGCATCAGGGTGACTGATTCCAGGCTCAGGATGCCGCTCTCGGTCACCAGCAGCCGGTCGGCGGGCACCGCGTCCAGCAACTCCAGTGTGGTGTCCAGGGTCACCTCGAAGGTGCGCAAATTCCGATTGTTGATTCCGATCAGCCGGCCCGGCACGGCCAGTGCGCGTGACAACTCGGCGGCGTCGTGCACCTCCACCAGCACATCCATGCCCAGTCGCTGGGCCAAGGCACTCAGGTCGCGTAACCGCGCATCGTCCAGGCAGGCCGCGATCAGCAGGATGCAATCCGCGCCGATCGCGCGCGCCTCGTACACCTGGTAAGGGTCGATGATGAAATCCTTACGGATCACCGGCAAGCCGCAGGCGGCGCGCGCCTCGACGAGATCGGCATCGCTGCCCTGGAAGAAATCGGTGTCGGTCAGCACCGACAGGCAGGCGGCCCCGCCGCACGCGTAACTCGTCGCGATCATCGCCGGAGCAAAATCCGCCCGCAGTACCCCTTTGCTCGGACTGGCGCGTTTGATCTCGGCGATCACCGCCGGCTGCCCAGCCGCGATGCGTGTTTCCAGGGCCGCGGCGAAGCCGCGTACCGGTGGTGCCGTGGCCAGCCGGGCCTGGAGCGCGGTCAGCGGCAGGTGTGCGGCGCGAGCCGCCACCTCCGCGACCTTGCGATGACAAATCTTTTTCAGGATATCAGGGGTTCCGGGCATGGCTGAGGTATCTCGTGCTGAACGGTAAGAGTCAAACTTGAAGACGAAAACCCTTGGCGATCTCGTCCCGGATGTTCCGGCAATCGGCTAAGTAACGAATTAAACACAATCGTTGTCGTTGTCGGATAAGCGATTGGGTCGTCCTGCAAGCGGTCGGCGAAGCCCCGCAACATTGACCGGAAACGATCGAAAAAGCGGGGGATTACCGCTTCCCGGCCGCTTCGCGGATGCGTCGATTGCGGCACTACCCATCCACTCGATTACGACAACGACAACGACCGGGACGCCCAAGGCGTTTCCTCATGGGCTTGTTTCGCCTCGTTAGGCCATGGTCGCGGTCAGCACAACCAGCGACTCCAGCCGCCGCAGTGCCTCGCCGCTCGCGATGGCGGCATCCGCCAGCCGGACCCCGTCCGCCAGGGTCGCCGCCCGCCCCGCGGCATAGATCGCGGCGCCCGCGTTCAGCATGACGATGTCACGCGGCGGACCGGGTTCGTTGGCGAGCACACCGCGCAGCATGCGCAGACTGGCGGCCGGATCGGCGACGCGGATGTGGTCGAGCCCGGCGCGGGGCAAACCGAAGTCATCCGGACTGATCCGGTAGCGGCTGATCACCCCATCCTTGAGTTCAGCCACCTGCGTCTCAGCCCCGATACTGATCTCGTCTAGACCATCGCGGGCATGGACTACCAGCACATGCCGGCTGCCCAAGCGCTGCAGAACCTCCGCCAGCGGCTGGAGCAACGCCTCGCTGAAGACCCCGAGCAACTGATTGGGCACGCCGGCCGGGTTGGTCAGCGGACCCAGGACATTGAAGACCGTGCGCACGCCCAATTCCCGCCGCGGTCCGATGGCGTGCTTCATCGCGCTGTGATGGCCGGGGGCGAACATGAATCCGACGCCCACCTCGCGCACGCAACGCGCGACCTGCGCCGGGTTGAGATCGAGCCGCACCCCCGCCGCTTCCAGGACATCGGCCGCGCCGGACTTGCTCGATACCGAGCGGTTGCCGTGCTTGGCCACATGGCAGCCCGCGGCCGCGGCCACGAACATCGCGGTGGTGGAGACGTTGAAGGTGCCGCTGGCGTCCCCGCCGGTGCCGACGATGTCCACCGGGAAGTCGAGCCCGGTGATATCCACCCCTGCCGCCAGCTCGCGCATTACGCCGGCGGCCGCCGCGATCTCCGCGACCGATTCACCCTTCATGCGCAGCGCCACCAGAAATCCGGCGATCTGCGCCGCGGTCGCTCCACCGGTCATGATGGTCCGCATCACCACTGTCATCTGCGCGCTGTCGAGGTTCTTGCCCTCCACGCAGGAGGTAATCGCCGACTTGATATCCATCGGTTACTCAGCGTCCCGTGATGAAATTCTTGAGCAGATCATGGCCCTGTTGCGTCAGGATCGACTCGGGGTGGAACTGGACCCCCTGAATCGGGAGCGTACGATGACGTACGCCCATGATCTCGTCGGGTGCGCCCGCCTCGGTCTGCGTCCAGGCGGTCATCTCCAGACAGTCCGGAAGGCTGTCGCGCGCGATCACCAGCGAGTGGTAGCGGGTCGCCGCAAAGGGGTTCCCGAGTCCGCCGAACACCCCTTGATTGCGATGATGCACCGGCGAGGTCTTGCCGTGCATCACCCGGCGCGCCTTGACGATCTGCCCGCCGAAGGCCTGGCCGATCGATTGGTGCCCCAGGCAGACCCCCAGGATCGGGACCAGCCCCGCCATTGCCTGAATCAGCGGCACCGAAATCCCCGCCTCGTTCGGGGTGCAGGGGCCGGGGGAGATCACGATCTGCTCCGGATTCAGCGCGGCGACCTGCGCCACGCTCAGTTCATCGTTACGCACCACCCGCACCTCGGCCCCCAACTCGCCCAGATACTGGACCAGGTTGTAGGTGAAAGAGTCGTAGTTGTCGATCATCAACAGCATTTCGAAGGTTCCCTGGGAGGTGGGAGCGTCTTACTTACGCACGGGCTCACTTGGCACCAACGGCTTGGTGAGGCCGCCCGGTTTGGGTTCGTCTGCCGGTGTGGTCGCGGGCTTGGGCTGGAACGGCGCACTCTTGGCGCCGGCGATGCCGGTGCCGAGCATGTTGACCGCTTCGGCGCTCTTGCCCGGGATCTCAAAGCGCATCTCCGGCCAGATGGCGAGGCCTTTGGCGGCGGACACGGTCCCGCCGGTCGCTTGATCGATGGTGGTCCCGCTCAGCGCGGTGCGCACGATGAGGTCGCTCTCGCCGGTGATGCCGGTGAGTTTGCCGGTACCGCCGGTCAGTTTGAAGGTGCCGGTGCAGGAGCCGGGCTCGCCGTCACAGGTGAACTCGGCATAAATGTAGTCGCCGGTCGGGCTTTCGATGGTGCAGTAGCCTTGGCCCTTGATGGTGTTGGCGAGGATCTCGGTGATCTGGGTCGAGGGGCAGGTGAACAGGGCGGCGTCCAGGAGTCCCTGGCCGTGCTCGATATACATAATGCCCTCGAAGGTGCCGATGAACTGGAGTTTGTCCACGGCCACCTGGTAAATCTGACCGTTGGCCTCCCAGGGGGCGAGGATCTTGGCCGTGCCCTGCTCCGCCCCCGCGGGGAGGGCGGCGGCGAGGCCGGCGAGGGCGAGCAGTGTGACGCGTTTGACCATGAAAGGACCTGCTGGACGGTAGGGCGCGGGCGCTGGGCAGTGTGAACGGGCCAAGTCTGCCGCCGCGCCGATGATCCGGATGTTCGGGCTTGGCGGTCGGACTGCCGATCAGGACCGCGGCGCGGCGCTGCCGCGCTAGGGTGCCTGGTCGGGAGCGGCGGTGCCGGGCGCGATCTCCTCCATTTGTTCCATCGCCTCCTGGGCCTCCTCGGGCGAGTCGGATTGGACGACCGCGAGGCACTCGGCGATGTAATCCTCCATGTCCTCCGGGGCGACCTCATCGTCGATCGCCATCTGGCGGCAGGCGTCCGCCGTGTCGTCGGCGAGGCTGAACACGGGGAAGGCCGCCGCCAGGAACAGGGCGAGGGGAAGTGCGGAATGTAAACGCGTCATTGTTGCTCGGCTCCAAAATCACGGGGTTTGCGCTCGGTGGCAGGGTTCGCATCGGGTCCGCGGTAGCGCAACGGCGGTGCGGTGCGCTAGGCTTGAGGATGATAGCCTCCCTGGCCCCGCGCGGTAAATCGGCGCTCGTGTCGATGCCGGCGGGAGAACTTCGGGCGTTTCCCAGGAGCCGGCATCCCGACTGAACATCCCTGCACGATCCGCAGGGGCTGTAGGGGCGACTGCAGGGGCGACTTTAGTCGCCCACACCACCCGTCGCTCGATGCTTATCCTGAAAATCACCTGACGCCTGCCCCGCGCCGCACGATGGATAACCCCGCGTTTCACACCGCCTCTTCCGGCAACGCTTTGGGTCGACCCGCGGGGGACGCCGCTGATCCGCGTTGGGGTCTGGCCCCCCGGGAGTGCCTGCGATGAGCATGCCCCAGACCCCGGCGGCGCACCGCCCGCTGCTGCTCGGCTGGCGCGAGTGGGCGGCCCTGCCGGACCTCGGGCTGACGCTGATCAAGGCCAAGGTGGACACCGGAGCGCGCACCTCCACCCTGCACGCCTTCTACGTCGACCCTTTCGAGCGGTGCGGTGTGCCCTGGGCGCGCTTCGGTGTCCATCCGCTGCGCGGACGCACCGACGTGGTGGTTCACGCCGAGGCGCCGGTCATCGATCGCCGCCAGGTTTCGGACTCCGGCGGGCACCGTGAGCAGCGTTACGTGATCCTGACCCGATTGACGCTGGGCGGTGCGACCTGGCCCATCGAACTCGGCCTGTCCAACCGCGAGACCATGCTGTTTCGCATGTTGATTGGTCGCACCGCGTTTGCCGGACGCGCGCTGGTGGACCCCGGCCAATCCTTTCTCACCGGGCGCCAGTCCCGTCCGGCCCGGCATTATGGGAGGGACTGACCCGCCGGCCGGCTACTGGTCGGATTCTGGGACAGGCTGCCGGTGACGTCACCGAGACGTTCGATCCGCGCCCTCCGGTAGCCCGGCACCCCGCCAGACATGCCGATCAACCCCGAGCACATCCAGCGCATGGCTTAGGACAAGGGCGGACCTTCGTTCCAAGGCGGAGCAGTCAAGCGGTGGTTCATTCGGGCCTTCACCTGAGTTTCCCATGCGACAACTGCCGCCGCAGAGGTAGCGCCACACGCAGTCGCAACATTGCCGGTTGGTATCGACTGTGCACTGCGAATAGCGGGCGTTCCGATCCATGATCGGTCCCCGACCCTGCTCGAAAATGTTCCCGAGCTTGTGCTCTTCTCCCAGAAGAGCGAAGCAGGGATAGCAGTCTCCATTGACCGCGAAATGCAGGTTTTGTCCCAGGCTGCACGAGTTGCGCGCATGAAAGCTGTTCAGCACCTCGATCCCCATCGAGGTCGGCAGACCTGCACCAGCCGGCAACGACAATCCACGGCCGCGCCCGAGCGGCAAGAGCGGCCGGAAGCGCACCTCGCAATTGAGTTCCGCCCCCAAGGCGCGCACTGATCGGCCCGGCTGGCCATGTGCCTGTTCGTTGGTGACAGTAGCGGCGAGCGATACCGGTGTCGTCCCGCACACCTGAACCAGGTTCCTCAGGTTCTTGACTGTCCGCGCGTAGGCACCCGCGGCGCGCCGCGCGTCGTGGCTCTCCTGATCGCCGTCGATGCTCACGATGATATGGTCGACACAACTGACCAGCCGGACCAGGTCCGCCGCCGAGAGCCGCAATGCGAGGTTTGTACCCAAGACCACCTGTGAATCCGACCGAGAGAAAAAAATCGAAGACCTCCTGCCAGCGCTCGGCGGACTGACGGGTGAAGGTGCAAATGATTCCGACGCCGAGGCCGCGACCGCGCGCGATCTCGATGCCGCGCATGGTCTTCGCGAAACTGCCTTGTCCACGCTGGGCATCGTTGATGGACTCAGGACCGTCCAGGCTGGTGCCCAACGCGATACCGTATTCGTCGATAAGGTCGCAGAAGGCGTCGTCGAGCTGCCACAGATTGCTCTGCATACGGAGTTGCAAACCAGCCCCGAAGCGCGTGCGAATCCGGGGCAGCGCATGTCGGTACCAGGCGACACCCGCCAGCAGGGGCTCGCCGCCGTGCAGCACGAGTTCGAATTAGTGGTTCGACGGCTCGTGCATCGCCGATCTTATGCAATGCCTCAGCAGCATTTCTGCGTATGAATTGATTCTGGTCTTCCAGCAAATTGATGAGCGATTCAAAACCTCGGGCGTCCCCGATGTTCTGCAACGACTCGGCAACAGCTGTCCGGGCCCGAGGATCTTCATCAGGCAGCATTGCCAAGATAGTGACGGCCTCCCACCGTACACTCCAATCAGGATCAGCCAGTGCGGCTACCACCCGCTGCATACTGCCGAAGCGAGCGAAGAGTCTCATCGCGTGGATTTGAAACAGCCGTCGCAGTGTTTCCAAGTGCGTAAACTCCAGTGATCTGGTGGTGTTATACCCGTCGTTGTTGGTTTTTCGTTTCTCGTTTTTCGTAACCCGATGTTCGATAATCCTTAACGAAAAACGAAAAACCGAAAACTCAAAACCGTTCTGTATACTCAGACGGTTGCGGGATTCCAGACGTTACGAAACCCGAACCCCGCGAAATCTCTTACATTGGCTGTCGCCAAGTCGGTGACCCCGTGATGGAGCAAGGTCAGGGCGATGCGGGCGTCGAAGATCCGGCGTCGCGCGAATGCGGGCTGTCCGGCCAGGCGCCAGACGTGGTCCATCACCGGCGCAAATTCGATCAGGCGCCAGCGCGGATTGGCGCGGTAGGCCGCGCAGATATCGGCGGCGGTCTTTGGGCCGAGCGGG
This sequence comes from uncultured Lamprocystis sp., assembly GCA_964470155.1. GTDB lineage: Bacteria > Pseudomonadota > Gammaproteobacteria > Chromatiales > Chromatiaceae > Thiodictyon. The sequence continues at coordinate 35,894 of CAYYAY010000009.1, read as the reverse complement.
CGCTTGAGGACAGCAGGATTGCGCAGCAGAAGGTAGAGTTCGACGAGGACGAGTTCGCAGATCACCACATCGTCGCGTCCCGCGCAGCCGCCAAGGAACGCGAATGCTGCATCGTGTTCGGCGCAGTCGGCGTTCTGCGCATACAGCAGAATGTTGGTGTCGATCGAGATCACGGGGGTGCGTCCGGCTCGTTGGCCAAAAGCCGCCAGTCTTCCACCGGGGCTTGGAAGGGTCCGAGTGACCGCGGCGGCGGGGGGTGCCATTGCGGTCGCGTCGGCGGGACCGGGGGGTAGACGCGCACGATGTACTCCAACCCCCGGCGGACGACCTCGCCCAGGGTGATTTCGCGCTCGCGCGCGACGCGCTCGGCCTCGCGGTAGAGGTCATCCGGGATCTGGAGTCGAGTCTCGATCATAAATGGAAAATACCACCCCGACGGATTGGGATCAAACGGCGGGGTGCCGCGTCAGCAATTCCGCCGGCCAGGAAATTCAACCACCCGAGACCGGATAGACTCCCGAACATCGCCGCGCTGGCGACACCGGGCAAGCGAGTCGCAGACCCCGGCCCGAATCAGCGTACCGCCGACCCCGGCGTTCGACCCGCGGGCGGCGCGGGCCAGCGCGAGCACCATAGTACGAGGAGAGCACGGCCCCGCACCTGGGTCCGCCGCTTGTCCCTTGCGTCGGGCCGGTTCCCGCGTATGCTTCAGCGGCAGCGAACCCCTTGTCAGGTATCCGCCTATGTCCGTTCCCGCGTTACAGATGCCCGTCCTGCCGCGGCTGCCCACCGAGGACGATCTCCCCTATGAGGACGGTATTCCGATGGAATCCGCGCGACACTTTGCCCAGCTCGAACTGCTGATCCAGACCCTGTTGCCCTGGGCCATCGCGCGCGGCGACGTGGCGGTCGGCGGCAACCAGTTTGTCTATTTCAGCGGCGAGCAGGTTCGCGGACGCCAGTTCCGCGGCCCGGATATCTATGTGGTCACTGGTGTGCGCCGCCGCGAGCGCAAGTCCTGGGTGGTCTGGGAGGAGGGCAAGGGCCCGGACGCCGTCGTCGAGTTGCTCTCCGAGAGCACCGCCGCCTTCGACAAGGGCGAGAAACGGCTGGTGTATCAGGATCAGTTGCGGGTGCCGGCCTATTACTGGTTCGACCCCTTCAACCCCGAGGACCGCGCCGGCTTCGTGCTGCGTGGTAACCGCTACCGTCCCCTCATGCGGGATGCCGACGGCAGCCTGCCGGTGGCGGTGCTCGGGCTCAAGCTCGTGCTGTGGGAGGGCGAGTTCGACGGCATCGCCGCAACCTGGCTGCGCTGGGCCGATCAGGACGAGTTGCTGCCGCTGCCGGTCGAGGTCGCCAGCCGACGGGCCGCGGCGGCCGAGACGCGCGCCGCGGCCGAGCGGCTACGGGCCGACGCCGAACAGGCCCGGGCCGAGACTGAGCGCATGCGCGCTCAGACCGAGCGGGAACGGGCCGAGCAAGCCGAACAGGAACTCGCCCGCCTGCGCGCGCTGCTGGCCGGGCAGGGCAATCCAAACCCGCGGAAGGGATAGGATCAGTGCCCAATCACCCGACAAGAGGCGTCGGCCCAAGCTCTCGGACCAGTCCTTTCGTCGCCAATTCAGGGGAACCCCACGTGTCCGATCCCGTCTCGTCGAACCAGTGCCTTCCAAGCCGCGGCTCGTGGATTTCCGGGTGCCTTATCCGGATCTGGTGCGGCTTCCTCGTCTGTTGTCTCGTCGTCCCGGGCCGCAGCCCACTCGGGGCGGATTTCGACGTACTGGTCGATGAGCACGATACTCGCACACCGCAGGCCGACTGGTACTTCAACGCTTTGGGCGGTGACCGCGGCACGCTGAACGAAGCGGATGCGGCCTACACCTGGGACGAGGATTCCGCCTATACCCTCACCATCCGGCGCAACACCTCGAACTGGACATCCGGGGGCATGTGGCAAAGTCTGGCGCGCATCAAGTCAGACCAGCGCCCGCTCGGGTTGAATCGGATCTTCGGCCGCTATGTGACGCCTCCGTTGCAGGGGCAGATCATCGCGGTGAAGCTGGTCGTCAAAGGCGCGGCATCCCCCTCGCGTAACACCGGCTTGACGCTACGGCTGGAGCTGAAGGATACGGCGGATAGGGTCGTATGCCAGCAGCAGTGGTCGAACGCTGCCGCCGGTCCGTTTCCCAAGACCTATACGTGGACACTGCCGGCGACCTGCAAACAGGACATTCAGCTTCTCAATTGGGTACTGGATCGGGCGCGGATGGGGGATTCCTTTTCCGTTGACCGCTTGGCGTTGATCGCCCGGGTTCCTGACCTGCCGACCGCCGACCAGGCATTTCTGTGGACCTATGCCGGGCTGATGGGGAACTATGATCCGAGCACCGGGCTCGTTCAGGATCGCAGCAACTTTCGCTTTGCCACGGGTGAAAACGTGTGGGGGTGAATTGGGCCTATGCTGCCGCGTCCGGACAGGGCGCCGGTATGTGTAGTCCACCCAGCGACAACGGATCAGGTTTTATCGACAATGCCAATTATCCGCTGGTCTTGTCCGGAGTGGATCAATGGGGCAACGACTGGGATGCCTATCGCCAAGGACAGGCGGCGCAGCAGATCGGCTGGTACTGCGATCACGATTTGCTTTCTCCTCATCACAATGACCGGTTTTGCATCGCGGGGCTGTTCGGGCTGTCCGCCGCAGAGAGTGCATTGATCGCTCAAGGGCCCACGGATGGCTACGTGCCCTATGGCATCGGCGGCCGTGTCGTGGCGGCGCAGGACGGGTCCAGTCTCACTCCCGGCGCCAGCGGGAATGTTATTGCCCTGCATTATTCGGGGATGATCGCGGCGATCATGCCGGTCAGCTCACTCGACCTGTGGGAGACGCTGCGCGATCGGACCGCCCAAACCCCGCTCTTCCTCACCGGACAGATCGTTATCTCGCCGCTGAACAACATGGAGAGCATGTGGGTGGACCGGGACACGGGCAAGGTTGCGATGAGCCGCCTCAAGGGATCCTGGAACCTCGCACTGCAGGGTGAGGGCTGGGCGCTGAGCGACCCGCTGGTGCGCGCACGCTTGGTTGCCGCGATCCAAGACAACGCCTTCCTGCTCGCGGGTTACCGGCAACTCGTCAAGCTTGCCGACCTGCGGGAGTTGGCAGTCGGCGCCCCCCCTGCGTCGGCCGGGGTGGACCAGGCTTTGGTCGTCGCGGATACGGTTGACAACGCGGGCGTCGTCGGCGTCGGGGAGTCGCAGACCCGTTATTTCCTGTCCCATGACACCAGCAGGAGCGCCGAGGATGTTGTATTGGGAAACCGGACTGTACCCCCGCTCGCCCCCGGTCAACCTGATTCAGGCGACTTGAACGTCACGCTTCCCAACCTGACGCTGGGGCAATCCTGGTACCTGCTGGCCTGCGCGGACGCGGCCCAGGGCGATATCGAGGATAACGAGAGTAACAACTGCGCCGCCTCAAGCACAGCGATGACGATCGGGGCCGATAAGACCGCCCCGCGGTGTTCGCTGGCGATCAACGGCGGCAGCACCGCCACCCGTACAACCAGTGTGACCTTGACCCTCTCCGCCACCGACATGAGCGGCATTGCGCAAATGTGCCTCAGCAATACCGCCACTTGCTCGGCCTGGACCCCCTACGCGACGTCCAAGGTCTGGACGCTCGCACCGGGCAATGGCACCAAGACCGTCTCGGTGTGGTTCAGGGACGGGGTAGGGAACGCGAGCCGGACACCCTGCACGGATCAAATCATCCTCGATGCGCTGGCACCGACCAACGGGGCGGTCGTCGCGCAACCCGGGAACCAGGAGATGGCCCTGAGTTGGAGTGGCTTTGCGGACGCCCACAGCGGGGTGGCGAGCTACAAGGCGGTGTTCAGTACCGTCCGTGCCCCCGCCAGCTGCGCCGTTGGGACGACGGGCTATCAGGGAACCGACACCGCTTGGGTTCACGCGGGGTTGATCAACGGCAAGACCTATTATTACCAGGTCTGTGCCATCGACGGCGCTGGAAACCTATCCACCGGGGCGAGCGCGAGAGGGCGGCCCGGACCCTGAATCATGTTGCCTGGACGCACCGCGTTTGCCGGACGCGTTCTGGTTGACCCCAACCCGTCCTTGATCTTACAGGGCGTGAGCCCCGTCCGGCCCGGCATTACGGGAGGGGCTGACCCGTCGGAGCCGGCTCCGCCTGCTCGCCCATCGACTCCCAGTCGAAGCGCGGCAGTCCGTCGAAGACGTTGCGGATGCCCTGATTCCAACTGGTGGAGAGGGCGCGCAGGGCCGGGTGGTCGGCGGTGAGCTTGAGCCGGTGCGTCAGGGTCAGGGTGTCCCTGGCATAGATGGCGACCTCAAAGGGCGGCCCGACCGTGACATTGGAGCGGGAGGTGGCATCCAGCGAGACCACGCACAGCCGCGCCCCATCTTCCAATGAGAGCCCCGGATTGGCGATGCGATCCAGGGCCGGCTTGCCATATTTGTTCTCCCCGATCTGCAGATAGGGGGTCTCGGGCGAGGCGGAGAAATAATTGCCCTGGGGATAGATCAGATAGAGCCCATGCGGCTGCCCGGCGATCTGGCCGCCCAGGATCAGCGTGGTCCCGACGCTGACCCCGCTTTGGCTCAGCGCCGGACCATGGTCGCGCTGCACCCCCAGGCTGACCCGGCCTACGTAATCGGCCGCTTCGAACAGGTAATCGGCAGTCAGCAGGCCGCTCTCCTGGGCGCCCTGGCCCTGGGCGCGGTCGAGATCGCGGCGGATGCGGTTCATCACCTCTTGGGTCGTTGCCAGGTTGCCCGCCGACAACAGGATGAAGAGTCGGTCCGGTGCCGGCTGAAAGACATGGAGTTTGCTGAAAGTGGTGACATAGTCGATGCCCGCGTTGGTGCGGGAATCGGCCGCCATCACCAGACCCTCGTCGAGGGCAAGGCCGAGGCAATACGTCATGGGGTGTGGCCTGGTCAGGAGTGTGGGGAGATGGTCGTTAACCGGTGCGCCGGCGGCGCCCGCGGGCTGGCGTCCGCGGTATCCATCCAGGTCTACCATGGCGCGGCCGCGGCGTCGAGCAGCAGGATGCGGCGATCGGGTCCGCGCCTGGGCCAGGGTCAGAATGGCGGCTTGGATGGTGCGCTTTGGGAGCAGGCTGAAGTCAATTCCTGAAACGCGTCCGTCGGCATGGGCGCGCCGAAGAAATAGCCCTGGAAGTAATGACATCCCAGGCTGGCGAGCAGGTCCCGCTGCGCTTGGGTCTCGACTCCCTCGGCGAGCACGCACAACCCCATGGTCTGACCGAGCACGATGATCGTCCGGGCGATCGCCGCGCTATCGTGGTCAGCCGGCAGGTCGCACACGAATGATCGGTCGATCTTCAGCTGCTCCAGAGGCAGGTGCCGCAGGTAAGCGAGGGAGGAATAACCGGTGCCGAAATCGTCCAGGGCAAGACCCAGGCCGAGTGCCTTCAGAGCGGACATCGTGACGATGACGTCATCCGGTCGGTCCACCAGCAGGCTCTCCGTCAACTCGAGCTTGAGTCGCCGCGGGTTGGTCTGGAAGCGGTCGAGGGTGGCGACTATCCGGTCGACGAAATCCGCCTGGCGGAATTGGTGGGCGCTGACATTGACTGCCAAGGTCAGGTGTGCGGTTGCCGGGTGCGCCGCCCAGGTCGCCAACAGGGCACACGCGGTCTCCAACACCCACTGTCCGAGGGGCAGAATCAACCCGGACTCCTCGGCGACGGCAATGAAGTCCGCGGGCGACACCAGGCCGCGGATCGGGCAGTGCCAGCGCACCAGTGCCTCAGCACCGACCAGCGTACCGTCACAGTTCACCTGCGGCTGCAAAAAGAGCTTGAACTGCTGGCGGCGCAGGCCTTCACGCAGACCGTTCAGCAGGGCGGCGCGCCGGGTGACCGCGGCCTGCATCTCCAGGTCGAAGAAACGCAAGGTATTGCGGCCCGCCGCCTTGGCCTCGTACAGGGCCAGATCGGCCTGTTTCAACAGCTCATCGACAGTGCTGTCCTGTTGGGAGAACAGAGTGATGCCGAGACTCACACTGCCCAGGTACTCCTGTTCCTGCAGATGGTAAACCTGGCTGAGTGCGGCCAGGATGGTGTCGCCGACGGTCTTGGCCGCGGCAGCGGCCTCGGTCAGGTCCGGACTCAGGTCCTCGAGCAGGACGACGAACTCGTCCCCGCCCAGTCGGGCGGCCGTATCCCGCTCACGGACGAGAACTCTCAGTCTTTGCGCGATCTGCTGCAGCAGCAAATCACCCAGGTCGTGCCCCAGGGTGTCGTTGAGTGTTTGAAAATCGTCCACGTCGATGAACAACAAGGCCCCGGCACTGTGGTTGCGCAGGTTTGCCCCGACTGAGCGCTGGAGTCGGTCCAGCATCAGGCGCCGGTTCGGCAACCGGGTGAGCGGATCGAAAAAGGCCAGGCGCGTGATCTTGGCTTCCGCTTCCTTGCGCTGGGTCATATCCGTCTGGGTGCCAACGTAGTTGGTGACCCGACCCAGTTCATCCTTGACCGCGGAAATGGTCACCCAGTCCGCATAGACCTCGCCGTTCTTGCGCTGATTCCAAATCTCACCCTGCCAGAATCCCGCGGTGCGCAGGTCCTGCCACAACGCCCGGTAGAACTCGGGCGGCTGGCGGCCGGAGCGGAGCAGCCGCGGCGTCTGGCCCACGGCCTCCGCCGCGGTGTACCCGGTGGCTCGGGTGAAGGCCGCGTTGACACGCAGGATCCTGCCCGCGGCGTCGGTGATGAGCATGCCTTGCTGGGATTCGAAGGCCGCGGCGGCGATGCGCAGTTCGGCCTCGGCTTGGTCGAGCGCGCTCATGTCCGCATCCATGCAGAACATCACCGGAGAATTGCCGGGAACGCTGATGATCGTGTGACTGGAGTACACCGGAACCCGGTGGCCATCCTTATGCTTGAGGGTCAGGCGCGAGGGCGGAATTCCCTTCCCGGTCTTGAACATCCAGCGCACCGCGGCGGCGGCTTGATCATGCATCTCGGGCGGAATGATCAGGTCCAACAGGTTGGCGCCCAAGGCCTCGGCCGCGGTATACCCATAGATTCGTTCTGAGGCGAGATTCCAGTAGACCACGGTCCCGTCGGGGAGATAGCCCTGGATCGACATGGCATCCGCTTCCTCAAAAAGTTTTTGGAAGCGCACTTCATTGTCTTCGCGGGAGGGCTTGCCTCCCCAGGGCGTCGGATCAGCCTTGCGCTCCGCCATGCCGGTTCCTGTCTGCTCAGCATAAAGTCCGCTAAGTATGACAAGATTCCAGCGTGCTGCTGAGAACAAGCACACTGATCGCGGGTAACTGGAATGCTCGCACAGGGCGGCGCCGTGCCGCGGGGCCGGGGGCAAGGCGCTGGGCAGCGCTCGGTCGGGGCCTGATGCTAGCCGGGCTTGCGGAAGTATGCCTCGAGGGTGTTGCCCCCCCCGGCGGCGTCGGCGATGCCGAAGAACACGCGCAAGGCCAGGACCAGAGCCGGGCCTAAGGCCGGCGAACGGACCCGGGCGGCAACGCGGGACGGATCGAACCAGGTCACGCTGTCGGTGTGCACCTCCGCCAGTCCGTGGCGGCGCATGAGCGTGGCGAGTCCGCTGCGGGTGAAGAAGCTGAGGTGCACCGGCGGGCTGATGAACATGTCGCGTCGTCCGCTCAGGAGCGACAGCCAGGAGCGGAACTGGGGGACGGCGATGACGGCGATCCCGCCGGGGCGCAAGAGCCGGCGGACCAGGGTGATGGCGCGCTCGGGGTCGGCGAGGTGCTCCAGCACCTGGCTCAGCAGCACCGCGTCATAGGTCGCCGCCCGGGTGGCGACGAAGGCCTCGTCGAGGAAGCCGTCGCAGGGCTCGACCCCGTTCCTGCGGCGGTAGCGGGCGCGCGCCGCTGGGCTCGGTTCCAGGGCGTCCACGGCAAAGCCGACGGACATCAGGGCCTGGGCTTGGAGGCCGTCCCCGGCGCCGACATCCAACACCCGCGGCCCTGGGGCGAGGCGGGACAACCAAGCGGCCATGCGCTGGGCGCCGTCGGGTTTGCCCACCGCCCGCGTTGGCGTCGGCCCATCCGGGTCCGCGACTATCCCGGGGTCCCGGTACAGCGCGGCGAGCTGCGCACGGGGCGGGCGCGGCATCACAAACCCGCTGCGACAGCAGCGGCAGCGGCAAACGCCGTAGTCGCCCCGATCCGTGCGCTTGACGAACCAGGGGCGGAGCCGGCCAGTGCAGGCGGGGCAGGGGGGAAGGTCCGGGGTGATTGGTGCAGGCTCGGCCATTTACGGATAGGAAAATCAATCACCCGAGACCGGATCAGCCCCTGATCATAGCCGCGCTGACGACACCGGGCAAGCGCGTTTGCGACTGAGTCGGGAGGTCTGGGCCGCTTCGACCATGACCTAGTGACGGCCCTCGGTTGCGGCCCGTGTCACCAGCGCAAACAGGGGGCGCTCTTACGGCGCGTTGACCACTGCACCGATGGACTTCCCCGCATCGGCTCCAGCATACTCCGGACCTGACGTGTGACGACAGTCGCGCCGGTTTCCCGGCGGGCCGTCGCGGTAATCAACCCCAAGACATCCAGGCCCGTGAGTGTCCGCCATGAGTATCGATTGGAACCTTTATCCCTGTCAGGACCTCTACGACGAGCTGGTGGCCGCCCCCGGCCAGGGCCGTAACGCCTTCGCCGGACTGCTCGATGACCTGAAAGCCCTGGGTCCGGATGAGCTGGTAGCGCGCCAGGAGGCGGCGGAAGTCGCCATCAAGGAGATGGGCATCACCTTCACGGTGTATTCGGAGGAGGGCGGCACCATCGATCGTGCCTGGCCCTTCGACATCATCCCGCGCATCATCCCCAAATCCGAGTGGGACCGGGTGGAGGCCGGGCTCAAGCAACGGGTGCAGGCGCTGAACCTGTTCATCGACGACCTCTATCACGACCAGCGCATCATCAAGGACGGGGTCTTTCCGGCCGCGGTGTTGGCCAAGTCGGTCAACTTCCGACCCCAGTGCGTGGGGGTGAACCCGCCGCTCGGAATCTGGGCGCACATCTGCGGTTCGGACCTGGTGCGGGATGCGGACGGGACCATCTACGTCTTGGAAGACAACCTGCGCGTCCCCTCCGGCGTCTCCTACATGTTGGAGAACCGCCTGGTGACCAAGCGGGTCTTCCCGGAGCTGTTCGAGCACTATGCCCCGCTGCCGGTGGACGATTATCCCTCCCAACTGTTCGACACCCTGGCCGCGCTCTCGCCGCGCCCGGCCGACTACCCTCAGGTGGCCGTGCTGACGCCCGGGATCTACAACTCGGCTTATTTCGAGCACTCGTATCTGGCCCAGCAGATGGGCTGCGAACTGGTGGAGGGGCGTGATCTTTTCGTCGATACCGACGACTGCGTCTACATGCGCACGGTGGACGGCCCCAAGCAAGTGGACGTGATCTACCGGCGGATCGATGACCTGTTCCTCGATCCGGAGGCCTTCGACCCGAGTTCCACCCTGGGCGTGCCGGGCCTGATGCGGGCCTGGACCGCCGGCACCGTGGCGCTGGCCAACGCCCCGGGAGCCGGGGTGGCGGACGATAAGGTGGTCTATGCCTTCGTCCCCGAGATCATCAAGTATTATCTGGACGCGGACGCCATCCTGCCCAATGTGCCGACCTACCGCTGCATGGAGCCCGAGGCGCTGGCCTACACCCTAGTCAACATGGAGCGGATGGTGGTGAAGCCCGCCAATGAGTCGGGCGGTTACGGCATGCTGGTCGGTCCGGCCTCCACCGCCGCGGACCGCGCCCAGTTCGCGCGGCTGATCCAGGCCGACCCGCGCAACTATATCGCCCAGCCGGCGCTCAAGCTTTCCACCGTACCGACCATCGTCGGCCGCGGGCTCGAGCCCCGGCATGTCGATTTGCGCCCCTTCATCCTGTCGGCCGACCGCCGGCAGGTGACCATGGGCGGGTTGACCCGTGTCGCCCTGCGTAAAGGCTCGCTGGTGGTCAACTCCTCCCAGGGCGGGGGCAGCAAGGACACCTGGATCGTGCCCGATTGATGCAGATCGTCAACCATACCCGCCGTTGTTGGTTTTACGTTTCGCGTTTTTCTTAGCCCGGGGCTTGAACAACGCTAACGAAAAACTGAAAACTTAAAACCGTTTCGTACACCAGACTGAAGGGGGCCGCCGCGATGCTGTCGCGCGTTGCTGAAAACATTTACTGGCTGGCTCGCTACGTCGAGCGGGCCGAGAACACCGCCCGCATCGTCAGCGTCAATGCCAACCTGCTGTTGGACCTGCCGCGCGGGATCGCACCGGGCTGGCAGCCGCTGGTCTACATCACCGGGGCCAACGCCTGGTTCGAGGAGCATTATCCGGACTACGGCGAACCCAACGTGGTGCATTTCCTGATCGGCGACGAGCGTCACTCCGGCTCCATCCTCTACGCCGTCGCCGCCGCGCGCGAGAACTGCCGGACGATTCGCGACTTCGTGCCGCGCGAGGCCTGGGAACTGCTGAACGAGCTTTACCTCTATGCTCGTGACGAGTTGGAGCGGGGTATGACCAAGGGCGGACGCCACGGCTATCTCAAACACATCATCCAAAGCGTCCAGGGCATCAACGGCCTGCTCTCCGGCACCATGCTGCATGATCAGGGTTACGAGTTCCTGCACCTGGGGCGTTTCATGGAGCGGGCGGACATGACCACCCGCATCATCGACGTGCGCTCCGCCAACCTGCTGTCGCATGCGACCACCGACCTGCAGCCCTTCGAGACCATCCAGTGGGTCAGCGTGCTCAAATCCATGACCGCGTACCAGGCGTACCGGCGCAGCGAGCAGGTGCGGGTCCAGCGCGAACGGGTCCTGCGTTTTCTCTTCCAGCACAAGGCGTTCCCGCGCGCCGTCTGGCACTGTATCGAGTCGACCCGCCAGAGCCTGGAAAAGCTGCCGCGCAAGGATGCCGCGCTGCGGGTGGCGGGCCGGGTCAAGCGCAACCTGGAAGCCGCGGAGCCCTGGCGGCTCGACCAGCAGCAACTCCATGCCTATGTGGACGAGCTGCAACTTTCGATCGGCGAACTCCATACCGAGATCGCCAAGACCTGGTTTCCGCCGCCGCTGGTGCTTGATGCCGCGGCCTGAGGTCGGCCGGCCCGGCGCTGCGATACAGGCGCGGGGCGGGCTTGCGGGACATCTGGCGCAGCCGAATCTCATTCGGTCCTGTTAACGCGCGGTCGCGCAGATCGACGCCTTGGGGGAAGATATACCCGTCGTTGTTGGTTTTTCGTTTCTTGTTTTTCGTAACCCAATGGTTGATAGTCCTTAACTAAAAACGAAAAACCGAAAACTCAAAACCGTTCGGTATAGCGTCTCGCGCGCTGGCCCCCCACGCCGGCCAACCCGATCGTCGAGACCCCAGGACAGGCACAGCCCCGGATGCAGCAGGAAAAGATCACACTCTCCCAACTGGAGTCCTTTCTCTTCAAGGCCGCCGATATTCTGCGCGGCAAGATGGATGCCTCTGAGTACAAAGAATTCATCTTCGGCATGTTGTTCCTGAAACGCCTGTCCGACGAGTTCGACCTCAAACGCGCCCAGTTGCGCAAGCAGCTCGCCCACCTGGACGACGACTTGGCCGAACACCTGCTGGAAGACCGGACCGCCTACGGCGAGACCTTCTTCGTCCCGCCGCGCGCCCGCTGGAATGCGTCCTGGATCGATGAGCAGGGACGAGAGGTCCCGCCGCTCAAGCATCTCAAGCACGACATCGGCGCCATGCTCAACAAGGCGCTCTGGGCCATTGAGGAGTCCAACGACGTGCTGGCCGGTGTGCTCAAGGGCAACATCGACTTCAACGCCACCCACGGCAAGACCAAGATCCCGGACCAGAAGTGGAAGGATTTGCTCGACCACTTCAACGACCCCCGTTTCATCCTGGTCAACGACCGCTTCGAGTTCCCGGACCTGCTCGGTGCCGCCTACGAATACCTGATCAAGTTCTTCGCCGACAGCGCCGGCAAGAAGGGCGGCGAGTTCTATACGCCCGCCGAGGTGGTGCGCCTGTTGGTGCAACTCGTCAAGCCCCAGGCCGGCCAGGAGATCTATGACCCCACGGTGGGCTCCGGCGGTTTCCTCATCCAGGCTCACCAGTATGTCGAGGAGCAGGGTCAGGACAAGGACGATCTGCATCTCTTCGGCCAGGATTCCAACCCCACGGCGTGCTGTTTCGCGGCGGCAAGGAACGGCTGATCCGCGAACACCTGATCGAGAAGGACCTGATCGAGGCCATCGTGAGCCTGCCGCCGGCACTCTTCTACGGCACCGGCATCCCCGCCTGCGTACTCGTCGTGCGCAAGGACAAGCCGGACAGCGTGCGCGGCAAAGTCCTGTTCATCAACGCCGACCGCGAATACGCCGAGGGCAAGAACCAGAACCGGCTGCGGCCCGAGGACATCGAAAAAATCGACCACTGCTTCACCCACGGCCGCGAACTGCCCAACTACAGCCGGCTGGTGGACCAGGCCGAGATCCGCGACCGGCACGACTACAACCTCAACATCCGCCGCTATGTCGACAACACCCCGGAGCCTGAGCCTGAAGACCTGCGCGCCCATCTCCTGGGCGGCGTACCGGCGGCCGAGGTCGAGGCTCACCGTGCCGACTTCGCGCAATTCCGCATCGACCCGCTCACCGGCAACAGCCCGCTGTTCCGCTCGCTTGCCGATGAAGGCCGGCCGGGCTATCTCGCCTTCTGTGCCGGGATCGGCGCCAAGCCCGCCATCAAGGCCCGGCTGGAGTCCGACCCCAACCTGGGCGAAACACTCGCCGACCACGATCAGGCGCTCGCCGACTGGTGGGCACAGGCGCGCGACGACTTCGCCCAACTGGAGTACGCCCGCTCCAACGGCGGAAAGAAGCTGCCCGAGGTCCGCGCCGAGTTGCTCGCGAGCCTCAAGGCGCGACTGATCCCGCTCGCCGTACTCGACGAATTCCAGGCGGCCGGGGTCTTCGTCAATTGGTGGCAGACCATCCGCTACGACCTCAAAACCATCGGTACTATCGGCTGGTTCCATGGACTGATCCCGGACGCCTATCTGATCGCCGCCTTCTTCCAGCCGGAGGCCGACGCCATCGCGTCGCTGGAGTCCAAGGTCGCCGAAGACCAGGGCGCGCTGGCCGAGGCCGTCGAGACCGCCCAGGAGGTCGCTGCCTACGAGCCGGAGGAGGATGAGAAGGTCAACGCGACGCTCATCAAGAAGGTGCTGAAGGACCTGATCGACGACCTCAAAGGCAGCGCCGGTGCCGGGGCCGCGAAAGAGCGCAAAGGGCTCATCGTCGCACGCGATGCCATCGTCGCCGTGGAGACCCGGATCAAGGCGCATAAGGAGCGGCTGCGGGACCTGCAATTCGAGTTGGATCTGAAACTCACACTCAAACGCATCGGTGCCGAGGACGAGCAGGCCGAGTCAAAGGAGCTGATCCGCGGCATTGAGGGCCAGATTGCGGAACTGAATGCGAAGGACCCAGACGACAAGAAACGGATCGGCGCGCTCATCAAGGAAAAGGCCGCGTTGCAGCGTCGGTGCGCGCGCGCCGATGCATTGATGGCCGAGATCGGCGGTCAGCTCACTGGGCAGGAGGCCAAGGACCTGATCCTGAAGAAGCTCTATGACCTGGTGGCCAATGAGCAGACCCGCTATCTTAATGCCGCGCGGCGGGGGCTGATCGCGGTGTGTGAGAATCTGTGGGACAAGTATGCGGTGTCGAGTCGGGAGTTGGAGGCTGAGCGGGCGGAGACCTTGACGGAGTTGGATGGGTTGCTGGGTGGGTTGGGGTATTTGGCATGAATTCGATGGGCACGATTGAAACGAAAAGACTTGATCAAATCGGAGAAATTGTATCGGGCGCAACACCTTCGACGTCCAATCCAGACTACTGGGATGGGGAGATCGTCTGGATTACACCCAACGACCTGAGCAAGTTGTGCATGCCTTATCTCGATACTTCCGCCAAACTCATAACCGACAAAGGGCTAAAGAGTTGTTCGGCCCGCATTTTACCTCCGCGATCCGTAACGATATCATCCCGCGCGCCGATCGGGTATGTAGCAATACCAACAGTGAAATTCTGCACCAACCAAGGCTGCAAGAGTATTCAATTGTATCCGGACTTTGATCCTGAGTATGTTTATTACAACATTTGTTTTTTCGTTGATGCACTGAGGAATGTTGGCGAGGGAACAATTTTCTCGGAAGTCTCGAAGTCCGCGCTTGCTAAAGTCGAGATGCCCTTTATCACGGATCTGGGCCAGCAGACTCAGATCGCAAAGATCCTATTCACCATCGACAAAGCCATCGCTCAGACCGAGGCCATCATCGCCAAGCAGCAGCGCATCAAGACCGGCCTGATGCAGGACCTGCTCACCCGCGGCATTGATGAGCACGGCAACATCCGCTCGGAGGCAACCCACGCCTTCAAAGACTCCCCGCTGGGGCGGATTCCGGTGGAATGGCGGCCAGAGCAAATAGTTAATGTCGCAAGTCTCCAGCGTGGGCATGATATCACGGAAAACGAACTTCGCGATGGTCGATTTCCCGTGATATCGTCAAGTGGGATTATTGGGTACCATTCCGAGAAAACTTCAATAGCGCCGAACGTCGTCGTTGGCAGGAAGGGAACGATAGGAAAAGTTCATTACCTGGCCAGCGATTTCTGGGCGCATGATACAAGCCTTTATGTAACTGATTTTCACGGTAATCAGGAAAAATATATATTCTACCTACTTGAATATCTTGACTTGGCTCGCCACGGAACGAAATCGGGCTCTCCGTCACTCAATAGAAACGACATTCATCCAATCTGGATCGGCGTACCCTCGCGTTCTGAACAGGAGACAATTGCAGGTATACTATCGATCCGCGATCATCTTTCAACGGAACTTGGATGCCTCCTCCAGAAGCTCCGTCGTCAAAAAACCGCCCTCATGCAAGACCTCCTAACCGGCAAAGTCCGCGTCACGCCGCTGCTGGCGGCCGGAGCCTGACCCATGTCGGCGGTGCCCTGTATCAGGCCTTGATCAGGGTTCCGGCCGCGACCCTGACCAGTTCCAAAATTTTCTTCTCGTTCCCACGCTCCAGCGTGGGAATGCCGTCCGGCCGCTCCAACGGCCCGCGGGCGACGCGATGCTGGCACGCACTGGAGGTCGCGGTTCGCCATCGACGCCGACCTGAAGCGGGTGACGGATCGGATCGAGACATGATCGATGGGTTGACGGTCTGAACGGGCTGATTGCACTATTGTCCCAAGGCGACTAGAGTAGTAACGTTACTACACGTCAGGCGCGAGTTGCTCCATGGGTATCACCACAGTTTCCAGCCGTGAACTCAACCAGGACATCGGCCGGGCCAAGAAGGCCGCCAAGGATGGGCCGGTCTTTATCACCGATCGGGGCCGGCCCTCCTACGTCCTGCTGAGCATCGAGGACTACCAGCGGATCAGCGGCCCACAGACCAACATCGCCGATCTGCTGGCCATGCCCGGCGACGCGGACATCGAGTTCGAGCCGCCGCGCCTCGACGACGTCGTGTGGCGGCCGGCCGACCTGTCTTGATGTATCTGCTCGACACCATTGTCGTTTCGGAGTTGCGCAGGCTCCGCTCCGGAAAGGCGAATCCGGGTCTGGTGGCCTGGTCACGGTGCGTGCCCACGTCAAGCCTGTTGCTTTGTGCCGCCACGGTATTGGAGCTGGAGCTAGGGGTCTTGCTCATGGAGCGTCGGGACCGGACCCAGGGCGCGATGCTGCGCACCTGGCTCGACCGTCAAGTGATGCCCGCTTTCGCCGGTCGGGTGCTCGCCATTGATACGGCCGTCGCCCTGCGCTGTGCCGGCCTCCATGTACCGAATCGTCGCCCGGATCGGGATGCCCTGATCGCCGCAACGGCGCTGGTGCATGGGCTGACCTTGGTCACCCGCAATGTCGCTGATTTCGCGGGCACCGGGGTCGCACTGTGCAATCCTTGGAGTGGCTGATGAAACGGTCATCGCATTCCCAACGATCGGCAATCCGGACCAATGGGACCAAGGCAAGTTCTTCTCGTTCTCACGCGCCAGTGATTGGGCAAGTATTCCTCCGGGCGTGGAATCAACGCAACCCCGTAGGTTGGGGTGAGGAACGAACCCCAACATTTCAGCGCCTTGCGTCCGCGCGCATGCTGGGCTTCGTTCCTCAGCCCAACCTACAACGAATACTTGCCCAATCTCGGAAGCAGTGGAATGCAGTCCGGCCGCTCCAGCGGTCCGCGGCTTCAACCGAGTTTGTGGAATTAAGTGCATGTCATTGAATCTGAATCCAGAGAAGGCGCTGATATTCCGGATCATCCACGCGCAAAATGTGCCGTGGGTCATGGATCATGGTCTGCATTGCCGAAACTCCGCAATCCAGGATTTGAACTTCCGCACGATCGGAAATCCGGACCTGATTGATAAACGCCACGGGCGCATAGTCCCCGTGCCGCCGGGCGGGACCTTGAGAGTGACTATGTACCATTTTACTTTACTCCGTCCTCACCTATGTTGTACAACGTGACGACGGGCTATGGGGGAATTACTCGATGCCCGAATGAAGACATCGTGGTCTTGGTGTCGAGCATCCCGCGACTGACGCAATTGCGCCAATGCTTCGTATTCACTGATCGGCATGCCTATACGCAGGCTGCGCGATATTTCTGCGATCCGGTCGACTTGACGAACATCGATTGGGCTATACTTCAGAATCGCGATTTCAAGCGGGACCCGGATGACCCGGGTAAAGTCGAGCGTTATCAGACGGAGGCACTGATTCATCGTCAGGTGCCTTTCGCCGCACTGCTGGGCATTGGCTGCTATACTGATGGTGTGAAGCTGGTGCTGGAGCAACAAGCCCTGGCGCGCAGCCTCCATATCAAAGTCCTTTGCAGACCTGATTGGTATTTCTGATGATCCATTACACTCAAGGCAATCTGCTCGACGCCGATGTCGAGGCAGTCGTCAATACGGTCAATACCGTGGGCGTTATGGGTAAAGGCATTGCGCTCATGTTCAAAGAGCGGTTTCCGCAGAACTTTACCGCCTATGCGGCTGTCTGTAAGGACAAGAAATTGGTGCCAGGCGGGATCTTTGTTACCGAACGCAGCGATCTGCTGGGGCCTCGCTGGGTGATCAATTTCGCCACTAAGGAGCATTGGCGTTACCCCAGCAAGATAGAATGGATCGATACGGGTCTCGCAGATTTGCGTCGCTTCATTCAGGAACACGGGGTGAAATCCATCGCCGTGCCGCCACTGGGTGCCGGCAACGGCAAACTCGACTGGTCCAAGGTGAAGCCGCGTATCGAGGCGGCGCTGGGCGACTTGAAAGATGTGGAGGTCATCGTCTATGAACCAACCAGCCAATACCAAAACGTAGCCAAACGCAGCGGCGTACAGAAACTCACACCGGCCCGCGCTTTGATCGCGGAATTGGTGCGGCGTTATTGGATACTGGGGATCGAATGTTCGCTGCTGGAGATACAGAAGCTGGCGTGGTTCCTGGAGCGTAATATCGAGATCTACGCGCTCGACGATCCGCTGGACCTTCGTTTTGAAGCCAACAAATACGGTCCCTATGCCCACCGACTCCATCACCTGATCAACGATCTGGACGGAAGCTACCTGCACTGCCATAAGCGCTTGGCCGACGCCGGCCCCCTGGATGTCATCTGGTTCGAGGACACCAAGAAGGACTCTATCAAGGTCTATCTCGATGGTCTTGAGGCCAAACCCTACCGCGGCGCCTTCCAAGAGACCACCGCGGTGATCGACGGCTATGAAACTCCCTTGGGTCTGGAGCTGCTGGCGACAACGGATTGGCTGATCTTTCGGGAAGGCTGCCCGGCGACTGTCGAGGGCATACTGGACGGATTGAAACACTGGCCGGGCGGTGGCCCTGAAGCTGGCCCACGCAAGCTGAAGTTGTTCGACGAACGTCTCATCCGGCTGGCCCTGGATCGGCTGTCCCAGTGGGACCAAGGCAAGTTCCAAACAGTGTGCTAAACGGAAGCGATCATGGCCTACCAGGACAAAACCCCCGCCTACATCAAACTCGACGAGCGCAACCACGTCGAGAAGCCGCTGCTCGATCAACTCGCCGGCCTCGGCTGGGAGATCATCGACCTGAATGGCCATCAGACCCCGGCGCAGAGCCACCGTGACTCATTCGCGCAGGTGGTGCTGGAGCCGGTGCTGCGGGAACAACTGGTTCGGATCAATCCGTGGCTGGAAGCGGATCAGGTGGACGAGGTGGTGAAACAGATCACCGGCTTTTCCGGCAAGGGCCTGCTGGAGAACAACCAGCACGTCCATGATCTGCTGCTGGGCAACACCACCGTCAGCGAGAACCGTCAGACCGGGGAGCAGAGCCCGACGGTGCGCTTCATCGACTTCGATGGCCCGGACCCCAAGGCGAACAACCGCTTCATCGCGGTCTGCCAATTCAAGGTGCGAATCCTCGGCACCGAGTACCATATCATCCCCGACATCGTGCTGTTCATCAACGGTCTGCCGGTGGTGGTGATCGAGTGCAAGTCGCCCAAGGTCAAGGAGCCGATTCCGGAGGCGATCGAGCAGTTGCTCCGCTATAGCGAGCAGCGCGGCAACCAGGGCGAGGGCAGTGTGCCGCTCTTTTATTTCAATCAATTTACGGCGGTCACCTGTCGCGACCAGGCCAAGTTCGGCACCATCACCACCCACAGTGAGAAGCACTTCTATCGCTGGGCGGACCCCTATCCGCGCACCCTGGATGCGCTGGCCCATGGTGCCGGTTCGCCCAATGATCAGCAGCGTCTGGTCGCCGGCATGCTGGATCACCGCAACCTGTTGGACCTGATCCGGACCTTTACGTTGTTCGCAACGACCGCCGACGGCAAAACGATCAAGATTGTCGGCCGCTATCAGCAGTTCCGGGCGGTGAAGCTGGCGGTCAAGCGGCTCTTGGCCGGCTTGACGCCGCGCCAACGCAGCGGGGTGATCTGGCACACGCAAGGCTCGGGCAAGTCGCTGACCATGATGTTCATGGTGCGTGAGATGCACCGGCATCCCGCGCTGCTGCAGTGGAAGATCGTCTTCGTCACTGACCGCACCCAGTTGGAAGAACAGCTTACCGCGACCAGTCAAGGCCTTGGCTTCACCGTCAAGGTGGCGGACAGCATCAGCCGGCTGAAGGAGCTGTTGCGCACCGACTCGTCGGACCTGGTGATGGCGATGATCCACAAGTTCCGGGATGAGGAGTTGCAGGAGACCTTCCCTGAACTGAACGCGAGCCCGCACATCCTGGTGATGACCGACGAGGCCCACCGCTCCCAATACAGCCTGCTCGGCGCCAATCTGGACCGCGCCATCCCCAATGCCGCACGCATCGGCTACACCGGCACCCCCATCGATAAGACGACCCGCGTGTTCGGCGATTACATCGACAAATACAGTATGCGCCAGGCCATCAAGGATGGCGTGACACTGGAGATCGTCTACGAGGGGCGGGCCGGCAATGCGCAGGTGGCTGACCAGCAGGCCATGGATGCGGCGTTCGCGGACCTGTTCAGCGATTACAACATCGCCCAACGGCTCCAGGTCCTGGGCTATGGCTCCCGGCTTGCCTATCTTGAGGCGGAACCGATCATCGCCGCCAAGGCGGCCGACATGGTTGATCATTATCTCACCCAGGTCTTTCCCAACGGCTATAAGGCCCAAGTGGTGGCAAGCTCCCGCGAGGCGGCCGTACGCTATCGAAGCTGCCTGTCCACGGCGCTGGCCGCGGCCATCGCGCGGTTGGAGCAGTCGAACCCGACCAGTCTGGACCTGGAGCGGCTGCGGCGGATGCGTGTCGGCGTGGTGATCTCCGGCGGGCAGCTCAACGACAAGAAGCCGCACCTGGAGTTGTACGCGAACCCGTCCGAACATAAACGGTTGATCGCAAGCTTCAAGCTGCCGTTCGATGCCGTGGCCGAAGGCCCGCCCGACAGCAAGGACGAGCGGATGCGGGGCGATGTGGGCATCCTGGTGGTCAACAACATGCTTTTGACCGGGTTCGATGCACCGATCGAGCAGGTTCTGTATCTGGATCAGGTGATCCGCGCGCAGAACCTGTTGCAGGCCATCGCCCGCGTGAACCGGGTCGCGGGGGGCTCCAAGGGTAAGGGCTTCGTGGTGGACTATGTCGGTATCGGTCACCACTTGCAGGCGGCCATCGACAACTATGACGCGCGGGAGCGCCAGGAGGTGCTGGAGAACCTGAGCTTCCCGGAGGACGAACTGCGTCAACTGGACGCCGCCGATCGTGCCGTCATGGCATTCTTCGATAAATACGGGCTGACCGACCTGACGGATCACGATGCATTCAGTGACCTCTTTTATGACGAGGACTGCCGGTTCGAATATCTGCTGCGCTTCCGGGAACTGACCCGCTGCCTGAACCTGGTCTTTCCGGCGCGCCAGGCACTTCACTATATGAAACGCTATCAAGCGCTCGCGGAGATCAACGCGCTGGCCGCCAAACATCTGCGCGATGAACGGCTGAGTATGCGCGGCATTCCACAGAAGCTACGTGCGCTCACCGATGCGCACCTCAAGGCACAGGGGATCGATCAGAAGGCTGCACCGATCTCGATCCTTGATGAGGGTTTCGAGGCGGAGGTCGGCAAGCACAAACGCACCAAGACCAAGGCGGCCGAGGTGGAGCACGCCATTCGTCACCATATCGAGGTCGAGCTGAACGATGACCCCGAGCTGCAGGCCTCGTTTGCCGCGGCGCTTGCGGCCATCGTTACAGAATTCAGCGACAATTGGCAGAAGATCTACGAGGCACTGGAGAAACTGCGTCAACGCATGCGCGCCGCGGAACGCGAAGAGACCTATGGCCTCAACAAGAAGAAACAGATGCCGTTCTTCCGCATGTTTCGCGGTGAACTGTTCGGCGCGCCGGGGCCTGCGGATGTCCCGGCCGCGGTGCGCGAGGAACACGGCGAATGGTCGACGGGTTCAACACTGAACGACGATCAGATTGCCGACCTGCTGGACCTCACGCAGCAGGTTTTCAACGCGGTCGAGCGTGAGCTGAAACTGACCGGATTTTGGGAGAGCATACCCGCCCGTAATAAGCTGCGCGCCGAGCTGCTCATGCTTTTTCTCTCACCGCGTTTCAAGGGTCTTACCGGTATCGTCACCAAGCGGGACGCGCTCATCAGTCGGGCATTGGAGATTGCAGAGCGCAACAACGACGCGATTCTCTACGCGGCTTGAGATGGAACTGACCTATCGCACCGTTTTCACGAAGCGCAAGACGCTCGGTATTACCGTCGAGCGGGATTGTTCCGTGGTCGTGCATGCGCCGGAAGGGACTGATCCGGAACTGATACGGCGCACGATCGAGGCAAAGAAGCAATGGCTCTATGCCAAGACCCGCCATCCGCAAAAGGACCGGGAGCCGCCCCATCCTCCCGGCAAGGAGCTGGTCTCCGGCGAGTCCATCCTTTATCTCGGGCGTCACTATCTGATCGAAATCGTCGATCAGGCGGGTTTCGCCATCGAATTTCGCAACCGCTTCATCATCCCGCGGGCGCGCGCCGAAAGCCGCGGCGAAGTCTTTCCGGATTGGCTGAAAGCACGCGCCCGCGAGCACATCCTCCCGCGGGTGCACACGCAGGCGCAGACCTTGGGGGTCACCTATGAGGAGGCGAAGATTACCGACGGACATTGCCGCTGGGGATCATGTACCGCGGACGGCAATCTCAACTTCAACTGGCGGCTGATCAAGGCGCCGCTCTTCGTGATCGATTACGTCATCGCCCATGAACTGGCCCACCTGATCGAGCCCAACCATTCCCCGCGATTCTGGAGTATCGTGCGGACCGCGGTAGCCCAGATGGACAAGGCGAAGGCGTGGCTCAAGGAAAACGGGCAACTGCTGGAACAGGATCTATGATCGCAAACGCCATGACGCAAGCACTCCGGACCTTATGACCTCCAAGCGGACAGGGTACGCTGTTGGCGCGAGGCCATTTGAGTAGTAACGTTGCTACAGGTTAGGCGATTTGACAGACGCCGTCACCGGCAAGATCGACGTACGCGGATTAACCCAGTAGGCGGCGGAGCACCCGATGAAACCGAATACCGGCCCCGAAACCCCAGCAACCAAATTCCTGCGCAAGCACCAGGTGGCCTATTCCAGCCACCTCTACACGTACGAAGAGCACGGCGGCACCAAGGTTTCGGCGCGCGAACTCGATGTCGATGAACATCAGGTGGTGAAAACGCTGGTCATGGAGGACGAGTCGGAAAAGCCGTTGATCGTGCTGATGCACGGCGATTGCAAGGTGTCGACCAAGGAACTGGCGCGGCAGATCGGCTGCAAGAAGGTTGAGCCCTGCAAGCCGGAGGTGGCGAACCGCCATACCGGCTTCCTGGTTGGCGGAACCAGCCCGTTCGGAACGAAAAAAGCCATGCCGGTCTATATTGAAAAGACCATCCTGGATTTGCCGCTGATCTATATCAACGGCGGTCGTCGCGGTTATCTGGTGGGCATCGATCCGCAGGACCTTCAGCGCTTGCTCGCTCCGATCGTTGTCCAGGCCGTGCTGAAGTGATGCCGCTGCGATGACCAGGGTACCGGTCGGCAGCATTCCGTTCCGGCTCCCACGCTCCAACGTCAATGCCATTAAGTGAAGCGCCGACGGCGCGGCTTCTCGTCCCCACGCTCCGCGTGGGAATGCCGGGCGGGCGCTCCGTGTCCGGTTTCGGCGCTGGACGCGGAGCGCCCGCACGTGCTCCCACGCAGGAGCGTGGGAGCCAGAATGGCTCAACTTAGTGGCATTGACGCTCCAGCGTCCCGTCATCGAGAATAGCTGCCATCATTGGAGTTGGTGCAATGGGCCGAGACCGCTACCCTATTCCGGATCTAGCAGTGCCTCATGGTCGTACCTGCACAGTTGACTGAGAGCAATAGGCAATGCGTCTGCATCAGGAAAGCGCCTTCGAGGACGACATCTGCGCCCACCTGGCCGCCCACGGTTGGCTCTATGAACCCGGCGACGTCCAGCGTTATGACCGCGCCCGCGCTCTGTTCCCGCCGGACCTGTTCGCCTGGGTCCGGGAGACTCAGCCAAGCGCCTGGGAGTCGCTGACCAAGACCCACGGCGCGGCGGCCGAAACCGTTCTTCTGGACCGCATCCGCACGCAGCTCGACGACCGCGGCACCCTGGACCTGCTGCGCCACGGGGTGGAGCTGCTGGGTCTGCGCAAGCCGCTGCAATTCAAACCGGCGCTCGCCATGAATCCGGCTCTCGAGGCCCGTTATCAGGCCAATCGCTTCATCCTCCGAGATCGGCTCCGCGACCAGCACGATCGTGTCCATCCGCTCGCTGCGCAACGGCCGGCTCGCGGTCGGTGCGGCGGATGCCGTCCTGCTGCTGGACCCGGCCGGCAAGACACTCTGGTCCCGGCCGCTGGCCGCGGCGGACCTGCGCGGTCAACGCCACGAGAAGGGCATCCGGGTCTCGCACACCCGGGGATCGGATCGTCTGCGGATTCGCCCTATGGGGCAAACGCCCGGCCCTCTTCTCGCTGCCGGACCTGACCCTGAAACCCGCACCGGATGAGGCCCAACGGAGCGGGCTCGCGCGGTCGGACGAGGGACCCCGTGAGGGTCTGTCGGTTACCGACTGGGAGGACGGCTATGACCCCAAGCTCGCAGGCAAGCCACTGGCCTTGGAAGAATTCGAGCGGGCACGCGGTCTCGCACTGGACCCGGAGCGCCGGCGCTTCGTCCGCGGCACCGAGTGGTCGCTGCGCGCCTACGACGCGGCCGTGCGCTCTGGTCGCCCCAGCCGGTCCCGGGCGTCGTTTGGGCGCTGAACCTCACCGGCGACGGGGGCTACGCCGTGGCGGGCTACGGCGACGGGACCCTCCGCCGGCACCGGATGTCCGACTCTCGCCGGGCACGGGTTCACCGATGCGGTCGGGGAATATTATTTCCTGCCTTATGACGGCACCCTGGACCGGCTCTTGCGCAGTGCGGTGAACGGCGACGACTTCCGGCGCTTCTTGAGCCGGGTCTCGGGCAAGAAAGTGCTGTTCCTCGACACCTGCTATTCGGGCGGACTGAGCGCCGTGCCTGGGCAGCGCCGCGCCGACCCGCGCGCCGATGCCACCCGCTTCGCCAACGAGTTGGCCGATGCGCAGTCCGGGGTGGTGGTCTTCGCCTCCAGCACCGGCAAACAACCGAGCCAGGAGCGGGACGAATGGCGCCACGGCGCGTTCACCAAGGCGCTGCTGGAGGGACTGGGCGGTCAGGCCGATTATACGCGCGACTGGTTTCTCTATATCTCGGAACTCGACACCTGGCTCTTCGAGCGCGTGAGCGCGCTGACCGGCGGCGCGCAACGGCCGGTCTCCACCAAGCCGCGGGCGGTGGAGAATTATCGACTGCTCAAGGTGGCGCAATGATCCAGGCCGCGCACGCCAAGGCGCCAAGAGCAAACGCCGCACACGCACACCGAGCACAGGAGAAACACCGCATGACCGACCGCCACCCCCCGCGCCCCGCCGCCCTGGCTGCCCGACTGGCCGCACTGCTGTTAGTGGCCGCGGCGTTCCTCGCCGGCGCGGCCGAGCCGCTGGACTGCCCGCAGGCGGTTGGGATCATGAAACGCGAGCAGACCGCGGGCGAGTCCGGGGCCGGGCTGCTCAAGACCCTTCGGCAAGGGGGATGTGGGCACCTTCGCCCAGGACATCCTCGACGGGCTCAAATGGCGGTCCTTCGGGGAGGTGCCGGCCTTGGGATGATCCGAACTCAAGACCCCGGAAACAAAAAACGCCAACCTTGCGGGTTGGCGTTTTTGTTTACTTCGATGGTGCCCAGGGGCGGAATCGAACCACCGACACGGGGATTTTCAGTCCCCTGCTCTACCAACTGAGCTACCTGGGCAATGTAACTGGGCGGTCTAGGCCCGCATGTTCCTTCCGACATCGGTGTCGCAGTGGAACAACCTGCGAGCGCGACATTACATCTGGAGAAGGCCGTTCAGTCAAGATCAAAACGCTGAATCGACGCGAAAAACACCGTCCTTGACGATTCGCCGGCGTTCCGATCCTGCTTCCTTGCATCACGGCTTGGTTCCGGAGCCTTACAGTCGTGACGCGATAAGGGATCTTAACTGAGCAGAGAAGAGGGGCTGAGGCCCCTCTTGTCTTATGTGGCTCCCCGGGACGGGCTCGAACCGCCGACCTAATGATTAACAGTCATCCGCTCTACCGACTGAGCTACCGGGGAATATCGCGAGCCAAAAACTATATTCGATCCAGAGCCCTTAGTCAATCAGTTTCTGAAAAATTCCGAGGCCACATCACCGCGCCCGTTACCGACACTTGAAGCCCTGATCGGTGGCGCGGACGCGCCCTATCGCACTTATCGTGACTCCGCGTTTCTTGTTTGGGTCATTCTTGCTACAGATCCTGAGCGTGGTGTTGGCCACACCATGGGTGGAACCATCGTGCTCGAAATAGACGATCGGCTCCGTTTTGTTGGTCGACGTGATGGTGAGTGACGCCAAGTCGGTCTTGTCCACGCGCCGCAAGACTTGCAGGTTGGGAGGGGAGGCGTTGTCGGCGGCCGCAACCATATAGCCACCTTCCCAAGAGTCGTCTTCAAGCCAAGCGGTATCGCTCTTGTAAGGTCCCACGCCAACCAGCCCGCGGCCCCGCTTGATCGCCTCGGCGCGCGCGTACTGCAGGTGGCCGATCAGGGTGTTGGTGGCGCTGGTCAGTTTCGTGCTAACGATGAGATCGGTGAAGGCCGGAACACCGAGGGCCAGCAGGATGGATAGCAGCGCCACCGTGACCAACAGTTCGATCAGGGAAAACCCGGTGTTCCGGGATGCTCGATCCGCGTTCATGGAGACAACTCTCCCTAAGGTCTTAACGTGATTTTAGTCTATCTACCATCCCCGGCCTAGGCGCCGGGGCCACGATCAGCCTCGCTCGTCACTGCGTCCAAGCCGTCCGTCCGACCGTTCCGACTGCTTACCCGACCGCGGTCGCGATGCGATCGACGGCCTGCTCGAGGTTGCTCGGACTGGTCGCGATGGAGATGCGCACATGACCCGCGAGCCCGAAGGCCGAGCCGGGCACGAGCGCGACTCCGACTTTCTCCAGGAGGTGTTCGGCAAACTCCAGGTCGTTGTGGACCCCGGTCAGCCGATCGATCGCTTGTTGCACCCGGGGGAAGAGATAGAAGGTCCCGTCGGTGGGCAGGCACTCGATCCCAGGGATGGCATTCAGGCGGTCCAGCACATGGTCGTGCCGCTCTTTGAAGGCCCGAACCATGATACCGATGCAGTCCTGGGGGCCTTCCAATGCCGCCTGGGCCGCCACCTGGGCGATGGAGGTGGGGTTGGATGTGCTTTGCGACTGCACCTTGGTCATCGCCTTGATGACCTCCGCGGGGCCGCCGGCGTAGCCGATGCGCCAGCCGGTCATGGAGTAGGCTTTGGACACGCCGTTCAGCACCAGGGTGCGCGGGGCGAGATCCGGGCAGCAGTTGACGATGTTGACGAAAGGCGCGCTATCCCAGCGGATGTGCTCGTACATGTCGTCGGTGGCGATCAGGGCGCGCGGGAAGTCCCGCAGGACGGCGCCCAGGGCTTTGAGCTCGGTCGCGCTGTAGGCCATGCCGGTGGGGTTGGATGGGCTGTTGATGACGACGAGTTTGGTTTTTTCGTTCAGGGACGCTTTCAGTTGCGCCGGGCTGATCTTGAAATGGTGTTCGGCCCCGGCGTGGACCAGGACCGGGGCACCTCCGGCCAGCAGCACGATGTCGGGATACGAGACCCAGTAAGGCGCCGGGATCACCACCTCGTCGCCCGGATCGATGACCGCCAGCGCCAGATTGAAGAAGCTTTGTTTGCCGCCGCACGAGACCAGGATTTGGTCGACGGCGAAGTCCAGGTTGTTTTCGCGCTTGAATTTGGCGGCTACGGCGGCCTTCAGGCTGGGCATGCCGTCGACCGCGGTGTACTTGGTAAATCCCTGGTGGATGGCCTCGATCGCCGCGGCCTTGACATGGTCCGGGGTATCGAAATCGGGTTCACCGGCGCCGAGACCGATGACGTCCTGACCCGCGGCCTTGAGGGCCTTGGCGCGGGCATCGACAGCGAGGGTGGCGGAAGGCTTGACGGCCTGGACGCGGGCGGCGAGCTTGATGGTCATCTACGGAGGTCTCTGCGTGCCTGATTGGGTTGAATTTGGAGTCAATCAGCCATGGTACCGTAATTGGTGCCGCGGGAGCATCCCGGCTGGCGGCCGACGGACGGGGTAGCCCCCGCCCGTCCGCGCGCTCCTTAGTGCCGAGTGATGGTGAGGTCGTCCAGACCGGCTTCGATGAGTGACGCGTTGCCGTTATCCCCCGCTTCGATCAGCAGCGTGATCGTTTGCCCCGCGAAATCGGAGATGTCTGCGGTGAAGCTTGTCCAGTTTCCGGGACGGTTGACGGCGCTGCCGGGTTGCGCAAGCAGCACGCGGCTCCTGCTCGCTACCTGCAGTGTGACGCGTAAGTAGTCGCTGCTCGAGGCGTTGGTCAGGTGAGCGAAGAAATAGCTCAGGTCCAGTGTCAGGGTGCCGGTCGCGGGGAGCGCGATGCTCGGTGACCGGATCGAGGTCACCCCACTGTCGACATCGTAGCTGCCGGCGCTGCTCCCCGCGGCCGTGCCGGTTACCAGAGCCTTGATCCCGCCGTGCGCGTCGGCAGGCTGCAGCGACACCCCGTCGGAGCTGGTCGCCTGGGGATCGCCGATCTGCCACTGGCCGCTGGTTGCCCGATCGCTGCGGTTGGGATTGACCACCCAGCCCGACGCATTCTCAAAGTCCTCAGCGAAGACGGTCACCACCGTATCGTCGTCCTCAATGGTCACCGTGGCCGAGCTGGTCTCGATGATGGCGTTGACCGCGTTGCTCAGGTTCAGCCCGAAGCGTTCCTCAGTCTCGGCGACGGCGTCATTGACGATCGGCAGGCTGATGGTCTTGCTGGTCTCACCCGGTGCGAAGCTCAGCGTACCGCTGATCGGGGTGTAGTCAGAAGTTGCGGTAGCGCTGCCGTCGGCGGTGGTGTAATCCACGGCGACCGGGATCCAGGTCGCCACCGACAGGTTGACCACCAGCGTGGCGGCATCACCATTTTCAGTGACCGTGCCATTGTCCACCGAGACTGCCGGGACCGGGGCGGGGAGGCATTCACCCATCGTTGCCAGATCGATCGGCGTGGTGACCTGATGGCGGCCCGTTCCGACATACAACTTCTCGCCGGCCGGGGCGTCCAGCCGGAAGCACACACCGGCATCGGTAACAACCTTAAAATCGAAGCCGTCCTGACCGGTTCCCGCGACCGCGAGCGTGTAGTTGATCCGTGCCGGATCGCTTGCGTAGTCCAAGACGTCTTTGGCCTCGATGCTGACCCCGGCGACACTGGTGAAAGCGACCCCGGCGCTGACGCTGCCCTGGTAAGTCAGGGTGTTGCCGCCTGGCGACATGCGTGCATACCAGGTGCCTGAGGTACAGTCCTTCCACAGAAAGACACCGCGGTCAGTCGCCCGGTCATACGCGGGTGCTCCGCACGCCGACAGCTCGTTGTCCAGGATGGTCGCAACGCCGACTCCACGGGCGATGGCGGCGTTGGTGGCGTTCGCGAGGCTAACCTCGAACGTCTCGTTCCCTTCCCGAAGGGTGTCCTCGAAGACCGGTACGGCAATCGTCTGGGACGTCGTACCCGCCGGGAACAGGAGTGTGACCGGTGCGGACGTTGCGGCGTAGTCTGACTCACTCACCGCGCTACCGTCCCGCGTGCTGTATTGAACCGTGACGTCAGTCGTACTCGCTTCCGAGAGACTCAGAACGAACTGTGCGCTTCCTGCGGCCTCGTCAACCGTGACATCGGCGATCGAGACGCTGACACTCGAGCAGCCGTGGGACGACAGCGTGTTGAGATTGAAGGGCAGCGTGACCGGCAAAGTTTTTCCTCCGACCAACAGCCGCACGTCAGCCGGACTGGTAATCGACAGACAGGTCGCGGTTCCCGTCGCTCCAAACTGAAAACCATCGTCGCCGGTACCGGATGAGCTGAGCGAAAAGTTGATCTTGCCGGAGGCGGCGGTGTCCAGCACATCACCGGTCTCCAGCGAATAGGGTGTCACGGCGGTGAAGGCCGAGGTCGAGACCAACCCGCCGGTCACTTTGACAGTGGCTGCCGAGCCGCCGGCGCCGGCCCGAAAATACCACTGCTGCGTGGTGCAATCCTTCCAGAGAAAGGCGCCCTGATCCAGTGATTTGGTATACGCCGGCGCACCGCATTCGTCGCCCGCTTGGGGCGTCGGCAGCGGCGGGACGGGCCCCAGGGTGACGCGTTCGATGGTGCCGCCTTCAACGATATGGTGGACGCTGTCGGCCGGGACGCCGGGGAAATGGTCGACCTGTCCGCTTGGCCACTCGACGGTCAAATCGACGGACGTATTGCTGCCGAGTCCGAAATGCACGCGCATCTGGTCTTGTGAAAAACGATGGTAGCCGCCGTTCTGCTCACGGATTTGGTTGACGCCGTTCGCCGCGGCATACACCTTCGCGCCGATGGCGCTGCGGTTCGAGGTGGTACCCTCGAGGTCGAGTTGAATCCAATGGTTACCGGAACTGGTGTTGCGGAACAGCTGGTCCGGACCGCCCACGCGCAGCGGGGTCAGCAGCGGCCCATTCGTCACGAACAAGTCCAGGTACCCGTCGACGTCATAGTCTGCCATGACGACGTTGTCGCTGGCACCGACATTCGCCGCGAGTCCGACACCTTGCACGCCGGCGCCGCCGCCGGCGGACTCGACCTCGGAAAACGTGCCGTCGCCGCGATTTTCAAACAGGCGGTTGGGCAGGTTGGTCAAGCTGCCGCCGCAGGCCATATAGAGATCCACGTCCATGTCGTTGTCGAAATCACCGGCAACCACGCTCTTGCACCAGACCTCGCCGATCCCGAAGTCATCGCTGGGGACGAACTGAAAACCGGTGTTGACCAGCAGGTTCGGCTGCTGTGGGTATTCAGGTCTGGTAATAGCAATGGGTTGCGGCTCAGTTAGGGCGTTTCCTTCGATTGCAAAGTACGCATCACGACTGTCTGCCGAGCCCGGGCTCACCCGCACGATCCATTGTTGAGTCGCCGTGTCATAGCCCATGTAGACGCCTGCGGCGGAACGATTGGGATCGATACCCCAATTCGCCGGATCAGTGGGATCGAGTACAAAGGGCACCGTGGCCGGACTCCAGCGATCAGCGCCGGTATAAATAACAATGTTCTCACTGCTGTTCTCGCGCTCGAAACTGAATGCTCGAACGGTGATCGGGCCGTCGGCGCTAAAAGAAAAACCTTTGTGCTCGCTGTTTGAAGAAACCGTCAGGTAGGCTTCCAAGTGGCCGGGGGTTACCAACAGCACTTCGCTTGGGCGAATACGCCCCTTGAGCTTGAAGATGTCGATCTGCTGATCGTTGTTGAAGTCGGCCAATGCGACGTCAGGCACCAGGGGGTCCTGGCCTACCAGTGAGGTCAGATCACGAAAGACGCTGCCGGACGCGTCGTAGATCTTTTCCGGGAAGGTCGCGACAGCACCGCAAAGCAGCTCCGGGCGACCGTCGTCAGTGAGATCCATGAGCTGAGTAAACACATTATGGTTGCATTTATTGCTCATGCCAACCGCTGATGTCGTGTTTGAGAATTTGGTCGAGCCTTGACGGTAAATCTGCGAATAGTTCGCGGTCGCAGCGGCAATGTCGAGAACGCCATCGTTGTCATAATCGAACCACGAGCCCATCCGTCCAGCGGTGAATCCGCCAAGGCCCTTCGCGACGCCGACCTCGGTCGTAAAGATCCCGCCGGAATTGACGAAGAGTTGTCCGCGTCCACCGCTGGAACTGCGCGCGGTCAATAAATCCAGGTCGCCATCGTTATCGAAGTCGGCCCAGGTTCCGGCATGGGCATCCTGTTGATATTCTCCAGTCAATACGCGCTGCCGATCCACGGTCAGGATGACGTCGGTGAAGGTGCCATCGCCGTTGTTACGCCACAGTGAACCACGCATCTGGTGATTATTGGCATAGAGATCCGGTCGCGCGTCGCCGTTGAGGTCACCCCAGGCCGCACCCCAGGAGGAGCCGGTATGGAAGGGCCCGGCGATCTTGGTCACATCTTCAAAGGTGATCTCTGCAAAAACAACGCTACTGCCCAGTAGGATGCTTGCAGCGAGGAGCGATCGGACCATAAATAACCTCAACAACGGTAATAGTATCAGGTGTGTTGTGCGTGTCTGGCCGCAGCGCTCTTTCATTCAGGCTGCCGTGCGCTTGGAGCCGGTATCAGTCGGCGTCGTCACCGGGCGAGGACAGTGATCACAGCAATATGCGCGCGCAGCCGAAGAACGCATGCACTTGCCGGTCCTGCGGTTCCGTTACAGTTGCCATGATCGGCGGTGCAACGCTTGGCTGGGCCGCATCGCAAGGAAATCGTGAGGTGCTTCACGGCTAGGAAGGCAAATTGCGTACCAGAGGTGCTTCGTCTGAGTTCGCTCATGGCGGGTATGGTATACCCCCAAATCGGCATATTGACCTGTCAAGCTGTACCGTTTATGAAGCTCTTGGCGCCGCGGCATGTGCGGTTTGCGAAGCATTTTGCGTGTTATCTCCGGTCGGGGGCGCGTCAGGTGCCATGCGCACCGACTCTGGCTGCCCGGTCACGATTGGCAGGCCGGTCGGCCGGCACGCCGCTGTTGCGGTCACGCCCGTACGTCCTCATACCGCGGTGTCCTCCCATCGGATCATCCGTGACGGGTGACATGCGCCCCAACCATCCGAGTGTCCATCGGCCCTTTTGAGGAGACCCCATTGATATCCCGACCTTTTGAACTGGTCGCCAAGTTCGCCCCCGCCGGTGATCAGCCTGAAGCCATTCGCCGTCTGGTCGAAGGACTAAACAACGGCGAGGCGGGCCAGACGCTGCTCGGCGTCACCGGTTCCGGCAAGACCTTCACGATTGCCAACGTGATCGCCGCGGTCCAGCGACCGGCGCTGATCCTGGCGCCGAACAAGACGCTGGCCGCCCAACTCTACGGCGAGATGCGTGAGTTTTTTCCACACAATGCGGTGGAATATTTCGTCTCCTACTACGACTACTACCAGCCGGAGGCCTATATCCCGGCCAGCGATACCTACATCGAGAAGGACTCGTCGATCAACGAGCACATCGAGCAGATGCGCCTGTCCGCAACCAAGTCCCTGCTGGAGCGGCCGGATGTCATCATCGTGGCGAGTGTGTCCAGCATCTACGGCCTGGGTGACCCGGATGCTTATCTGAAGATGGTCCTGCATCTGAGCCGCGGCGACCTGATCGATCAGCGCGCCATCCTGCGCCGGTTGGCGGACCTGCAATACCGGCGCAATGAGATCGAACTGGCTCGCGGGACCTACCGGGTGCGCGGCGACGTGATCGACATTCACCCGGCCGAGTCCGACGAGGAGGCGGTGCGCATCGAGTTGTTCGATGACGAGATCGAGGCCCTGTCGGTCTTCGATCCGCTCACCGGCGAGGTGCTGCGTAAGGTCCCGCGTTACACCGTGTTCCCCAAAACGCACTACGCCACTCCGCGTGAGACCGTGCTCAACGCCGTGGACCAGATCAAGCTGGAACTCAAGGATCGGCTGACCTGGCTGCGCGATAACAACAAGCTGGTCGAGGCGCAGCGCCTGGAGCAGCGGACCCTCTTCGATATGGAAATGATGATGGAGGTCGGCTATTGCTCAGGGATCGAAAACTACAGCCGCTATCTCTCCGGGCGCGGTCCCGGCGAGCCGCCGCCCACCCTCTATGACTACCTGCCGGGCAACGCCCTGGTGGTGATCGACGAGAGCCATGTCACGGTTCCCCAACTGGGCGGCATGTACCGCGGCGACCGCTCACGCAAGGAGAACCTGGTGGACTATGGGTTCCGGCTGCCCTCGGCGCTCGACAACCGTCCGATGCGCTTCGAGGAGTTCCAGGCCCGTCAACCGCAGACCATCTATGTGTCGGCCACCCCGCGCGCCTATGAACTGGGCTGTTCCGGCGCCATCGTCGAGCAAGTGGTGCGCCCCACGGGTCTGGTCGACCCGGAGGTGGAAGTGCGCCCCGCGCTGAGTCAGGTGGACGACCTGCTGTCCGAGATTGGCCTGCGGGTCGCGGTCGGCGAGCGGGTGCTGGCGACCACCCTGACCAAGCGGATGGCCGAGGACCTGACCGAGTATCTGAACGAGCATGGGGTCAAGGTGCGCTATCTGCATTCGGACATCGACACCGTGGAGCGGGTGGAGATCATCCGCGATCTGCGGCTGGGCGAGTTCGATGTCCTGGTGGGCATCAACCTGCTGCGCGAGGGGCTGGACATGCCCGAGGTTTCGCTGGTAGCCATCCTCGACGCGGACAAAGAGGGGTTCCTGCGCTCCGAGGGCTCGCTGATCCAGACCATCGGTCGGGCCGCCCGCAACGCCAACGGCAAGGCCATCCTCTATGCCGACCGGATCACCGGGTCCATGGAACGGGCCATCGGCGAAACCGAGCGGCGCCGCGCCAGGCAGGTCGCGTTCAACGCCGTGCACGGCATCACCCCCCAGACCATCCGCAAGGCGGTGGCGGACATCCTGGAGTCGGCCATGCCCGGCGCCCCCATGAAGGCCCGCGCCTATGCCCGGGTGGCGGAAGAGATTGTCGAGTACGCCAATCTCACGCCCCAGCAGATGGCGAAAAAGGTCAAGGCGCTGGAGAAGGAAATGTATGCCTATGCCAAAGACCTGGAGTTCGAGAAGGCGGCGGCCGTGCGCGATAAGATCAAGGAGTTGCAGGGGAAGGGGTTGGCGGCTTGAGGTCAGTGGAGTTCTAAAATTTCAGCCTTCGTCAGGGGGCGCCAAGGCTGAAGCCTTGGATTCCGGCGGAGCCGCCGCTCAGCGTGCGCAGTAACGTCTTGGGATCAATCTGGCCGGACCAGCGATAGGGCAGCGGCACGAGTCCGTTGGCGAGGCTGGCCGTGCCGGAGACAGTCCAGTCGAGCGGACGATCCTTCAGGGCCAGGGCCGGCAGTTGTCGGGTGATGCCCAGCAGGTTGCCGACGACTTCCACATCGACCGGCGCGGTGCCCAGCGACGGGATCTGCCGATCGAGCTGACTCGATCCCTGCGCCAGTTCGTTCCCTTCCAGCGTGATGCGGTAGGTCAGGCCCTTGATCGGCAAGGTCCGGTCGTTGGGATTCCGGACCGTCAGGGTCACGATGAACACCTGGCGCAGCAGGGTCAGATCCTTGATCTTCAGTCCGGTCAGCGCGACCTCGGGCGCAATCCAGGATTTGGTCAGGCTGGCACAGCCGCTGATCAGGGCGATGACCAGAGTGAAGCTCAGGAGGATGCTCAGGGTGGGTGTGAGGCGGGACTTCAGTCTGCGCATGATTGCTTCTCCAGTCGTCGTTTGGCGCGCTGTTAGTCGAAAATCGATTTCGCGTCCAGGATTGCCTCTGGGGACATCCCGGGCTGAAGAAGCCAATGGAATATCTGGACTCACTCGGGATGACCCAGCGCGACTTGGCCGCTCGCACCGGCTTGACCGCGAAGACCCTCAACGAGATTGTTCAGGGCAAGGTCCCGATGACGGCCGAGACGGCGCTCAAGCTGGAGCAGGTGCTGGGTCGTCCAGCCCACTTCCGGCAGAATCCGGAAAATCTTTACCAGGCGGCGCGGGCGTGCGAGCAGGGAAGGCGTGTCCGACTCTAGGTGATGTCCGAAGAACTTCGTACCATGCGGCTTCAACCTCCGTGGACCCGGGTGACGCGACCGGAGGCCGACGCTTTAGCGGGCGGCGGTGCCGCGTCCGGCTGAAGCCTCGACCTCCGGTCGGTTGTGCGCATAAGGTGATTTCCTAGGAAACTCATATCACTGCTTGCAATAGTAGTTCAGGGCACAACCGTATAAGGTTTCACCCGCTGGTTATTGGCGTCATGGGCCTCCGTGTTGACGCAGGTGTGATCGACGAAGGCGCGCAGTGACTTGGCGGCGGCGGTCCCGGCGGGGAGGCCGTTGAGCGTCAGGGTGCGGCTGGCTCCGGCGGCGAGGGTGCCGACGGGCAGCGCGGCGTCGCCTGCTGTGCCGCAGGCGGGGACGCCCGGCTGATCGACCCAGAGGGCGAGCGTGCCGGCGTCGCCGGGCGCGGTGCCGCGGTTCTTCACCGTCACGGCGGCGCTGAAGGTCGTGCCGGCCGTGGGGCGGTTGGGCGTCAGGTCGATGGCGGTGACCGCGAAGTCCGCGATCGGCTGGGCGAAGACCCGGTAGCCTTGGCTGGACTGGTTGTTGGTCTCATCGGGTTCCGTGGTCCGACACTGGCTGTCGATGAAGGTCCGCAGGGTCCGGAACCCGGCGGTGCCAGCCGGCAGGCTGATCCGCACCGTTTGGTTGACGCCCGCGGCCAGGGCCATCAGGCTGATCTCAGCGTCCCCTGGGGCATCGCAGTCTTGGGTCGCGGGCTGGTTGGCCCAGACGCGCAACAGCCCCGGGTTTCCGGCCTCGGTGCCCCGGTTCTTCACCGTGATCGAGGCGTGGAAGGTGCCGTCGGCGAGTGGGGCGCTCGGGTTCAGGGTGATGTTGGTGACGGTGAAGTCAGCGTCGGAGGTGGATGATCCCCCGAACCCGGCCACCGGCACTGGACGCAGGCGGTTCGTGGTGGTGCCGTCGCCGAGTTGGCCATACTCGTTGTTTCCCCAGGCCCAGAGGCTGCCGTCGG
>CAYYAY010000008.1:0-130605 GCA_964470155.1 uncultured Lamprocystis sp. | reverse complement strand
GTCGGTGCCAGGGGGTGAGGGTGTCCATGGGCGCAAGTGTAGCAGCGCGACGGGGACCATCCCAGGCGGGCGGTCCGCGGGCCGGGACGATCCGGCCGAATTCGGGGGACCGAATTCGGGGGACAGTTTACTCAATTCGGGCCCCCTTCTCCGACCAGATCGCCCGTGCAGCGATCTGCTCGCGGGTCTTGGGACCTGGTTGATTTGGTCACGAAACTCCAGCCTCGTGACTCCGATCTTGGAAGCTCTGCTTCCCCGGACTCTTGATGCCCCCGCCGACCCCATCCGGCGAAACACGGGGCTGGTCACGCTCGGCGGCGGGGTGGCGCGTGACGAGCGGCGGCGGGGCGCACTGGATCGGCGCGACCGGGGTCGTGCCCCGCCGTGTCGGCGATGTCGCTCCCCTGGCGGAGCTTACCAGGAAATGCGCTGATCGAACGCGAACTGCGGTGCGGGTTGCGCTGGCGCATCCCCGTCCGGCAACGGTGCGAGGATATCATCCCAGGCGGGCGGTCCGCGGGCCGGGGCGATCCGTTCAGTTCAATTGCTTCGGATAGCTGCAATTGCTGTAGAGGATTTCACAGTCGCTCGATGTCTTGTTGCAAAGTTCGAGCGCTTGCTGGCTGGCAGTCGTGATATCGACAGCGGACGACGATACGCCGCCACTCGATCCCCAGACGTAAACCGCACATTGGTTGTAATAGGTGATCGACACCTTGCATGCGGCACGGCTTGTACCGGCAGTGCTCTCGCATTGTTTCAACGCGGCCTGCTCGACACTTCTTTTGCTGCGCATGTCACCGACCACACCCCAGCCACCCGCCTTTCCTCTGGCGATGGCGCCCCAGCGGTCTTCCCATTCCGGGCCAGCGGGAACTGGGCGCGCATCTTCGGACGAATCTTTACTTCAATCGAATCGCCTGGGGGGGTCAATATGCAGCTTTAAATACGGACGTAAATAAATATCCTGGGCCAACCGCAGAACGAGCCTTTCGCCGCGGTTGTCGGGAGCGTGCCAGTCGCGGGCGGAGACGCGCACGGCCCTCGCGCCGTCGTCCCAGGAACCGCCGCGCAACACCCGGCCAGCGGTACACGAAT
Source organism: uncultured Lamprocystis sp. (assembly GCA_964470155.1). Classification (GTDB taxonomy): domain Bacteria; phylum Pseudomonadota; class Gammaproteobacteria; order Chromatiales; family Chromatiaceae; genus Thiodictyon. The sequence goes on along the minus strand of CAYYAY010000008.1, from coordinate 129,507 downwards.
CAGCCTGCCACGCCGAGCCGTCGGACGGGGCGTCGGCGTAGCTGTCGTGTCGGCAGTCCTGCACCCACTCCCAGACGTTGCCCACGGTGTCGTAGAGCCCGAAGGCGTTGGGCTTGAAGGACCCGACCGGGGCGGTCTCCTGGTTGTCCCATTGGCTACCGCACCCGTCGCAGTTGGCATTGCCCTTGCCCAGGTTCTTGCCCCACCAGTAGGGCGTCGGGGTGCCGGCGCGGGCGGCATATTCCCATTCGGCCTCGCTCGGCAGGCGGAAGGGCTTGTGGAGGAGGAAGGCCTCGTTCAGGCGCCCGAGGAAGGTCTGAACGTCGTTCCAGGAGACCTGCTCCACCGGCCGCCGCTCATCGCCCTTGAAGTTGGAAGGGTTCTCGTCCATGACGGCCTCCCACTGCGCCTGGGTGACCTCGTAGCGGCCCATCAGGAAGGGCTCGACCGTAACCTTGTGCGGGTCTCGCTCGTGAGGATAACACCGGCTGTCCCGGCTGCAACCCATCTGGAAGGAACCGCCTGGGATCTCGACCATCCCGCTCTCGGTCCCGCTCGCGGTGCTGGAGATGATGGTCCGCAGCCGCTCGAACTTCGCCTGCGCCTCGGCCCTGGCTTTCGCTTCCGCTTCTGCCGTCGCTTTGGCCTCGGCCCTGGCTTTCGCTTCCGCTTCAGCTTCAGCTTCAGCTTCAGCTTCAGCTTCCGCCTTCGCTTTGGCCTCGGACGCAGTCTTGGCCTCCGCCGCCCGCCGCTGCTCCAACTTTCCCTGGAGCAGCGCTCTGGCGCCCTGCATATCGGCCTCGGTCCAGGCATCGGCCAGGCCCGGGTACAACAGCCACCCGAGGCTCACCGCCAGCGCAAATCCGAGCAACCAGGGTTTCATGGCGGCGGGTCCAGGCTTCGCGGCAGCCCATCGTCTAATGCGTGCCCGAGCAACGGTCGCGCCAGTATCCAGGGCGCCGCCGCAGGTGCGCGTAGGCAACGATAAGAATTTCGTCCAGGCCAGTCTGGTAGATCACCGCATAAGGGAAACGACGCAGGGCGAGGCTGCGCACGTCGCCGATCAGGGGCTTCCAGGCAAGCGGAAAACGCACGATCGACCGCTTGGCCGCTTGCACGTCCCTGAGCAGCGCCGCGGCCAACCGGGGTTGGATGGCGCCCTAGTAGGTCAGTGCCTCATCCAACTCGGTGATCGCCGCGATCAATTCCCGAACCTTCACGGCAAGTCATGCTTCTTGCGCAAAGCGGCCATGGCCTCATCTGAATCGACCGACCCCAAGACCCCGCGGCGATGCGCATCCAGACGGTCCAGGCACTCGCCCATCCAGGCGGCCTCCCAACCGGGGTCGGGTATGACGATCAGATCATACAAGGCCGCGAGCAGGGCCGCCTGATCGTCGGGCGGCAACCGGCTGGCCTGGGTCACCAAGTCTTGCACGCGCGAATTCATGCGATCACTCCCCAAAGGTGTTGGTTGGCATCGGTGGGATGGGGGCGGCCCTTTCGCGTGACGCTACTCACGCCGCCCCCGCCGCCCTGGCAAGACGCTATTGGTCCGTTGCGCTCTGACCGGACTGGAGGGCCTAAGCCGACGCCTGGTCGCGCTTCAGGCCCGCGACCGTGCCTTCCAGGCTGGCCAGGCGGTGCTGAAGCTCTGCTTCCCAGGACTCTTGATGCCCCCCGCCGACCCATCCGGCGAAACACAGGCCTGGTCGCGACCGGCGGCGGGGTGACACGTGAAGCGACGCGCTCCCTTCATCGCCGATTCCCACATACCGCGGAGAACCACGCCCGCCATCGGGTGGTGACAATCGGGCGTACCGCCGAGCCGCCGATGCCCGGTGCTTCGCGCTGGTCTTCCGTCATCCCGCCGTGGCTCGCGCCCTGACGCAATCAAGGCACCGGCCCTTCTCCCGCCTCCGCAATGACGTTGGCGGCCAACTCTTCGCCGATCCACAGTCCCGCAGCACGCAGATCGGCGACAGTCGTGGCGATGCTGGGCAGCAGCCCGACGCGCTTGGCCTTGAGTACAACGCCCAAGGTCCCGGTGATTCGCAGCCCGGCGGCGCGGGCGATTCGGCGGCCGAGCTGGTCGTCCAGAATGACCCAGCATTCAGGCGTTCTCGGCGTCCTCGGCGAGCGCTTCGCGGGTCAGATCGAACGGGGCGACGCGGTAGTCCGCAAGCCGCAACAGGAAGGCGACGCGGGGAATGCCCGCAAGCTGTGCGGCCCGCCCCGAAGACAGGCGACCGAGTTCGAAGAGCTTCACCGCCGCAAGCATCTTCATCTCCTTTGCGAAGTGCTCGGGCGTCTCCTTGAGGCTGCACAGGGGCTCCTCGGGGAGGTCGATCTCGACTCGGTGCGCGATCATCATCATGGCTAATCTGTGGGGTCCGCGAAGATCGGGACGGATAGGAAATTCAACCACCCGAGACCCGCTATGACCCTGATCTTAGCCGCGCTCAGAACACCGGGCAAGCGGTTGTTGGCTGAGTTGAGCGGTCTGGGGGTGGGATGGAAGGTGCAGCGCGACCGGCGGCGGGGTGGCGCGTGACGAGCGGCGGTGGGGCGCACGGAATCGGCGCGACCGGGGTCATGCGCCGCCGTGCCGACGATGTCGGTCCCGTGGCGGTGCTGACCAGGACATGCGCTGATCGAACGGGAACTGCGGTGCGGGTTACGCCGGCGCATCCCAGTCCGGCAGCGGTGTCTCGGGTGAACTTCCGGGAGCCGTCGATGGCGATGGGAGCTGAGGTCGCGCGGTTATGCTTCAGGGCTGCGATTACGACAACGATTGTGATTGACTTGCTCCTTGACTCGCTACTAATCGAAACGCCCATGCAGATACCAGCCACCACGCCCCCTGAGTTCCCGATAGACCCACAGACGCTCGCCGCGCGCATTGGTGGCTATGAAATAATCACGCGCCACGGCGCAATCGTCCCACCAACCGGTATCGATCCGTTCCCGCTCCGCACCCAGGTCGAGCGCGCCGTCCAGCCAGGGCTTGCCGTCACGCTCCTCCAAGGGCACGGGCTGGGGCAACAGCCAGAGCGGGCGATCCAGACGCGCGCTGCCGCCGCCGGTCTCGCCGGGTTCGCTCCAGCGCCAGGCACGCTCGGGACGGTGATCGGCCGCCAGCGCAAGCCCGCGCACCGCGTCCCGGCCCAGGCGGGCCCGTAACCGGTCGAGCAGCGCGGGATCCGGGCGACAGCCGGGCCGCGCCAGCTCCGGAAACAGGTCGCCGCTGCGCGGACTCAAGGGCAGGACAGCCGTCGCGGCCAGTGCAATCTCACGCACCGGTGCCGGGAGATCCATCCGCTCCAACTGACCGCGCAGCAGTTCCAGCCAGCGCTCCGGGTCGGCCAATGGCTGCGCCGCGCCCAGGCTGAAGCAGGTATCGGCCCGACCGGCGTGGCCAAGACGCCACTCGAGCCGCGGCACGCCGGCCTGACGCCCGCGCAGGAAGCCGGCGAGTTCGGCGAGCAGGCGCCGACAGGGAAAGACCAACGACTCGGCCAGCTCGACCTCCGCGGGCAGTTCGATCCGCGCACTGAAGCGGGGCGGCGGCACGAACATGGGGCGCGGGTCCGGAGTCTCGCCGAGCAGACGCTCCAGCCACTCCACCCGCTTGGGACCCAGCCGCTCGCGCAGCCCCGCACGGGGCAGGCGCAGCACATCGGCGACGCGGCGCAGTCCCAGCGCGGTCAGGTCTTCACTCTCGCGCGCACTGAGGCCCAACGCGGCCAGGGGCAAACCGTCGAGTGCGGCCTGCAGTGCGGCCGGATCGGGGATCACGGGCCACCCCGCGGTTCCGGCCGAGGCCTCGAGCTGCCGTGCCCAGACCAGGGCGCCCAAGGGTGTCGGCGCCAGGGCGAGCCGCCCCTGATAGCCGCGTGCGCTGATCCCCCCGCTCACCTGCGCGAGCAAGGCGTCGGCCCCGCCGAACAGGCGCAGGCTGGCCGCCACGTCGAGCAGCAGCGCGCCGGGCGGCGCCAGACTGACCTGCGGCGTAAAGCGGATCGACCAGGCGGCCAGATGCTCCAAGGCTTCCTGTTCCGCGGCCGGCCGCCGGGGCATGACAGTCAGCTCCGCACACAGCGCACGGGCCGCACCAACCCCTTGGCCTGGACGAATACCCGCAAGCATCGCGGCGGTGTTGCAGCGCAGGATGCGCTCGCCCCGACGGTGGACACAGACCGCGAGCGGGGCCTCGGCGGCGCGCGCCCGCGCGAAGACCTCCAGGGGCAGATCGGGGAGATGGATGGCAAGCCAGCGCATGAAGGCACCCCGCGGGCCGGTGATCCTGGGAGAATAGCCGCCTTACGCCAACGCGGTCCAGTGGACCGCGGGGAATGGGGGAATCGTCAAAGAGCATGAAAACGCAAACGCCTGCCGCACCTGCCGCCTGCCCCTGCGGATCCGGGGCCGCTTACCTGGACTGCTGCGGCCGATTCATCGCCGGGGCCGCGCTGCCGGACACGGCGGAGCAGCTCATGCGCTCGCGCTACAGCGCCTACACGCGCTGCGACGTGGACTATGTGGGTGCGACCTGGCACCCGAGCACCCGCCCCCCGGACCTGCAAGCCGACCCCAAGGTGCAGTGGCTCGGACTCAAGATCATCGCGACGCAGGACGGCGGGCCTGAGGACCTTCGCGGTCTGGTGGAGTTCGTCGCGCGCTACAAACTGGGCGGGCGGGCACACCGGCTGCATGAGCGCAGCCGCTTCGCACGCCATCAAGGACGTTGGTGTTATGTCGACGGCGACCTGTCGCCGGAGCGCGCTCACTGACCGCGTCCTCTCAGCCTCACCCGCCATCCGCCCGCGCAAGACTGCCGTCCGGGTCCGCCTCCGCCTGGTCCGCATCCTGCGTCCCTTGCCAGCGGATGGCGGCCTCGCCGCCGACGGCGGCTTCATCCACCAGACAACCGGTGACACCGCTCATGGACGGCAGCTCGAACATGGGCCGCTGTAACAGCCCCTCGAGCACGCTGCGCAGGCCGCGCGCCCCGGTGCCGCGCGCGATCGCCTTGCGGGCGATGGCGGTCAGCGCCTCGGGCTCAAACTCCAGGGCCACCCCTTCGAACAAGAACAACTGCTGGAACTGACGCACCAGTGCATTTCGGGGTTCGGTGAGGATGCGCACCAGCGCGGCCTCGTCCAGATCGTGCAGAGCGACGACCACCGGGAACCGGCCGATGAACTCCGGAATCAGGCCAAAGTGGCGCAGATCGTCCGGTTGCGTCTCGGCGTAGATGCCCCCGGCGCCCTGCGCATCGGACTTCGCTTTCGGCTCGGTATGGAAGCCGATGCTGGATGGGCCTGGCTCCAGCCGGCGCCGCAGCACCCGCTCCAGGCCGGCGAAGGCCCCGCCGACCATGAACAGGATGTTGCGGGTGTCGATGACCGGTATTTCGCTGCCCTCCTTGCGCCCCTTGGGACTGATCTTGACCTGAGTCCCCTCCACCAGCTTGAGCAGCGCCTGCTGCACCCCCTCGCCCGACACATCACGGGTGCCGTGGCTGCTCTCCCCGACGCGGGCCAGTTTGTCGATCTCGTCGATATAGACGATGCCCCATTCGGCCAGCTCACGTTTACCGCCGGCCGCGTCCAGGAGCCGCGCGAGGATGCTTTCCACATCTTCACCGACATAGCCGGCCTGCGTCAGGGTGGTAGCATCGGCGATCACGAAGGGGACGCCGACGATCCGCGCCAGGGTGCTGGCGAGCAGCGTCTTGCCGGTTCCGGAGGGGCCGAGCATCAGGATATTGGACTTATCGATCTCCACCCGATCCGGATCGTCGAGGACGCGGCGGGGGTGATTCGCTTCCGCCGCCAGGCGCTTGTAATGGTTATACAGGGCGACCGCCAGGCATTCCTTGGCGGTTTCCTGGCCGATCACATAACGGTCCAGATGGTCTTTGATCTCTTTCGGCTTGGGCGGCGCTTTCAGCGGTCCGGTCAAGGCGCGGGTGCGCCCCCAACTGGTGACCACCTGGTGAGCCAAGGCCACACAAGCCTCGCAGATATGGCCATCGATCCCGGCGATCAGGGGGGTATCGGCGCCCTGAACGGCACCACAGAAGGAACAGGCGTGAGGGGGCGGCGTATTCATGCGGCCTGCCCCGCGCGCCAGGCTTGAGCGGCGGGCGTGGTCGAACCAGCCGCCCCTGCCGCCGCGCGGCGCAGCTCCGCGATCCACGCCGTCTGATTGCGGCGCCGCTGCCGCTCCTCCAGAATCCGGCGGATCTGCGGCTGCGCCTCGGTAAACTGGAGCGCATGCGCCGGCAGAATGTGCTCGCACAGGAGCAGGTGAAAGCCGAGTTCGGACTCCACCGGGCCGCTGATCTCACCCGCCGCCATGGCGAACAGCATCGCGTCGAGCGCCGGATACAACTGGCCCCGACGGACCTCACCCAAACGTCCGTCCTGCAGGGCCGTCGGACACTCCGATTGCTCGCGCGCCAGGACCGCGAACCGCTCCTGGCGACTCGCACTGGAATGGTCCAAGTCCGCCGCCAACCGGTCCATACGGGCCCGCACCGCCTCCCGGCCGTTCTCCGCGTAGGCGTCGTTCACCGTAATCAGGATGTGTCGGGCGCCACGCCGCTCCGGAACGGTGAACCGTTCGTGATGAAGCTCATAAAAAAGCTGTTCATCCACGGCGTCGACACTCAGCCGATGATCGCCCACCCGCCGCATCACCGCGTCAAAGGTCAGCTCCCGCCGCAACGCGCTGCGCAGGGTGTCCAGATCCAGCGCGTTGCGCTCCAGGTCCGAGACAAAGTCGTCCGCATCCGTATAACGTGAGCGCAACTCACCCACCACGGCTTCAACCTGGTCGATCGGGATCACCACGGCGCGGGCTTCCGCTGACCCGAGGACTAAGGTTTCCAATTCAAAGGTCCGCTGGGCCAGCCGCATCGCCTCCGCCCGCTGAGCAGCGTCCAGGGCCCAGGTGCCAAGCTGGAAACGCTCACCGGCGGCGCGCAGCAGATGGTAACGAAACTCGGCCGGGAGACTCGGGGCTTCAGCGGACATGGATGTGCTCTTTAAGAACCGTTCAAAAATAGCTTGATCAAATACATTGAGGAACCCCTTTGGCGTCGCGGTCGTTGTCGTAATCGAGTTGCCGATCCCCGCGAGGATGCGCTGTTCCCGTGCGTCGCGATCGAAGTCTTCAAACGCTTGCGGCCTGGTACGCCCGAGCGGCGTAGCGAATCGAAATCCGATAGACAGCGGCTGCTCATGACGAACTTGAATCGCTTATCCGATTACGACAACGACAACGATTGGTAAATACCGATCGCCGACCGCCCGCGCGAGGGTCATGCGGCGGCATCCCCGTCCGGACCGTCCAATGCCGACTCCGGCACCTGGAGCGTACCGGCGCCGCTGAAATGCACATGGTAAGCGACTCCGCCGGGAGCATCGCGGACCACCTTCATTACCTCACCCTCGACCCCCCGCTCCACCAACACCCGCCCTTGAATCCCTAACGGGATACGCGGCCGGACGCGGTCGCGGAACTCGAAACGGCTGGGGACCCAGGGGTCGGTCGCCAGTTGCAGCTCTTCCTCCCGACAGCCGACCAGCCGGTCCGCATCGAGAAAATGAACCGAGTAGATGATCTGGTCCTGCAGGAAGGTTCCCACGTCGCGCACCACGCCGGTGCTGCCGCGCCTGACCAGCAGGCTGCCGATGGCCTGTCCGGGGAAGGTGCCGTCGTTGCGCACGTTGCGCACGACCCGCACCTCAGTCCCGAAGTCAAACGCCGGCCGCATGGGGAATCTGACCCAAAAGGTCGCTCAGTGGAACACTGGCGATCTTCGGCTCGTGCATATGAAACACCCGAAACACCTTCTCGGTCTGGGCGTCGGAGGTCACGAAGTCCAGGTAGGCGGCACCCAGCAGGTCGGCGTGCAAGGCCCAGCGTGCGTCCGCCCCGTCCGGCTGTTCATCGACATCGGCCAGATAATCATGGAAGCGCTGCAGAATATGCAAACGGTTGACCTGCACAACCTTGGGGTCGTACTCGATCTTGAAATACTCGAGGAAATCCTCCGCGCTGGAGAGCTCTTCCAGATCGGATTCAAAGTCATCGTCGGTCATGGCGATCTCCGGGTTTGAAGAAGTGGTTAGTGGTTAGTGATTAGTGGTTAGTGAAAACAATACCTTGGTATGCACTGATTCTCAGCGGCACTCATCACCCTTTGTCGCGACAAGAAACGAAAAAAGTAAAATTTTTTTATTACGAGATCGCTGATTGATTACCCCAAAGAACACGGCTTAAAGCAACCGTCAACCACTATTCACTAACCACTAACCACTAATAATCAGCGTCCAATGAAGCTGACATTGCCGCCGATGCGCTCCACCGCGGTCTGGGCGATCGACGATTGCGCCATAGCACGCAGGTCTTTGACCCCGAGTCGGTCGCTGGTGTCGATCTCGGCGATCTTGTCGAAACGCTGCAGGGCCGCCGCCGGGTCACCCAAGCGCATCAGCAGATAGGCGGATCCTTTGAGCGCCAGCAACAGAAACCGCGTCATGCTCATAGAGACCAGCACCGACCCGCCCAGATGGGCCGGGGTGAGCTGCTCCCAGCGGCTCGGCAGCTCCAGCCGCCGGGCCGCCACGCCAATCGCCCGGTCGGCCGTGGTCAGGGCCTCGCGGAACCGGTGGCGATAGAAGAAATACCGATATAACGCGACCAGTACGGTCAGGTGCTCCGGTTCAAGGAAATACGCGCGCATCAGACTGTGCTCGGCCGCATCGTCCCCATACTGCTGCGCCGCGGCCAACAGCAGAGCCTCGACTTCCGGGGTCACCGGCTCATCGAAGTACATCTCCTCGCCGCTGAAATCGAGTAGATCCATCGGTTCAGCTCCTTGATTCATTTCACTGAAGAACGGCACCGGGGTGGCCGATCTCCACCAGGAAGCGGCGCAAATCCGCCGTGCATGGCGAGCGTTTGGTTTGGGTGACGAAACGGCGCACCAGCGGCAGCACCTGATCCGCCTCCTCGGGCCCCAGGTCCAAACGCAGTTGGTCGGCATAGACCTGACAGACGGCATGCCGTCCCGAATGTTTGCCGAGGACCAGGCAGTGGGTGCGACCCATCTCGGCGGGATCGACGCCCTGATAATTCAGCGGGTCTTTGAGCAGCCCGTCGACATGAATGCCGGCCTCGTGCGTAAAAGCGCCCTGACCGACCAGACTCTTGTGCCAGGCCACCGGTTTACCGGACGCCCTGGTCACCAGTCGGGAGAGCGTGCCGAACTCCGACAGGTCCACACCGGTGATGACGCCCTGGGTATGCTTGAGCGCCATCACCACTTCCTCCAGCGCGGCATTGCCCGCCCGCTCGCCTAACCCGTGGACGGTGGTGTTGACATGAGTCGCCCCGGCGCGCACGGCGGCCAGGGTGTTGGCGGTCGCCAGACCCAGATCATCATGGGCGTGCATCTCGATCTCGAGATCGACGATGGCGCGCAGATCGCGAATGCGCTCAAAAGTGCCGAAAGGCTCCAGCAGACCCAGCGTATCGGCATAGCGGATGCGGCTGGCGCCCGCCTCCTGGGCCGCCTCGGCCACCCGCCACAGAAATTCCGGGTCGGCGCGCGAAGCGTCCTCGGCACCCACACAAATCTCCAGCCCCAGATCGCGGGCCGCGATCACCTGCGCCTGGACCTGACCCAGCACCCAGTCCCGATCACGCCCCAGTTTGCCCGCGATCTGCTGATCGGACACCGGGATCGAGAGATCCACTAGGTGCACCCCCAGCCCCCGGCACTGAGCAATATCGCCGGGCAACATGCGCGCCCAGACCATGAGGCGCGACGGCAGCCCCAGCTCCGCCAGGACACGGATCGAATGGCGCTCCTCCTCACCCATGGCCGGGATGCCGACCTCCAGCTCCGGCACGCCCAGGTCCGCGAGTCCGCGGGCGATGGCCAGCTTTTCCTCCAGGGAAAAGGCCACCCCGGCGGACTGCTCCCCGTCGCGCAGGGTGGTGTCGTTGATGGTCACGGTCATTGGCTTGGTTGACATAGGCGTGCTTCCGGTTCGTCTAAGCCACGAGACAAGCAAAGACCGCGCCAAGTCTAAGACCGTCGATCCGTCAGTCATTTCGCCATGCGTTGGCAGGATTGTGGAGGGTTTCCGACAACTCCCAACCTTGGTGCTTGTCGTAGTCGGTCCAACTGCGGGCCAGCCTCCCAGACCGACTACCGCGCACCGCATACAAGGCTCCACTGGCGCGCGATAGCGTGCCGCTTTTCCAAGACCCGAGGCTCTGACCGACTCACTGACCGGCGCACGATCGACTCCGGTCCGGTGCGCCAGACATCGAAGCGACCGACATTCAAGACCTTCGGCTGGTTGCCGCCACTCTTGCCCCTGCTAGCCGCATCTCGCACTCGGTGCTATGGTAGGAAGCGATTGGTATCGATCATCGAAGCGGCCTGTAGGACGACTAAACGTAGCGCGGTCCAGCCAGAGCACACGATCTTTAAGCGGGTCGTGGCGCACACTTATCGTAATCGGTCCGCTGTACGGACTGACGGTCTTGCAGATCGCGAGGTGGCCGAATTCACAACCAGAGCGCATAACGAAGACCAAGGTGAAGAGGTCAGGTGACGAACTCGATGCGAGCATTCAAGACCAGATGGTTTCACAAATGGGCCATCACCGAAGGACTCACAGACGAATCTCTGCAAGCAGCCGTGTCCGAGATGAACAACGGATTAATCGACGCCGACCTTGGGCGCCATGTCTTCAAGAAACGCGTGGCGCTGCTGGGCAGAGGCAAAAGCGGCGGTGCACGAACCCTCGTCGCGCTCAAGAAAGACGATCGGGTGTTTTTTATCTACGGCTTTACCAAGAACAACCGCGCGAACATCAGCGATAAAGAACTCAAGATCTTGCAACGCTTGGCGGTGGAGTTGCTAGGGTACTCGGATCGCGCAATCGATCAGGCATTAAGTGCAACCGAATTGGTCGAGGTGATAGACAATGACAGAAAGCATTCTTGAAGCAGTCCACCAAACTGCCCAGGGACTTGCGAAAGCAGGTGTAATGGATACCGTAACGCTGCGTGAGTTTGAGGCCCTGTGCCTACCGAAGATCCACGCGTATACAGCGGATGAGATACGCACCATACGACTGCGCAACAAGGCCAGCCAAACAGTATTCGCCGCCTATCTCAATACCAGCCCCTCAACGATCCAGAAATGGGAGCGGGGTGATAAGCGACCCCGCGGCCCATCTTTGAAGCTGCTCGAATTGGTAGACCGCAAAGGGCTGGAGGCACTGGGGTAAATAGAGTAGCTGAGCGGCTTGGCCAAAGGCCAATAAAGATACAGGCATCAACGCCAAGTTCAATAGTCATTTCATTGAGCCCTATGGAACCTTTGACCCTACTCCATGCCGCTCGGCCCCGCCGCAGGGTCGGGGTGCCCGCTTCTCAGCAGCGCGATGATTTCTTTCAGACGCGCGCTCTCACCCTTAAGCCATTCGATCTCTTTCTCGCGATGTGCGAGCAACAGGCGCGCCTTCTCTAGCTCGTGGACGCATTGGGACTCGCTCAGCAGGATCGTGCAATTCGCCAGGCTGTTTTGCGCCAAACTTGATGTGCAATTCTCCGCGAAATTGAATACTGCCTTCTCGTTCAGGCTCAATAGCTCGCTCACATCGACACCGATCGCCTCGGCAATCTGCTTGAGCTTGTCCAGTTTCACGTCCGACTCGCCGCGCTCGATTTTGGCATAGGTGTTCACGGCCCAGCCGAGTTTGTCGGCAAGCGCCTCCTGGGTCCAGCCCTTGCACAGCCGCATCACCCTGAGTTTCTCGTGAACCTGCATCAGATACCCCGAAAAAAGACTGAGATCGCTAAATTATTGACTGTAATCGCCCTGAAAACCCTTGGTACCATAAGCCAATCTCAAGCACATTGGCAAGTGCAGTCAACTCGTTACGAACGACCGGCTGCCGCCGCGCGACGCGCGACCGGCGCAGGACGAACCGCACCACGCGGCGGACGGTGCGGCTCGCGGGCACCCTGCCCCCGCCAGTGCGATCGGCAGTCGAGGCGATGACCGAGCGCATTTGTGACGATCACCTAAGAGGGCGCGGTGATCGCTGTCATCTGCCGCTTCGCCAGGAAGTTGCACATGGGTTTGCTTCAATCCGGAGACGCGGTGCGCGGGACCTACGAGGTCGAGCGACTGTTGGGCGAGGGGGCCTTTGCCGAGGTGTATCGGGTCAGGCATCGCTTCATGGGCCGTCAGGCCATGAAGGTCTTCAAGGCGCCTGGAGCCACCATTGAGGAGATCGAGACCGACCTCAAGGAGGCCCTGCTGCTGTCCGCCTTGCGGCACCGCAACATCATCGAGGTCTTCGACGCCAATCTGCTGACGACGCCAGTCGGGGATGTGGGCTATTTCACCATGACTTATGTCTCCGGGGGCTCCTTGGAGCAGTACTGGAAGTCCTTCGGTGCCGATCTGATGCCCGTCGAGCAGGCCGTGGAAATCGTCCGGCAGACCTGCCGCGCCGTCGCGGTTGCGCACTCCGCCACCCCTCCCATTATCCATCGCGATATCAAACCCGCCAATATCCTGGTCGGTTTCGAGGCCGCGGGCTTGCACGCCAGGCTCTCGGATTTCGGCCTGGCGAAATCGGTCAACCCGCTGACCCTGCTGGCCACCTGTCGCGGTACCTTGCCCTTCAAACCCCCGGAATCGCTGCAGAACATCGACTCCTGTCCCGCTGACGTTTGGAGCTTGGGCGCCACCCTGCACCTGCTCCTGACCGACCGCCTGCCGTACCCCTGTCTCAGCACCCGCGATGCGGAAAACCCGAGCCGCTTTCAGCGCCCGGTCCGGCTGCCCAGCGACTACAACATCAACATCGGCCCCGAGCTGGAAGGCATCCTGCTGCGGTGTCTGGCTGTCAACCCGGCGGATCGCTACCCGGATGCCATGGCCCTACTCAAGGACCTCGAACTCTGGGAGCCTGGGCACACCGACCCGCGCTTCGCCACCGAATCGCCCAAGACCTCCAAGCTCGCCCTGCCCGGCTACACCGGCCGCGATCTCCCCGGCGAGGCTGCCAGCGCCGTGGAAACCGCCTTCAATGTCGCCAAGGACCCGCTGAGCCTGATGACCGCCGCCGACCTCCTGGAGGAGGCGATGGGCAAGGATCCCCGGCTGCGGGAGCGCTACGCCCCGCAACTGGAGCTTTGGCGCAAGGGGATCATGCACTGTCCAGCCGACACCCTGACCCGGCGCCCGGCCAAGCGCGGCAAATAGCACGATGCGGCGAACTGACGTGCCGAAGCGAGCGCAGGGACTGGTCCTGCCGATCGGTTCCTCGCAGCACGAAAGATTTTCGGTCCAGCACGCAACATCGACCGGACTGGTGCGTAGTAAGGGGCGAGAACGGACGGCAGAACCATGAGGCAGACAGCAGGACGGGGGCGCCAATCTCCAGTTTTGGCAGTCCGGCATCATCGGCGCGTTAACTGACCGCGCTGAGAAATGACCAACCCCCTCTCGTGTGTCCGGTGAGTGAACTGCGCAGGATCCCGAATCCAGCGGTTTGAGCGACAGGGGACGAGCAGGACGAACAGGCATGACAGAAAGAAGAACCATTGACTTCGGCATTGATCTTGGAACGGTTTACAGCATGATCGCGGTCATGGATGGCGGCCATCCCAGAATGATCCCGGACAAAGCGGGTTCGACCCTCACACCCTCGGCGGTATGGATGAATCCGCGCGGCCATTTGCAAGTGGGAACGGAGGCCAAGGAACGCATCCTTTGCGGTGATCTGGAGAACGGCGCCATCGAGTTCAGGTTGAGTATGGGTAGCGGCGCCGAGGCGAAAAAAATCTTTGCCCGCACCGGGCGCGAGATGCTTCCCGAAGACCTCTCGGCCGAGGTGCTCAAGTCGCTGCGAACCGATGTCTACAACTGTCTGGGCGAAGCGATTGAAGCGGCCGTCATCACGGTTCCCGCCGCCTTTGAGCTGCCCCAGTGCCAGGCCACGCAACTAGCGGCCGAGCGCGCCGGCTTTGCGGTTGCGCCACTCATGCTGGAACCGGTCGCCGCGTCCCTGGCCTATGGCTATGGCGTGCGAAGCGAAAGTGAAGGCACATTTTGGCTGGTTTACGACTTTGACGGTAGCTCTTTTCACGTTGCCCTGATGCGGTTCCGTGACGGGTTCGTCCAAATGGTGAACCATAAGGACGAAAATTTTCTCGGGGGCAAGCTGATCGACTTGGACTTGGTTACCAAATGCTTGGCGCCGGCCTTGGCCGACCACTACAGTCTGCCCGACTTCAAGCGCGGCAACCCCCAATGGAACAACCCCCTGGGTCGGCTCGAATGGGAGGTCGAGAAGGCGAAGATCGAGGTCTGCCGCACCCGTCAACCGGTGGAAATCTATATCGAGTGCCTGTGCGAGGACACGAACGGCAAACCCGTCGAGGTCGTCTATACCCTGACCCCGGGGGAAGTCGAGGAGATCGGCCGCCCCTACGTCGCGCGGACCCTGGATCTGTCCCGGCGGACCCTGGAGGAAGCGCGATTAAAGGGCAACAGCCTGCACCGCGTGCTCATGGTTGGCGACTCCACTCTGAACCCCTGGGTGCGCGAGGCCGTGGAGTCCGAGTTGGGCGCCGCCTTGGAGTTCGGAATCGACCCGATCACGGTCGTCGCCCGCGGGGCGGCGGTCTTTGCCGGTACCCAGCACCTTCCTTAGAGAAGCGCCGTGAATATTTCTTCTGCCCGCCACGCAACATTCGCCGAGTCCGCGCGTAGTAAAGGGCGAGAAGGGCAAAGATCGGCAACCGGGAACCGGCGAGGTCACTGTTTGCAGCGCCATCCGCGGACTCAGGCGCGCCTGACAACATGATGCCAACAAAAGAGATCGCGACGAGAGAGCACTCTATGCACGCTCATAGCTGTGGCCGTAACCACCAACCGACCAGCCGATCGATCGGATTTAGGAGTGGTATCCGCGAGGTCCTTTGCGATCTGCGCCAATGGCGGTATCCGCCGGAATTCCGAATCGCCGCCCGGCCGGTGGTCGCACCGGCAGCGCACCCGGAGCCACACCTGGAACCGCCCGCGGGTCCCGATGCAGATCTGCCCACCACCGACAGTGCCGAGCGGCCGGACCAGACCGCTCGCCTGGACCGCTCAATCGCCAAGGTCGCGGTCTGTCTATGGGAGATCCGCCGCAAACTGGAGGCCAGCGACACCGCGCAGCAGGATCGCAAACTGCGGCTGCTCAATCGCCGGGCCGAGGCGGCGGTCACCGCCTTAGAGGACGTCGGGGTCGAGATCGATGACCCCATCGGACGCCGCTATGTGCCAGGCAGCGAGGCATCCATGACGCCCCACTTCGAGCCGACCCCGGGGACGACCACGGAACAGATCGTCCAGACCATCGCCCCGGTGGTCTACCGGGATAAGCGTCTGATTGGCCAGGGCGAGGTCTTCGTCGCCATCCCCAGCGCGGCGCACGCCACGGCCAACGATGCGGACATGACCGCTGGGTCGAACGACGCCCGCGACTAAGAGTAAGGAGGACTCATGCCAACCTGCGCACAATGCGGAACGCACTGGTTCAACCCGGTCAGCCACAAGTGCCCTGTCTGCGGTGCGCCGACGGTCGAAGCACTGGCTGGCGCGTTGGCGGACCAACTCCGGCATGCGCCGAAAATCTTGACTAGACAGCGACTCCCGGCAACACCTTTTCTCGGAGACTGAGCGATGAAGCCCCCATCCGTTCCTGAACCGCCAACGTCGACCGCGACCCGGCCCGCCACGCCGATTCAGTTCAATTGATCATCCAAATAGGAGAGAGAGGACGCAACCATGGCAATTCGATCGACAATCGACTTCGGCATCGATTTGGGCACCACCAACAGCACCATCGCCGTCATTGATGGGATCGATGCTCGGGTGATCCCGAACAAGGCGGGTTCGACCGTCACCCCCTCGGCGGTCTGGATCAATCCGCGCGGTAACCTGCAAGTGGGGACCGAGGCCAAGGAACGCACCCTCTGCGGCGACCTGGAGAACGGCGCCATCGAGTTCAAACTGAGCATGGGAAGCGGCGCCGAAGCGAAGAAGGTCTTCGCCCGCACCGGGCGCGAGATGCTTCCCGAAGACCTCTCGGCCGAGGTGCTCAAGTCGCTGCGCACCGATGTCTATGCCAGCATGAATGAAGAGGTGGGGTCGGCCGTCATCACGGTTCCCGCCGCCTTTCACCTGCCCCAGAGTCAGGCCACGCAACTGGCGGCCGAGCGCGCCGGTTTCGCGGTCGCGCCTCTGCTGCTGGAGCCGGTGGCCGCGTCCCTGGCCTATGGCATCCAGAGCGAGAACGAAAACGCCTACTGGTTCGTATACGATTTCGGCGGCGGGACCTTCGATGCGGCCTTGATGCGCGTCCGCGACGGGCTCATCCAGGTGGTGAACCACAACGGCGACAACTTTCTCGGCGGCAAGCTGATCGATTGGGACCTGGTCACCAAGTGCCTGATGCCGGCCCTGGCCGACCAGTACAGTCTGCCCGATTTCAAGCGCGGTAACCCCGTGTGGAACAACCCCCTGGGCCGGCTCAAGTTCGAGGTCGAGAAGGCGAAGATCGAGGTCTGCCGCACCCGTCAGCCGGCGGAGATCTATATCGAGTGCCTGTGCGAGGACACTAACGGCAAACCCGTCGAGGTCGTCTATTCACTGACTCCGGAGGAGGTCAAGGAGATCAGCGGTCCCTACATCGCGCGGACCCTGGGCCTGTCCCTGCGGACTCTGGAGGAGAAGGGCTTGAAGGGAAGCAGCCTGGACCGCGTGCTCATGGTCGGCGGCTCCACCCTGAACCCCTGGGTGCGCGAGGCCGTGGAGTCCGAGTTGGGCGCAACCCTGGAATTCGGCATCGACCCGGTCACGGTCGTGGCCCGTGGGGCGGCGATCTTTGCCAGCACCCAGCGCCTGTCCCACGATCCCACGGTCGCGGTACCGCGCGGCACCTGGCGGGTCGAGATCGAGTTGGAGCCCGTCGGCAACGAGTCCGACCCCGATATCGGCGGACGGATCGTCCCGGAGGGCGGAGCCGCTGTGGCGGGCTGCACCATCGAACTGCGGGATAAGCAAACCAAATGGACCACGGGGCGCATTCCCGTGAGTGCCGACGGCACCTTCATGACCCAACTCTACGCCGAGCGGCAGCGCCGCTGTGAGTTCGAGATCGATTTGCTCGATGCGACTGGCCGCCGCATCCCGACCCAACCCGACGGCACCTGTTACACGATCGGCCCAAAACCCGACAAGCCACCCTGCCCGCAAACGATCGGGATCGGGTTGGCCGACGGGACCGTTGCGCGGTTCATCAAAAAGGGCCAACCGCTGCCGGCCCAAGGCCAACAGGACCGACGCACGACGGTGGCGCTGCGCGCCGGTCATCCGGAGGATCGGCTCCGCATTTCCGTGGTCGAGGGCGAGCACGGCCGGTTCGAGCGCAACTGCTTGATTGGCGAACTGATCATCAAAGGCATCGACGTGAAGAAGAACCTACCGGCGGGCAGTCCGGTCGAGATCACGGTCAAGCGGAACAAGTCGCTCGATGTCGATGTTTTGGTCTATGTGCCCCGGCTGGAGGAAGAGTTCACGATTAAATTCGACTCTGAGATGGTGCGCAAATCGCCGGAGATTCTGCGCCAGGACCTCGCGATGCAAAAGGCCAGGTTGGCGACATTACAGGGCGATGTTGGACCTGTAGATCCTGTCGCCCGACAAGCCCTGAAGGCGATTGCGCAGCAAGGGATGATCGCCGAGGCCGAGGAACTCGCCGACGCGGCATCCCAGGACCCGGATGCGTTGCTCCCGCTCGATGGACGCCTGCGGGAGGTGGCCGTCTTACTCGATGAGGCGGAGGACGCCATGGCCTGGCCCAAGGCGCTGGCCGAGGCCGAAGCAGCGAAGGACCGGCTACAGAAGGAGATCGACGACTGCCAGTACGTCACCAACGACGACCGGGCGCTCCACAAGCGCCTGTTGGGGGACCTCCAACGCGCCGTCGACCTCAAGGATGAGAATCATCTCAGACAGTACATCGAAGCGATGGATGATCTCTGGATCGAGATCCTGAGACGCGATCCCGGTTTCTGGCTGGCCCGGCTTGAGCTTGCCCAGGAACGTATCGAGGAACGCCGGGAGTCGCTGACCGAAGCAGAGTATGAACAGGCGAAGCGACTGATTGCTCAGGCCAATCGGGCCGTGTCGAACAACGATCTCGACGGGTTGAAGGCGGCCGTGCAGCAACTGTATTCACTGCTGCAACAGCAGGTTATCGGCGACCCGGGCGACGGACGCCCCCAAATCATCTGATCGCGGCGCGTTCCTGCACGCTCAACCCGCCCGGGTCGCCGCCCGCTGGCGGCCGCCCGGGTCCATGGAGATCAATCATCATGTGGAATCATAACGCGGATTTCAGGTCGCTACCGAAGCCGGTGCCACCCACGCCCCCCGTGGATGCGCAAGCCCCTGACGGCTCACTTCTCGACCAGGCGGCGCGACACGCCCGGGCGGGTCACTATGAGACGGCGTTGTCGTTACTCGACCGCCTGGCCCAAGGCGGGGCGTCGCTCGGTGCGGACGCGCTCGACCTGCGGGCCAAGATCTGCGCCCAACTCGGTTTCCACTTGGAGGCCGAGCGTTGTTGGGCCCAGGCTGGCCGCGCCGACCCCCTCAATCCCTTGTATCCGCTCGCATTGGAGCGGCTGAGGCGGACGCGCCGCGGTCTCTTTGGCAACCGCCGCATCGGCCTGGTGACGGCCGCGACCGCGGCCGTGGCGATCCTCGTTGCCCTGGGGTTCCAGCAAGCGTCCGAACTCGGTGCGATCGAACACCGGCTGGCAACCCATCTGACCACTAGCCAACAGGAGTGGGAGGAGGCGCGCCAACGCGATAGCGATCTCGCAACGACCACCGGGCAGGACCTGGCGACAGCCGGCGCTGCCGTTGCTGATCTAGCTGCTCGGCTTGACCGGAAACTCCCGCTTCTTGCCAACCAAGCCTCAGTCACGGCCCAGATCGAAGCCCTGAACGAACGGCAATCGCAAACCGCAGCCGAATTGCGTGAGCGTGTCGATGCCCTTGCATCGACCGTGCTGACCGATGGCAGCGCGGAGCGGGCGGCGCGGGAACAGGCGCGGCTGGCACTGATGCGGATCGAAGAGCGTGTCGACCAATTCCAGCGGCAGTTCCTGGGGCATGTCTCAGCGCCGGCGGGTAACGCCCCGGCGCTGCAAACGGGCGCGGAGCCGATCCCCGAACCCGCCGCCCCGCCGGTCGACTCGGCGAGTAGCGCGAACGGTCTGGATGGCCCAATGCCTACCGGTCCGCATACGACAGACGCACCTTGAGATGCCTTGCAACGAGCCAGAACGCTTAAGTTCGCCAAGCCGATTGCTGATCGGCCTGGCGATGGTCAAACGCCCGGTCATTCACCTAGCCCCATGGATGCAGCGATGAGCGCTCAAGTCCCCTACCAACCTCTGTTGGACCTGGCTACCCCCGAGATCTATCGGTGCAATCCCTTTCGGGTGCTCGGCCTGTCGCCACGCGTGACCGGACAGGAGGCCGACCGGGCAGCCAAGCGCAAGCGGATGGAGAGCAAGCTTGGGATGGGTACACTGACCGAGGCGGAGATCGACGACGCCATGGCGCGCCTGAGGAACCCCACGGCCCGGCTACTGGACGAATTCTTCTGGTTCTGGCCCACGGACACGGGAACGGCCGAAGACCCCGCGATCCAGGCTTGGACCCAAGACCAGGCGGAGACGGCGCGCAGCCACTGGCAAACCCAAACCCAACGAGCCGATCTGGCCCCCCTGGCGACTCACAACCTGGCCATACTGGACCACCTGTCCGCTCTGGACCAGGAGCAGAGTCTTTCTGCCACAGCCGGTTTCGAGTCGAGACAAGGGGCTGCCATCAATGCTCTGTGGCAACGAGGGTTATCATTATGGGATCAGGTTGTCAAGGACGCCGAGTTCTGGAACCACATTGAAGCTCGCATCCGCGATCTGAACGATGCCCAACTGACCACCGGCCTGGTTCGTCCCCTGCGCGAGACCATGCCCCTGGCCCTGTCGGCGATCAACGCCCGTCTGGCCTACACGGCCGCCGAGCGCGGAGACTGCCCCGGCGCCCAGCGTCAGATTCGTATCCTCGGCGCGTCCCCACTGGACGACGAGGTTTGCGAGAACGCGCTCGCCGAGGTCCTGAAGCCGCTGCGCGCCCGCGTCGCGACCGCCGTCGATCAAGCCAAGGCCCGCTGGGCGGCCACTCCGCACCAGGCCAATCGCCATATCCGGGACCTGCACACGCAGGTTCACCCCCTCCTTGGGATTACCGACTGTCTGCTGAAACAGAGCGATTTTGCCCGCGCCGGTCTGCACGACCTGGTCGCGCAGGCCATCCTGGACGGCGAAGCCGCCTTTTCCACGACGACCAACGACTGGAATGAGGGGTGCGCCTTGCTTGCCCTTGGCGAGTCCCTCGCGGTGGGCGAGCCCGTACGCGAGAAGATTACCGAAAGCATCGCAATCAACAAGAAAAATAGTGAATCTGGCAACGACTGGTGCAGCCCGGGGTATTGGGACTTGCCCGCGCCGATCGTCGAGACCCTTGAGGCCGCGCGCAAGAAGGCGCGCTCCGGCGATCTCGATGGTGCGATTGCCGCGTTAGTGGTCATGGATGCCGCGCTCGGCAAACCGCTACGACGCTGCCTGGCCTATGCCCTCAGTATCAAAGCGATTCGGATGGTGAATCAGGCGCAGGACGATTACAACGCGGAGACGGGCAAGATCAAGAAGATCATGGATCGCCTGCGGGATTTGAGTGAATCCGAATGGTTGCATACCCTGTCGAATCGCCCCAGTCCATATGGCTCCTCGTATCGCAATCCTCCCTGTCTGACCGGGTGCGGACGATCATATGAGAGCTGGGTCAATTTTACCTACCGCAATATCCCGCTTTTCATGTGCGGCGCGTGCAATGACGAGGACGAACGCGAGAGAGCGGGCAGGAAAGGACAATTACAAAAAGAACTCACGGCCGCTTTAGAAAATCTCCTCCTGGCGAGCGAGTTCGAGCAGCCGGTAGACCGCGGCGTAGCAACAAATCTCACGCAACTGCGAGAAACCGCCGCGCAATTTTCCTGTCCGGTTCCCGACACCTCCGGACTCAGGCAGCGATTGGAAAGGAGGGATCAGGAGCTTCACGGGGTTGCCGGTGGCCTTGAGGCCCCTGGCGATGATGCCCTCTGCCATTTCTGCGGTCAGCACCCAGCGAGCGAGTCGGCCCGTATCGCGGTGCGTCTCTCGAGCCCAGCGCACACGGTCGCCCTGCTGCTCGGATCAAGGACCGAATTCAACTATTGCGATGTTGTGGTTCCGCGTTGTCCGCACTGCCGCAACACGCATCGGCAGTCGCCGGTGTCCCTGGCCGACTGGCAGCGGGCGCGCGACGCCGCCGTAGCCGACGAGCGGTTTCCCGCCCTGGTTTCCGAACTGACCGCGGCCAATGCGGCTGTCGGTGCCTGCCGCGCGAGCAAGAAGATGGCCAGTCGCTCGGTCAGACGCGCGCAATGGCTGCGGGGAATGACGGCGGCCTGTCCCCTGGCAGTGCTCGCTCTCCTGCTCTTGACGTTACCTCAGTTCCCGGACGCACTGTCCTGGGGCGCGCTGCGCATCGAGCCGACGATCGGGTGGAACGCGGACGAGTCCGTGCAGTATCTCGCATTCATCGTCGCCGTCCTGTTTGGTCCGCTCCTCGGTTGGGGCATCGCCAGGCGGTTCCGGCCCCAACAGGTGCAGTGGCTGCGGGAGGCCCAGGCGGCGCTCGGAACCGCCAACGAGACGCTGCAAGCGGCCATCGGCACCCAGGCAGCGGCTCAGGCCCGACTCGACGCGGCCAAGGCGGAGGCCCTGGCGGTCTATCGCCAGAACCACCCCATGCCCGAGGCCGCCTATGTCGATTACCCGGCAATCGCCGCCCGGCAGGCCGCGGGCTGGTCGATCGGAATGCACGTTGGCACGGCTAAAGCCCATGAGTTATCCAGAACCAGCGAACATGTCGCCGGCTTGGTCGCCGGATAGCTCCGGGGGACGGCGGGAGTTATGGAAAAACATACGTCTAATTTGTTCTGGGGTCTGGCGACGTCACGCCCATGATTCGGCAAATCGTGTTTCAGACTGGCAGATTCCGTCATGGGCCAAGAATCCGACAGCCCGAAGAACAGCAAGCCGAGGTGACCGGACGCAATGAAAACGACATCGCAACAGCGGGAGTGGTCGATGGTGATTGATACCCTGCGCACCGCGTCCAGCGGTCGATTCGGTTGGCTCAGCAGAGCGAAGACCGGCGCCCGCCTCTTGATCTTGGCCCTCCTCTGCTCGCCGATCGCCAGCGCGGAGGTGATCGATGACTCTCCTCGTCATGAGATACCCTTGCCGAAGGAAGTCAAGAATGTCATCGATCGGGCAAAGAGCGAGATCAAACGCGGCGCGGATGCGATCAACAGAGCGGTTAAAGGAGAACCGACAGCCAGACCGCAACCGGCCGCGCCTGTCGCCGCACGCAAAGGTTCGGTAAACCCCGAAGGAGCGGCTAAACCGACGGGTGATGCGGGGTCTGGTGCGATCCGCGACGATTCGCGGCGCAACGGTCACGCGACACCGCCAGCGAAGAAGACTGCACGACAGCAGGCGTCGGGTACTAAGAAGAAGGAAGCCATCGAGCCAGCCAAAAAAGCGCTGCCGCAGCGTAGGTCCTCACCGGTCGTTAAGCCGGCGGCTCAAGGCCGACCTGATGCCATCGCTGCGCCTGACGGCGGGAACGCGAGCGACGTCGCCCCCAGCCGCGGGCAGCCAACGAACGCGCCACCGCTGCGCCCAGCGACGGCACCGATCGGGGGAAAGGGCGCACCGTCGGTCGGTGTCCTGCCGGTCGCGGCGGCGGTCGCACAGCCGTCGGAATCGGCAACGGGGGCAGTAAATCAGCCGCCGACCCCTGAAGACTCCGCGGAGGCGAAAATTGGTTCCGGAGATCCTCCGGCCAAGGAAGCGAAATCCGCGGCTGATGAGGTTCCTGCGGCAGGCGCGGCTGTCGCGGCGACAGCGCCTCTGAAGTTGCCCGCTCAGGGGCCGATCCAGTCCCCATCCGCACCGGCGGCTGTCGCCGGTCCATGGCAAGATTGCGAAAGCTGCCCCGAGTATGTGCCGGTCGAGGGGACTGCGGCCGACGGCGATCAGCCGGGGTTTGCCCAGTTGGGCATGACCAAGAACGAGATCACCTTCGCGCAGTACGACGCATTCTGTGACGATACGAGCCGACCGCGAGCCGACGATGCCGGTTGGGGCCGGGAATCGCATCCGGTCATCAATGTCACCTTCGATGACGCGACGGCCTATGCCGCGTGGCTGTCGGAAAGAACCGGTGTTATCTATCGACTGCCATCCGATGCCGAGTGGGAGCACGCGGCCCGCGCAGGGACGACCGCGGCCTATTGGTGGGGCGATGAGGCAGGGCGCAATCAGGCTAATTGCGCTAATTGCGGTAGCCAATGGGACGGCCGACAGACGGCGCCGGTCGGTTCGTTCAAGCCTAACCCTTGGGGCCTCAACGACACGGTTGGCAATGTCTGGGAGTGGACGTCGAGCGGCTACCCCGCAAGTCAGTCTCCGCGGTTACTTTTTATCCATGGCGGCAGTTGGAATCGCGATGCATCCACCGCGTCCGCCGCCTATCGGGTCTTTAACTCGAAGGGATTTCGCAACAACAATCTCGGCTTTCGCCTGGTGAGAACGGTGGAGCATCCGGGGCATCTGCGGGTGACCGTCAATGTCCCCACCCGCGTTCGCGTAAACGGCCAGTCGCGCGGCGAGGTCAGGCCCGAGAAACCGCTGTTGTTGCTCAACCTCAATGCCGGACAGTACCGGATCGAGGCGCAGGCAGCGGGTTTTTCACCGGAAGTGGAAACACGGGCCATCGCGGCCAATACGGTCACCAATGCATCGATTGTGCTCTTGGCTATCCCTGAGCCGCCGAAGCCTGTCACCGTGGCGACTGCACCAACTTTGCCGGCCTCGTCCACCGCTGCCAATGCGGCAATCCCCAAGCCGCCTGCCGCCGCGGAGGCTGCGCCAACCCTGCGGGCATCCCCGACCAACATCAAAGGGGATCAGTTCTTGCACAACGCGAACGGCACCGTTTCCGACCGGCGTTCCGGGTTGATGTGGATGCGCTGTAGCGTCGGTCAATCCTGGAGCGGTCAGACCTGTCTCGGCGAACCGCGCCTCTTGGACTGGAGGGGCGCCAATGCGGAACGCGGAAACAGCTTTTTAGGTTCTTCAGACTGGCGATTACCAACGCTCGAAGAGTTGCAGACTTTGGTGTATTGCAGTAAAGGGATCTCAAGGAAGGGGAGTACCGCGGGAACCGCCTGCGGGGGAACACCGATGAGACCCACCATCGATCTCCGCGCTTTTCCGAACACCTCGACCGGTTCGTATTGGTCATCCACGCTCAGTATGAGCCCAAACAAAGGAGCGCGATATGTAGATTTCTATGACGGCGGCAGCGGTATCCTGGGCACGGAGAACGCTCGCTCTGTCCGTCTGGTGCGCAACGAGCGCTGACCTGGCTCCGGCGAACCGCAACCATGGCCAAACGTCGTTCCCCCTTTCCCGAGACCCAGTGGTCCTGGTTGCGGCGCGCCGCCGCTGGGGACGAGGCGGCGCGGCAGCGCTGGCTGTCGGAGTTTCTGGGGCGATACCAAGCGGCCCTGCATCGCTTCCTGGTCTTCGGTATGCGCATCGACCCCGACTTGGCCCAAGACATTCTTCAGGAGTTTTTCGTCGCGAAGATCATGACGCACAACCTGCCGGCGGCGGCAGACCCGACGCGCGGCAAGTTCCGCAATCTCCTGATCAAGGCGTTACGAAACCACACCCTGGACGCGCTTCGGCGAGTCAAGGAACTGGCCGAGCGCGAGGAACCGACCGACGATCTGTCCGAGTTCGCCTCGCCGCAAATCAGCCTGGAGGAGATGTTGCAGTCGCTGTGGGCGCAGCAGGTCTTGTGTGCCGCCGTCGCGGCCTTTGAACAGGACTGCCAGGCACGTAAACGCGACGATCTCTGGCAAATCTTTCGGCTCCGTCTCGCCGATCCGACGTTGCACGGCGCGGCGCCCGTCAGCTACGAGGATCTGATCGCAACCTTGCAGATCGAAACGCCGCGCCAGGCGATCAACCTGCTGACCACCGCGGTCAGGGCGTTCCGGCGTCATCTGGAGACCGTGGTTGCGTCCTATGCGGTGCCGGGCGCGGATCTCGAGGAGGAATTCCGGGAACTGCGGCGGATCGTTTATGGGAGCGGAATGAACTTGGTCTGGGGTCTGCCCGAAAACCTTTGAGGATAGCCCATGCGCGACTGCAAACCCATCGATACGGTCGAACGAACGACGATTCTGGCGGGCCTGTTGGCCAGCGACGAGCGTCCCCCGAACCCCTTCGGCGACGCGGATCTGGCAGCCTTATGGGTCCATCAGATGGGCGCAAGCGTCGCCACGGCCCTGCGCGAAAGCGCATCCGGTGCGCTCGCTAAGCCAACGGAACAGCAGCAGGCGCTGGACCGTCATGGGATCACCAGCTTTTTCGATCTGTTCGAGCACCCGACGGCGCCCGCTGCAATTGTGGCTGAGGTCCGACGCTATGCCCGTCAACTCATGGCCTTGGGTGCCGACGAATTTCCGCCGGAGGTGGCCCGCGCGCTGTTAGCGCTCGCCGATCTGTGCGCGGCGACGGGGAAGAGCGGGGGCGCGTCCCGTAACGGAACGGCTAGCACCAACCTCGGACGTTGGTGTCTGGCGCAGTCCTGGTTGGACGACCGAACCAGGGAGATCGTGAGGCAACGACTTGCCCGCCTGCTCAAGGCGGAAAACGGTTAGGGCGTTCGCGCTCGGTTAATCGTCGGCATCGCATCGGTCTCGAGGGCGCAGCGTATGGTGAATCGGCAACAGTTCTTCCGCAGTTTCTTCCGTGATTTGACACATTTTTCTCCGATCCAAACAACTTGCCAGGGAGCTGTCCGATGATTGAAAACGATTTAACGCTTCGGGACGCTGACGAACGATCACTCAGCGCGGCTCCTTTTACCCCTCAACGCGGCGAGGACCGGGCGGTATTCACGCGACATCATGCGATCTACGATCGCGGTCTTCCTCTGACCTTTGCCCTTGGCGTCGGTATTGTCGGAACCGCGCTATTTGTCCTGTATCTCGCCCTTCCCGTCGATACCTGGAACTATGGGTTTTTGTTCCAGAGGGGGTTTGTCCAATGGGTGCTGCTGGTCAGCTTCGCAATCGGGCTGATTCACTTGCTACGCCGCATTCCTGAATTTCAACTCGAACGCAAGGCCCTGTCGGACCTACAGGCGCACGCTGCCATTGGGTCCGGCCAAACGATCGTTCAGCGCCGCTGGATCAAGGTGCGCGAGTTCGCTTCCTGGGGCGTCCGGCACGACTACCGACTTTCCACCAAGAGCCTCGCCGAGCACGACGAGGCGGAGCTCGATGCCGCCTACCGTCTCCCTTCGGACATCGTACAAGTGCTGCCGCTGATGGGCTTTTTTGGGACCGTCTTCGGGCTCAGTCACGGTCTTTACCAAAGCTTCCTCGCCGCTGGCGGGGCAAGCTCCAAAGACTTCGCGAAGGCGATTGCCATCGCGTTCGACAACACCTTATTAGGCCTTGCCCTGACGATCATCCTGTTCATCGTACTGAGTTTGCTGAAAAAGCGGGAAGAATCTCTGCTGCTCCAACTGAACCTGTTCATCGACGGTTGGCTGGCGGAGCATACGGAGTCGTTAGCAACTTCACCGCAACAGATCTCCGGCGCGATCGAGCAACTCGACCGCAACCTGCGGCTGTTCAATGCACAATTAGAGGCCGATCAGAACCACTCCGCCGAGGCACTGAATCGGCTGGCCGCGAGCGTCGGTGCCGCCTCCGACTCGCTGACGCGTTACGGGGATGCGCTCAAACTGATCGAAGGCTTTGCGACAACGATGGAGGAAAGAGTCAAGGACTCCGCACAAGCGACAGAAGGAATTGCGCAACTCGGCCAAACGATAGCAGCGGTCGGCAGCGAGGTGGCAATCATCAAGACGACCATTGGTTCGGTGCAAGGTATCGCCACTACGCTAGACTCAAACATCAGCGCGATCCGCACACGTATCGCGACTGCTACCGGCACGATTACCGGCCAGATCGAGACGTTGCAACAACGACTGGACGGTGTCGAGCAGTCGACCGCGAATCTGCCGGAGGCGGTGCGGACCTTGGGCGACCGGGTGGCGACTTTATCGACCGATCTCGGAAACCAGACCGGACTGATCCGCGAGGAGATTCGCCAACCGCGCCAGATTCGAATTGTCGAGGCGACGGAAGTCCCTCCCACCTCAGGCAAGACCCCGCCACGATGAAAACGCGACACCCGATGTTCAGCCTCGACGTGCTGGCGCTCGCACTACTCACCTGCCTGCTCGCGAGTGTGGTTGGCCTGCTGGTCATTAGCGAAGACGGCAAGACACTGGACTGGTCGCGGCAGCTCCGCGAGAAGACCCGGCAAATCGTCGACGGCGCAAGCGGAACCCAGGCCGCCCAGGAGCATATCGCGCGACGGGTGGAGATCCTGCGGATCGATCGCGACCAGCGGATTGCCCAATCGGAGGCCGAGGAGCTGCGGCGAAACATTGATGCCCGCGTCAAGATCGCCGAGACCACAGCGGAAACGATCCGTCACCGCGAGGAACTGGCCAAACTGGACCAAGACCAGGCGACAAGACCTGGACGACGTCAAATTGTCGGTAACTACCGGGGCCCCTACATCCTGATCGAATGTCTCAAGGGCTACGCGCTGGTTTATCCGGGAAAGACCCGGCTCTCCAAGAAGCCCGACGACAAGGTCCTCAATGAACTGATCGCGCGAATCGATCAGGCTCACTTTGTCGTCTTCGTCGTGCGTCCTAAAGGATGGTACGCCGATTCATTCGATTCGCTGATGCCGATGATCTACTCTCGCATCGACGAGAAGACCGGCCGCTCTGCCTTCCCACTGGAGGCAGGCGAATCGATCACGCCCTATCTCCCTCCGGATCCGAGTGCAACGGCCCCGACGACTCTCGAACCGAAGGCCTCCCCGAAACCTGCCACCAAATCCCACGAACGGTCTCGATCATGAAGCGCAGATACCACGGGTTCTCCTTTCTTGGTTTTGTCGCGCTTGCCGACCTGATCTTCGCGGTCAGTGCTGGCCTGCTGTTGCTCAACCCGCTCACCCTGGCCGATCTGGATTCGCCGGAGGATGCCGTAGGACCTGACCTCCCGCAATTAACCAACGACATTGACGCGGCCGAGCGGGAGATCGCCCGGGCCGAGCAGTCGCTACCCGAGGTGGAGCGCGCCCTTCATGGGCTGACCCAAGGGGAAGTCAGATGATTCCGCACGGGCAAATGCACTGTTGCTTACACCCCGTTGTCAGCCTGATGGTCTGCCTGACCTGTCTCGCCGCTAGCCCAACAGCGATCGCTGGCCCCGCGCCGGCTCGACTGGGTGAGGAAGACTTCGCGTCCCTCTCCGCGCGCCTCTCAACCCTCGACGAAAGGCTCGGTCAAGCCCGGCAGGCGGTAGACCGGATGCAGCAAACCCTGGATACGCTCCCGCGCGCGACCGACGAAGACCCTGCCATGGCCGCCGAGCGGCTCGCGGTTACTCGCAAACTGATTGAAGATGAGCGACAGACCCTTGCGAGACTCGTTGCCGCCAATAGCCAACTACCGGAATCGCTTTCCCTCGCCGAGCTCGAAGCTCGGCAACGTGACAGCGAAACCGAGCGGGACACTCTCGTGAAACAGCTCGAAGCACTCAACGACCCGAAGACAGATCAAGCGGCCGGCTACGGGAGCTCTCGCCGGATGGAGGGTAAGACGCTCGTCCCGCTCGTCGTCACGAAGGGCCGCTTGGTTCCTGCGGTCGAGCCTTATTTCTCGGTTCGAGAAACGCCCTGCTTTAACCGAGTGACTCGCGAACAACTGACTTGCGCCGAGATCAAACGCGTGCGGGACGGTACTGCCGTTTCCATCGCGATCAGAGATGGCGACTTGCTCGACACCTTGATTAAGGACCGAGGGCTTACGCCTGAGTCTGCTATCTTTTTCTTGAACGTCTGCGCAGACTCGATCGAATCCTTTTTCAAACTCAGTCGCGCGATCAAGGCGCGAGGGCACTCTTTTGCCTGGACCACCTTCCGCGACCGACCCGTCCTGCGTCCGCTCGACGGCAGTACCGACAGCGAACCCGGCGTAGTCGACGGCTACTAAGTCGTTCCGCCTGGTTGTTAAAACGTAAAGCGTTTATTGCACACTGTTCGAGCGCTATTCATCAGGTTGGTATCGCTATGAAAACCACGATCCCCACAATTCTTGGACTCCTGCTGGCTGTATCTTC
Organism: uncultured Lamprocystis sp.; assembly: GCA_964470155.1. Taxonomy (GTDB): domain Bacteria; phylum Pseudomonadota; class Gammaproteobacteria; order Chromatiales; family Chromatiaceae; genus Thiodictyon. The sequence goes on along the minus strand of CAYYAY010000008.1, from coordinate 99,922 downwards.
ACTGGTTTGCGCGGTCGAACCAGCGCCACCCATCGAACAACTGCAAACCACCCAGGCCGACGCCGCGCCTGCACCGGACCCTGCGGTCATTGCCAAGGTCACCGCCAAGGCACTCGCCGGGGATTGGAAGCAGGTGCTCAAACTGACCGAAGGGGTGGACCTCGCCCACCCCTCACCCGTCTTGAAACTGGTCCGCGGGCACGCCTGCCTCGCACTCAACCACAACAACGAGGCGACACTGCTATTCTTTGGCACCCGCGATCCGCAACAGTTACAAGCCTATCAGGAATGGGCGAGCGGGAACCTCGTAAAGAATCCTGATCAGCCCTATGCCCACTTCTTTACTGGCGACGCCGCGGCACGCCTGGGCAAGTGGAACGAGGCACTGCGTGAGTTCGATGTCGTGATCGCAGTCAATGGCGATGGCGCGCTCGCCTATAATGCCAGGGGAGTAGTTTACGCAGTGCGAAAGGATATTGGAAAGGCCGACGAGGATTTCTTACAAGCGAGCAAGATCAGCACAGAGTTGGCGGATGCCCTTGCCAACACAGGCTACCTCCACATTCAGCGGAATGAGGGGGGAACCAAGGGGGCGATCGACTCATTCTCTGCGGCACTCGGTGCATCAAGGGGGTTTGCCTTGGCCCAGCATGGAAGGGGTTGTATGCATCTGGCCCGTGGGGACAGACAGTCCGCCTACAGCGATCTTTCCGCGGCTGACGGCGCGGACGAAGCACTCGCGTTACTGTTGATGGAGAACGAGGCTCGCTACACGGCGACGGTCCTCGGGCGGCCGTTCGCCGACCTGGTCGCTGAGACGGATGCACCCGGCACGTCGTTTAAGAGCAAAGAAGAACTGTCCGCTAGCATCCGGGACAAGTTGGACCGGGGTAGCAGGTGGGATCGCCAGCTATCGCATGTGCCATTCGGTAAGACCTTCGTTAGATGGACAACGCTAAACTCCGCCGCTCGCGAGCATACCGCCTATTATGAAAAATTTGGCCAGGATCCTGAATTGACTGAAAAGCAAAAGAGCACTTTAACAGACACCTATGGCAATATCCGCACGACCAACGAAAGAGGCGGGTGGGCAGAGCGGAACGCAAACGGCATTGCAATCGCCACGCCGGGTCTGGCTGCATTGGCAGACGCGACGGTTACCGCCGGTACAAAGTCCCCAGGCACTGGGAAACTGGCAAGCGTTGCGGTGGCCGGAGGCGCTAAGCTGACCGAACTGGAAATTCGCGGGCAAACCGAACAGAATCGCAATGCCGCTGAGAAGGCGTTGGCCAGACTGGACCGATCACCGACGCCCCGGCAGTCGATCGATAGAGCATCTGGCCAGAATCTTCCAGCCAATTTTAAGGGGCAGTTCGCCCGAGGTGTCAGCGACGCAATCGGAGGGCCGCTTGGATCGTCCAGAGAACAGATCGGCGGCGCACGTGCCGATCCCATTGTTATCAAAGGCAAATGGCCTTTTGTGGCAATCTATGGCTTAGGTTACGGGATCCTGGAATAGCGTTGACTTCTCTACGGTGCCCTTATGCGCAATTTAGCTATTAAGCTCGGCCTTTCAGTATTCTTGGCTCTCCTCGTTGGATGCGCTGAGGCCAATAGCTACGTCGCCTTTTCGTTGAACGAGGCACGCAAGGCCGTGGGTAGCGGGAACCCCGGCAAGACGATTCGGCTGACTGGGGGAATCACCCGGCCAATCGGCATTGTCTACGACGGCGCTACCCAGGACCTGATCCTGGTCGGCGAGGTCGATTCCCAGGCGCGTCCCATCGATCTCGATTTCTGGCCGATCGTCTTACGGGCAATGGCCGCGGGAAGCCCCCCCGCGGTGAGTATCGACCGCAATCGGGAGACCGATCAGACGGGAATGCAGGATGTCCGTTTCGAGGGGGGAGTCGGAGATACGTCGGTCGGGCGCGACCTCCTTGCCGCGGATGTCGTGCTCAAGAAGCTTGGGCTTGGCTTACTGGCAGCAAACGATAAAGCGATCACGCCTTACGCGGACGCGCTCGCCGCGAGCTGGTTACACGAGGGGGGCGAGGCTGGCTCTCTCAATATCATGTGGTTCTTCCCGTCCGAGCGTTCGGTCGTGGCAAGTCGGAGCGATGCCGGCGTGGCCCTGATCGATCTGTTCGAGGTCGAAATCCAGGCGAAACTCCTGTCTCGCGGCGACGGGTCGCCAGACGGCTCGTCGTCCGATCCGGTCGCCGAACAGTTTGCGCGCGACATGACGCTATCAATGCCGGAATTGTCCAAACAGTTTCCAGAGATTGCCAGGCTCGATTCGATCTTCCGGCTCAGCGGTATTGCGAAAGCCGTGGTCGCGTGGAAGGAAGCGGGAATCGCCTTGCCTAAACTCGATTACTGGCTCGAAGACTACCCGGTCGCAGCGGTGACCACACCCCATCGGCATCCGGTTCTCTCCAGCCGCGCATGGGTCCATGACTCCGACCGGACGCGGTTCTCCGTCGATGGCGGCATCAAGGCCGATCTCCTCCTGCGGGACTGGCAGGCCGGAAGCGATAGCGCATTCAAGGCATTGGTTATCTTGTCCCGGCCCAAGACCACGGCCGTCGTATGGCAGGTTCCGCTTGACACGGCGCCGGATCGGAAACTGGTGGACCGGCTGATTGCCTCTCCGCTCGCCAAGACCATCGCGCATCCCATCTGGGGCGGGGAGGGAACCTCCTTTCGCGCGAAGGTGGAGGGTCCCGGCACGGGGGCGCGCGGTGCCTCGTTGCCCGCCATGCCACCATCCTTGGGCACCTATTCCAAAGGGGTGACCGTACTGCCAAGCGCAGTTCGATATCCAACCAATGGTGTCTCATCGCTCAGGGATCTGCGGGTACGTTCGGATAGTCCGCACTTCAAACAGGACGTGAATCATGCACTGAACCTTAGCAGGGACGCTTCAACACCCAGATCGGACTTGGCCGAACGCACGGCAAGGACAATCGTCTATGGGCAGGGGCCGGGCGTGGTCCAGGCGTTGCGCGAACATGGCAGCACAGCCGGTGTTATCCGGCAGGGGTCAAGACCGTCTGCCTTTGAGACCACGAGTTTCCAGCACAGGTTGGCGGAGGGGGTGGGCTCGGCGGTCGGCAGTATCCATTATTCACCGGTTGGCCGTGTCATCGAGATTCAGGGTCCGAAAAAGCCGGAAATTCCGAGCCCGATGAAGAAACGACTAGACGACAATCCGAGGCCCTTAGATCCGCCGAGTCAACGGGGATCCGGCAGTGTTGGCTCCCGCAGGGACGACTACCCGCCTGGTGGCGACGGTCTGCGGCGACAAATGAGAGACGCCGTAGAACGATCAATGGCTGGCCCTCGCGGCTTTAACTCGGGCGTCGGCGGGGTGATGTTACGCGGTGAGGCGCGCGCAGTCGACGACGATTCGGAACTGACCGCCGGGGATTTTTCGCTGGTCTTCGACGGCTCCGGTGTGATCGGCATCACCGGCCTGCGCCGCTTCGTTACCGCGTTGTGGGCCACCTATCTCAATGATGTGGGGCCGGGGATTTCGATTGATCCCATCAGCAATGACTTCAGCGGCCCCCATGCCGTGCGCTATATCGGCAATGTCATCAACTCCGATCTCGGACGAGTGATGCGCGAGGCCGATTATTTGATGAAAAGCTGGTCCGTGGGGACCAGCAAACCGGATATCCCGAAGTGGCGGACGCCAGAGGACTTTGCAAGGAAGCACGGTGTCGTGCATCTCGCTTCGAGCCGTTTTTGGTTCGTCCCCCAAGAGCTGGTCTTCCGTCGGACCGGCAATGCGCTTATGTTTGAAGACGGGCGCATGACACTGAAGACGGAGTATCTCTTCGAGCAGGAGGAGAAGGAGTCCACCGACCAGGCTGGAGGGAAGCATCAAGCCAAGCAGGTCGCGAGCCCTGAGAACGAGGAGTGGGCGGCGATGTTCACGGCGCGTTATGCCGAGTTGGCGGCAAAGTATCCGGTGCTGGCGGAGTTGTGCGAATACGCCCAGTACGTCTCGCTGGCGAAGTATCTCAAGCAGCAGAAGGTTCCAATGCTGTGGTTCCTGTTGGCCAACCGGGAACTGGCGCTGACCGAGGATTCGCCGGGAACGGTCGAATCGTTCGCCCGCAAGTCGAAATTCATTGCGGGTCTTGAAGTCCGTGGTGGGGTGAATCTGCAGCCGGCGGGCGGATTCGTGTGGGATGAGACACTGCGTGCCACCGTAGCGAAGGCGGCGGAGTCCTTAAGCCCGGTCGAGAAGCCCGCGCACGACCCCCAGGTCCCGCGGGTCATCGACGACGAAACCCAAGCGCCCCCGCTTCCTGAAGTCCCGGCTCAGACGGTGGTCATCGCCGAGTCCAACGACGGGGAAGGGTTTGCCACCGATATCGGCATCCGCAAAGGCCCGGACCCGATCCTTGAGCTCGCCCGCTTTCGCCGCAACGACCTTCCGCTGGTCCAGACATTCGGCCGCGATTGGCACCTCCTGATTCCCTTCTCCCTGCGCCCGGGCTCTAACAAGCGGATCGAATATAGTGGTATTGAGGTCCCGGACGTCATGGTACTACGCAATCTGGTCAGCGGTCGTGAAGAGGAAATGCGCTTCGATCCGGACCGCTACAAGATCGCAGGTTATGTGCCGGCCGATGCCGCCGCCAGCGTGAATATTGGACTCTTTTTTCTGACCGACGGCTCGCTTCGCCTGGCCGACAAGCTCGGCTGCGAATACGAGTTCGACCGAGTCGGTCGGCTGACTCAGATGAATCTCACCCCACAGTTCCATGCCACCTTCACGTATGCCGAGAAACCGTTGGGGTGGCAAGACTACAGTATCCTTCCGTTTCGCTTTCAACCCTCCGGGGAAGAACGAGTCACCTTCCGTAACGCAAACCTCCCCAAGCGACTCCAACTCATTGACGCGGATGCCGGCAGCGCGGAGCAATTCACCTTTATCGCCGACGGACCGAAAAATCTGGTGGGTTATCTTCCGGAATCGCCGGAGCACAGCGCCTGGTGGTTTGCTGCCCTCAAGACCGACGGCACATTAACTCTGACCCATCGCTCGGGCAGAACGATCGCGTTCGATGCCGCCGGGCAGTTTCTCGGCGAAACCTTGAGCGTGGTCGAGAGCGTCAAGTCAGCCTCGCACAAGGTCACCTTCGAATATGGGATGCTCGCCGACCAGTACCGTATTAAATCCGCCGCCGTCAGCAATCTGGAAACCGGGTTACCCGCCTACCGCCTGGATTACGCCTACGACGACCGCGGTTCGATCCAAGAATGCGCTGTCGCCGCCGTGGCAAGCGAGTGAACATTGCGGAGCTTCGGCTTCTTGTTAGGCGGCCCGCGCGCGGCCATGCGCGGACCGCACTGCGAGTTTTTTGGGGGGGCGAATCGGATGGTCAACCGGCGACATTTCTTCCGCTTATTCCTCCGCGATTTGATGGTTGTGGGCGAGGAGTTGTGTGGACAGGGACATTTCAAACTCAGCGATCTGGGGCAACTCCCCGCCTCCGAACTCGGCCGGATCTGCCCCCGGATCGCGGACGGACGGGATGTCTGGGTGGCGGACGAGACGCTCTGGGCCGCCGAGGGCGAGGCATCGGAACCACAGCGGGTCGGCGCCGCCGGCCCCTTGGAGGCGTGGCTGCTCGACCGCTTGACGGGCACCTCCAGCCTCGACGAGATCGCCGCCAGTCTCGCCGCGGCCTGGAAGCTGGAGGAGGAGGAAGGATTCCGCCAGGCGCGCGATTTCTTTCTGCGGCTGGCGTTGAACGGCCTATGCGTCCCTGCCAATACCTGCCTGTGGTCCGACGATCCGCCACCGGCGCCGCTGCCCCCAGCGATCGGTGGCACCCGGACGTAGCGCGGCGACTGCTATGACGCTTTCACCGCCGATCCCAGAGGAAATCTTCGCCGTGCCCGTGGCCGATCGGTGGCTGCTCTATGCGCCGTTGCACAGGGTGGCAGCCGTGGTGAACCGCGCCGCCCTCGCCCACCTGGTCAGCGCCGCGGCGCCACTGTCCGGGAACGAATGCGCCGGCTGGTGGCGCTTGCTCGCCGAGTATCCGGCGGACCTGCCGGCCCGCCGGACCGGGCCACCCGATCCGCAGTTCCTCGGGCTCATCACCACCCGTGCCTGCAACCTGAGTTGCCGGTACTGCGGCTTCGGCGCCCAGCAACATCCCAGTCCGGCGATGCCCTTGGCAACGGCCGTCGCCGCTGTCGATTGGATGGCGAACCACGCGACGCGGGTCGGTCGGCCGACCCTCGACATCCATTTTTTCGGCGGAGAGCCGATGATGGCCCCAGAGGTCGTTGAGGTCGCCGTGCATCGGGCGCGGGCGCTGGCCGCCGAACGCGGGCTGACGGCGCGTTTCGAGATCGCGACCAATGGTGTCTGTGGTCCGCGGCTTACCGATTTCTTGGGGAGCTATATGGATCGGGTGGTGCTGTCGTTGGACGGGCCGCGGGACATTCATGACCGCCACCGCCCGCGTGACTCACACCGCGGGAGCTTCGCGGCCGTCTCCCGAACCGCCCAACGGCTGCGGGAGGCGGAGTGCGAGCTGTGCCTGCGCGTCTGCGTCACTGCCGACACGGCGCCGCGGCTCGCCCAGATCACGCAGTGGTTATGTACCCGTTACCGGCCGACGGCCATCGATTTCGAGCCCTTGCAACCCACTGCACCGGCGGGGGATGCCGATCTCGCGCCGCCGGATCCCTATGTCTTCGCCACATCTTTCCTGGAGGCCCAACGCGTCGCCGCGGATCACGGCGTGCGCTGCGTCTACTCCGCGGCCCTCCTCGCCGAGCCCCGGCTGAGCTTCTGTCCAGTCGGCAACGATACCCTCATTGTCGCGCCGGATGGCAGTATCCGGGGCTGTTACCTGCGTGAGCGCGAGTGGCAGGCGCGGGGGCTCGACCTGCGCCTGGGTTGGGTCGGCGCGGACGGCACCTTGACCCTGGAACCAACCGCGGTCGAACGTCTGCGCGGCAGCGCCGTCGCGCAACCCCGTTGTGCCCGTTGTTTCTGTCGTTGGTCTTGTGCCGGCGGTTGTCACGTCAACCGTGCCGCCCGGGAGGCGGTCGTCGGGGGCGACAGCTTCTGTATTCAGACGCGTCTGATCAGCGCGGCTCAGATCCTCGATCAGCTCGGCCAGACAGGGATCGCGAAGCGACTGCTCGGAGACCGGGCAGCGGCCCGGGCCTTGGCCGTACACCCCTCGGATCGGCTATGCGACTGGATCGCGGTCGCAGGGTCGGTGGCAGATGGCTGAGCCGCGTTATAGCCTCGCACCGGACCTGCGTTGGGCCGTCGAACAGACGGGTCTGATCCTGTTCGACCTGCGCGCCGATCGGACCTGGCGCCTGGACTATCCGCATGCCGCCCTGTGGGATCTGTTGTCGCGCGGCTATCGATCCGAGCGGCTGGAGCGCTCGCTGAGCGCCATCGCGGGGCTCGAGGTGCGGGCGACCCGGCGGCTGCTGCGCGAGACCCTGGATACCTGGTGCGCGGAGGGTTTCATCCTGAAGGAGGGGTCCGATGACTAACCTGGCAATCACCGCCGACTGCAATTTGCGTTGCCGCTATTGCTTTGCGCGCGGGAGCCACCGGGCGGCAGCGGCCGGCGACGGACCTGACGCTGGAATGACCGTGTACCGCTTTCGCCGGTTGCTGGACCTCCTGCAACGTTCCGGTGTGACGGAGGCGCGCCTGGTCGGCGGCGAACCGACCTTGCACCCGCAATTCACGGCGCTGATCGACACCGTCCGCGACGCGGGGCTCAAGGCCGTTGTCTTTTCCAACGGATTGATGCCGGAGTCCGCGCTGCGGTGCTTGACAGCCGTGCCAGCCGATCAGGTCGCGGTGCTTGTCAACGCGCTGTCCCCAGGGCACCCACGCGCTCGCGATCAGCAGGCGACGCTCCGCCGTCTCGGTGCCCGCGCGACGCTCGGTTTCAATATCGACAACGCCACACCGGTCCTTGGATTCCTCGTGGAGCGGATTGTCACGCTGGGCTTGTCCCCGACCCTGCGTCTGGGACTTGCACATCCCGTATTCGGCGGCGCGAACCGCTACCTGCATCCGCGCGACTATCCGACCGTCGGCGAACGCATCTTGGACCTGATCGGGCAGGCCACCCCGGCGGGTGTGCAGATCCGTTGCGACTGCGGCTTCGTCCCCTGCATGTTTCCCCCTGGCAGCGCGGCGCTGCTGGGTTTAGCCCGCGACGATCTTGGGCACTGCGGACCGATTCCGGACCTACTGCCGGATGGCAGCGCCATTCCTTGCTTCCCGCTCGTTCGCTTTCGGCTGGCGGCAGACGATGCGGGGGAGGTCCGGGCCTGGCGGACGCGGCTGCGCGCGGCGCTGACCCCCTACCGGTCCCTAGGACTTTACCGCCGATGCGCGGCCTGTCCGGAACGGGCCGCCGGAAGATGTTCTGGCGGTTGCCTGGCAGCGGCCTTACGCCGACTGCAGGCACCGTCGGTACTGCCGCTCGGGGACTCCCCGGGCTTTGCCACCGTGATTGATCCGGAGAACCTGCGATGAACGAGCAACACGACGACGACCGCCGACTGGACTTGGCAGCGGACCCTGACGGGGGCGACGACACCCCGGAGATCTATGCCTTGGAACGGTTGCCTGGCGGCTGGGGTCTGAGCCGCCGCGCCCTGCTGGGGGGCGCGGTCGGTGCCGCGGTGGGCGGGGCCTTGCTGCCGTCCGCGGCGACGGCCGAGGGGAAAGGCAAAGGCAGTAAGAAAACCAAAGGCGGAGGTCGTTGCAAGGAGGGTGGACGTGCCCATAAGGGGCAGGTGACCGCCCTCGCCATCAGTCCGGATGGACATCTGCTGGCCTCAGGGGGCGACGACAATACCGTCAAGCTCTGGTCGCTGCCTGAGGGCGCATTGCGCGATACCCTCGGCGTACACAGCGGCGCCATCTTAGCCCTGGCCTTCGCGCCGGATGGGAAATCGCTCGCGTCGGTTGGGTCCGGCGAGATCAAACGCTGGTCGCTTCCCGAAGGGACATTCCGCGACACCCTGACCACCAACAACGAGACCGTGGAGGCACTGGCCTTCCAGTCGGGAGGCGCGATGCTGGTTGCGGATCGCTCGGGCGCGGGCGTCAAGCTCTGGTCGGTTCCCAACGGTATCTCGCTGCCCGCACTCGATGGACAGCACCAGGCCGTCGCGGCACTTGCCTTGAGTCCCGACGGCGGTCTACTCGCCACGGGCAACGCGGATGGGGACCTCCAACTCTGGTCTCTGCCCCAAGGGGAGCGGCGTAACACGCTCGTTGGACACAAGGGCAGCGTCGGCACAGTGGCCTTCAGCCCGGATGGTCGCCGACTCGTCTCTGCTGCCAAGGACGGCACCATCAAGATCTGGTCTTTGCCGGGCGGTGTGTTGCAAACCACGCTTTCCGGGCAACCGCCGGACGTCAGTGCCCTGGCCATCGCTCCGGCAGGCGAGCTGCTTGCGGTCGGCGGTTACGAGATGATCAAGCTCTGGTCGCTCCCCGGAGGAAAACTCAGACTCTGCCTCGTCGACCTGGCGATCAGCACCGAACGGGTCAAGGGGGTTCAGTACAAGGGCAAGGACGTCTACGGCCGCACCGTGAACTTTACCCTGCCCTGCGGCAGCCCGATCCCGGCGGGTGCGACCTGCGTTTGCAACTGCGTGCCCGGGTCCATTTCGATTCCCAAGCCGGCCCCGAAGCCAAGGCGCGAGGAAACCTGCACCTGCGTCCCAGTCAGCTACTGGTATCCCAATTAAACCATTAGGGCGATGTACCCCAACTCACTCCTAGAGGACAAAACTCATGATAAGTCATAAACTTGCCATCATAGCAACCGGTGCCCTGTCCCTGTGCACCAGCCTGGATGCCGGGGCCTATTGTGTGGAATCCGGGGCCGACGGCAGCCTGACAGCGGGCACCGTGGATGCGGCCTCCTGTTCGAGTCTGTTCGATGACCTGGTCACTACCACGCAGAGCGAGGGCAAAGGGATCGAGCTCTTCATCGCCCAACGGGAGTCGGGCTACTACTACAAGATCTGCAATAGCCCGGCGATGAAGTCTCACTTCAAGGCCAAGTTCGGCATCGCCAAGGTCAAGCCGTCCTGCGAGACGCTGTGCCTGAGCGCGGACCAATTGGCCGAAAAATACTGTGACAGCGACAAGGGTATTCGCGGCTACCAGTATCAGGGCCAGGGCGACGGCTGCATGAAGGTGAAGGTGTGTGCCTACCGGAAGAACTAGGGTGTCCCGCCGTCGCGGCGCCACGGACTTGGCCGGGGTCGACCCCCGGCCGTCCGTTGCGGTCGCGATCCCCACCCTCGACGAGGCAGCCACCATCGGCGATCTGGTAAGCCGCTGTCTGCGGCATGTCGCGGCGGTTTATGTCGTTGACGGGGGCTCGCGCGACGAGACCGTCGCCCTGGCGCAGGCGGCGGGCGCCAGGGTGATCCACTGCAGGTCTCGTGGCCTGGGCCGGGCGATCCGGCAGGCGATCGACAGCGATCTGGCGGAGATCCTGGTCATCCTGGACGGCGACGGCTCGCACCACCCCGAGGATATCCCGGACCTCTTGGCGCCGTTATTGCTGGGCGAGGCGGACCTCGTGATCGCCGATCGGGTAGCCGGTGGGAGCGAGGAACTGGACGGCGATTGGGGGCACGTCCCGCGCGCGGGGGGAACCTGGTTGCTGCAAGCCCTGATGAACTGGCGACTCGGCACCCGGCTCAACGACATTCAAAACGGCTTCCGGGCGATTCGGAACCCGGTTGCCCGCGATCTGGACCTGCGGGAGGATGGCTTCTGCATCTGCCAGGAGATGGCCGTGCGTTGCCTGCTGCGGGGCTACCGCGTCGTGAACGTGCCGAGCTACGAGACGCGGCGTCGCCATGGGCGCTCACGCTTGCACCTGTGGGCGGTCTGGCCACGCTTCGTCTGGACGATGGCGCGCTGGCTGTTGGCGCGGCCGGGGGGCGCCAGGCGATGACGCCCGGATCGAGCCGACCTACCTTGGTCTTGGTGGTCGCGGCAATGCTATGGATCGGGGCCTTTCTGTACGCCCGTTCGCCGACAACCGACATGCCTCTACTGACCGGGACCCTGTCCTGGCTCGGCCCCTGGATGTGCGCCATCGCCTTCCTCGCCGCGGGCCTGTTGATCTTGACCGATGGGTCGGGTTGGCGCTGGATGGTCCGGTTGCTGTCCGGTCGCCAGTGGGCGCTGGTGGTCACGATGTTGGCGGCGGTCCTAACGGCGAGGCTCGCTTTGGTCCCCGCTCAAGCGCGGCTCTACTATGACGAACACACCTATGCCGAGATCGCCCGCGGTATTGCCGATCAGGGGCGGGTACAGGTGGCTACCCTGGGTCGCATCGACGACCGGGGCTACACCTGCGATGTCTGTTCCTATCCCCACTGGCCGGCCGCCTGGCCAACGCTGGTGGCCGCCGCGTTGTCGATCGACGCTCAACCCCTTGAGACCGCCAGGAACCTCAACCTGCTGCTGTCGCTGGTCGGCATGATCGCCGTGGCCCTCCTCGGTGCGGCACTCTATACGGGGAGCCATGGCGTTTTGGCCGCGATCGTCTATGCCGGCCTGCCGGCCAATGCTACCTGGTCGCGCACGGGGACCGCGGAAACGCTGGCCGCGTGTACCGCGGCCTTGGCCGTTTTGTTGGCGCTCCGCTATGCCGGCGCGCCGTATCCCCGCAACGCTTGGGCGCTCGCGGCGCTCCTGGCGGTCGCGGTCCAGGTACGCAACGAGAGTTTGATGTTGGTCGCGGTGTGCCTGATGGCGATCTTCGCCCGCGATGGCTCGCAGGGCTTGGGCGCCGCCCGCTGGCCCGCGGCCGTCGCCGCGATCATCTTGCTCCCTCAGGCGATGCACCTCGGGGTCCTAACGCACGGTTACGATCCGGACCTGCCCGGCGAGGTGGGGTTTGGGTTGACCCACTTGACAACAAACCTCGGTGCCCTTGCCCGTTACCTTGCCGGGGAACCCGTGACGACCGCCGCGCTTGGTCTGGCGTTCTATGGTCTGGTCATCGCCACCCCACGGCGAGTCGCGCTGCCGCTGGTCGCCTGGTTGGCACTCGGGATGGGGCCGGCACTGTTCTATTTCGCCGGTCGCGTCACGCTGCCGGGCGGGGAGCGCATGCTGCTGGCGTGGCTCGCCCCGCTCAGCCTGGGGGCCGCGGCCGGCCTGGTCGATCTCGGTCGGCGGGTCCCCGCCCTGCGCCCGGTCGTACTCGGGGCCTTGGGCGCGACCCTGTTTGGCATCGTGCTGGTCTGGGGGGCGCAGCACACGGCGAGTCAGGACCTGGAAACCGCCATCCCGCGCGCCGATACGGCCTTCTTGCGCGAGGCTCTCGCCGATCTCCCGCCGGACGCTCTGGTGATTACGGCGGTCCCGGCACTGGTCCTGGCCGAGGGCCGTTCGGCCGCCTTCACCCCGTGGGCGGGGTGCGCGCCTGACGCGCTGGAGGGACTGGCAGCCGATGCGGGGGGTGGATTGTTCTACTTCATCGCCCCCTCGGTTTCGCCTGATCGCTGGACGGATGGCCGGGAATGCGAGGCGGCCTTGTTGGCCGCGACTGAGGTCGAGACGGTCAGACTGGTTCGCACGGCCGCCGGCCGGCAGGGCCTCTATCGGCTTGAAGTATTGGGGGAAGAATGACCGGACAGGGCCGCGGCGACGATTCAACACGCGCCCAGGCGGCGCCGACACGCTGCCATCCGACATTGCCGATCTTCGGCCTTGCGGTTGGCGAACGCACGGCCATCTATACTCCCGGTCAGGTGGCGGTCGTGGAAACCCCGCGCTTCAATACCCTCCGTGACCTGTGGCAGGGGACCGGGCACCTTCCAGATGCCGCGACCGTGCGCCTGGCCGCCAGCTTGGCAGACGCGGCAGGGACCGCGGTGGCGGACTGGGAGCGGCAGGTCGCAGCGCCCTTCCGGCCGGTCTGCCTGACCGTCGTTCTGAGCAACCGCTGCAATCTGGCCTGCCCCTATTGTTACTCGGCCGCCGCGGATCGCGGCTCGGCTGCCCCATCGATCGAGAAAGGCGCCCTGCGTCTGGCAGCCTTGACCGTCGCCGCTCATTGCCGACGGCGCGCGATGCCGTTGTCCCTCGTCATTCATGGTGGTGGCGAGGCGAGCCTCCACCCCAAGCTGGTCGAACAGTCGATCGGCCTGACGCGGGCCGCGGCGGAACAGGCGGGCGTCGGGTGGTTCGGCTATATCGCGACCAACGGGGTCATGTCCCGTCAATTCGCGCGCCGCCTGGCCGATTGGTTCGATCTGGTCGGCCTCTCCTGCGATGGGCCGCCGGACATCCAGGACCACCAGCGTCCCACCGTCAACGGGGGTCGCACCGCTCGCCGGATCGAGACGACGGCGGATGCTGTCCATGCCGCCGGGAGGCGCCTGATGGTACGGGCAACCATCACCGCTCGATCGGTAGAACGGCTCACGGAGATCGTCGACTACGCATATACCAGGTTGGGGGCGGCAACGCTGCGTTTGGAGCCGGTCTACGGCGTGAATGGCCGGGCCGGCGGGGGATTCGCGGCAGCGGATGCGCCGACTTTCGTCCAGCACTATCTGGCAGCCGAAGGGCATGCGCAGACCCTGGGCCTACCGATCGAGCTCGCCGGCGCCAGACTCGACGAATTGCATGGCCCCCATTGCAATTTCCTGAAGGACGTCCTGCAAATCGGCCCTAGTGACGCGGTGCTCGGGTGTTTTCTCGGAACCGGCGGGCGCGAAGCCGGCGCGCCGACCATCGGCTACTGGAATGCCAATCGCACGGCATTGGCGCTGGATGAGCAGCGTATTGGTCATTTACGTTCCGTGGCTGGCGCGATCCCCCACCGCTGCCAGGGATGCATCAATGCCTATCACTGTGCCCGAGATTGTCCGGAGACCTGCTATGCCGCGGATGAATATGCTTCCCAACCGGGACTCCAGACCATCGACTTGGCGGCAGGTAACAGCTTTCGTTGTCGGGTGCAACAACTGTTGACCGCACATTGGCTGGCACAAGCCGTGATGGAAAAGGACGGACACCATACGACACAGAGAGGCACCGCACTTGGACATTCATTGGATTCCATTTGAAGGCAAATTTATCGTCTATCGGCCGCTGAAGCGCCTGGCATTCGTTGCCAACGCGGCGCTGCTACGGCGTATCGAGCAACGCCTTGCGGGACAGTTCCCGGCGCCAGCGGAGAGCGACGCCTTCTTGGAGCAGATCGGCTTTTGGGAGCCGGACCCGAAGCCTCCCGAGCTCTGGTGTCCAGGCTCCCAGGGGCACCGACCCACCACCGCAACGCTGCTGTTGACCAGCGCCTGCAATCTGCGCTGTACCTATTGTTATGCGCGGGGCGGGGAGGACACGAGTTATCGGATGTCATGGCCCTTGGCCCAACGGGTTATCGACACGGCTTACGAGAACGCCCGTGCATTCGGCCGAGATGAATTCGGTCTTGCGCTACATGGCGGAGGGGAGCCGACCCTGAACTGGGAGGTATTGGAGGCAGCGGTTCGTTATGCGCGTGCCAAAGACCTGCCTTGCCATATCTCCATGGCCTCGAACGGGGTCTGGAGCCAGCGCCAGCAACACTTTATTCTGGATCACTTCGACGGACTCAGTATCTCCTTCGACGGCATCCGAAAGGTGCAGGATACGCAGCGCCCACGGGCGAGCGGACGCGGGTCCTTCTCAGCCGTGCTGCAGACCATCCGCGCTCTGGACGGCAGTGGACTGCGCTACGGTGTGCGCTTGACCGCCACCCCGGCGACCTTTGGGCGCCTCGCGGAGGGGATCGAACTCCTGTGCTCCCGGACGGACTGCCAGGTCATGCAGGTGGAGCCGGCCTACTCGGGCCAGCGGGGTATCTACACGGATCCAACCCCGGAGCAGGGAGCGGCCTTCGTGAACGGCTTCATGGGCGCCTTCGAGATTGCGATGCGCCATGACCGGACCCTCTTTTACTCCGGGGCACGCCCTTGGGTCATCGCCAGTGCCTTCTGTCGTGCCCCGGAGGAGGCGCTGGTCGTGACCCCGGAGGGCGATGTGGTCACCTGTTTCGAGACGCACGACCGGCGCCACTCGGCAACGGCCAGCTTTACCATCGGCGAGGCCACGCCCGAGGCGCTGAGGATTGCCCCAAATCGGGTCGCCGCCTTCGCTGTTGCTCAGGAAGAACGGCGGAGCGGTTGCCGAAGCTGTTTCTGCTACTGGCACTGCGGCGGCGATTGCGCCTCGCGGTGTACGGCTACGGCCGAATCCCGGCGCGGCCGATGCGATGTTAATCGCACCATCTCGCGGGAAATCATCGCCTGGTACATCGCGGCTGGCGGGGGAGTATGGCGGGGAGAGCCAGATGACCAGGCGCAGGCACCTTCGCCTGGTCCAAGCGACTGACGGCGGTCATGCCGCGGCAAGGCGGTCGGCCTGCACCAAGCTGCCCGCCTGGCCGTCGGATATCAGCCGGATCTTGAAGAGCCTCCTGCCATTCGACAACATCGAAAGCCGTGCGCCAATAGCGAGTCGCTCCGCGAGCAGGTCGCCAACTTTCCTTCGAGCCTTGCTATCCAGAAGCATCGTTCAGTCCTTACGCCGGCCCCCGGATGGCCTACGGCGACCTGAAACGCCGCAGCCGCAGGCTGTTGGCGACCACGAACAGGCTCGAGACGCTCATGGCCGCCGCGGCGATCATCGGGTTGAGCAGCCATCCGGTCAGCGGGTAGAAGACGCCGGCCGCCAGCGGGATCAGGGCGACGTTATAGCCGTAGGCCCAGAAGAAATTGCCGCGGATGGTGCCCAGGCTGCGCCGCGCCAGTGCGATGGCGTCGGCAATGGCCGCCGGGTCGGCCGTCATCAGAACGACTTCGCCGGCCTCGACGGCGATGGCGGTGCCCGACCCCATGGCGATACCGACGTCGGCTTGAACCAGCGCCGGGGCATCGTTGATACCGTCACCGACAAAGGCCACGGTGTGGCCGGCGGCCTGCAGCCGTTTGATCTCCGAAATTTTATCCGCCGGCAGCGCCTCGGCCACGACCTGTTCGATGTTCAACTGACGCGCCACCGCCGCCGCGGTGCGGCTGCCGTCGCCGGTCAGCAGGGTGACCGAGAGCCCCAGGTCGTGCAGGCGGGCGACGGCCGCCCGACTGCCCGCCTTGACCGGATCGGCCACCGCCAGTACGGCCGCCAGTTGTCCGTCGGCCGCCAAATACAAGGGCGATTTCCCCGCGTCGGCCAGGCGTGCCGCCGACGCGGCACCCGCCGCGAGCGCGACGCCCAGACGGTCCATATAGCGGGCAGAACCGACGGCGACCAGACTGCCGTCCACGCGGGCGCGGATGCCATAGCCGGGGACAGCCTCGACCTCGGTCGCCGCGGCGAGCACCAGCCCCCGCTCCCGCGCGGCCTGCACCAGCGCGGCGCCGATCGGGTGTTCGCTGTGCTGCTCGAGGGCGGCGGCCAGTGCCAGGGCCGCCTCTTCGGTCATCCCGAAGGCCGCGAGATCGGTGAGCGCCGGCCGCCCCGCGGTCAGGGTTCCGGTCTTGTCGAGCACCACCTGATCCACCCGCGCCAGGGTTTCCAGCGCGTCCCCGCGGCGAAAGAGGATCCCCAGGGCGGCCCCGCGGCCGGTACCGACCATGATCGCGGTGGGCGTGGCGAGCCCCATGGCGCAGGGGCAGGCAATCAGCAGCACGCTGACCGCGGCCACGAAGGCATGCGCCAGCGCGGGCGCCGGGCCGACCCATAGCCAGGTGACGAACGTCAGGAGCGACACGGCCATGACGGTCGGCACAAAGACCGCGGCAATCCGGTCGGCCGTCCGCTGTATGGGCAGCTTGCCGGCTTGCGCATCCTCGACCAGCCGCACGATCTGCGCCAGTACCATGTCGGCCCCCACTCGGGTGGCGCGATAACGGAAGGCGCCGGTGCCGTTGACGGTGGCCCCAACCACCGGGTCGCCCGGTCCCTTACGGACCGGCAGCGACTCGCCGCTGATCATCGATTCATCGACATGACTGCCGCCCTCGGTCAGGGTCCCGTCGACCGGGATGCGCTCGCCGGGCCGCACCGCGATCAGGTCGCCCGGCACCACGGCGGCGGCCGGGATCTCGGCCTCTCCCTCCGGGCGCACCACCCGGGCGCTGTGCGGCTGGAGCTGCATCAGGCGCCGGATCGCCTCGGACGTCCGGCCCTTGGCCAGGGCCTCCAGATAGCGCCCGAGCAGGATGAAGGTCACGATGACCGCCGACGCCTCGAAATAGAGGTTGGCGGTGCCGGGGGGGAAGCGGCCCGGCAGGGTCAGCGCGGCGACCGAATAGAGGTAGGCGGCGCTGCTGCCGAGCATCACCAGGCTGTTCATCCCGGGGCTCAGGTGACGCAGTTCCCGCCAACCGGAACTCAGGAAGCGGCGGCCGGCCCACAGCAGCACCGGCGTGGCCAGGGCCAGTTCCAGCCAACCCCAGAACGTCACCGGTGCCGGTACCGCACCGTGCGACATGTCGGCATGGCCGAACCAGAGCATCCGCCCCATGCTCACCAATACCAGGGGCAGGGTCAGGACCACGGCCGCCAGCAGGTCGCGACGCAGTCCCGCCAGGGCGGCGGCCTGCCGGACCCCGGCCTCATCCGGCGCCTGCTCCGCCGCCCGCGGCTCATAGCCGGCCTCGCGGACCGCCTGGCTGATCCGCTCGCGGCTGACGCTCGCGGCCAGGAACTCGACCGTCGCGGTTTCGGTGCTGAGATTGACCGCGGCCGAGAGCACCCCCGGTAGAGCCTTGATGGCTCGCTCGACCCGCGCCACACAGGACGCGCAGGTCATGCCCTCGATCCCGATGGTCGCGGACGCCAACACCGGCTCATAGCCGGCAGCGCGAACGGCATCTAGGAGCAGCGGAACCGCGGTCCCGGCGAACCGCACGACCGCGGTCTCCGCCGCCAGGTTGACCAGCGCCGACTCGACCCCCGGCTGCCGCGCGATGGCCCGCTCAACCCGCGCCACGCAGGAGGCACAGGTCATACCGGTCACGCCGATGCGGAGTTCTTCTGTCATGGAGGTTGCTCGCTCGAATTCCCGGTGGGTAATGACTGCGGCAGGCAATATCAAGCCGATGAATCCAAATGGATTATGTCACTATTCGGACCGATTCTTACAGATTGCAAGTACAACCTGCAATCTGTAAGATCGGCGGATGATTCCACGCCATGCTAAAGAGACCGCGTTGCGCCTGGCACGCGGATTCCCGATCCTCGCCATCACCGGGCCGCGCCAATCCGGGAAGACCACTCTGGCCCGGATGCTCTTTGCCGACCGCCCCTATGTTACGTTGGAAGATCCTGACCAGCGCGAACTTGCCCTCGCCGACCCGCGGGGCTTCCTCGCCCGCTTCCCGGACGGCGCGATCATCGACGAGGCGCAGCACGGCCCGGAGCTGATGTCTTATTTGCAGGGGCTGATCGACCACCGGGGACGCATGGGCGATTTCGTGCTGACCGGCTCACAGCAGTTCGGACTGATGTCGCGCATCAGCCAATCACTGACCGGTCGCGTGGGGTGGATCGAACTGTTGCCGTTTTCGATCGCTGAACTGGCTGGCGCCGATCTGCTCCCATCGAACCTGGACACCCTGCTGTGGCGCGGCGGCTTTCCGCCGTTGTACGACCGTTCGCTGCTGCCCGACGACTGGTTTCCGAATTACATCGCGACCTACCTGGAGCGCGACGTCCGCCAACTGTTGGCGGTGCGGGACCTGGCGCTGTTCCAGCGGTTCGTGCGATTGTGCGCGGCGCGCACCGGCCAGTTACTCAACCTGTCGGCACTGGCCAACGACTGCGGCGTCTCGCACACCACCGCGCGCGAATGGCTCAGTGTGCTGGAGGCGAGTTACCTCATCCTGCTCTTGCCGCCCTATCACCGCAACTTCGGCAAGCGGTTGGTCAAGACACCAAAGCTCTACTTTCTGGATACCGGCCTCGCCGCGGCGCTCCTCGGCATCAAGGACAGCGCAATGCTGAATATCCACCCGCAGCGCGGGACGCTGTTCGAGACCCTGGCGGTCGGCGAGTTCGTCAAGCAGCGGTTCAACAACGGCCGGCCCGCCGGGTTGTATTTCTGGCGCGACAATACCGGTCATGAGATCGATCTGCTCTTCGAGATGGGCGGGCGCTTACAGGGCATCGAGATCAAGTCGGGCGCGACCTTGGTGCGCGAATGGCTCAAGGGTCTCGCCAAATGGCAGACCCTCGCCGGCGAGCAGGCGCTGCCGGGCTGGCTGATCTACGGCGGGGCGGAGGCCTACAGCCGTGAAGGAATCGAGGTGTTCGACTGGCGGTCGCTCGGCGAAGCCGCGCGACGCAACGGATGATCCCAGTCGTGGGAGCGGCCTCCGCAGGGCCACTTCGTCCAGCAAACCACCAACGACACCCTGTCCGGGGTACTGGGCGACTGTCGGGTTTGGCCCTTTTCGATAGAAAAGGGTAGACGTGTGTCGCCTAGCCAGTTAGTTCGCTGCTGAACGTCGCATAATTGTTGGCGACGGCGAATTGCACATCGGTCCCAAGCGCCTTGAAGTGGGCCTTGCCGCAGTCGATCTTGCCCTGCTCGATCGGTCGCAAGGCGTCGCTGAACAGGCTCCCCTTGGACTCGACGACAAAGAACAGACGCGGCCTGCCGCTCATATCCACCAGCACCGCCCAGTCGGGGTTGTAACTGCCCAGCGGGGTGTCAATCTTGAACCAACCGGGCAGTTTGGCAAAGACCTTCACTTCCTCACTCTGCTCGAATGAGCGGGCGAACTCCTCTTCTACCTCCGAGTCGTAGACGATGTGGTCGTAGACCGACTTGGCGCTTGCGATCATATTCTTGCTGAGATACCCGAACAACTCGTTTTGCTCGAACAGCTCCTGGGCGTAGCAGTCCCGGTCCCCGATACGCTGGTATTTGATCCCGTCCACAATAAATAGCCGCATCTGCCGTTTGATGATGGCAGCGACCTGTTCGATATACTTCTGCGGGTTGTTCTTGAAGTCCGACAAGCGACCGCTGCGGATCATGATCTCAACGATGGACCGCCGGGTCAGATTGGTCTCGTTCTGCAGATAACCCACCACGTCGGGCAACTGATAGTCACGCCCGTCGAACACGGCGACCGACTCCGCAATCCCCTGGGCCGCCACACCGCCCCGGTCGATGGCGATGCGGGCGGTACGCGTCACGAAGCGTGCCTTGCCGACCTTGAGGTTGTCGCGGATCTCGGTCGCGCAGGTCTCGATCAGCTTCTCGGAGTCGAAATCGACCCGGAAGGTGGTGCGATACTTGATGCGGTCCCAAAGCTGTTTGAAGTCTTCGCTGAGGTAGACGGCCTTGTTGAGCTTGACCACCTCTCGTTTAGCTTCATCCTGGATGTTCAGATTGCCGGCCACCTTGCGCAGCACCGCCTGAACCTGCTCGGCTTGGGCCTTGAATTGCTCGGGCAGATCCACGGCGTTCTGCTTCAGAGCGGTTTTCAAGGCATCCTGGACATGCCCCTTGTTGTCGATGTAACCCATGGAACACAGGTGGTTCCAGAGAACCCTGGACGCTTCAGTGCCGAGATACACGGTGTTACCCTGCGCGTCGGTGACCGGGATGTTCGCGAACAGATGCGTCTCCACCAAGCCGAAGCGGATGCCGGTTTCCTGCTCGATCTCCTTCTGAAGCTGCTCGGCAAAGCGGTGATAGGACTCGTTGGCCATGACGGTGAGCCGGTTGACCTCGAACCCGTGTACCCGTTCGCCCTCTTGATTCACCGCGATCCGCAACCCGCGTCCGATCTCCTGGCGCTTCTTCATCACCGAGGCCGTCTCATTCAGCGTGCAGATCTGGAAGACGTTCGGGTTGTCCCAACCCTCGCGCAGGGCCGAGTGTGAGAAGATAAACTTGAGCTTGCACTCGAAGCTCAACAGCCACTCCTTGTCGCGCATGATCGTGTTGTAGGCGTCTTCGTCGGCGGCGGTCGTGCCCTCGCCCTTGGACTCCTTGAACAGGGTCACGGCGCGACCCGCCACCTTCTTCTTGTCGGCGGCGAAATAGCCGTCGTGGATACCCTCCACCGCAGTCTCCCGCTCGATCTCTCCAAAGAGGCTGTCGTACTTCGGCTTTCTGATCTCGGCGCGGTACTCCTCTTCAAACATGCGCGCATACTTGCCCGGTTGACTGTTACCCTGCTCGTCATAGCCCCGATAGTTCGCAACCCGGTCGATAAAGAACAGGCTCAACACCTTGATTCCTCGCGGGCGCAACAGCAGTTCCTTCTCCAGATGGGTCTGCACCGTCTTGCGGATCTGCAAACGCTTGTAGTGATCGGCATCCACCTGGCCGATACTCTCGTTCAGGCGCACGATGTCGGGCTTACTGGTGAAGCTGATGTACGCGTTGCCTGGGGTGCAGTCGATGTCCTCGATGATATAGCCGTCGTAGACCGAACGTCCCCGTGACAGATCCAGCAGGTCATCGCCGCTGCGAACCCATTTGGCCGTGCGCGCGACAGTACCGCCCGGTTGCACCAGGTCCAGTTCGATGCGTGCCCGCACGCCGCCGTGGCGGTTATCCACCTCCAGCAATTTCACATAGGCCCGGTTGAATCCATCCTCGACCTCGATGCCGGCCACCTCGATCTGCTTCACCAGCTTGCGCTCGTAGGCGTCCACCGAGTCCAATCGGAACAGCATGTTGTGCTTCTCAACATGAGTCGCCGAGTAGCGCAGTGTGCAGAGCGGGTTCAGCGAGTTGATCGCCTCGCGGCTCTTCGGGGTCGTATCGACGCTTTGGGGCTCGTCGATGATCACGATGGGGTTGGTCGCCTGGATGAACTCGATGGGCCGACTGCCAGTCATCCGGTCATGAGGCCGATGGATGATATTCGCTTTATCCTCTTTCGACGGGTCAGTGAAGCTTTTGCGGAAGGCATCGATATTGATCACCATGACCTGAATGCTGTCACTGGTCGCGAAATTGCGCACCTGGCCGAGCTTCTGGGAGTCGTAGACAAAGTAATCGAGCCGCGCGTTCTCGTAGATGCCCCGAAAGTGCTCCTCGGTCATTTGCAGCGATTTATGGACACCCTCCTTGACGGCGACCGATGGCACAACGATGATGAATTTGGTAAAACCATAGGCGCGGTGCAGCTCGAAGATGGTGCGCAGATACACGTAGGTCTTGCCGGTGCCGGTCTCCATCTCCACCGTGAAGTTCATCCCATTGAGCGCCGCGGACGGCGCCAGCCCATTGCGCAACTGTACCGCGCGGACGTTCGTCAGGATATCCTCGTCGAGCAGGCGCAGCCGATTCCCGATACCCAGATCGCTGTCCTCCCCTTCCAGGGCCAAGTCCATCTGCGGATGGTCAGTGAGTGCGGCCACTGTGAAATTGGTCCGGCAGGTCTCTTGGCCTTGGAAGACATCGACGATGGACGCGATGGCCTCGGCTTGGTAGTCCAGATCGGAACTGAATTGGATCTTCATCTATTTATGATTTATGATTTGGGATTGCTGATTTGGATGTTTGAACAGATGCCACAAAGATCGCCGCTAACTCGTTTGCTTCCTGATGCAATGGTTCGATTCTGCTGCGCGGCAGAAGGCCTGTTTCCATGATCAACTCCAGCCAATAGCCGCATTCGTCGGCCTCTTCAATGACGACACCGAGCTTTGCGATGAACTCCGCCCTTGATCGCCCCCGACAAGCAGCCCGGTAATTGGCGCCGACAGCGGTCCCAGCGCGCACCAACTGGTTCCCTATCGCCCTACCTGATGTCGTTTTCGGTAACGCATCGACTACGCGGATGATGCGCAGGGCGAACTGTTTGGTACGCTCCTTTAGTTCTCTTGAGTCCACGATGGCATTGCTGATTGAAGATTTGCGATTGATGATTGGTACGCTGAAAAATCATAAATCCAAAATCATCAATCTAAAATTCGCTATGTTGCTTCGCCAGATCCTCAAGGGCCTGCATCGCCGCCTTTTCGCCCTCGGTTTCCTTGAAGGACCGCCGACGCTCCGCGAAGGTTTCGTACTCCTGCGATGCGAAGGCGTCGGCAGACTTCCTCGTCACCTGGCCCGCATCGGGCAGGACCCGACGGTCGTTGAATGCGAGAAAGGCATCCAGTTTCTCCTCCCAGTCGGACATAAACACCTGCTTGCGACGTCGCGCCTGATCGTCCGCATGGCGCGGATGTCGCGGATGCGCTCCAGCAGTTCATCGAAGTAGTCCGGAACCCCGGACCCAGCGACGGGGGGATTCTTGAGGCGCTCGTCGTCCATGACGAAGCCCTTGACCAGATACTCCCGTAGTGTTTCCGTCGCCCACTGCCGGAAGTGAGTGCCACGGCCGCTGCGTATCCGGTATCCGACCGCAATCACGGCATCCAGGTTGTAGTGTTTGACCCGGTATGCCTTGCCGTCCGCGGCAGTTGTCAAGTAATCCTTGACAACTCGATCAGGGTCCAACTCCCCCTCGTCGAAGACGTTCTTGAGATGCAGGCTGATGTTTTGCTTTGAGGTCTGGAACAGTTCGACCAGCAACGCCTGGCTCAGCCAGATACTCTCGTCCTCGAAGCGGCAGGCAACCCGGGTACCACCGTCTTCGGTCTGGTAGAACAGGATTTCACCGCAGGTGTACGGGACATCGGAGGGGGAGGCGGGATCGGGCATTTTTTGATTTCAGATTTGTGAATTCAGATTTAGGATTTCGGACTTAGGAATTCAGAGCGTTGATTGTCGCCGGGGAACTGCTAATGACTGAAATCATCAATCAAAAATCAGAAATCTACAATGACTTAACGTCGTCGATGCCAGCCTGGCGCAGGATCTGCAACGTGTTGGTCTTGACGACATCGTTCGGAAAGCCGGCGTCCTTGAAGACCACGCGCGTGATCTCGGGTTGAAGCTCCGCCTTCAGCGCAGCGATGCCCTCGGCCACCTCCAGCGTGACGCCATCGGCGAGACAGACGATCAGTGCCCCGGCGCCAACGACATAGACCGTCTTGCCCGCAATTTTCCGTTGCTCGACTGGAACAGCGAGGTCCAAACCGTATTTGAGCAAGAGTTCGTAGAGGATATCGAACTCGGTCCGATCGGGTTTGATGTTCTCTATCGAGTCGAGTAGGGCTGGTTCGAGGTTGTCGGACTCAGCATCCCAGGGATTGAGATTGCTGGCGTCAAGCTTGAAAACGCGGAAACCCAACGGACTCGTTATCAGTTCTGACTGTGCCGACTCGCCTACTCTTGGCAGTGAAATGGTAGATTTCCGAATATCGATAAGCACGCGCCGAATCCGCTCTTTCGCAATTTCTGCAATTGTTGAGAAATCGCTCCGTTCCGTTGGTTCAGGAAGCTGGACGACGATGAATCGGAGTTTGCGTCCCTTCGATGTATTTCTTAGCACCGCCTCTGCCAGCGGGGCAGAGCCAGCAAAAAAATCGAAAACGATATCTCCGTCGTCGCATACGAGATCAATCATTCGCTCAATCAGTTTCACAGGCTTTGGGGTATCGAAAGGCGCGTCACCTCCAAACAAGCTCTTAAGCCCCAATGTTGCCTCTTTGTTGTGACCTGCGAAAGCATAATCCCACCAAGTGTGAGGAGTAATACCGTTTTCAGATTCGTTCAGGAATGACTTAAGCATTGGGCGCGCATCGCGGTTAACACCCCACCAAATTCGATTATCCGCATCCCACTTCCTGAATTGTGCTTCGTTGCACCGCCAGTAGCGATTCGGCGGGGGAGTGAATTGCTTCCCCGTCGGCCCAATTATCGTGAATAGACCCGCGTTGTAAGGCTTGCTTGCGGACAAATCCTGTGCGCGCCAGTTGCCTCGCTTATCTGCGTCTGGATTCTTGTAGGCTGCCAACTGATCATCATTTCTTTCCCAGTCGTTAATGGCGACAAGATCACGATTGCGCGCATACATGAGCACGAAATCGTGCATATCCGAAAGCCACTTAGCAGTTACATTCGATACATATCGCTTCTGCCAAACTATCGTTGCAATGTGATTCTCTTCGCCAAAAAGTTCATCGCATAACTTCAGCAGGTTAGCCGCCTCTATGTCGTCTATCGAAACAAATATAACCCCGTCTTCCGTGAGCATGTTTCGCGCAAGCTTCAATCGAGGCAACATCATGTTTAGCCAATTCGTATGGTAGCGTCCCGATGTGTCCGCGTTAGCAGCCAGCTTCAATCCCTCTTTGTCGGTTTGCCCCGTATAGCGAAGGTAGGTTTCCAGATTATCCTGGTATTTATCCGGATAGATGAACTCGTTTCCTGTGTTGTAAGGCGGATCAATATAGATCATCTTCACTCGCTTGTGATAGCTCTTCTGCAACAGCTTGAGCACCTCCAAGTTGTCGCCCTCGATAAAGATGTTCTGCGTCGTATCCCAGTTGACCGATTCCTCCCGACAGGGGCGAAGCGTCCCCGTGGATGGGGTCTGCGCGATGCGCCGCGCCCGGCTCTTGCCGTTCCAATTGAAGCTGTAGCGCTCGGGGCGGTCATCAACCTCGCTACCGAGCAACTCCCGCAAGACCTCGAAGTCGACCTTCCCCTCGGCGACGCACTCGGGGAACAGTGCCTTGAGGGCCGCGATGTTCTCCGCCGTGATGTCGGCCGATGCACCATCGGTCTTCGGGTCGAGCCTTTTCATTTTTGATTTTCGATTGATGATTGTTGATTGAGGATGCGGACGGTCGGACGATGAGTGACTGCTTCAAGAATAGCAATCATAAATCATCAATCCGAAATCATAAATGCGCAACCGTTTCACGAAGCTGCCGTTCCAATTCTTTGATCAGGGTATTCAGTTCGACCTGCCGGTTGAACTGGGTCTCTTTTCTGATCTGCGCCTTGATGCCGCTGATCCGGACAGTCAGCGCATGGGCGGCTGCAAGATGCTCGCGCCGCTGAATGCAACGCTCCGGAACCGGTTCGATCCGATATTCGCCGCTCAAATCGGCACAGTCCAGCGCAACCAAGCGGTTCGCCAGGGCCGCGTAGAGGGCATAGAAATGAGTCTGGGGTAGGTCCGCAACCCGAAGGCTCGCGAGGAGCGCCTGCTGGTGCGGCGTCGGCTCAGCAAGATCGATCCAGCCCGTGGCCAGGAAGTCTTCCGCAACGATAGCGCCCTTCGCGACCTGGCTGAACCGCTTGTGGGCGAGGCTGATGCGGCATTGATGATTGTTGATTGGGGATTGTAGATTGAAGACGAGGATGACGGGGTACGGAATCGCACGGTGGATGATCCGGGCGAGGCGGTCTGCGCCTTGCGGCGTCCGCAGGTCCGCCTGGAGCAGGGCAATTTCCAGGTACTCGCGCTCCGCATCCTCATAAGGCGGAATCTGGATGGTGCTCGGCTTGAGGGTGTAGGCCCAGGTGACGCTATCCAGATCGTCCCGCAGGGTCTTGCGGTCCCCAACCCCCAGGTCGGCGTTCTCCTCCAACAGCTTCTTGAAGACCCGCTTGCCCAGGCGGCAGGAGGCGGGAACATTCAAGAAGTGGTACAGAAGCTCGGTCATTTTTGATTTAGGATTTTCGATTTTTGATTGTAGGTCGGATCATCTGGTCAATCAGCAATCAGCAATCAAAAATCCTCAATGCCTTCAAGGACTCGCCAGACCTTTCGGTAAGTCTCACCTTGTCCCGGTCCGAGTGCATCCTGCCAGGCGGCCTGGTCCATCGTGCGCAAACGTACGCGGATCTTGGGTAGAGGCTGCGCCAGGACATCGCCCATGGTGTCGGCCAGGCAGGAGGCTGCTGCACGCGGGACACCGAGTAACCTCAGGACGACCGCGCCATCGCTATTGACGCCATAAAAGACCCGGGATGGTAGATTGTTCAGTGCATTGCGCTGTTCTTCCGGGATCTCGCTCCCGGTAATCGAGAGCAGTGCGCCTAACCCCCAAGCAGCCGTCTGGGTCAGCTTGCCGAACAACCTCTGGCCACACTTGGTCAGAGCAGCCGTGTGATCATCACCTTTGTCCGTGAACCACCGTTGAGTGATTTCGGGCAGGGACACACCGTTGACCCAGTCCTTGACGATCAGGGACAGTTTATCGCCGTCCGGACCGGCGCCACCGGTCACCGCTGCAAGATTGTCACGCAGCTCGGGGACGCGCAGCAGTACGCCCATCATGTTCTTGAGGTCGGGGCTGTCCTTGCTAAACAATGCGTCGGCATTCCAGGACTCGGCGCGAATGCCCTGCTCCCGCGCAGCACTCAATACAGTCATGACGCTTTGTAGCGAGAATCCGGTGCTATCGACCAATTTAAGTGGTTGCCGTGGTTTGCTGAGATAACCGACATAGGCATGGACACCCCCCAGCAGCTTATTGGCAAGGCTGGGATTCTGGCTACGCAGTTTGTCGAAGCCAAAGGTCCCGCGCAGGACTTGTTCGATCTCATCGGCAAAGTCGTCCGGTTGTCCCATCTGACGGTAGGTATGGGCCAGATATTGGACAAAGGCTGACCACTCCGGGCGGCTGTAGACGATGTTTCCCAGGTCACCCATGAGGTCCCCGGCCTCGTTCGCCAGGGTAATCAGCGCTGAATTGAGATCATCCGTTTGACGATTAACGAAGTCACGAAGGCCAGCCGCCTTTGACTCTGTGTTAGCGACCAACGCCACGACACCCAGGGTACCCTGTCCGATCCGTCCTGCCCGACCCGCGATATTCCAGAAATCTTCAGGAGGCATGTCCATGCCATAGGGGTATTGATGGGAGGCCATCACGACCCCGGTCAACGGAAAGTTGACACCCTGCGCAATGGTGGTGGTGGCTACCAGAAAGTGCAATTCTTTTTCTTCAAACAGCCGCTCCATCAGTGCGCGCACATCGTCGGAAAGCCCCGAGTGATGGACTCCGATGCCATAGGAAAGAAGGTCTTGCAACGGGAAGCCCGCACCCATTTCCAGTTCCAAGAATCGCTGTACCAACGCCACTCTGGCAGGCACCGCAGGCATCTTATTGGCATCGATTCTGAGTTTTTCGGCAAGTGACCAAACCCAATCGGGGCGCTGGTGCATCACAATAACCGGGCCACGCTCCTGGAGGCGCTGGGCGGTCACGGCAGCGAGCGTGCTTTGATCTTGGACCTTGCTAAAAGTCCGGGCAATCGCGGTATTCTTTGGTAATTTCAGGATCTCATCAACGGCCAGGGTTTGCCGGGAGGTATGGACGGTCTCCATTCGCAGGCTGTAGTCGAAGCTGCGCCCTTTAATCGCCTGACCTTTTTCCGGCTGGACAATGCCAATAACGCGATCGTTTGGCTGCCAGTCCAATGCCAGACTGACATCCTGCGAGTTGGCCCCGCCGAGCCAGCGCGCGACTTCACGGGCATTGCTGATGAAGGGTGTCAGCAGCAGGAATTGGGCTCGTTGGCATTCGCTGTTGATGGTGGCAAGGAGGAGTTCAAGCTTGAGCCCGCGGCTACCGTCGCCGATGTTGTGTGCCTCGTCGACAACGACGAGTGCCAGCGGGCGGCCAATGGCTGCCTCCCAACCCTGGCGCAGCATCAAGTCGAGCTTCTCCGGTGTCGTTACCAGCACGCGGAAGGCATCGGAAGGATTGCGTTGTTTCAGTAGATCGGCCTCGACATTGTCGACTTCGACGGCGGGGCTCACCTGCTCCACGACGATCCCGAGCCGCTCGAAGTCGCGGCGCAGACGCCGGGCGATTTGGTTCACGAGGGTACGCGTCGGCGCCAGATAGGCGACCCAGCCCCGCTCAATATCGAACTGATTCAGTGCCTGAAGGATGCGGAACTGCGCAATCAGCGTCTTACCGCTCGATGTCGGCAGACTGACGACCACCGCACGACGGCTCGAACCGAGCAGGCCCTTCTCGGCGAGCGCGCGGCGTTGAGGAGGCAGCACGTCGAAGATGGCGTGGTCGCCGCGACCCCGATCAACCAGCGTCCGCACAAATTCGGTCACACGCGAGTTGACGGCACGCGTGACGGTCCAGATCGCGTTTTCGGCCATCTGCCCGGCACAGGCGGCGAGAAGGCGAGTCAGTGGCTCCAAATCGAACAACTGTGCGTGACCGCAAACCGCTAGCGCACGGTCGAAGTGGGTGTCGAGCAATTGATGAATTTGGTATTTTCCATCAACGACGCCGTCGGTCATGTAGAACGCAAATACCTCCGCGGCCTTCGCCAGATGGTAGAGACCGATCAACTCCAGCGCGGCGGCCTTGGCCGTGACGGGATCTTGGTCCTTGAGGTATTCCTGCTCGAAGGTCGCCTGGGAGTCACGCAGCCGCGCGATCCCTTCGAGTACGGCGTCACGATCCGACCAGCCGCCCTTGCGTATCAGCCGAAGCCAGACATCGAGAATCGTTGCCCAGGTCTGGGCTCGCCAGTCGCCGGTCGCCAATGGGAGCAGTGGCCAAGCTTCGTCCGTAAGAAAACGGGCGGCGTCGGCCCCCTTGTCTCCCAGGACGGCAAGCGCCGCAGCCCGCAACAGGAAGGTAGCAGCCTCCAGCGGCTCGTTGGGCCTCGGCAGGGCACGCATTAAGCGGAAGGCGTCGGCAGCACAGAGTCGCAGTTCCCGCTGGTTCTCGTCATTTTTCTCGCGGCCTTCCAGCAGCATATCGAGAACAGCAAACTCCAGCACGTCGACCGTGCGCCCTATGACCTGCGGATCGTCATCCAATGGCTGGCCCAGCAGTTCCCGGTGGATCTGAGTCCGACTGGCCTGCCGCAGCGCTTGCTGCCTGGTCTTGTCGATCTGTTCGAGGAGCCGGGGGCTCATGACTTGACCCTGGAGACGTGCGCGGGAAGGTCCGCGATAGTGCAGGGCAGATAGAGTGCGATCAAATGACAGGTTGTCGGGGCTTGAAGGGAGGCGGCCAGTGTTTGCGCCCGCGGCCGAAGGTCTTGTTCCTCCTGCGTGGTGTCACGGACCAAGACACCGAACAGGGCGACCGCGCGATTGCCGGAGTCCAGAAGCAGAGTCACCGACGCATCGAACGATGCCTGATGTTTCGTGCCCTTACAGCGCGGCTGGAGCCATTTTAGTAGCCGAGCGACCAGCCCCAGGTTGTGCGCCAATTCGTCGATCTGGTGCTTCATGCCGCCTCGTCCGTTCATGACGTTCGGCGGGGCGCTGGGATCGCGGGAGGTCTTCACCTCACCGAGCGCCAGCCGAATCGCATTGCCCTGGACCTGGAAACCGACGAGATCGGCGCCGGGCAGGCTCGCGCGTGGCGTGCGCTTGTCACGCTCCATGTTCCAGGGCCAGACTAGGTTATGTGCCTGTTGTAGGTGGGCCTCCGCGATAGCCTCTCCAACGGCCCAATCGCGCTCCTCAGGGATATCGGCCGCAAGAATCGCCGCCAGCCCGTCGCGGGCAAAGTCCGTGCCGGCAAGTCCCCTCAAGTGGGTTTCAAAGTCTTCGGCGCCTTCCGCGTCATGTAACCTCTCGGCGACATCCTTGCTCAGGAACGCATCGAAGGCGTCCCCACCCTTCAAATGCAATCCGTGCCACTCCACTTGGCTCTGCTTGCCTTGGTAACTGAGACTGGCCAGATCGACAACAGTCATGTCGGCGTGTTTTCCAAGATGATCAGATAGGCGATGACCTCAAAGTCATCAATGCCGCGAAAGCTGTCGTTGGTCAGTACGGTGCCGCCGCGCTTGAACAGGCTCTCGACGCCTCGCTCCTCGGCCTTGCCGGTGACCGCGGCGACGGCCTTGGCGAGCAGCCCCTGATAGTGACTCATATCGGTGCCGTCGCGGGTGAGGGCATGGAAGGCGGCGAGCGCGTGCGGGTCCGGGTGGGAGCGGCCCAGGGTCAGCTTCTTGAACAGGTCGAGGATCTTGCGGGCGTTGTTGAAGTTGAGTCGGGTCTCGCCGTCATCCGAGCAGTAGACCAGATAGTGCGGGGCAAGCGCGTAGGTGCTGTCGGTGCGGACGCGGGCGTTGTCGCTGCGCAGGCAGAAGATGACACCGGGCGCCAGAGCCTCATCCCCAAGCAGGTTACCGAACAACTGGTCGAGCCGGACGACGGCGAAGGCGCCGGGGGGCATGGCGTCCAGGGTCTCGACACGGCCCTTGAGGTACTCCGCCAAGTCCATGCGGAAATCGTTCAGCGTCATGTCTGTGATCGAGATGCCGCCGCCCAAGTCTTCCGCGTCCACCACCTCGTTTTGAAGCTGTTCAAGCTGACGGCGCCGGTACTCCAGGTCCTTCATCTGACCGGAATCCGTGGTCTCGATGAGGTTCTCCTCACCTGTCGCGGAGATGTCGAGCAGCACCATGCGGCCGGAGACGCGGGCCTCCAGGTTGATGTACTCGTCCAGTTCCATGTTGGGCCAGAAGTTGACGAGTTGGACGATTCCGTTGCGGGAGCCGAGTCGGTCGATGCGCCCGAAGCGCTGGATGATGCGGACCGGGTTCCAGTGGATGTCGTAGTTGACCAGGTAGTCGCAGTCCTGAAGGTTCTGGCCCTCGGAGATACAGTCGGTGGCGATCAGGATGTCGATCTCGGCGGTCGCCGTCACGTCGATCAGGGCGCGCTCCTTGGCGATCGGCGCAAAAGCGGTGAGGATCGAGGCCAGATCCCGGCGGACCTTGGGCAGGGTGGTCCGATTGCTGCCGGTGACGCCGCTGACGACGGCGCTGTGCAGGCCGAGTTCTTCCAAGGCCCAATCGGCCATGTGGTGGTAAAGGTAGGTGGCGGTGTCGGCAAAGGCGGTGAAGACGACGATCTTGCGATTGCCGGGGTTGATGGGCGCCGCGCTCTTGTCGGCGATCAGGGACTTGAGCCGGGCGAGCTTGGCATCGCGTCCGGCATCGATGTCGCGGGCCTCGCGCAGGAGTTTGACCAGGAGGGCCTGGTCCTCTTCCAGTTCTTGCCGCCAGCGCACCCGGTCCACGTCCTTCAGCAGGACCTTGATCTTGGTGCCGACCAGATAGGGGTCGAAGGCATCGTCCTCGATCTCGATGTCCTCGATGCCGGATTCCTCGACCTCGGCATCCTCGTGGGCGTCGATGCGCTCCACCAGCGTTCGGACCTGGGCCAGGAGGCGCTCGACGGTCAGGGCAAAGGAGTTGATGGAGCTTTCCATGCGCTTGAGCAGGTTCACCCGCAGCAGATGGATCAGGCTCTCCTCCCGGTCGATCTGCTTGAAGACCGATCCCCCGGTCACTTGGCGGTCGTACTTGCGGCTGTACTCTGGGAGCTTCGCGGGTAAGACGTATTTCAGCGGGGCATAGGCGCTGAGGTTCAGCCGCCGGATATCGCGGTTGATCTCCTTCAACTGCGGGAATTGCTCCTGAGTATCGATTTCGGCCTTGATATTGATCGGCTTGGCGCGCTCCGGAAACCGGCCGATCGCGTCGAGGTCGTAATATTTCTCGATGTGCCGGCGGGAGCGGGCAATGGTCAGCAGGTCGAGCAGTTTGAAGTAGTCGAAGTTCAGGGCTTCGAGCAGGCCGTCGGTCGTGCGGCTGTCCGTATCGCGGCGTAACCATTGGTTGAAGCGGATTTGGGCCACGCGCAGGGCCTGCTCGATGCTCGCGATGCCTTGACCGTGAAAGGCGTCATCGTGCCCCTCAGTGATAAAGGCGACCTGGTTCTTCAGGTCGTTCATGCGGTTGTTCACCGGTGTGGCCGAGAGCATCAGGACCCTGGTCCGGACACCGGACTGGATGACATCGCGCATCAGGCGCCCGTAGCGGGTGAGTCCATCCTTGCGCGGCGGGTTGTTGCGGAAGTTGTGTGATTCGTCGATGACGATCAGGTCGTAATTGCCCCAGTTGAGCGTCTCCAGGGTGATCTCGCCAGACTTGCCCTGCTCGCGCGTCAGGTCCGTATGGTTCAGTACGTCGTAGTTGAAACGGTCGGCCGCGAACAGGTTGCGACGATCGTTGACCGTGTAGATCGTCCAGTTCTCGCGCAGCTTTTTCGGGCAGAGCACGAGCACGCGGTCATTGCGTAGCTCGTAGTATTTGATGATGGCCAGGGCCTCGAAGGTCTTACCCAGGCCAACGCTGTCGGCGATGATGCAGCCGTTGTGCCGCTCGATTTTGTCGATGGCGCCAAGGACACCGTCGCGCTGAAAGCGGTAGAGTTTGTTCCAGACTAGGGTGTCTTTGATGCCGGTGCGGGTCTTGATGATCCGCTCCTCGTCCAAGTCCTCCCGCAACTCGCTGAAGACATGGTAGAGGGTCAAAAAATAGATCAGCTCCGGGGATTTGTCGCGGTAGATTGCTTCGATCTGGGCGAGTACCTCGGGCTTCACGTCGCGCACCAGATCGGGGGCGTTCCAGATGCCGTCAAACCAGGTGAGCAGACCGGCGACCTCCGGCTGCGTCGTGAACAGGGTGTTCATGTCGAAGCGGGGCGAGGCCGTGAAGCCAAGGCCCGATGAGGTAAAGGGGGAACTACCGCTGATTGCTAAGGCGTCGGCCCCGCGGTTGACGACATGGACTAGATTTTGCGGCGTGGGGAGAGCGACCGCCCGGACCTCTGCGGTGTCGCGCAGCCACTGCGCGCAGTCCTGCGCGATCCGCGCGATGTCGAGCTGGTTGCGAAAACGCCGATCCGTGTCCTCTCCGCCCGCAAGCTCAGCGACGCGAAAGGCTGCTTCGCCGGCTGTTGGAAGAAGTAGACGGACCGACGCGGCCCTCTTGAGGTGATCCTTGAGCAGGGAATATGCGTAGATGGAGAAGGCGCTCGACAGCAACGAAAGCCGCGCACCTGCGGCGAGCCGCTCGGCAAGAACGTCGCCGATTTTTCCTTGTGCCTTATTATCTAGGAGCATGGTGCGCGGCGATTTCGTCCATGAGGAACGCCTGCCACTGGGTCTGCTTCCGGCGGTCCTGGGCGAAGCCCTCCGTGAGACCGAAGGTTATCCCATTGGGCAGCGGGGTTGCGCGCCGGTTAAAGGTCGCGCGGATCGCCTGAGTCAGGACCGGGCAACGGGCGCCCGCGAGCAACCCGACCAGGGTGATGCGCAGACCGGCGTAGTTGGCCTCCTTGCGGACGGACGCGGCCAGATCCGGCCCCGTCACGTCAGGCACTCCAGATAGGGACGCATTACATTGGCGACGCGGCAGAGCCGGGCGAAGTGCCACAGGTCGTCCATGGTCGTCCGTCGCCCCTGGCCGTTCGTGCCCAGGGCCTCGCGCAGGGACTCCAGGGCCACGTCCAGCCCGATCTTGTTGCGGTACTTGAAGCAGTCCGCCACGGTCCGCGCGATGCCCGTGATGCGCACCGGCACGCCGTCGATCAGGTGCTCATCGACGCCCTCGGTCAGCGCGATCTCGGGAAACCGCACGATCCGTAGCGGCCCAGTGAGATGCAGGCTGTCCAGGCTTGGGGCACGCGCCTTGTTCGGGATGGCGAGCCAGATCGCGAACGGCGCCTGGGTGGTGAGTTCGTGGAAGCGCAGCGCCGAGAGCAGGCAGACCACGCCCCGGGGGTGCTTGCGGGCGACCTCGGCCAGCGTGGAGTGCTCCGACACCGAGCGGTCCGGGAGGGCATATAGAGCCCGCGGCCGACCCGCGCAAGCCGACCCTGGCGCACCAGTCGGGTCAGGGAGACGCGAGGCAGCCCATGGGAGGCCAGATCCAGCGGGCGAATGAGCCCGTGGTCCCGCGCGAGATTAAGGATGGTGTCCTGGGTCGTTTCCATGCCTGTAGCATGTTTCACAACACCGGCTACAGTCAACTTTCACCTACGTTTAGAAACGCCTTTTGTGCCGGCAGGGGCAGACCCAACAGTCATTCAACCAGCCGCCACTTCGCGCCGCGTCAGCGCTAGCCAATCTCTAACATGATCCCAGTGGTTTCGGCGTTCAGGATCATTCATCGTCCGGTGTGGTTGATGGTCCTCTTGGCCGCAGGCGGCCCTGGTCCGGCTCACGCTGGGGACCGTGCGCGGCTCCCGTGCAGAACCGGCCGAAACGAGGACCAAGGCCCGATCAGGCGTAAGCCGGGGCAAACGCCCGCTCGGGATCGGTGACCGGGCCGTTTTCGCCCCAATAAGGGGAGAGCTTGCGCAACTGCGCGACAATCGGGGGCACGGCGCGGATCACCTGATCCACCTCGTCCATGGTGTTGTAGCGGGAAAAAGAGAAGCGCACGGTGCCGTGGGCGGCGGTGAACGGGATGCCCATGGCGCGCATGACGTGCGAGGGCTCCAGTGAGCCGGAGGTGCAGGCCGACCCGGAGGACGCCGCAATGCCCTGCTTGTTGAGGAGCAGCAGGATGGCTTCGCCCTCGATGTACTCAAAGGCAATGTTGCAGGTGTTGGGCAGGCGGTTGTTCGGGTCGCCGGTGACGAAGCAGTGCGGCACGGCCGCCAGGATGCCCCGCTCCAGCCGGTCGCGCATCTGGCGCACCGCGGTTTTTTCATACTCCATATGCTGCATGGCTTCCTCGCACGCCTTGCCCAAAGCGACGATGGAGGCGGTGTTCTCGGTCCCGGCACGCCGGCCGCGCTCCTGGTGACCACCGCGCAGCAATGGCCGGAAGCGGGTATTGCGGCGCAGGTACAGCACACCGACACCCTTGGGCGCGTGAAGTTTGTGCCCGGAGAGCGACAGCATGTCGATGCAGGTGTCCTTGAGATTGATCGGCACCTTGCCCACTGCCTGAACGGCATCGGTATGGAACATGACCCCGGCGGAGCGGGCCAGATCGGCCATCTCCTCCACCGGAAACAGGGTGCCGGATTCATTGTTGGCCCACATCGCCGAGACGATCGCCACCCGATCCGACAGCAGGTCCATGTATTCGTGGATATCCAGCCGCCCGCGGCTGTCGACCTTGAGTCGATGGATCTTGTAGCCCTCCTTTTCCAACTGTTCGCAGAGTGCCAGCACCGCCGCGTGCTCCACCACGGTGGTGATGATCTCCTTGCGCTCGGGCTGCGCCCGCAGCGCCGAGAGGATGGCGGTGGAGTCTGACTCGGTCCCGCACGAGGTAAAGACGATCTCGGAGTCGTGTTCGGCGCCAAGCAGGGTCTGCACCTGAGCACGGGCCTGCTTGAGGGCCAGGCCCACCCGATTGCCGAACTGATGCATCGAGGACGGATTGCCGAACTGCTCGGTGAAGAAGGGCAGCATGGCCTCCACCACGGCCGGCGAGACCATGGTGGTGGCGTTGTTGTCCAGATAGATACCTTGGGTCATGGGCTCGCCTCGGTTGAATCGTCGCTCGACAAAGGGGTCAGTCGTTGCTGCGGTAAGTCGTCCCGATCGCCCTAAGGCGATTGCCGGAAATCGCCTTAGGCACGGTGCTGCATGGCGCTGGCCGGCAGCACGCGGACGAACTCGCCCAAGTCCTCGACAATGCGCTGCTGTATGCCGTCGAGCGTGGTGGAGGCCATCTGACAGCCGACACAGGCCCCGGTCATGTTCACATAGACGTTTTTGCCGTCGACCTCGACCAGTTCGACATCACCCCGGTCCCGTTGCAGGTTCGGCCGAATCGCCTCGATCGCCCCTTCGATCCGGCGGATGCGCTGAAGATTACTGAGTTTCTTCCCCTTGGCGAGCACCGGCGCGGCACCCGTGGGGTCGAAGACGCGGCCCTGTTCCTTGAGGACCCGGGTCAGGATCTCCTCGACGCCCTCATGACAGGCCGAGCAGCCGCCGCCGGCCTTGGTGTAGTTGGTCACGTCTTCTACGGTGGAGAGTCCATTGGCGCGGATGGTCTCCTCGATCATCACCGCGTCCACCGCGAAGCACTTGCATACCAGCGCGCCCTCTTCGTGGTCATCCTTCCACACCTCGCCGCGGTAGTTGGCCACCGCCGCCTGCAGGGCTTCGCGCCCCATCACCGAGCAGTGCATCTTCTCGGGTGGAAGACCATCGAGAAAATCGGCGATGTCCTGATTGGATACCGTGAGCGCCTGATCGAGCGTCATACCCTTGATGATCTCGGTCAGGGCGGAACTGGAGGCGATGGCCGACCCACAGCCGAAGGTTTGAAAGCCGGCATCTTTGATGATCTGCGTTTCGGGATCGACCCGCAGCGTGAGCCGCAACGCATCACCGCACGACAGCGACCCCACCTCACCAACGGCGTTGGCACCGGTCACCGCACCGGCATTGCGGGGGCTGAAGAAGTGCTCTTTGACCTTGTCCGAGTAATCCCACATGACAGTTCTCCGGGGTTCGTGAATCGTGATGACCCGCCAGTCGCCTCAGGCGCTGAACGACTTGCCGCAACCGCAACTCGACGCGGCGTTCGGATTCTCGAACTTGAAACCGCTGCCGCTCATGCTGTCCTGGAAGTCCACCGTCACCCCGGCGAGCATGGGCGCACTGGCGGGATCGATCAGGATCGTCAACCCCTCGCAATCGACGACCAAGTCGTCCGTCCGGGCCTGCCCTTCCAGGGTGACACCGTACTGCAGTCCCGAGCAGCCGCCGCCGGTGACCGCGATGCGCACGCCGGCCACCGGGTCCGCGTTTCCCTTGATGAATCGGCTGACCGCTTTCCTGGCGCTGGGGGTGAGAGTCAACATGGGTCCGGTGCTCCGCTTGGCTTGAGTCTTGCTAAATCGATGAGAGAATTTCAGCAATCTCCATGCCACCGGGAAATCATTGGGTGGAACATTGACTTAAAAAGGAAAACCACAGCGCTGCCGGCCCGCTTGTCGGCTCTGCGACAGTCTGACGCACCAATTGGGTGGGATATCCGACAGCACCGGGCAGACACCCGCAAACCGATCGTTTTTTCTCAGGAGCCAGCACCATGACACTCGACCAACTGAGCCCCGGCGACCTGGTCTATGCCGCGACGCAGATCAGCAATGACGGGGGCATCCCGGACCTGGCGGAGGACGCGGTGATTGCCGCCGTCGGCACGCGCGGCGTGATCCTCAACATCGGCCACCTGGAGGAAGACCCGGAGCGCCCGCTCTATCTGGTCCGCTTTGAAGGACCGGATCTGGTGCTGGGACCGCCGACCGGATGCTGGGGCGAGGAACTCACGACGGAAGGACCTGGGGCAAGCGCTTAGGTGATTCCCGTGACATGATTTTCCGACGGTTAGGGGCGACTTAAGTCGCCCCTACATGACAGAAATCGCCTCAGAAGGCGGTCCAGAACAGCACGGCGAGCATGAAGCCAAATTCATCCAGACAGGATTATACCTGTCGTTGTTGGTTTTTCGTTTCTCGTTTTTCGTAACCCAATGTTTGATAATCTTTAACTAAAAACGAAAAACCGAAAACTCAAAACCGTTCCGTATAACAAGACTTACAAGATGCGATTAATTTTCAATCTTGTAAATCTTGTGAATCCTGTCAAGAAATTTCAGAACTTGACTCGTTAGCCCCCGAACCCGTGCTCGGCCAAAAACTCGCGGGTCAAACCGCTCCCGCCGGAGTCGGCCGCCTGCTCGCGCAGGAGCAGGCGCTCCAGATAGCGGGCGATCAGATCAACTTCGAGATTCACCCGTGTGCCGATCCGGTAACCGGCGATGATGGTTTCATCCAGGGTATGCGGGACGATGTTGAGTTCGAACGCGGCACCCTCGACGCCATTGACCGTGAGACTCACGCCATCGACACAAATCGAGCCCTTGTGAGCGATGTAGCGGGCCAACTCGGCCGGGGCCTGGATACGCAGGCGCCAGGAGCGGGCATCCTGCGCACGCTCCAGGATGTGGCCGACCCCGTCGACATGACCGCTCACCAGGTGTCCGCCGAGCGGGGTGGACAGGGTGAGCGCTTTCTCCAGATTGACCGGACTGCCGGGGGTCAGCCCCCCCAGGGTGGTCAAGGATAACGTCTCACGCGACACGTCGGCCGCGAAGTCGTCGGCGCTGAGGACGACGGCCGTGAGACAGACGCCATTGACGGCGATGCTGTCGCCCACGGCGGCGTCGGTCAGGGGGAGTTTGCCCGTCCCGATGGTGAGCCGCACATCCCCGCCGCGGGGTTCCAGGCGACGAATCCGGCCGACGGATTGAATGATTCCGGTGAACATAGTGACGCGTCAGAGATTAAGTGAAATATACGGAACGGTTTTGAATTTTCGGTTTTTCGTTTTTAGTTAAAAATTATCAAACATTGAGTTACGAAAAACGAGAAACGAAAAACCAACAACGACAGGTATAACGACAACGCCAACGACAACCGCGACGCCAAAGGTAGTCGCCCCGGACCAGCCGGCCCGGGGCCGCTCACCGGGCGCCGGCGGTTCCCGGCCGCAGCAACAGCCGCAGGTCGGGGCCAATCCGCCGCACGTCATCGATGATCAGCGGGATACGATGCTCCATGTGTTCCAGGCCGGGGAGTTGGAACAATCCGCGCGCGCCGTCGCCCATCAGGTGCGGCGCCAGATAGAGAATCAACTCGTCGATCAAGCCCCCGGTCAGGGCCGCCCCGGCCAGGATCGGGCCGGTCTCCAACAGCACCTCATTGATTTCTTCCTCGGCGAGCCAGCTCATCAGGGCCCGCAGGTCGACCAGTCCGTGATGGTCCGGAAACTGTTTCACCCGGGCGCCGGCCAGCTCCAATTGACTCACTCGCCGCTGATCGGCCGGGGCTGAACAAGCGATCACGGTCATCCCGGGCAAGCCGAGCAGGCGGGCACCCGCCGGGGTACGCAGACGGGTGTCCACCACCACGCGCCAGGGTTGGCGCACGGGTTCGCCGGACTCCATCCCCGGCAGATCAGCGGCGGTCAGACGCACATTGAGCGACGGGTTGTCGCCGAGCAGGGTCCCGACCCCGGTCACGATGGCCGAGTGTCGCGCGCGCAGATGCTGCACGTCGAGGCGCGAAAACTCGGAACTGATCCAGCGGCTCTCGCCGCTGGCCATGGCCGTGCGCCCGTCGAGGCTGGCGGCAAGCTTGCAGCGGCAGTACGGCAGGCCGTGAGACATCCGTTTGACAAAGCCAAGATTGAGTCCCCGCGCCTCGGCTTCCAGCAGACCGGTCCGGACCTGCACACCGGCGGCACGCAAGGCGGCAAGCCCCTGACCGGACACCAACGGATTGGGATCGACCATGGCACAGTGCACCGTCGCCACCCCGGCCTCGATCAGCGCCTGGGTGCAGGGCGGGGTGCGGCCCTGGTGACAGCAGGGCTCCAGCGTCACATAGGCCGTGGCCCCGCGTGCCCGCGGACCGGCCGCGGCGAGCGCGATGCGCTCGGCATGCGACTCTCCGGCGCGCCGGTGCCAGCCTTCGCCCACGACCTCACCGGCCTGCACCAGAACACAGCCGACCCGCGGATTGGGGTCGGTGGTAAAGAGCCCGCGAGCGGCAAGGCGGATGGCTCGCGCCATCAGTTCCTGGTCGGCCGCGGTCGGATCAGCAGCGGTCATACGCGTGTGGTCTCCTGCATGCGGTCATTTGGGTTTGGGTTCCAGACCATCGAGCAGGTCGAGTTGTTGCCGTCGGACCTCGGGGGTCGGTTGCCGCTCCAGCCGATCGATCTCCTCGCGAAAGGCGGCCACATCCTCGAACTTGCGATAAACCGAGGCGAAACGGACATAGGCGACCTGATCGAGGCCGCGCAGCTCATCCATCACCAACTCCCCGATCCGCCGCGACGGCACCTCGGACTCACCACTCGACATCAGCCGCCGCTGAATCCGCGCCTGGGCGGCATCGATCTGCTCGGTGCCCACGGGGCGCTTCTCCAGGGCACGCATGATGCCGGAGCGCAGTTTACGCCCGTCGAAGGGGACGCGGCTGCCGTCGCGCTTCACCACACGCGGCAGATTGAGTTCCGCCGCCTCATAGGTGGTGAATCGCTCCTTGCACACCTCGCATTTGCGGCGGCGACGGACCTGATCACCCTCGCCGGCCAGGCGCGAGTCTACGACCTTGGTATCCTCGGCGCCGCAAAACGGACAGCGCATCCCGTCACACCCCCGGTCGGCCGTCGCCAACCGCCGTCGGGAAACGGACCCTGATCATCACCGCTGGTAGACCGGCAGCCGCCGACACAGGTCCAGCACCCGCGCCTTGGCAGCCGCGATCACGCCCGGTTCGCCGCGCCCGTCGATGACGTCGCACATCCAGCCCGCCAGATCGCGGGCCTCCGTCAGGCCGCAGCCGCGGGTGGTCATGGCCGGGGTCCCGACCCGAATACCGCTGGTGACGAAGGGTGACTGCGGGTCGTTCGGCACCGCGTTCTTGTTGACCGTGATATTGGCGGCGCCGAGCCAGGCGTCCACGTCCTTACCGGTCAGCCCCTGATGGATGAAGCTGACCAGAAACAGGTGATCGTCGGTGCCGCCGGAAACCACGTCGTAGCCGCGGGCGAGAAAGACCTCCGCCATGGTCTGCGCATTCAGTACCACCTGGCGCTGGTAGTCCTTGAACGCGGGCTCCAGGGCCTCTTTGAACGCCACCGCCTTGGCGGCGATCACATGCATCAGCGGGCCGCCCTGGGTGCCGGGGAAGACCAGCGACGACAGCTTCTTCTCGATCTCGGGGTTGGACTTCGCCAGGATCAGGCCGCCGCGCGGGCCGCGCAGGGTCTTGTGCGTGGTGGTCGTGGTCACGTCCGCGATCTGCACCGGACTCGGGTAGACCCCGGCCGCCACCAGACCGGCCACATGCGCCATATCAACGAACAGGTAAGCGCCGACCGCATCGGCAATGGCACGGAAGCGCGCCCAGTCGACCACCCGCGAATAGGCGGAGAAACCGGCGATGACCATGCGCGGCTTGTGCTCCTGGGCCAGACGCTCGACCTCGGCGTAGTCGATCTCACCGGTCGCGGGGTCCAGACCGTACTGCACCGCGTGGTAGAGCTTGCCGGAAAAGTTGGGCTTGGCGCCGTGGGTGAGGTGGCCGCCGTGCGCCAGACTCATGCCGAGAATGGTGTCGCCCGCCTGGCACAGGGCCATGAACACGGCGGCATTGGCCTGGGAGCCGGAATGAGGCTGGACGTTGGCATAGGCGGCGCCGAAGAGCTGCTTGGCCCGATCGATGGCCAACTGCTCGGCGCTATCCACGAACTCGCAGCCGCCGTAATAGCGCTTGCCCGGATAGCCCTCGGCATACTTGTTGGTCATGACGCCGCCCTGCGCTTCCATGACCCGCGGACTCACATAGTTCTCGGAGGCAATCAGCTCGATATGCTCCTCCTGACGGCGTTCCTCGCCCTCGATCGCCGCCCAGAGTTCCGGGTCGTACTCGCGAATCGTCATGGATTGGTCAAACATGGGAGGTCTCCCGGCAGGAAAAGCCGTTTAGTCTAGTCTGTTTCGGGCGGGTGCGCTTGGATTCCGAACGGATGGTTTGCAGCCGCATCGCGGTCCATCCCCGCTTGGCGCAGGGTTGTGCGATTTGTCCCGCCGCGGGGGATCTCGAGTCGGTGCTGCCGCCGCTCGGGAGACATGGTAGCAATCCCGACGAACCGAAGGCGTTGACCAACGTCAGGCGGCTGCCCCTTGACACGACAGCCGCTGCCGGAATATGCAGAATTGCGCTATGTGAGTCAGCCTGGTCATATAAAATGACCGGATTGACGCTCCCAGCCAATCAGCCAACCAGGTTACTCCAGCCTATGACCGAGACGATTCATCACAGCGACCACCACGCGAACGTCGACCCCGGCGAGATCGGCAAGTTCGAGGCACTGGCCTCCCGCTGGTGGGACCCGCAGAGCGAATTCAAGACCCTGCACGACATCAACCCGCTCCGGCTGGAGTACCTCGAGCGGACCGGCACCCTGGCGCAGCGCGCGGTGGTGGACGTCGGCTGCGGCGGCGGACTGCTCTCCGAGGGTATGGCCGCGCGCGGCGCCCGGGTGCTGGGGATCGACATGGGCGCCATGCCCTTACGGGTGGCGCAACTGCATACCCTGGAGACCGGCGTGGCGGTCGACTACCGACGCATCCCGGTGGAAGCACTGGCGGCGGAACGACCCGCAAGCTTCGACCTTGTCACCTGCATGGAGTTGCTGGAACATGTCCCCAACCCGGCCTCCGTCGTCAGCGCTTGCGCGCGCCTGGTGCGTCCCGGCGGTCACGTCGTTTTTTCAACCCTGAACCGCAACCCCAAGTCCTACCTGTTCGCCATCCTCGGCGCCGAATACCTCCTCGGCATGTTACCCAAGGGCACCCATGACTTTGCGCGCTTCGTCCGGCCGGCTGAACTGGCCCGGTGGATACGCGCCGCGGGCTTGCGCGCCGCCGATATCACCGGAATGACCTACAACCCACTGACGCGCACCTATCGGCTCACGCCCGCTGATGTGGATGTGAACTATCTGGTCACCTGTGTGCGCGACGCCGATGACTGAAACCAGCCCCGGACAGCACGGCGCGGCGCGCGGAACCCCACCCTGATGCCCGACGACTGGGGCTTCCCCAACCCCGCCACGCCGCCGGGCTCGTCTACCTATTACAGCCTGCGCCTTGCCCCGACCAGGCAGCGGGACGGGCTCGCCGCGTTGTACGGTTGGCGTTATCAGCTGCAGGCGGTGCTGGATCAGGTCACGGATACCGCGGTCGCCATGGCGAAACTACGCTGGTGGCAGGACGAGTTGGCGCGCACCGTCGCCGGGACGGGAAGCCACCCCTTAAGCCGGCAACTGGGCCCGGTCATCGACCAACACGGACTGCCGACCGAGCCCTTCCTGGCGATGACCCACGGGGCCGCGGCTATCATCGAACGCCGCCGGCCGCGCGATCCGGACGCCCAGACCGCCGCGGCCGCACAGGACCTGGGAGCACTTTTCGAACTGTTGACCCGTGCCGCGGGCGACCTGGGGCCGGCGCAGATCGAGCGCGCACGCCGACTCGGCGCCTACACCACCCTGGTCTATCAGATCCGCGACTGCGGCCGGCTGCTGCGCCGCGGACGGTACGAATTCGTCTCGACGCAGCAACTCGATACACTTGGACTCAACCCCGCCGACCTGGCGCGGCCGACGCAGCGGCATCACCTGCCGCCGATCCTGTCCGCACTGGCGGATCATGCACGTCGGCTGCGCGGCGCGCGTCCGGAGCCGGATGGACTGTCGACGCCGGTCCGCATCCGGGTACGCCTTGCGGACCTGCTGCTCGACGAACTCGCGGCCGGCGCGTTCGACCTCGCCGACCAACGGATCGCACTCACCCCGCTGCGCAAGCTCTGGCATGCCTGG
Organism: uncultured Lamprocystis sp.; assembly: GCA_964470155.1. Taxonomy (GTDB): domain Bacteria; phylum Pseudomonadota; class Gammaproteobacteria; order Chromatiales; family Chromatiaceae; genus Thiodictyon. The sequence continues at coordinate 55,764 of CAYYAY010000008.1, read as the reverse complement.
CGCGAAAGCCGGTAATCGCCACACCGCTCACCGAACGCCATTGAGAACCCGCACCCATGGAACAAGCACCTATTGACCTGATGCAAGCCCTGCACGACCGGATGATCCTGGTTACCGGCGCGGCCGAGGGCGTCGGCCGCGCCGTCGCCTTGGCCGCCGCGGCCCAGGGTGCGACCCTGGTCCTGTGTGACCACCCCGATGCCGACCTGGCCGCCGTTTATGACCAGATCGAGGCCGCCGGCGGGGCCGAGCCCGCCATCCTGCCGCTGAACCTGGATACGGCGAACGAGAAGGGCTGCCGCACCGCCGCCGATCTGGTAGGCGACTGCTGCGGGCGGCTCGACGCACTGGTCCACTGCGCGGCCTATGCGCCCTACCTCGCCCGTATCGACGATTACGACAGCGGCGAGTGGGAGCGCGTGCTGCGGGTCAATCTCACCGCACCCTTCCTGCTCACCCAGGCTTGCCTGCCGTTGTTGCGCGCGGCGGCGGACGCGGTGGTGATCTTCACCTCCGACCGGGTGGGCCGCACGGGCCTGGCCTATTGGGGCGCCTTCGCGGCGGCCAAGTTCGGCATCGAGGGCTTGGCGCAGGTACTGGCGGACGAGACCCGCGACAGCAGCCCCATCCGCGTCGCCTGCCTCGATCCGGGGATCGTCCGCACGGGCCTGCGCGCCCGCCTTTACCCCGGCGAGGATCCGTTCACCCTTCCCGCACCCGAGAGCGTTGCCCCGCGCTACCTGGCGCTGCTGACCGGCAGCGTGCTCAGCCGCTCTTGAAGCCGACCGTCCGGTGGCTGCCGTCACAGAAGGGCTTGTTCTTCGAAGCCCCGCACCGGCACAGGGCAGCCTCCGTCCCCTCCCAGGCGGCGCGTCCGCTGGCGGCCCGGATGCTCAGGTTGCCTTTGACCAGCAGTGGCCCGTCCACCAGCGGCTTGATCGTCAGCGGGCCGCCCAGGGCCGTGAGCGGTGTCCCCCGCTCCCCGACCGACCCGAAGTCTTCGAACCCGGCCTTGAGGTGGCTGTTGTCGCAGAAGGGCTTGTTGGTGGATAGACCGCACCGGCAGAGGGCGGCGCGGAACCGGACTCCCGGCATATCCGCGGGCGCCCCCGCGATCTCCAACTCGCCGCGGGCGTACAAGGGACCGTTATAGGCGACCGTCACCGTGTTCTCCCCCGGGGCGACCTCGGGCCGGTCGTCATGATCGTGGTAGGACAGGGCGCCGCTGGGACAACGCTCGACGATCTCGCGCACCTCCGTCTTGCTGCACTGGTCCGGAATGCACCAGGGCTCACGGCCGCCGACGAACAGGGGACCGGCCGCGTTGCCGCACTCCCCGATATGGATGCACAGACGTTCGTCCCAGTGAACATCAATCGCGGCACCCGGATACTCAACTAAAGTGCTCCGGCTCTCGTCTTGCTGATTCTCGTCTTGCTCGCTCATCTGGCTGACCTCGGTGCTGGCTTTGACTCACGTACCGGCCGAACGGTAGACTCCGCGCGCATCAGTTTCAAGCGCCGGGAGCATCCTTGAGGTTCGGCAGAGCCAAACTTCGATCAGACGTCATGCAAGCAACCGCCAACCTCAACATCGCGGCATTCGACACGATGCCCGCACCGGAGGAGATCCTGCGCCGCGTTCCCATCACGGATCGGGCCACGACCACCGTGCTGTCCGGCCGTGCCACGCTGGAAGCCATTCTCGATCGACGCGATCCGCGCCGCTTCGTGGTGGTCGGCCCCTGCTCGATGCATGACCCGGTCGCCGGCCTGGACTACGCGCACCGGCTGCGCGGGCTCGCCGATGAAGTCGCCGACGTACTGGTGCTGGTCATGCGCGTCTATTTCGAGAAACCCCGCACCACCACCGGCTGGAAGGGTTTCATCAATGATCCGTTCCTGAATGATACCTTTCAGATCGCGGACGGCATGCAGATGGCGCGGGATTTCTTATTGGCCGTCAATGAACTGGGACTGCCCGCCGCAACCGAGGCGCTCGACCCGATCGCACCGCAGTATCTGGGTGATCTCATTGCCTGGACGGCGATCGGTGCACGGACCGCTGAATCGCAAACGCATCGCGAAATGTCCTCGGGATTATCGACGCCGGTCGGTTTCAAGAACGGCACCGACGGCAGCATCGACACGGCCATCAATGCCATCCTCTCCGCGGCGCAGCCCCACAGCTTTCTGGGCATCAACGCCCTGGGTCAATCCTGTGTCGTGCGAACCCGCGGCAACCGTTACGGCCATCTGGTCCTGCGGGGCGGCGACAGTCGTCCGAACTACGACACCGTCAGCGTTGCCATGGCGGAGCAGGCATTGCTCAAAGCCCAACTGCCCGCCAATCTCGTGATCGATTGTTCTCACGCAAACAGCCATAAGCGGCCTGAATTGCAGCCGCTGGTCATGCAGGATGTCATCAATCAGATTCGCGCCGGCAATCACTCGATCCTGGGCATGATGGTCGAAAGCTTCATCGCAGCCGGTAACCAGCCGATTCCCGCCGATCCGGCACGACTGAAGTACGGCTGCTCGATCACCGACGCCTGTATTTCCTGGCCAACCACCGAGCACATGATTCGTGAAGGTGCCGCGGCATTGCGCACACGTGACCGCGCGCGATGAAAACAGTCCGCCACCGCCTGACGTCGCCCCGGTGACGGCCAAACCCCTGTGACTCAAGCCACGGCTCCCCGCTGCGACGTCAACCCTGATCCGCGGTCGTTCCGGGGGTGCTGCTTCGGCTTGAGCGTCGCAACCTGTCTGCTGTTCGCCGGCGCGGCGACGGCAGCCAACAGCGTCTGGAGCACCATTCAACTGCATGGATTCGCCGCTCAGAGCGTCATCAAGACAAGTGACAACCGGTTCTTTGGCGACAGCCCCGACACCTCATTCGACTCGACTGAGATCGGCGTCAACGCATCGGTTCGACTCGATCCGAAAGTTCTGGTTGCCGGGCAGGTATTGGCGCGACGTGCCGGCGACATGTACGACGGCACCCCATCGCTCGACTATGCACTGACCGACATCGCACTGATCGCCTCCCCCGAGCGCATCCTCGGGATTCGCCTCGGCCGCGTCAAGAATCCGCTCGGCCTTTACAACGAGACGCGCGATGTCCCCTTCACACGCCCCGGTATCTTTCTCCCCCAGGTGATCTATTACGACAAGGTGCGCAATATCGTGCTCTCCTCCGACGGAGCCGCCGTCTATGGATCCCTGTACAACGATCTGGGGGCGTTTTCGGTAACGCTCGTCGGCGGCTGGCCAGTGCTCGATGACAACGTCCAGTGGACATACCTCGGCGGGGACTTCCCCGGCACACTCAGACCAAACGGCTCGGTATGGACCGGCAGCCTCTGGTACGCGACGGTCACCGAGCAGTTGCGGTTCGGCTTGAGCGGCGCACTCGCGTCCCTGCGCTACGCCCCCCACCAGAACGACATCCTCGGCCCGGGACAGACCGATATTGTTTACGGAATCGCTTCCTTGCAATACAGCGCACGGCGCTTCACGCTGTCCGCTGAATACGGGCTGGAGCCGGTGAGATGGCGGCGCTATGGGCCATTGCTGCCGCGCCGGAAAGTCACCTCCGAAGGTTACTATTTGCAAGGCACCTATCGGATCCGTTCAAATCTTGAGCTCATGGCGTGCTACGAAGAGGGTGTTGCCGACCGCGACGATCGCGACGGCAGTGAGTTCGCCGAAGTGACCGGCGGACTGGTTCCTGCGCACGCCATGTTTTCAAAGATCGTCACCGTCGGCCTACGGTGGGACCCCACCCCCAACCTCATGCTGCGCGCCCAATTCCAATGGAACCAGGGCACCCTCGTGCTTTCCCAGCTGGAGAATCCGGACTTCCCGCGACAGCGTGAATACTGGACTCTGCTGGCACTGCAAGTCGCGTTTCGTTTCTGAGGTCGCAACGGCGTGACTCATCGCATCGCCGACAACCCGATCCATCGGCCGCACTGGGTCGCCGCACTTGCCATCCTCGCCGTGGTCCTGGCGTTCACTCCCCGATGGGCGCCGGCACAGGAAATCATTGCGAATTCCGGTTTGCCCAAGACCGCGATCACCCGCAACGAGGCCCGGCTGTTCTTCTCGATGAAACTCGGCATTTGGCCGAACGGGGCACCGGTTCAGGTCTACGTGCTGCCTGACGATCACCCGCTGCATCGTGAGTTCTGCACCCAGGTGCTCGGTCTGTACCCTTACCAACTGCGTCGTGTCTGGGATCGCCAGGTCTTCTCCGGCACCGGGCAATCACCCGTCACGATTTCGAGCGAAGCGGAACTGATCGAACGCACGGCGGCTTCGCCGGGCGCGGTGAGTTACGCGGCGCAGCCCCCGGACAACCCGCGGGTCCGCGTGCTGCCCGTTAAGTAACCCGTCAGGGACTGGTTTCGTTCGTTGCTAAACCGCTCCTATGGCGGTTGAATCACACCGGTTCCGGCGGTTTGCACAGCAGGACATTATAGGCGTTGCCGCAGACCTCTTCCGCGACTATCGCAAGACCGAACCCAATCAACTTCTCGCGGATCTCGGCGTGATGATAAGGCGTATAGAGGATGCCTTTGCGCATGCCCCACTGGTTGATGCGCTCGGCGATCCGTCGCAGTAACCGCGGACCACGCGGATACAGGAGGACATTCGCTGCCAGCGTGCCGCCGGGTTTGAGAACGCGCACGACCTCCGCCAGTGCGCCGTCGAGGTCGGAAAAACAGTGCACGGCGTTGGCGATGTTCGCGCTATCGAAACTGGCATCAGCGAAGTCGAGCGACGACACATCCGCGTGCAGCAGTGCCAGGTCGGGCTTGCCGGCAAAGCGTTGCCGGGCGCCGACGAGCATCGGCTCCGCGTAGTCAAAGCCGACGATCCGCACCCGCGGCAGTCCCTTCCAGCGCCGCCAGCGCAGGATGATATCGAGCAAGCTGCCGCTGCCGATGGCCACTTCAAGGTGATAGGCGCCGATATTGCGTCCGAACAGACGCACTTGCCGGCCGAGTGTGCTCCGGTAGGCGAAGGTCAAGATGAACAGTCCGCGGATGTCGTACCACCAGGGCGGCGACGAATAGGCTCGGGCGATCGTGTCGCGGGAGTGATCTGACGTGGGCGCTGACCGGACCATCGTGGCGTATGACCTGTGATTATACCCGTCGTTGTTGGTTTTTCGTTTCTTGTTTTTCGTAACCCAATGTTTGATAGTCCTTAACTAAAAACGAAAAACCGAAAACTCAAAACCGTTCCGTATAACGCAGCAGACGCAGTGCTGACGCGAGGACGAGGCGCTGCAGCGGGTTGGCGTTGCCCCAAGGCCGCCAGGTCTTCGCGTAGCGGTTGCGATAGGGGTCGAACTGTTGCCCCCAAGGCGCGGCCAGTACCTTGCCCCGGCACAGCAGAATCTTGAGCACCGCAGTCGCCGCCAGGCCCGCGCAGATCTCACAGGCCATGGCTGTCGAGGGCCCCCGCTGACGCGCGAAATCGACCGCTTGCGGGTAGACCAGATAACGCAGTTGCAGCATCGCCGGCGAAAGGCCAACCAGAAACCGGACTAGTTGCTCGTGCTCAGTCCGGCCTTGCAGGCGAAAATACGTCTCAAAGGTCATCTTTCCAGGCAGAAAAACCAGCATCGCGGCGCCCATGCCGAGGGGCGCCGCGGTCACCGCGGGGATGGCGCGTTCCGCACATGCGGCGAAGACCGCCCGCCGCGCCGCGACGGCGAAATAGTCCAGCCCATCGAGATAAAGATCGGCATCACGCAGGAACGCACTCAGGTTACTGCCGTCGATCGCCGTGTCGAAGGTCCGCAGATCGAGCTCGGGATTGATGTCACGCGCCATCCGGGCGAGCACCTCGACCTTACGCTGACCGCAGGTGCTCACATAGGCCCCGGCCTGACGATTGAGATTGACTGCTTCAAAGATGTCGGGATCGGCAATGGTGAAGCGCTCGATCCCAAGACGCGTGAGAGTCAATAGATGGCTGCCGCCAACGCCGCCCAGTCCGGCAATCGCGACCCGTTTCGTTCGCAGCACCCGCTGCTCATCAGGCGTCAGCCAGCCGACGTTGCGTGAAAACGCCTCGGCAAAGTGATCAGGTGTGGTCGACATGCCGGGACGCGGTACCAGTATCATGCTATTCAACGCGGCCGGCAAGCTGTCAGCCAATCGCCTCTCCGCCTGAACGCAGCCCCGCATTGCTGCAGGTCGCAGGCAGATCGGCGACGCCTGGTTGCTGCGGCGATTCTTGTATACTCTCCGCGATCCAATCGTAGAGCTGACGGAACTGCTGATCCAGGGTCAGCACGAAGGCATCGGTATCGATACAATAAACTGCCCTGATCCCATGATAGTCCACATCGCGACCGACGCGATCGAAATTGATCCCGAAGCGCCGCAATAAGCGCGGCAAGAACGGCTCCATGAGCGCGAACACATATGGACGCTTGAACTGCTCTGCCATCACCGCGGCCGCAAACATCAGGCCGACGGATATCAGCGGGAAGCTGCGCCGCTCCGAATCCGAAAGGTCCCATGCCAAGGCCTCGCCAAAGCGGGTGAGCGACTCGCCGGAGCGGCGGCGGAAGACCCCATCGACAGCGAAACGCGAGGCCTCGCACATGCGCTCGCGGGGCGCCCGGAAAACGCGATGCTTAACCTCATCGACACTCGCGCTACAAAATCGCTCGTAAGGCATCAAGTGGAAGGCGGTTCCTATGGATGCCGGACAGATCCGCACGCAGCCGGCAGCCAATCCTGAGCCATTGTGAGTGATCAGACAGTGCGTCGCGGTTTCATCGAATGCGTCCAACTCCATTCCGTTTGGGAAACGCTCCGGGGGCTCGTACCCGAACTCTTCACAATAGACACGATAGCGTATTCGGAACGTCTCCTCACGGTCGGTCGCGGTCATCGCCAAGCTGATCGTGAAATAGCGCTGGAGATCTTCAAGCGGATACTGTGATTCCTTGAACATCGCGCCGCGCCCCGCTTGCCTAGCGATACCGATGCCTGCCGTGGGCCGACTCAGGGCTGTCTGACAACTCCGAACAGTTTAAATCCGAGCGAGGACAGATCCACCACGCCACGGTTCGTTTTAGCCATGTTATCAAGCTCCAACGCAAGTAAATACTTAAAGAACAGGTACCCCTGATCCGGATGGTCATCCAGGTAAATCATCAGCATAGCTCCGTTGATCTGGAGGACGTCGCCGTCGGTCAAGGCGCGAACCGTCGCGATACTCTCATAGCCGCCAATCAGGGACGACTCGCCGAAGACATCCCCGGCCGACAATTCCGCAATCGTGATCTCCAGTGTCGACTGGTTCGAACGCTCCGCCCGCCCCAACACGGCCAATCGGCCGCGCTCGACAATGAATAACGACTGACCCAAGCGGCCCTCGGTGGTCAGGTTCTCGCCGGCCGTGACCGGGCGCCGGACCCAAGCCGAACCCTCGCAGAGACGCGGACTGCGCAGCAGATCGCGCACGAATTGGAGAAACATGGTGGCTCTCGACTCCAAACGTCCTGTTCCCGCCGACACCGAGCCGTACCCGCGTCGCGGGTACTGTTCGGCCGTCGGCTGCCTGTGGGACTGAGCCCGGTCCCCCGTCGCTGCCGTAATGCCGACGCGGACGAACCGGCGAGTCCGCTCACGTCGCTGAGCATAAACCTACCAGGCAAAGGGAATCAATCACCGTCGCAGCGACCGTCGCCGCCAACCTCAACGCAAACTGCCGAAATCCGCGAGGCCGAGCACTTGCAGGAGGCCGCCGGCGACGTTCGCCCCGAGACGTTCAGCGAAGCTCTCGAGCAGATCCTTCTTTTTCGTATAGTCGACCAGGGTCTCGGCGCCGATCAGTTCCCGCGCGACATAGCTGGAATTCCCCAGGCCGTCCGCCAACCCCAAGGTCAGCGCCTGCTCGCCGCTCCAGAAGAGCCCGCTGAAGATCTCCTCCCCCCCTTTCAAGCGATCACCACGTCCGGTCTTGACGGCGGCGATAAATTGCCGGTGCAGATCGTCCAACACCGTCTGTATGAACGCCCGCTGCGACTCGGGGAGTGGGGAGAACGGATCGAGGATACCCTTGTTGGCCCCGGCAGTGAGCAGGCGCCGCTCGACCCCAAAGTCCTTCATGGCCTCGACGAAACCGAAACCGTCGATGCGCACGCCAATGGAACCGACCAGGCTCGCCTTGTCCACGTAGATCTGATCCGCCGCCGCGGCGATGTAATAGCCACCGGAGGCGCACAGATCCACGGCCACGGCGTAGACCGGCATCTCCTTCTCGTTGTCTTTCTTGTACTTTTCCTTGAGTCTGTGAATTTCGTCGGCGATGTACCCGGACTGTACCGGACTGCCGCCGGGACTGTTGATCCGGATGATGACGCCCTTTACATGGTCCGCCTCGAAGGCTTCGCGTAACGCCGTGATCACGCGGTCGGCACTCGCCGCCGTGTCGGCGGAGATGACCCCCTTGACCTGGATCAGGGCCGTATGATCTTCACCGGTCTTGAGGCTCTCCCACGCATTACGCGCCAGGGCGGCCCCCAAAATCCCAATCAAATAGAGCAGAATCAGAATTTTGAAGATATAGCCCCAACGTCTGCCGCGGCGCTGGTCGCGCAGATGCTCCAAGGCCATCCGATTGATCAAAGAGCGCTCCCAGTCCGGGTCACCGGGCGCCGGCATCGGCGCGTCGTCGCGTTTCCAGAATCGCCAATTCATCGCTGGTCCTCTCTATGATGCACGGGAAATGATGCGAAAGGGTGACGGCGAACGCCGTGCCGGTTTCCGGGTCGATCACGGTTGCCGGACGGCGGGACGGGTTTCAAACCCGCCCTTACACCAACGCCATGTTCGGCTATCAAGTGCGAAGGCTCTGGTCCGCAGCATGCGAGCGCGTCGCTAACCAGTCCGGGATGGCGGCGAGCGACTGCACGCAGGCGAGCGGCCCGCACGCCAGCAAGCGCTCCGGCGTATGAACTCCGTAGCAGACGGCCAAGGCACCGACGCGGGCGTTGGCGGCCATGTGCAGGTCGTACTCGGTATCACCGATCATCAGGGTCTGCGCCGGCGCCACGTCCAACGCCTCCATCAGTTCCAGTAGCATCAGCGGATCCGGCTTGGAGGCGGTTTCATCAGCACAGCGGGTCGCCTGGAAAAAGCCGGCAAGCCCAGTCTCCGCCAACGACAGGTCGAGTCCGCGTCGGCTCTTGCCGGTCGCGACGGCAAGCAAATAGCCTTGCGCGCGCAACCGTTCGAGGGTCTCGCGCGCACCCGGGAACAGGGCCGTCGGGGTCTGGTCGGCGAACAGGAAGCGCTGTCGGTACTGTGCTGCCACCAACCGCCGCTGCGCGGCGTCGGCTGCCGGCCACAACCGTGCCATGGCCTCATCCAATCCCAGGCCGATGATGTCCGCGGCCGCGGCACGGCTGGGCGGCGGCTGGCCCGCATCCGCGAAGGCCGCTAACAGACAGTTGACGATCCGCGCCTGCGAGTCCATCAATGTCCCGTCCCAATCGAAACAGAGTAATGCGAAACTCATCAACCGGTCACCTCGACAGCTGCCGCGGCGGCGAGACGCACGAGCACCTGCTCCAACTCCGCCGGGAGGGGGGCTTCCACACGGAGCTGCTGCTCCATGTAAGACGCGCGAAAGCTCAAGTGCCCCGCGTGCAGAAAGAGCCGATCGAGCCCCACGGCCTTGAGGCGCCGATTGGTCTCGAAGTCACCGTACTTGGGATCACCCGCCAGGGGCGCCCCCAGATGGGCCGCGTGAACTCGGATCTGATGAGTGCGTCCGGTGAGCAAGCGCGCCTCGACCAGGGTCATCACCCTGAGCCCCGTGACCTCTCTGAGCGGAGCGTTGCAGACAAAGCGGCGTAACCGCCTGAATAAGGTTCTGGCCGGCTTACCGGCAACCCGGTCGACTTTCACTACCCGCTCGCCACCCGATTGCCCGTGTTTGACCAAGGGCGCATCGACGGTGAGCGTCTGGCTCGGCAAATCTCCTAAGATCAGTGCAAGGTAGCGCTTTTCCACCTCACCGTCGCGCAACAACTGGTGCAGGTCGCGTAAGGTGCCGCGGCGCTTGCTGACCAGCAGGCAGCCCGAAGTGTCGCGATCCAGCCGGTGGACCAACTCCAACTCGGCGCCCGGACGCAGCTGGCGCAGGTTCTCGATGAGACCATAGCTCAAGCCGCTGCCGCCGTGCACGGCAAGCCCGGCGGGCTTATCGATGACCAGCAACCGCTCATCTTCGAACAGAACCGCCGCGGCCAGGCGGTCCAATGAGCGCTCAGGCGCCCGCACCGGCGGTGTCGGCACGGACATCCGCAGGGGCGGAAGACGCACGAGGTCACCGACCTGCAACCGGTAGTCGGCCTTGACCCGGCCCTTGTTGACCCGGACCTCGCCACGCCGCAGCACCCGATAGAGGTGGCTGCGCGGGACACCCTTCAGGTGGCGGACCAGGAAGTTATCGATGCGTTGCCCGACCGACTCCGCGTCGACGCGGACCAGGGCGACGGCCGGGCCGCGATCATCCACGGTCGCGGGGGGTGAGGCGGGGGTTGGATGGGTCTGAGTCAACAGGGTTGCATCCGGCCTTGCGGCTCAATTGCTGCCATAGATATTCACTGTTAGTATTCGGGCCTTGCACCGGCGAGCGAAAGACTCAAGAACTTGCCGCAAGCGACGCATGCATTCCGGAGGCTCGGCAGCCTTGGGTGCGACGACGCGATGGTTGGTTCCGCCCGGCAGCTCAGGTGACTTGGCTGCCGTCCGGACCGAGGCCGGGCCAGCCCGGCGAGACACTGAACTTGGTCGGCGAAGCGCTTGGGCGAGCCGCGGCACGTCCCAGAGGTTCGGTCAGGTCGGGGGGATTCTACACCCGGACCGCCGTGCCCGCCCGCGGCCCCTGACCGGTGACCCTGAAGCGGGGCGCCGAGCAGGCGGCCCAACCCTCGCCACTGAACGAATCCGGGACGCCGTCGCCACCGACGCGTCCCAAGAGACGCGGGCGACTTCAACAACTTGCCCGTAACCCTAAGAAACGGATGTGCATGTCCGTCCCGGTCCGGCCCGCGCTCAGTGCGCCCGCGCCGGGGACACCGAGCCGCGATGGCGGTGCCGCCCCACCCGCGGCGGCACCCACGCGGTACGTCCGGCAGCGGGCCAAGTCCGCGCCGCGGAAAGTGTTGACGACGGATCATGCGCCCTGTGCAAGAAGGAACAAGATGAAAAGAATGTTGATCAACGCGACTCAGCCGGAAGAGTTGCGCGTAGCGACGGTCGACGGCCAGGTCCTCTACAACCTCGATATCGAATCGCCTGGCCGCGAGCAGAAAAAAGCGAATATTTACAAGGGCACCATCACCCGCGTCGAACCCAGCCTGGAGGCTGCCTTCGTCGACTACGGCGCGGAACGCCACGGCTTTCTGCCCCTGAAGGAAATCTCGCGGATCTACTTCGAGGCGGACAGCGCCAAGCCCGGCAGCCGCATCAACATCAAAGAGGTCCTCAAAGAAGGGCGCGAGGTGGTGGTGCAGATCGACAAGGAAGAGCGCGGCAACAAGGGTGCCGCGCTCACCACCTTCGTCTCGCTCGCCGGCCGCTACCTGGTGCTCATGCCCAATAACCCGCGGGCCGGCGGCGTGTCTCGCCGGATTGAAGGCCAGGACCGCAGTGAACTGCGCGATGTCATGAGTCAGCTCCAGATCCCCGAGGACATGGGGCTGATCGTGCGCACCGCGGGGGTGGGCAAGAACACCGAGGAACTCCAGTGGGATCTGGATTACCTGCTCCAGCTCTGGCGGGCGATCGAAACCTCCGCCGCGGGGCGTAAGGCACCCTTCCTGATCTACCAGGAGAGCGACGTCATCATCCGCTCCATCCGCGACTACCTGCGGGTGGACATCGGCGAGATCGTGATCGACGACCGGGCGGTCTACGAGCGGGCCGAAGCCTTCATGCGCCAGGTGATGCCCGGCAACCTGAAGAAACTGCGGATTTACCAGGACGAGGTCCCGCTCTTCACCCGCTATCAGATCGAAAGCCAGATCGAGACCGCGTTCCAGCGCGAGGTGCGCCTGCCGTCCGGCGGCTCCATCGTCTTCGACCACGGCGAGGCCCTGACCTCCATCGACATCAACTCCTCGCGCGCCACCAAGGGCGCGGACATCGAGGAGACGGCGCTCAATACCAACCTGGAGGCCGCGGACGAGATCGCCCGGCAATTGCGCCTGCGCGACCTGGGCGGACTCTTCGTCATCGATTTCATCGATATGACCCCGCCGAAAAACCAGCGGGCGGTGGAAGATCGGCTGCGCGATGCCCTCAAACACGACCGCGCCCGCGTTCAGGTGGCGCGCATTTCGCGCTTCGGACTGCTGGAAATGTCACGTCAACGCCTGCGCCCATCGCTGGGCGACTCCACCACCAGCGAATGCCCGCGCTGCCATGGTCAGGGCAAGATCCGCGGGGTCGAGTCGCTCGCGTTGTCGATCCTGCGCATCATCGAAGAGGAGGCGATGAAAGACAGCACCGAGCGCATCATCGCCCACCTGCCGCTCAGCGTCGCCACCTTCCTGCTCAACGAGAAGCGGCGGGCGATCCTGGACCTGGAAGCGCGTCAGGAGGTGCAGGTCGTGCTTCTGCCCAATGCGCAGATCGAGACCCCGGACTACCAGATCGAGCGTGTCCGCACCCAGGATTTGGCCAAACAGCCGGATGATCGCCCCAGCTTCGAGTTGGTCGCGCCCACCCAGACGGTCGCCAGCCCCTATGCGCGGCATAGCGAACCGGTGCGCGGCGAGGAGCCGGCGGTCAAGCAGGTCACCCCCTCCTGCCCCATGCCGACGCGCGAGCCCCCGCCGGACGCGGACGAGCGGCCCTTTGCACCCCGCGGCCCCGAGCGCATCGCCGAGCGGCCGGCCGAACGACACCCGGATTTCCGGACCGGCACGGAGGCGGAGCGCCCGCCCCAAGAGAACCTGCTCAAACGCATCTGGACCGGGCTGTTCGCGCCGCGCGGCGTGGAGCCGGCCGAACCCCCCTATGAGCGGGACCCGTCGGTGGATCAGCAGGGCTCGCGAGCCGACCGGTCACAGCAGGCCGGCCAGCGGCGATCGGACGCGGGACAGCGCCCACGCGGGGACGACACGCGCCGCGACCCGCGCGACAACCGGCGTCCGCCGGGGGCCGTGAGCCCCGGTCGCGGCGACGCGGAACGCCAACGTACCAACGGTCGCAACCCCGAACGCGCGGGCGATCGACCGGCTGACCGGCCCAGCGATCGGCCCAGCGACCGACCGGGTGATCGCCCCGCTGACCGACCGACGGAGCGGTCCACCGAACGGAGTGCGGCCCCGAATGGCAACCGGGACACCCAGCGGACCCAGCCGCGTCCGGACGGAAATCGTTCAGATATCGGACGTTCCGATACCGGGCGTACCGAGACGCCGCGGGCGGAGACCGGGCGTGCGGACAACACCCGTCCTGAGTCGGCAGACGAGCAGCCGCGGGAACGTCGTGACGGCGACTCGCGCAGCCGCCGCGGGGGTCGCGGGCGCGGTCGACGCGACGAACCCCGGTCCGCCGTCGACGGGGCTCAGGCGGGCGGTTCGCCCGGCGGCCAACGTGATCAGCGCCGTGAGCCTCAGGAGCCGACTCAGGACGGCCAGGGGCTCCCGCCGACCGAGCGGGTCGAGCGTCGGGCGACCCCGATCGATCACCCGGAACCGCGCACCATGCCCCACGCCGAACCGCGCTTGACGCCAATCGCCGAGCCGACCAGGACGCCGGAACCAAGCGACGAACAGCCGCGTCCGGACACCCTGGCGCTGGTCATTCCCACGTCGACGGCGATCGAACCGACCCAACCGCCAATCCCGACGCACGCAACGCACCAGACGCCGGCGTGGCAACCCGATCAGGCGATCAGCACCGAGACCAACGCGCCACGCGATGTCATCGAGCGGCCGGCGGAGCTGGAGACCAGCCACCCGCGCTGGCCCGCGGCCGAAATCGTGCCCGCGCGCAGCGATTGGGATCACTCCCCGGCGACACCGACGAGCGACACGCCAACGGTCGCAAGGCCGCCGACGACGGCCGAGCCGTCCACCGACCGGGCATCCGGGTCATCGACCTGGTGGCCGAGCGATCACGCACCGACCGCGGAACCGATCACTGCTCCTTCGCCTGAGGTCGCGGCCCGCGCTGAGCCCGCAAACGACCTTGAGTCCATGAACCCGGTCGCCGCGCAAGACGCGCCGGTTGCGCCAAGCACAAGTCCGGTGACGGTGATCGCGGGCGAGCCACGGGTTGCGCAGGAGCGCCAGACACGTGACTGGGATCGTCAGCGACCGGTGGATGCATCGTCGGAGGCGGCCGGCCGGCCGCCGACGCCAACGTCCGCCGGCGCGGCGCTGGGTGACCTCGAGCCGGAGGCTTGGGTTGGCTATGACGAGGACGACGAGGAGACGGACGATGTCGGCGGCGCCGACTTGATCCAGACCGAGCTGTCCCCGGCGGAACCGCCCCGGACGTCGCGGCGGCGGCGCGGCGGCAGTCGCAATCGGCGGCGTCCGAGCGCCAACGATGAACACGATAAGTCAGCGGACGCGTCCGCGCCTGACACCCATGCGGAAAGTGGCGTGGCAAACGGCATGGAATCCGGCATGGATGCCGACGCGGTCAATAACGGCGGGGCTGGCTGGGCCGCACAACCGGAGTCGGCCGGCCCGGCGCCGATACTTACAACCACGCGGCAGCACAGCGACAGTGACCAGATCGCGCCGGCGGCACCGTCCGCGGCGGTCGCCGCCGCGGTGACCATTCCAGTGCCGGCGCAGGAGCCGCCGCCCGTCGTCCGGGTCGCACCTTCGATGGAGCTCGGCAGCGAGCAACACGCGGGCACCGCGCCGCCGGCGGGACCGCAGACGCACGAGATCAAGGACGACTCGCCCGCTTGAGGGACTGACGTGGTCGCCCACCGTCACCCGACCACCCGCCGGCCCGGCGCCCTGACGTGGGGGCGCCGGCTCCTCGGCGTACTCGTCGCGACCCTGGGCCTGGCGCACGCTGAGCCCTTGCCGGTCGCGATCGACAAGGCGCTGCGGCTCCAGCAGATCGACCAGGCCGATCTGAGCCTGTACCTGCGCGAGGTCACCCAGACGCAACCGCGGATCGCGGTCAACGCGGACACCCCGCGACAACCCGCCTCGACCATCAAGCTTCTGACCAGCATCGCTGCACTCGGCGTACTGGGGCCCAACTTCCGCTGGCAGACCCGCGCCTGGCTGGATGGTCCGCTGGTGAACGGCCGGCTGGCCGGGAACCTGATCATTCAGGGCGGCGGCGACCCCAGCCTGCGCCTGGCCGACCTGTGGCGGTTCCTTCGGGCCTTGCGCGCCCAGGGCCTGCAGACGATCGGCGGCGACCTTATCATCGACAACAGCGCCTTCGACCCACCCGAGACCACCCGCGCGGCCTTCGACGGCAAAGGACAGTCCGCCTACAACGCCCTGCCGGTGGCCTTCAGCATCGACGCGCAATTGACCCAGGTCGAATTGCGGCTGGATCCTAAATCCGCGGCGCTCCGCGCCTGGTTGGAGCCGCCGGTCGCCAACCTGGATCTGCAGAACCAGTTGAAAGTGGTCAAGGCCCCCTGCCGGAGCAAACACCATCGGGTACATGCCGCACTGACCGGCGCGAGCGCCCCGACCAGCATGACGCTGACCGGAACCTTCGCCTCCGAGTGCCAACGAGACAGCGTCGCCGGGCTGCTGCTGGATCCGGTGCAGCAGGCGGGCCGTGCCGTCCTGGCGCTGTGGCAGGACCTGGGCGGGAGCCTGGAGGGCGTCCTGCGCGAGGGCGTCCGCCCCCAGGGTGCGACCCTGCTGCATGCGATCGAGTCGCCGGAACTGCCGGTGGTCCTGCGCGATGTCAACAAATGGAGTAACAACCTGATCGCCCGCACCCTGTTCCTGACCATCGGCATGGAGCGCTACGGCCGCCCGGCCACGCTGGAGAAAGGCCGGAACGCGATCAAGGAGTGGTTGGCGCAACAGGGTCTGGACTTCCCCGAGCTGGTACTCGACAACGGCAGCGGTCTGTCACGGGACGACCGCATCTCCGCACACAGTATGGGACGGCTGCTCGCCTGGGCCTACACCCATCCGGGCATGGCGGAACTGATGGCCTCCCTGCCCATCCTGGGCGTGGACGGCACCCTGCATCGCCGCTTCAAGCGCGAGCCCCTGCGCGCCCAGGGGCACCTCAAGACCGGCACCACCCAGGGCGTCACCGCCCTGGCCGGATTCCTCGACGACGCCCGCGGCCGGCGCTGGGTACTGGTCTCGCTGATCAACAACCCGCGCCTGGCCACCTGGCGCGGCAAGGCGGTGGAGGACGCCATCCTGCGCTGGGTCTACGACGAAACCGGCGGCGCACGGCGCGGCGCCGGGGGCTCCGGTTCAGCCGGCAAGGCGGCCAGGCTTTCGGAGCGCGGTGATTGATCCCGGTCGCTCTCCGAATTGAACGCAACGCGTCGCCGACCTCGCGCTCGCCATGACTAAACAGACGCACCTAATTCACGAGCAGAACGCGGCGGGACCAACTGCCCCAGAACCCATGCATATCTCCTCGCTTTCTCTTTGCTTTTACAGTTCTCCGTCCTCGACACGCGCGCACCGCGATGCGCCTCGACGGCCCGGCCTGCTGCCGCTGACCGTCTTGCTGCTGCTCGCCGTGCTCACCAGCGGTTGGCCAGCCCCCGGACAGTCCGCACCGGCGGACCAACCTGCCAAGGGAGCCCCAGCACCCACCACGACGGCGCCAGGGGTCCCACTGCCGGTCGAGATCGAGGCCCGGATCAAAGCAACTGAAGCCTCGAAAACCCTGGATGAGGCCGCCAAGACGGCGCTGCTCGAGGCCTATCGGCGCACCGCCACCTATCTGGAGTCCGCCCGCGGCTTCGCGACCCAGGCCGCCGGGTACATGCAGGCGGTGGCGGATGCACCCGAGCAGACGGCCGCGATCCGCAAGCAACTGCAAACCGATCCGGATGACGACGAGCAGCCGAGCCCGCGTGCGCTCGCCGCGCTGAGCACCGAGGATCTCAGTCAGCGCCTGACCAAGACGCAGGCCGAGGCGACGGCGCTCGAGGCCCGTATCGCCGAGATCGATAAGACCCTGGAGGGCGCCAACAGCCGGCCGGCCGCGGCGCGCACCCGGCTCGCCGAAGTCCGCCAGGCGCTCGATGACCTGGAGACGGAAGCCGCGCGTCCGACGGCACCCGATCAGTCCGCCGAGCAGATCCAGGCCGGCACCTGGACGCTGGCCGCCCGACGGGCGGCGCTGACGGCCGAAACCCAGGCGCTTGAACAGGAACTGGCGAGCCAGGGCGCGCGTGATGAACTCCACCGCGCGCAGCGCGAGCAAGCCGGCGTCCGACTGTCGCAGGTCAAGGAGCGCCTGCGACGCATGGAGGAGGTGCAGGATCAGCGCCGTAAGGCCGAGGCCGAACAGGCACGCCGTGAGACCGAGGCCGCGCAACGCGGCGCGGTGAACAAGCATCCGCTGGTGCAGGAAACAGCCAAGGCAAATGCCGCATTGACCGCGGCACTGGGAGACCTGGCGGCACAACTGGATACGTTCAGTGCGCTGATTTCACAGATTAAAGGCGAACGCGACCGCATTGAGGCCGATTTCCGCGGTGCCCGTGAGCGCATCGGAGTGGCGGGCGTCAACCAGATCCTCGGCGAGGTCCTCATCGACCGGCGCAACGAACTGCCGGACCTGCGCAAGTATCGCAAGGAGATGGCCGAACGCAGCGAACAGATCGCCGAAACCACGCTGCAACAGATCCGCAACCGGGAGGAACAACGCGCCCTGCGCGACCTCGACACGGCCATCACGGCGCTGTCAGCCACGGCACCGGACGCGCAAACCGAGCAGGTGCGCACCGAGCTCAAAGAGCTTCTGGCCATGCGGCGCGGCCTGATCGACAAGGCGCTGTCCGGCGGCGAGGCGTTCATCCGCAAACAGGGTGAACTCAATGATGCAGCCGAGCAGCTGATCCAGACCGCGACGGCCTATGACAGCTTCCTGGCACGGCACCTGTTGTGGGTTCGCAGTGCGCGGCCGATCTCAGTCGACAGCCTGGCCAGCCTGCCGTCGGCGGTCACCTGGATGCTGTCGCGCAGCAATTGGACCGAAGTCGTGCAGGTGCTGGCATTCGAACTGCGACACTCACCGCTGGCCTGGCTGGGATCGCTCACCATCCTGGTGCTGTTCTGGCAACAAGCCGCCATCAAACGCGCGATCCTGGCGCGTGCCGAGCCCCTGCGACGCGTGCGCACCGACCGCTTCGTCCATACGCTGGAGGCCATCGGCCTGACCGCGCTGGCAGCACTGCCGTTACCACTCGCCTGCCTGCTGCTGGGCCGGGAGCTCGCGGCCTCCATTGAGGCCACCGGCTTCACCCGCGCGGTCGGCGGCGCACTGACCCAGGTCGCACTGGGCTTTTATTTCCTGCGCGGCTTCCGCCTGACCTGTATTCCCGGGGGGGTCGCCGACCGCCATTTCCGCTGGGAAAGCGATGTTCTGATCCAAATCCGGCGGAATCTGCGCTGGTTCACGCCCTACATCCTGATCACCAGCCTGATCGCCTACACCGTCTATCTGAACCACGATACGGCGCGCGGCGAGAGCCTGGGCCGCATCATCCTGATCGCGGGTATGATCGGCACGGCCGTGTTCCTGGGCCGACTGCTGCATCCACGCACCGGAGTCTTCGCGCACAGCCTGACCGCCAACCCCGGGACCTGGGCCAACCGCCTGCGTAATGTCTGGTATCCCATCATCGTCGGCGCCCCCTTGGCGCTGGGCGCACTGGCCATCCTGGGTTACCTCTATACCGCGGGCACCTTGTTCCAATCACTGGTGCAGACCGCCTGGCTGGCGCTTGGTCTGGTGCTGGTGCAGCAGGTGATCGTGCGCTGGTTGGTTTACACCCGCCGCCGCCTGGCCTTTCAGGCAGCCATGGAGCGTCAGACCGCCCGCCGGGTCCAGGCCGAGGCCGCCAGCGCCAAGGCGGCCGCGCTCGAACGCGAGTCCGGTGCCGGTCCGTCCGTGCGCGAGCCCGGCGCGGCGCCGGCCGTGGCGGAAGAACCGGAGGTGAATCTGGCGAGCCTCGATGAACAAACGCGTAAGCTGCTCAACGCGACCGTCTTCATGCTGGCCGTCCTGGGGCTGTGGCTGATTTGGTCGGCGATGCTGCCGGCCCTGGCCGTCTTCGAGCAGATGGCCCTGTGGAACTATTCAAGCGTGGTGGACGGCGCGGCGCGGCTCATCCCGGTCACCGCCGCCGACCTCGGGCTGGTGGTGGTCATCCTGTTCGTCGCCCTGGTCGCGGCCAAGAACCTGCCGGCCCTGATCGAGATTCTGCTGCTGCAGAACAGCCAGGTCAACGCGGGAACACGGTACGCCGTGCGCACCCTGGTGAGTTATGCCATCACGGCCGTCGCGGTGGTGATGGCCTTCGGCACCCTGGGGCTGAGTTGGTCAAAGATCCAATGGCTGGTGGCGGCGCTGAGCGTGGGCATCGGTTTCGGATTGCAGGAGATCGTCGCCAACTTCATCAGCGGTTTGATCATCCTGTTCGAACGGCCGGTCCGGGTCGGCGACACGGTCACCATCGCCAACACCACCGGCACCGTGACCAAAATCGAGATCCGCGCCACCACCATCCGCAACTGGGATCGCCAGGAGTTGATCGTCCCCAACAAAGAGTTCATCACCGGACGCCTGCTCAACTGGACCTTGAGCGACCAGATCAATCGCATCGTCATCACCGTCGGCATCGCGTACGGCAGCGACGCCCGCCTCGCCCTGACCCTGCTGACCGAAACCGCCGCCGCCAACCCGCACGTCCTCAAGGAGCCGCCCCCGCTCGCCTCGCTGGATACCTTTGGGGATAACGCCCTGACTTTGACGCTACGCTGTTTTCTGGACGCCATGGACCTGCGCGTCGGGGTGACGACCGATCTGCATCTGGCGATCGAACGCGCCTTCCGCGCACATGGGATCGTGATCGCCTTTCCGCAGCGTGATATCAACTTGAGCGCCGAGGACCCGATCGCGGTCCGGTTGTGTCAGTGCGAACAAGGAGCCGGCGACGCGACCTTGGCCGACGATCAGTTGCGGGCGAAAGCCGCAGTCATCATCACTGACAAGCCGGCCACGGTCAGTCGGCAGGCGCCGGATCGCGTTGTGGGCGTCGAACGCGATAACCGGACCTAGGGGGCGAGTGTCGAACTAATTCAGGTCGTCGAAATCAGGGTCATCCAACAGTTCGCGCAGACGCTTCAACTCGCGCATCCGCTCGAGCCGTCGCCGGATCGCCAGATTGGGGGCGGACCCGCGCGCATCGTCGCTGGCATTCATGGGCGGTACCGCCTCGGCCGTTTCCTCGCCA
Source organism: uncultured Lamprocystis sp. (assembly GCA_964470155.1). Lineage (GTDB taxonomy): Bacteria > Pseudomonadota > Gammaproteobacteria > Chromatiales > Chromatiaceae > Thiodictyon. The sequence goes on along the minus strand of CAYYAY010000008.1, from coordinate 35,275 downwards.
AAGCTGCCTTCAGTCTCCAACATCTCCGTTACCTCATAACCTTTTACAGAATTGCGGCTATCTACATCAGCGCACTGACGCGATCAATATAATATTAGTAATATTTAGTATTCAATTATGCTAGCTCTTTCTCGATGATACGGGCATCAACCCCGATTGGAGCACGGCGATCGACGCACGGCCAGCAGCATCAATTGGCGGCACACCTGCGTCTGTTACCATAACGATCCCTCAAGGCAGGTTAATGTCATGCCCGAAGCGCCTATCCAGACCGCCGGCGGATCGCTGCACGAGACCGTGGCAGCGGTCGACCTCGGATCCAACAGCTTTCACATGATCGTTGCCCGTATCGGCGACGGCCACATGCAGATCATTGATCGGCTGAAAGAGCCGGTGCGTCTGGGCGAGGGCCTGAACATCGAGAAGCGTTTGCACCCCGAGGTGGAGGAGCGTGCGCTGGCCTGTCTGGAGCGGTTCGGCCAGCGGTTGCGCGGGTTCCCGCTGGGTGCCGTCCGCGCGGTCGGCACCAACACCCTGCGCCAACTGCATCCGGACAGCCAGTTCATCGAGCGCGCCGAGGCGGCGCTGGGTCACCCGATTGCCATCATCGCCGGCCGTGAGGAGGCGCGCTTGATCTATCTGGGGGTCGCCCACGGACTCGCGGCCGGGGCCGAGCGTCGGCTGGTGGTCGATATCGGCGGCGGCAGTACCGAGATCATCGTCGGGCGGGGTTTCAGCGCACGGTTGCGCGAGAGCCTGCACATGGGCTGTGTCACCATGAACCTGCGCTATTTTCCCGACGGCCGGGTCTCCGCCAAGGCCATGGATCGGGCCGAGCTGGCCGGCGCGCTGGAAGTCCGCCCGGTACGCGAGATCTTCCGCAAGTCCGGCTGGGAAACGGCGGTCGGCAGCTCCGGAACCATCAAGGCCATCGCCGCGGTCGCGACCGCCGAGGGCTGGAGTGAGGACGGCATCTCCGCCGCGGGGCTGAGCCGCCTGCGCGACGCGCTCGTCAGTACCGGCCGGGTCGCGACCCTGGACCTCAAGGGCCTGACGGAGGAACGCAAACCGGTGTTCGCGGGCGGGATCGCGGTACTGCGGGCGGTCTTCGAAACCCTGGGCATCGAACACATGCAGGTCTGTGACTATGCCCTGCGCGAGGGCCTGGTCTACGAGATGATGGGGCGTCACCGTCATGAGGACATGCACGAACGAACCGTACTGACCCTCTCGCGGCATTTTCATCTCGACCAAACCCATGGCAGGCGCGTCGAGGCGACCGCGCTCAACCTCTATCATCAGGCAACCGCGCCCTGGTGCCTCAGCGACTCCCGCTGTCCGCGGATGCTCGCCTGGGCGGCACGCCTGCATGAGCTCGGCCTGGTGGTGTCGCATAGCCAGTACCAGAAACACGGCGCTTATCTGTTGCGCAATGCCGATCTCGCCGGCTTCACCCGTCAGGAACAGGTGGTGCTGGCCGCGCTGGTCCTAGGGCATCGACGGAAGTTCCCGGTCCAGGAGTTCGCGGCCCTGCCGACGGGCATCCAGGACTGCACCAAGCGCCTGTGCATCATCCTGCGCCTCGCCGTCCTGCTCCACCGCGGCCGCTCGACCGACAGCACGCCCAACCCCACGCTCCAGATCGTCGGGGACAATCTGACCCTGGACTTCACCGGCGCCTGGCTGGACGCGCACCCCCTGACCCGGTTGGAACTGGAGCAGGAAGCCGAGCTGCTGAAAACGGCGGGGATTACGTTGACCTATCAGTAATCTAGCCTTCGTACCTGACATTCAGACAGACACTCCGATAGCTCAATGCCCAAGCTCTCGCTCGCCAAGTTGGAACGACACCTCTACGCCGCCGCCGACCGGTTGCGGCAAGAGGGTCTGGATGCCGCGACCTATAAGGACTACATCTTCGGACTCCTGATGTTCGCCCAGCACATGCTGGCCGTGTGCCGCCCCGGCGGCATGGTCGCTACCGTCATGCCCAACGGGGTGCTAGCGGATTCATTCAAGAAGCTAATTGCCGATAAGGTTTCTGGAAGCTCTATTCCGCATCTATTCCAGCGGGATATGGTTACGTTAGGAATAGCGGCTCCCAGTATCACTGAGCAAGAGATCATTGCCGCCGTCTTGGACTTGTTAGACGACGTGATCGCATCGACCGAGGCGGTGATTTTCAAGCTTATACAGATCCGAACTGGTTTGCTGCACGACCTGTTGACTCACGGCCTCGACGAGCGCGGTGAGCTTCGCGACCCGCGCGCCCATCCGGAACAGTTCCAAGGCTCACCCCTCGGCCGGATTCCAAAGGACTGGAATATCCTCTCGCTTGAACAGCTCTTAGCCCGCGTTCCCCATCCTTTACGCAGCGGGCCGTTCGGTAGCGGCCTTCTCAAACGCGGGCTGAAGGCGACTGGCATACCTTTGCTGGGAATCGACAATGTGCGTGTGGAATACTTCGACCACAATTTCAGTCGTTTCGTCGATGAGGAAAAATTTGCGGAGCTGAATCGATACGCGGTGAGGCCCCGCGACCTTATGATCACGGTGATGGGCGCAGTGGGTCGCTGTTGTGTTGTGCCGGACGAGACCTCTCATCGCAGCACGTATGGACCATCAGCCTGGACCTTGAGCGCTATTCCCCGTCACTTGCCTGCTGGCAGATCAATCATGCCCCTTGGATGCTCCGGCAACTACGCCGGGATGAACAAGGAGGTGTAATGTCAGCGATTCGCTCGGAAACGCTCCGCGGCTTGCTTTTTCCTGTTCCGGGGCCGGAGGAACTTCGCGCGATCGAGACCGCGCTGCACCATTCGGCAGACACCATTGCGAGCGAAGAAGATGAACTGAAGAAGCAGTACCTCCTCAAGGCGGGCCTCATGTCCGATCTCCTCACCGGCCGAGTCCGAGTCCCTGCCGACCTGCTGGAGGGGTCCCCATGACCGCGTTCCCGATCCCGGACTGGAATGCCGCAGGACTGCTGCCGCCCGTAGACCCACGAGCACCCACGCGCCTGGCACGCTCGCCCTACAGGATGGCACTGACCGAACTGGTGCTCCGCTTTGCCCATAGCCCGGAGCGCCGCGCCGTGCTCGAAGGGTTCTTTGCCTACCGGGCGGCCTTGCACGCGGCCGGGCTCATCCAGGGGTTTGTGTGGTTGAATGGCAGCTTCCTGGAGCACATGAACTCCTGGAGCAACGCCCGCCCAACGACCTGGACCTGGTGACCTTCTTTCAGTTTCCGGCCGGCCTGTCGCCGGGCGAGCTGATGGCACGACACCCTCTTGCGGCGGATGGCGATCTCGGCGTGATTACGGGGAAGGTCTCGCGGGCGGTACCGGATCTCGATCAAATCAATCGAGAGCTGGGTTACCAGCGGGTGCAAATGACTTTACTCGCAACCCGTGTCGGGGCCGGGCGTCCCCGCTATCTCATGGTTGAGGTTCCGCGACTGGTGGAAGTCGAAGAGCAGGTAAGCCGATGAGCAAGATCGAGTGGGAACGCGACCTGGTGGAACGGCCCTTCTGCCGACAGCTTCAGGCGATGGGCTGGGAGTGGATCGAGGGCGACCCGGACCTGCCGGAGTCTACCGAGCGGACCAGTTCTCAGGAGGTGCTGCTGCGCGGACGCCTGGCCGCGGCGATCCGCCGCAGGCGCTTCGTTGGTGAGCTGAAACGCGGCGACGGGGCGGATTTCCCTGACCTCGATCCGCGCATTCAGGTGCCGTTCGTCCGTCTTGTACTCGATTTCTGTGGCGCGCAGGGGGAGTCGACGGACGCGGAGCGCAAGCGTGCGATGCCGACTACCCTGGAGATGGTCGACCGAATCACGCAGGAAATCCGCAGCGTGGGATTCTGGAAGAAGGCCAATGCGAGGGAACTACTGACCAGACGCCTGGTCCGTGACCTGGACGAGGCAGGCATCGGCCCGCCGGAGACGCAGCGAGACCTGGCGCAACGCCTGGTCGCCCTGGCCCGCGAGAACCACGAGAACCTGACCCGATGATGACTGAGACCCTGAAGATCGACGGACTGGCCTTCAAGATCAGGCGCAGCGACCGCCGCCGGACCCTGGGGTTGACCGTAGACCGGGCCGGCGAATTGGTCATGCACATCGCGGCTCTGCCGACTTGTATTGGTGCGTACCGACGATGCGGCAGAATTGATGCGCGGCAGCAGGGAGTCTCACGATGAAACGATGGTGTTGGGTCCTGCTGGTCTGGTGCAGCGGCGCCGCACTTGGCCAGCCGCCGGCGGCAATGGACGGCACCGGCAAGAATTTCGGCCGCGGCTATCGGCCGGACGCGGCCGGCAACCTGCACGGGACCGGCACCGACTTCGACCGCGGCTGGGCGCGACAGTCGGACGGCGGGTGGCGCGGCACCGGCAAGAATTTTGGCCGCGGCTACCGGCCGGACGCGGCCGGCAACCTGCACGGGACCGGCACCGACTTCGACCGCGGCTGGGCGCGACAGTCGGACGGCGGGTGGCGCGGCACCGGCAAGAATTTTGGCCGCGGCTACCGGCCGGACGCGGCCGGCAACCTGCACGGGACCGGCACCGACTTCGGCCGCGGCTGGGCGCGCTGAGGTCATCCTCCCATGCTCATGCTATTCATTACCCTCATCGCCCTCGCCATGGTCGGGCTGGGTGCCATCCTGACGTGGGCCGGTGGCCCCTGGTGGTTTCTGGGTGCCGCGCTGGTGGTGGTCTGGCTGTTCTGGTCGATTGGGCTTTATGTCACCCAACCCGGCACCCCCAAGCGCTTCGGCGAGCCCTGAGCTAGCCCCCACAGCGCGACTTTGGGGTGAAGGGGTCGCGGGCCTCGTACACAAATAATGTGCAACGAATAAGGGCTTACCGGAATAACCGACAAGCCCTTAGTTCAAAACTGACGGCGGGACGGGTACGGGATTTCGGGCTGCGCGAGGGCCAACAGCAATCCTTTCTGTGGGACACCGAGGCCCCTGGGTTGGCGGTACGGGCCACCCGCGGGGCCAAGGCGTACATCTTCGAGGCCCGCCTGAACGGCGCCAAGCTGCGTGTCACCATCGGCGACGTGCGCGGTTGGGGCATCGACCAAGCCCGCACCGAGGCCCGCCGCCTGTTGACGCTGGTGGACCAGGGGACCGACCCCCGTACCGACAAAGCAGAGAAGATCGCCACCACCGAGGCCAAGCGCACCGAGGCCCACCGCCAAGACGCCACCGTGGCCGAAGCCTGGGCGATCTACCTGGAGGACCGCCGCCCGCAGTGGGCTGAGCGGTACTGCACCGACCACCAGAACTTTGCCCGTCCTGGTGGAGAACGCAAGCGGCGCGGCCCCGGTCTGACCACCCCCGGCCCATTGGCGCCCCTGCTGCCGCTGAAGCTCGCTGAACTGACGCCGGAGCGCATCCGCGAATGGTTGAAGCCCGAGGCCGCCGATCGGCCGACCCAGGCCCGGCAAGCGTTCACCGCCTTCCGCACCTTCCTGTCGTGGTGCGAGGATCGGCCCGAGTACCGCGGGCTGGCCGCGCCTGACACCTGTACCCCGCGCGTGGCCCGGCAAGAACTGCCCAAGAAGGCCGCCAAGGACGACGTGCTACAGCGCGAGCAGTTGCCGGCCTGGTTCGCCGCCGTGCGCCGGATCGGCAACCCGGTGATCGCCACCTATCTGCAAGCCCTGCTGCTGACTGGCGCCCGCCGTGAAGAACTCGGGACGCTGACCTGGGCGAACCTGGATCTTCAGTGGTCGAGCATGACTATCCGCGACAAGGTGGAAGGGGAGCGGACTATTCCTTTGACGCCCTACGTCGCTGGCCTGCTGGCGGCCCTACCCCGCCGCAATGCGTGGGTGTTCAGTAGCCCCGCGGCCGCGTCCGGACGGCTGCAAGAGCCCCGCATCGCCCACAACCGCGCGCTGACTGCTGCCGGACTTCCGGACCTGTCGCTGCATGGGCTGCGTCGCTCGTTCGGCACGCTCAGCGAGTGGGTTGAAATGCCGACCGGAGTGGTCGCGCAAATCATGGGGCACAAGCCGAGCGCGACCGCGGAGAAGCATTACCGCCGCCGCCCTCTGGACCTGCTGCGCCAGTGGCACGGCAAGCTTGAGGCGTGGATTCTCGCCGAGGCGGGAATCGCACAACCGGCCGCAGCCCAAGCGACCCGACTGCGCGTGGTGGCCGAGCAGCCGGCCCGCTTGACCGCCGCGCAGTGACGCATCACTCCCCGGAGCGCCCCGCCATGTCCACCTTCATTCTTGACACCCTGGCCTATACCGACACCCTCAAGGCGGGCGGGTTCAGCCCCCAACAAGCCGAAACGCAATCGCGTGCGCTGGCCGAAATCTTGGATCGGCAGATGGCGACCAAGGCCGAAATGGCGGAACACGAGAACAACCTGCGGCGCGATCTTCGCGAAGTTGAATTGCGGCTGGATGCGCGGATTCGTGAGACGGAACTGCGGTTAGACGCGCGGATTCGTGAGATCGAACTGAAGCTGGAGACCAAGTTAGCCGCGACCAAAGCCGACCTGACCCGCTGGGTCATTGGCGCCGGCTTCCTTCAGACCACCATCGTGGTGGGGGTCTTGCTGAAGGTGGCCAAGCTGAACTGCCGACCACCACGACGCTGCCGGGTCCGGCAGCAACCGCATCCGCGCCTTGGGCAATCACATTGCCGTTGCCGCGTATCCCGACCTGATGGACGACGGCTGACTTTGACTGATGGAGCAGGTCGGCGAGTTCATCCCTCAGGATGGGATCAGACAGCAGGAGTCGTTTGACCGCCAGGCGCAGGGCCGCCTGGGCGTCCGCGTCGTCGGGGGTCAGGGCGAGTTCCTGCAAGGCGTCCGAGTCCGCGCCAAGCCGACCGTGCAATTTGTCCCAGATGGCCCGGACCCGCTCCCAGCCGGCCTGTCCGAGTTTCTCGCCGAGCGCCTCGGCGGCCTTCTCGCCGCCCTGGGTCAACAAGGGGACCAGCGGGGCGAGCAGACTCGCCAGGTCGGCGGCCAAGGGGGCTATGTCCATGTCGTTCTCCGGTGGTCGAGGTGAGGGGAGGTTTTGTTCGGGTGTCGTGGGATCGAAACGGTAATCCGTTAGGGGTCGCGTACAACAGCCTATTCCCGGGTCCGCCACAGTGATCTGAGGTATTGCCGCGGACTAGATGGGGCGGTACATGACGACTCGGAACCCGACGTCTTTGCTGATGGTCTTCGGGTCTTGGAAGCCCCGGCGGGCGCAACGCAAGTCACGTTCGTTGTCACTTGTGAAGGCACCGCCGCGCAACACGCGCGGATCAGTTCGGAATGCTTCAAGCGCCTCGCGCCCGTCTTCCGGGTCGTATGGGTAGAAACAAGGGTACCAGCAACGCTCATGCCTGGAATAGCTCAGGAACTGGGGCGGCTCCGGAGGACTCAAGCGATGGGGAAATGCTGCATTAACAATAACCGCGACTTTGTAATCAACCGGCCCCAACATCGTTCGACCCCACAGGCTACGGGTCCACTCCGACACATTCCCGCTCATGTCCAGGCAACCGAAGGGACTAGCCCCGTCAGGAAATACACCAACTGGGGTGGTCTCGCCCAATCCCAGCAGCAAAGAATTGCAGCGCGTCGCCTCAAAGCGATCTCCCCATGCATACCGACGCTGGTCCCGATCACCGCGGGCCGCCTTTTCCCACTCCGCCTCGCTCGGCAGGCGGATATTCTGTTTCGTGACCTCGCCCAGCCAGAGGCAGTACTGGTAGGCGTGGTCCAAGGTGACATTGACCACCGGATGACCCTCCAATCGATTGGGCGGGCGGTCGCCTTCCCAATGGGTCGGCGCGGGGGCGGTGCGGCCCCCAGTGTCCTTGAGAAACAGATAATATTGCTCATTGGTGATCGGCACCCGCGAGATCCAATACTCAGGCAACTCCAGTTGGTGCATGGGTCTCTCGTTGCCCGAGCCCCGCTCGCTGCCCATCCAAAAGCTCCCAGCGGGAATCCGCACCCACTCCGGCTCGCCGAAGGGTGGGCGCCAGAAACCGCCGACCGCACCGGCGCGTATCAGGGCTTCCATGGCGCGTGAGCGCCGGTCGATCCAGCCTTTGAGGTCCAGGTCGTTCGCCCAGCGGGAGCGAGCGCGCGGCGGGTCGTCGAGTTCTTTACGCAGCCGGCCCAACACCTCTTGCTCCAGCACGTGTTGGTCCGCGCAGGGACCCAGGTCGCGCAGGCACTCGGCGGCGAGAATCAGGTTGCGATAGGGGTCATCGCGGGGGCTGGGCCGACTGGCGATGCCGCGCACCAGGCGCGGGGCGCGTTCCTGACCCTGGGTGCTGAGCGAACCCGCCTCCAGCAGAATGACCTCGCGCCACCAGGGATCGCCCAGTCGGCGCAGGCTGTAAGTGAGATAGTCATCGCGGGTGGCCACGGCCAGCGCGGCCAGGTATTCCTGAAAGGTGAGGTGAGAGAAGGCGTAGACCCCCTCGCCGCGCTCCACCAGCAGACCGGTGCGTGCGCGGACCACCTCGACGAAGCGCGCGGCGGCGCGGGTGGCCTCCCGGGCGTCGGGCAGCATCTTACCGAACAGGGCGAGGAGCTTCTCCCGCAGGTCTGCCGCGTCGATTTGCTTGATGGCCTGCTCGTGCATATGGAGCGCGATCGCCTGGAGCAGGCCGCGGATGTCGTCGGTATCGAAGGGCTGGTCCCCGAGCACCCGCGGCTCCTGTATCCCCTTGGCCTGGTCCCACTTACGGAGCAGGACCGCCACGGCCTCGGCGTAGAGGTCGGCGCGGCGGTCGGGGAGCTTGGTCCGGTCGCGGTGGACCATAGCGATGACGGTGAGGATCAGCGGGTTGATGGCGAGGTCACGAATCCGCTCGTTGCCCTCGATGGCGTTCATGAGTTGGCGGGTCTGCTCTGCGGCATAGGTGTCGGCGGCTGCACCCGCCTCCAAGTGGGCCGCGTCCGCCACCACGCGGTGCCAGTTGGCGAGGAAGCGCCGCACGTCGTCCAAGGTGAATTCGAGGATCGTGGTCAGGGCAAAGGCATCGCTAAGACGCGCCGCCCCCGTCTGGTAGCCGAAGATGCGGCTGGTTACAACGTAGCGGCAGTCCGGATAGGCAGATGCGAAGCGATCCACCAGACGTGCTACCCGGCGCCGCAGGTCCGGATCCGCGACCTCATCCAACCCGTCCAGCAGGAGGACGGCCTTACCGTCGGCGAGCCATGCGTCGAAGAAATCCGCGGGTAGATCCAGCCGCTCGTTGGCCAAGGATTGGAGCAGGAAGCCAATCACCACCAGACGTAATGCTCTTGGGGAGTTGCGACGTTAGTATAAATCTGTCATATCGGCCCAGCTACTTCGCGGCGCTTGACCACCCCACCGCCCGGTTCTAGCGTGCCCGGGGGTTAACATCAGGAGCACACCATGTCCGCAATCACCTTCGACACCCACAAGCTGATCCGGACGCTCAAGGACTCCGGCATTCCGGAGAACCAGGCGGAAACCATCGTTGAGGTGATCTGGTTGGCGCGCGCCGATCTGGACGGGGCCGTCAAGGAGGCGGTGGCCGCTCACGACAGCGATCTGCGGCATGCCTTACGCGAAACCGAACTGCGCCTGGAGGCACGGATTGCCGAAGCCAAGGCTGACCTGACTCGGTGGGTGGTCGGCGCCGGCATTCTGCAAACCTCGCTGCTCATCGGCGTGCTGCTGAAGGTCGCCAAGCTGATTTAGCGGCAATGGCTTCAGGCGGTGCGCCGCTCAGCCGGTATCCCCCTTGGCCTGGGTGCCGCTTGCGCCCCGTGGGGGCAATGGCTTCAGGCGGTGCGCCGCTCAGCCGGTATCCGCATACACAAATGCCGGGCAAAGAAAAAGGGCTTACCGGAATCACCGATAAACCCTTGTTCTGTTTTGGTAGCGGGGGCAGGATTTGAACCTACGACCTTCGGGTTATGAGCCCGACGAGCTGCCAGACTGCTCCACCCCGCATCTGAGACGCCCACTATAGCGAAACTCACCCAGTGCTGCAACTTTTTTTCGCGATACGCGCTACAAGGTTTTCAGATACTCGATCAGTGCCCTCCGTTGTTCGGCCGACAGGACATCGCCAAACGCATGTCCCCGGTTGCCGTATCCTTTGCCGGTAGTGTCGTAGATGCGGTTGCGCTCGTCCCAACTCATGGCCGCGGCCTTGCCCGCGGTCAGGACCTCATGATCCCACCCGACCCGCGCGCGGTCGTAGATCGGTTGGTCCCCAACGGTCCGTTTGAAGCGCCAATACGTCGGCCGCGCCCGGCTGTCGAGCAAGGCACCCAGGGTCGGCACCGAGTCATTGTGCAGGTAGGGCGCGGTGGCCCATAACCCATCCAACGGCGGCGCCACATAGCCCAAGGCCGGGGCGGCCTGGGACATGGCGCCGTAGAAGGACTGCTGAAACCAGGCGCGCAAGCGCTCGGAGTCGGCATAGCCGGCCCGCGCCAACTCCGGATCCGTCCCCACCTTGCCCAGGGCGACCACCTGATTCGGGTAGCGCCAATCCTCTCCATAGGTTCCATGACAGCGCTTGCAGTGCGACTGGAAGACCGGGTAACCCCGTTCGGCCAGCGACCGATCGATGGGATAGGGGTACTTGGGCGACGGTAATCCGGCCAGGTAAGCGCGCGCATCCGGCGCCCAGGCGTCGATCGCCCGGGCCTCCTCAACCGTATCGGTACAGATCGATGCGACCAGCATCATGAAACGCGCATGATCCCCGCGCCCTGACCCGCTGTAGAACAGCGCGCGTTTCTTGCGCAGCGTCCACCAGGGTGGCACGGCGACCGGCAGGGGTTGCCTGGGCGGCGGTTCGATCAGCGGGCGATCCGACCAGGCCAGGGTCTCGGGATCGCGATGCGCCATCAGCGCGGCGGTCAGATTGCCGGCTGAGTTCACGCCGATGGTGTCGGTCATCATGTAGTCGGACAGCGTGCCGAGGCGGTCCGCCCAGCGCCGCCACTCGGCCCGTGCGGCCCGACCCGTCACGTAGGACCCGGCGGACTCGACCGCGACCAGCGGGTCCTGGGTCATGTCCAGGAAGGCATTGCCCAACCCCATCACCAGCTGACCGTCGAAGATCGCGGCATGACAGGTGAGACAGTTGGAGGTGACCAACTCGACCCCGGACGCCGACTGGTAAGCGGTCAGCATATAGGGCAATGCCGCATTCCGCCCGGTGCGCCCCGGAAATTGGGGGCCGCTATCCCGCTTGGCGGAACCGCTCGCCTTCACATAACCGCTGTAAGGGAAACCGCAGGTCACCACCGCGCGATTGAGCAGCGCGTCGTAGCCCTTGGCCGGGTCACCCGGACGTTGCGGGTAGGCAGGCACCGGACCCACCGCGGATCGATAGACGGTTTGCCCCGCGACCGTTGCGGTTTCAGGGTTGCCGGAATCACAACCGAGAAGAACCAGGGACGCCAGCAGCACGGCCGGCCGCCACCGCTGGGGAGCTTGGGCCGGTGACGGACCTGGGGGCGGATGCATCGCGCTGGACGAGGGGCGCGGATCAGCCGCGGTCAAGCGCTTGCATCCGCGCAACGCGGCGACAGCACCACCATCTAGCCGCTCAACCCTGGCCCCCGGCCTGCCGATACTCGGCCAGCGCCTGCGGCAGATGCGCCTTGAGTTGGGCAATACGTTTGGCATCCAGCGGGTGCGTGCTCAGAAACTCCAGCGAACCGCCGCCGCCCCGGCGACTGTTGTAGGCTCGAAAGCGCTGCCAGAAGGCGATCGCCTCGCGCGGATCATAGCCGGCCCGGGCCATGTACAGCAGACCGATGCGGTCCGCCTCGGACTCCTGAATCCGCGAATAGGGCAGCAGCACCCCCACCTGACCAGCCACACCATAGGCCTGCATCGCCAGGTCCTGGGTCACCCCCCCGTAGCCGGAGGCACCCAGCGCCGCGGACAGGATCGCGCCGCCCATCTGCATCGCCAGGCCTTGTGATATCCGCTCAGCGCCGTGCCGGGCGCTGACATGGGCGATTTCATGCGCCACCACGGTCGCCAGACCGGTTTCGTCCCGCGTGATCGGCAGGATGCCGGTATTGACCCCAACCTTGCCGCCGGGCAGGGCGAAGGCATTGGGCGCCTTGTCATCAAACAGGACGAACTCCCAGCGGGCGTTCGGCACCTTCGCCACCCGCGCGATCCGTCGACCGACGCTTTGGAGTTGCGCATTCGCCTGCCGGTCCCGCGCGATCGGCGTCTCGCGCTTGGTCTTCTCGAATGCGCTCAAACCCAGTTGCGCTTCCTGGGCCGAGTCGATCATCAACAACTGTCGCCGCCCGGTCTCGGGAGCCGACGCGCAGCCCTGAAGCACCAGGACCGTCACCAGGAGTGCGACACCGTGAAGCGGGCTGCAGTTGAACATACTGGACTCCTGGACCCGATAAACTACCCCGATTGATCATCTTAGGTGATTTCCGGAACACCGCATACCACCCACCAGCGGCTCGGATACCGATGCGACTGAAGTCGCGCCTACACTGACCGGCATCCAAATTGTCGGAAATCGCCAGAGGCGATGACCGGAACATCCGGTCATCGGTTCCGCCCGCCGCTGCCGCGGACAGCGGCCGGAGTGGCGTCTCCGAACGCCGCTGGCGCGACGACCGCAGTACGCTGGAGTACACTGGCAGTCCGAAATTCAGACCTGGGTCCACGCCGGCCGACTCTTGGGAGTCCCTTGGAATCCGTGGGAATTATTGAGGAGCATCCAGACCATGTTGCACGTCCCGCTCGATTCGATCTGCTACATCATCGCCAAGGCCCGCGAGTTCCAGGCCAAAGAGGAGGTGGTGATCCCGGAGACGCCCTCAAGCCCTACCGAGGACTGGGCACTGCAAGTGCTGGCAGACCACAGCGGTGACTACACCCTCACCGAACTCATCGAATCCATCGGCCAGATGAATCAGCGACAGCGCGCGGAACTGGTGGCGCTGATGTGGATCGGACGCGGCGACTACACGCTGGAGGACTGGGAAAGCGCGGTCGACGACGCCATCGGTGACTACTCGGTGCGGGCCGCCGCCTACCTGCTCGCGCACCCCATGGTCTCGGACGACCTGGAAGAGGGGTTGATCGCCCACGGTTATTCCTGCCAGGATTGACCCGACGACCGGTGCTGAACGCCTGCGACAGGTCGATCGGGCGATTTCAGGCCCGGTTGCGCACCGTGTCCGGCAGCACGATATTCAGCTCCAACACCTCGTGGGTCTCTTCCTGCTCGTAATTGACCGAGACCGCATTCATATCCACATCCACATACTTGCGAATGACTTCCAGAATCTCCCGCTGGAGGTTGGGCAGATACGACGGGCGATGGCGCTCCGCCCGGTCATGGGCGACCAGAATCTGCAGCCGTTCCTTGGCCATGTTCGCCGAGCCCTTGGGCTGAGAGCTGCGGAAATAGTCAAGAAGACCCATGGCTTATCCTCCGAACAAGCGGCTGAAGAAGCCCTTTTTCTCCGCGTTGACAAAGCGGTGCGGCAGGTCTTCACCGAGGTACCGACCTACCGCGTCACCATAGGCCAAGCCCGCGTCACTCTCCCGGTCCAGGATCACCGGGACACCGGCGTTGGAGGCGTTGAGTACCGCCTTGGATTCGGGAATGACACCCAACAGATTGAGCGACAGGATATCCTGCACGTCCTTGACGCTCAGCATCTCGCCATTGTCGACCCGCGCCGCGTCATAGCGGGTCAGCAGCAGGAACTCGCGGATCGGTTCCTCATTGGACTCGGCGCGCCTGGATTTGCTGGCGAGAATGCCGAGCATCCGGTCCGAATCACGCACCGACGAGACCTCCGGATTGGTGACCACGACCGCATCATCCGCATAGTACATGGCCATGGTGGCACCGTGCTCGATGCCGGCCGGCGAGTCGCAGACGATGAAGTCAAAGCCCTGGGACAGCTCATCGAGCACGCGCCCTACCCCCTCCTTGGTCAGGGCATCTTTGTCGCGGGTTTGGGAGGCGGGCAGCACATACAGATTGTCGCAGCGCTTGTCGCGGATCAGGGCCTGATTGAGATTGGCCTCATGGTTGATCACGTTGACAAAGTCGTAGACCACCCGCCGCTCGCAACCCATGATCAGATCCAGGTTACGCAGTCCGACGTCGAAGTCGATGACGGCGGTGCGACTGCCCCGCTGAGCCAGACCCATGGCGAGGGCGGCGGCGGTCGTGGTCTTGCCGACCCCGCCCTTGCCCGACGTGATTACGATAATTCTCGCCAAGTTACGAATCTCCTCTTCGGGTATTGCGGGGACCGGCCGGACCGATGGCCCGCCGTTTGCGCATCAAATCTTCTCGATCCGCAGAATCTTCTGGTCCAGGTAAACTTGCACCGGCACGCCGCGCAGGTCGGCGGGAATGTTCTCACTGACGCGATAGTGACCAGCCACCGAGACCAACTCGGCCTGGAGGTCAGAGCAGAAAATCCGTGCCTCGGTATTACCCCGGGCGCCCGCCAGCGCGCGTCCGCGCAGTGGGCCGTAACAATGAATGTTGCCATCGGCCATCACCTCGGCACCTGAACTCACGGAAGCAATCACGGACAAGTCGCCTCCGGCCGCGTAGACGCGCTGCCCCGAGCGCACCGGCCGGGTCACCAGCGTGCCGTTGATCGTACTCCCATGGCCAGGGTCTTGCCCCCCGGCACCGGGGTCCGTGCCGCCGCTGACGGACTGATTGGCCGCTGCGCCGGCGGGTTTGGGCGAGCGGATGAAGGCATCGCCGAGGATGGCCAACTCCATGCCCTCCGCCGCGACGTTTTGTGCCTTGGTCCCGCCGCGCACGCCAAACGGGATCATCCCGTAACCGCGCAACAGGCCGACCAGCGCCGGGAACTCGACCTCCCCGGCACCGTCCGGATAGACCGTCAAGTCAATCACGACCGGGGTATTGCGAAAGAAGTCCGGCGCCTGCTCGACCTTGACGCCGAGCTGTGCGGCGACCGCCTCCATGTTGCCGTCCAGCAAACGGATGATCGGCAGGGTGAAACCCGCCGCTTTGAGTTCGAATGCGGGGGACGCCTCGCCCCCTGACGATCTGGAATTCACTGCCATGGATCTGGGCACGGAGGTCGATGACCCCCTCGCTCTCCTGTTCTTGTCGGCGTCGGTTTAAGTCCGGTCTCTGCGAGGCTGGCCGCACTTGGGACCTGGCGGCGACCGAAGCGACGGCATTGGTAGGGTCGCAATGCTAACCGCTTAGCCGGCAATGGGATAGTGCCGATGCGCTTACAACCGCAAAGTTTCTTCGCCTCATCCGGGCGGCCACCCCAGAGACCGTCCGCCCAGGAGGTGCACATGAAGATGAAACACGGTCTGCCCCCCCGCCGCGTTACAGTTGACAACCGTGCGGTAACCGTTGTCGGCGATCCCGACCTGCCGCGCCACCGCGGCGGCGGCCAGGAACAGCTTGCCGATCAACTCAGCGTCTCGCGGTTGCGCATGATCGAGCGTCGGAATCGACTTGCGCGGGATAATGAGGATATGGACCGGTGCCTGCGGACTGATGTCGCGGAAAGCGACGCAGTCCTCATCCTCGTAGATCAGGTCGGCGGGGATCTCACCCCGGGCAATTTTGCCGAAGATGGTGTCGGTCATTGATCAGATGCTCTGCGTGTGAGTGAGACTCGGTTAATCTTGAGCGGCCGGCCGATGGTGCCTGGCCGCGCGGCTCATAGCCCGCGGCGTCCGGAGAACGCCAATGCCAGGGTCCCGCCGTCCACGTGCTCCAACTCACCGCCCAACGGAACCCCGTGTGCGATCCGCGTCACCTTGACATCGATCCCGCGGGCGCATTCGGCGATGTACTGGGCGGTGATGCTGCCTTCCACCGTGGGACTGATGGCCAGGATCACTTCGTTGATCTCGCCCTCGCGCAACCGCACCTCCAGGTCATTCAGCCCGAGTTCCTCAGGGCCGATCCCGCTCAACGGGGAGAGCCGACCACCAAGAACGTAATAGAGGCCGCGGTAATCGGTGGCCTGCTCGATGGCGACAATCTCCGCGGGCTGCTCGACCACGCACAACACGGCGGGATCGCGGTTCGGGTTGGCACAGAGCCCGCACAACGCGTGCTCGCTCAAGGTCCGGCAGCGACCGCAGCGCTGGATGCGGGTCATGGCTTCCGCCATGATCCGCGCCAGCCGGCTCCCGCCCTCCCGGTCGCGCTCCAACAGGTGAAATGCGATGCGTTGCGCCGACTTGGGGCCGACCCCCGGCTGACAGCGCAGGGCGTCGATCAGTTGATTGAGCAGGGAACGCTCGGCCATGGTCGTGCCCGGTAATCAGATCAGGTTGGGTGGAGCGGTTGGGAGCACGCGCCGACGCCTAGAACGGCAGCTTGAAGCCAGGGGGCAAAGGCAAGCCGGCGGTCAACTCAGCCATGTTTTCCTTTGCTTTCTCAGCAACGCGCTGACCCGCTCCATTGAAGGCGGCGGCGATCAGGTCCTCCAGCATCTCCTTGTCGTCACTCAGCAGTGACGGGTCGATCTCCACCCGCCTGACCTCGTATTTGCCGTTCAGGGTGATCTTGACCATACCGCCGCCGGACTCACCAACCACCTCCTCCTGTGCCAGCCGCTCCTGGGCCTGCTTCATGTCCTCCTGCATCTTCTGGGCCTTCTTCATGAGATCGCCGAGTCCCATCTTCACAATCGTACCTCCAGCAGTGGCGGTGGCAGCCCTGCAGCCAGATCGCCGGGTTGACGCAAAAAAGACCAGTCAGTCAAGGGGCTCAATCGAGCCCGGCACCCACTGGCCGTCGAATTGATCACGCAGACGCGTCGCCGCCGGATCGGCTGCCAGCGCCGTCTGCGCTGACTGCACGCGTTCGTCGTGTTCGCGCGTACGCCGCTGCGCCGGGGTTTCCTCATTGGGCCTGACGACCTGAATCTCCAGTCGGAGCGGAGCGCCCAGGACGGACTCCAGCGCGGCGCGCAGGCGTTCTTCCGTTCCCGGGGAACGCAATTGCTCAGCGGTCGGGTCCAGGTTCAGCGTCAGCCGACCCTCACCCAACCCGATGAATCCGCAATGGTGAGCCAGCTGGCTGGCCATACCGCCGACCCCCAGCCGATCCACCAGCGCGTGCCAGTCGGCGGTGCCGGTCAGGAGCGTCGCCGGGCCCGGTCGCAGGGTGGGATTCAGCGGCTGCGCCGGGCGCGGACCGGTCGGTTGCGCACCGCTTCGATCGCGCACCGGCGGCACCGCGGGCGCACCGGCGGCAGGGTCTCCACCGATCGCTGGAGGTCCGCCCGATTCAGGGCCACGGGCCGGCCCGGCGGCCGACCCGGTCGGACGTGGCGGCGCCAGCGCCGCGGCACGGTCGGTCCCGGCGGCCGGCGGCTGCACCGCGCCTGCGGCGGGCCGGAAGGCCAGTGCCCGCAGCAAGACCATCTCCAGCCCCGCGCGCGGGTCCGGAGCCAACGCCAGATCCGGCTGACCGGTCAGTGCGACCTGGTAGTAAAGCTGCACGTCGGCCGGCGCGAGACGCGCGGCCAAGTCCGCGATGCGCGCACGCTCCGGGTCATCCGCCGGAACCGTCGCCGGGACTTGCTGGAACAGGGCCAGGCGGTGCAGCAGGCCGATCAACTCGCGCAGCACCTCGCTGAAATCGGGGGTCAGGGCGCCGAACCGCTCCACCTCGGCCAGCACCCGCTCCCCGTCGGCGTCGGCCAGGGCCTCCAGCAGGTTGAAGGCCAGATCGCCGCCCACGCTCCCCAGCATGGCGCGCACCTCGGTCTCGATCACCCGGCCGCCGCCGTAGGCAATCGCCTGATCGAGCAGACTCAAGCCATCGCGCATACTGCCGTCAGCGGCCCGTGCCAGGAGCGCGAGTGCGCCGGTCTCGAACGCGAGACCCTCGGTCTCCAGCACGAATTGCAGGCGGGCGCGGATCTCCTCGGGCAGCAGTCGCCGCAGATTGAACTGGAGGCAGCGCGACAACACCGTGGCCGGGACCTTCTGCGGGTCCGTGGTGGCGAGGAGGAACTTCACATGGGGCGGCGGCTCCTCCAGGGTCTTCAGCAGCGCGTTGAAACTACTGTTGGAGAACATGTGCACCTCGTCGATGAGATACACCTTGTAGCGGCCGCAGGCCGGCGCGTAAGGAACATTTTCCAGCAGTTCGCGGGTTTGATCCACTTTGGTGCGGGAGGCCGCATCCACTTCCAGCAGGTCGACGAAACGTCCCTCATCGACCTCCCGGCAGGACGCACAGACCCCGCAGGGCGTCGAACTCACACCCTGTTCGCAGTTGAGCGCCTTGGAAAGAATCCGCGCCAAGGTGGTTTTGCCGACCCCGCGGGTGCCGGTGAACAAATAGGCGTGATGGAGTTGATCGCGATCCAGCGCGTTGCTGAGCGCGCGCACCACATGCTGCTGCCCCACCATGTCGGCGAACGACTTGGGGCGCCATTTACGGGCGAGCACCTGATAGGTCATGCGCGGTGGGGGCAAAGCCGGGTTGAACAGTGAGTGGGGCGCAGTTTAACCGATGCGTGACCGGCGCGTACCGCGGGGACTGTGATTCAGTGCTGCGGCAGCACGGCAACCGGTTGCTGCCGATCCGCCGGGACTGGCAATGGCCTAACCCAAGTGCGGAGGCGGCGGCCTGCGCCAGCCACACCCCGGCGCCCGCTTCCACCGCTGCGGCTGCTCCCTTCCGGGCCTGACCGGGTTCACGGTTTTGCGTCGCGGGGGGACCGACGCCGACCACCATTGATCAAGCGCGCGGACCGCCGAGTTCGGACCGAGTCTGCGGGTCACCCCGCGCTCGGCACGCAGAGTAACAAAGACCACTCAGCATGACAAACCCGATCGGTTCCGCGGTTCCGAGGCGCAACACCTCGCGCCTCAGGTCCCAGCTCCGACATCGGACCGGGCAGGGGCTTGAGCCCCGTCGCCGCGCCCGAGGCCGATCGATCCCGAATTGCGCTAACGCATCGACTGAAAATTGATCTCTATCAGACATTCACCGTCGCGCTGAGATTTTTTCAACCTATTGGAGTAGGCTCAGGACTCTGACGCCTTGTCTCCTGCGGGTACGATCCCGCCGGTGTGACAGGGCGACCCCACCCTGCAGACAGGTAAGACCCGTGCGACCGCTATCGACTTTCCCCTTAGCCTTGATTTTGATCGCCGCAACAACGTCGGGGGTGACTGCGGCGGCGGACTTCGGCAATCGGATCGCCATGTCTGAGAAATCCGCGGCAACCTTCTACGTGCCCGGAGAGATCGCAGGCATCGGCCCGATCGAGTTCCTGGTGGACACCGGCTCCGGGTACATGATGATCAATCAGCGGACCCTCGACGCGCTCGTATCCGCGGGCGAGGCCCGCTACGTCAAGCAGCTTCAAGGCATCCTGGCCGACGGCAGCATGCGGGAGGTCCCGGTCTATGCCCTCGCGCGCATGCGCATCGGCGACTGCTGGCTGAGCAACGTTGAGGCGGCCGTGTTCCCTGGGGAGTCGCGACAGATCCTGGGGCTCAGTGCGTTGCGCAAGGCCGCCCCGTTCATTTTCTCGATCGATCCCCCAGCCCTATCGCTGAGCGGTTGCGAGACCGCGCAACTGTCGCCCGCACTCGCGGCGTCACCCGCCGCAGTCCCGAACTAGACGCGGCAACCGGGCCACGCCCGAATCCAGCTGGAGAAATACCGGCTGAAACCGGACCTGACCCAAGAGGACACGGGAGATCGAAAAAAACGTACCCGGTGACTGACGGCCGACCACGCCCTACGTTCTAATACGCGGGTGCGACTGGCGTAGATCCAGGCATCGTCTGCGGCCTTAATGCTGGCGGCGGCTCCATAGCCTCGAACGCGGCAAACTCGGAGCGCTCGATCACATTGTCCGCATTGCTGTCGGCCTGCTGCCAGAAGTCCAGCAGATCCTTGGTCCCAGCTGCCTCGGCCGCAGACAGCACGCCGTTGCCGTCGATGTCGAGTTGGGTGAAGCTCAGGTGGGAACCCTGGCCAATGTCGTGGGTCACCCCGGCTTGGCCAGATCCTGCGGCCAGCGTCTGGCCGGATAGGCTGAGTGCTACTGCGAATGCGAGACCGCCCGCTGCGACTGGATCGATGGTCTTCATCTCAATTCTCCTCATCTGTGTTTCGGGTCTGCGCCCCGCCTTATCGCTGAATGGCGGTGGGCGACACCGGCTCGATCGATTCCTCCTGGACCTCAAAAGCGGCAAATTCGGCGGGTTCGATGAGCCCGTCGCGGTTCGTGTCGAACCTGTCCCACTGACCATACAGTGGACTACGTCCCTGAACTTCGCCTTTATCCAGGGTGCCATCGCGGGCCGCGTCGAGATCGCTGAAGCTGGGCGGAGCGTAGTACGAGCTTTGGCCCCGCTCGGCAACGGCGGGCTGGGTCAGGATCAGAGCCAGAACCAAACCGGCCGCGACCTTTCTGTATGTCGATTTCATCTCTTGCTCCTCGGTCGGAACGTGGGTTCGCTGCCGTGACTTAGACTGCCTGTCGCGGTATTACTCCAACCAAGGCATCGTTCGCGCCAGAATGGCTCTACTGAACCTACGTCATTCGGCAGGATCGGATTCACCGCGAGACTGCGCCAGCCAGAAAAGAATTTATAAAATCTCTTATTTCAGTAAATTACGCAAATTTTATTACATCCGCGCGAGCGCGAGAAAGGCCGTTGGAACCCTCAGTCGGCCAAGGCTCGGCGGCCGGCGGGACGGTCGGCGCAGGGAGGTAGTGTCGGCCGGTCCGGGACAGCGTGAACCGGCAGGGGTGGTTGATAGCAGCCAACGTGGCCTAAATGAACCATTCACTGGTCGTATTCCTCCAGCCACTACTTCAATACCGACGGTCGTGGCAGTATTGCATAGAGATACGTCTGGATATCTCAGGGACTGGATATCTCAGGGACAGACCACGGTTTCCGCCAGTTCGCGGCGTGCCGATCCGCCTTACGGTAGGGGCACCGATCCGGACTGGTTCCGTCCGAACCCCTACAAGTCACCAGGTTGGTTATAACATGTAATATTTTTATATTATTATATTATTATTTTATTAATTTTCTGTGACGGTCGGCACATCTGACCACGGCCATCCTGGGCCGCGCGGGTTGCGCTCCGCCGCGGACCCCCCACTTTGCGGCTATCTCCCCGGAACCTCGTCCCTGTCATGCTGCGAAAATTGCTCCCTTTCCTGATTCTGGCTCTTGGTATTGGCGGTTTCGTCGCCTTGAAGGCGACCCGTCCCAAGCCCGATCCGGTGATGCCCCAGGAGCGTGTCTGGCGGGTGGAGACGGTGACCGTGACCCCCGCCGTGCATAGTCCGGTGCTTAATCTGTTCGGTCGGGTGGAAGCGCCGGATCGCGTGCGGGCCGCCGCCCCGGTGGCGGGCCGTTTGCTCGAAGTGCGGGTGCGCGACGGTGATCTGGTCGCCCAGGGCGACCTCCTCGCCCAGCTGGACCCGGCGGACCTGGAACCCCGTCTGGCCCAGGCGCGTGCCGAACTGACCAGAGAGCAACTGCGCCTCACCCACGATCGCCAGGCGCTGGAGCAGGAACGTGCGCTGCGGGCCCTGGCCGAGGCGGCCTTGGGGCGGTCCGAGAAGGTCCAGTCACAGAAACTCGGTACCGCCAGCGACGTGGATCTGGCGCGCGAGCAGCTCGCGCGCACCCGGCTGGCGGTAACGTTGCGGGAGCAGGCGATCGCCGAGCACCCGGCGCGACTGGCCGCGCTCGAGGCCAAGCTGGCCGAGGCCGAACGCGACGCCGCCCGGGCGCAGATCAAGGCGCCATTCGACGCCCGCATCGGTACGGTCGAGGCGGGTGCCGGAGATCAACTGCAACCCAACCAGACCATCCTCACACTCTATCCGGTGGACGGCCTGTATCTGCGCGCCAAGATTCCGGGCAGCCGCGGCGAAGAGTTGCGCGCCGCGCTGGCCGCCGGGCAGCGCCTGACCGCCCGCGCCAACCACGCGGGTCGGCCCTTCTCGGCGGTGCTGGCGCGCCTCGCCGGCGAGGCCGACGCCCGCGGGGTGGATGCCCTGTTGAAAGTGGAACCCGGTTCCGACCTGCCGCTGGGGGCCTTCGTCGACCTGGTTCTCCAGCGCCCGGCCATGCCGGATACCATCGCCCTGCCGTTCGCCGCCCTCAACGGCGGAGCGCGGGTCTTCGCGGTCAACGAGGGACGGTTGCAAGGAATCACGGTCGAGCGGGTCGGTGAAGTCATGGAGCACGGGGCCAGCGAGGTTCTGGTGCGCGCCGCGGGTCTAAAACCCGGCACTCGGGTAATGATCACCCACCTGCCGAATGCGGTGGACGGACTCAAAGTCCAGGTATTGCCGGAGCGCAAGACCGCCGCCGCCCAGCCCCAGACCGGCAGCGCGACTGCCGAACGCGCGGAGCAGGTGCGATGAAGCGCGGTCTGATCACCGTCTTCGCCCGCCACAAACTGCTCGCCAACCTGCTGACCGTGTTGGTGTTCGCACTGGGCGCGATCGCCCTGACACGGATGAACATTCAGTTCTTCCCGAACTTCGCACTGGACATCATTTCGGTACGCGTGGTATGGAGCGGCGCCTCCGCCGAGGATGTCGAGAACGGCATCATCATCCCATTCGAGGAACGTCTGAAGACGGTCGATGGGCTGAAGAAGATGACCTCGACCGCCACCCAGGGCATCGCCAATCTGTCTCTGGAACTCAAGGAGAATACCGACGCCCTGCTCGCCCTGGATCAGGTACGACAGCGAGTGGACGAATTCCGCAACCTGCCCAAGGACGCCGAGACCCCGCAGGTCAGCCGCGTGTCGCGCTATGAGGGGGTGGCACGCGTCCTGGTCTCGGGGCCGAGCCTGGCCGACCTGCGTCCCTGGGTGCGCCAGTTCGAGCGCGAACTCCTGGCGCGCGGCATCGACCGGGTGGACATCTCCGGTCTGCCGGAGGAGCGCATCGCCATCGAGGTCCCCGGCCGCACGCTCGAGACCCTGGGGCTGTCGCTGGACGGCATCGGCCAGCAAGTCGGCCGCCTCGCCCAGGATCTGCCCTCCGGCCTCGCCGGCGAGGCGGACGGGGCACGCGAACTGCGCGGTCTGGAGCAGCGCCGCGACCCGCTGGCCTTCGAGGATCTCAATATCGCCAGCGACGACCGCGGTCTGGTGCGCCTAGGCGATGTCGCAACCATCGTGCGCGAGGCCCGCCCCGCGGCCCTGACGCTCACCGAGGTGGAGACCGAACGCGCTCGCTCCCATGGCGCCGTCACGGTGGAACTGCTGATCCAGCGCGCCGAATCCGGCCACTCGCTGCGCGCCGCCGAACGCTTCAACGCCTGGCTCGCGGACACCCGTCCGACGCTGCCGCCGTCGATTCAGCTCACGGTCTTCGACGAGTCCTGGCAGCTCATCCGCGACCGCATCGACCTCCTGATCGACAATGGCCTGCAGGGCTTCACCCTGGTACTGATTCTGCTGTTCGTCTTTCTGCCCGGCCGCGTCGCGCTCTGGGTCGCGATGGGCATCCCCACCGCCTATCTGCTGGCACTGACCCTGCTGTGGGCCTTCGGCGGCACCATCAATATGATGAGTCTGTTCGCGCTGCTGCTCACCCTGGGCGTGATCGACGACGATGCCATCGTCATCGGCGAATACGCCGAGTCGCGCTTCCGCATGGGCCTGCCCCCGGCGGAGGCCGCCATCGCCGGGGCCAAACGGATGTTCTGGCCGGTGGTCGGCTCCGCGCTGACCACCATCGCCGCCTTCCTGCCGCTGATGTTGGTCGGCGGGATCATGGGCAACATCCTGGGAGACATCCCGTTCGTTGCCATCATGGTGCTGATGGCCTCGCTGATGGAAGTCTTTCTGATCATGCCGGCGCATCTGCGCTCGGCCTTCAGTCATCAGGTGCAGCAGGTAACACCGGGTTGGCGCAAGCGCGTGGATGCCGGGTTCGATTATTTTCGCGACCACCTGTACCGACCGGTGGTGGTGGCCTCGCTGCGCTGGCGCTGGACCACGGTCAGCGCGGTGGCGGTCCTGATGATCCTGTCGGTCGGGCTGCTGGCGGGCGGGCGCATCGCCTTCGTCTTCTTCCCCACGCCGGAAGCGCAGATCGTCTTCGCCAATGCCACCTTTGTCGCCGGAACCCCACGCGACCAAACCGCCGCTTTCTTGCGTGAGATGGAGGATGGTCTGCGCGCGGCCGAGCGCGAATTGGGCGGCGGCCTGGTCGAGGCGGCAGTCGCGCGCCTGGGCGCCACCGTGGCAGTGGATGTCGGCGCCGGAGCACGCGGCGATCAACTCGCCTCGCTCCTGGTCCAACTGGTCCCCTCCGAGGACCGGACGGTGCGCAACGAGACTCTCCTCGCCGCGTGGCGCGCGCAACTCAAGGTGCCGGCCGGCATCGAGAGTTTGGTGATTTCCTCACGCCGCTCGGGCCCGCCCGGCCGGGACCTCACGGTGCGACTCACCGGCGACGACGCCCACCAGCTCAAATCCGCCGCCCTGGACCTGGCTCAGGGGCTGGAAACCGTGCCCGGCGTGTCGGACATGGTGGACGACATGCCCTTCGGCCGCGAGCAACTGATCTACCGGGTCTCCCCCGCCGGTCAGTCACTGGGCGTCACCACGGAACTGCTGGGCCGGCAATTGCGCGCCGCCTTCGACGGCTATCTCGCGCAACTAGTGCAGGTCGGTCAGGATGAATTGGAGGTGCGGGTGCTGCTGCCGCGGCATGAACGCACCCGCCTCGACGCCTTGGAGCAATTGAACATCCGCGTTCCGAGCGGCGAATTCGTGCCGCTCGACACGGTGGCCGACTGGGAGAGCCGACGCGGCTTCGAGGCCCTGCGCCATGCCAATGGCCGCCTGGCGGTCGAGGTCTCGGCCGACATCAACCGGGCACTCAACACTCCTGATGGGGTCAATCAGGCGCTGGAGCGCGACCTGCTGCCGGATCTGGTGGAACGTTACGGGATCAGCTACAGCTTCGAGGGGCGCGCCGCCGATCAGCGCGAGACCCTGGGAGACATGAAACTGGGACTCTACATCGGCCTCGGGCTGATCTATCTCATCCTGGCCGCAGTCTTCTCTTCCTGGGGCTGGCCGTTGGTGGTGATGACCGCCATCCCGTTGGGCCTGGTCGGCGCCATCTTCGGTCACTGGATCCTGGGGATCGACCTGACTCTGCTGTCGATGTTCGGCCTCTTCGGCCTGGCCGGCATCGTGGTGAACAACGCCATCATCCTGGTCAGCATGTATCAGGAACTGAGGACCACCGGACTGGACGTCGACCACGCCCTGGAGGAAGCCGCCTGCTCGCGCCTGCGCGCCATGCTGCTGACCTCCGCCACCACCGTCGTCGGTTTGGGTCCGCTGATCTTCGAGACCAGTCTGCAGGCGCAGTTTCTCATTCCGATGGCCGTCTCGCTCGCCTTCGGCATTACCTTTGCCACCGTGCTGGTGCTCATTTTCACGCCGGCATTGCTCTCGCTGCATGAGTCCGCCCAGGCGCGGATCACTGGTTGGTTCACGCCGCAAACGGCGCCGGCGACGGGGGCCTGAGACACCTGCGGCCATGGACGCCGGACGAGCTCCGCCGGCCGCAAGGATGATCAAGACCGTCGTCGGCGCTCAGTGGATCACCCAACTGACCTCAATCCTCCCCCATCAGCCCGCTCGCGCGTAACACGCGCCGCTCGATCGCCGCGGCCAGCACGTGGCTGTCACCGGGACGGACCAGGGTTAGCCGGACGCGGGCGCGGGTAATCCCGGTATAGATGAGCTCGCGGGTCAGCACCGGACTCGGCTGCTCCGGCATCACGAGCGCGGCGTGGGTGAACTCCGAGCCCTGAGACTTGTGCACAGTGAGTGCGAAGACGGTCTCAACGGCCTGGAGGCGACTTGGCAGGACCCAGGTGATGCCGTGGTTGCCGTCACCAGCGGGAAAGGCGACCCGCAGCGGCAACCGATCCGCGACACCATCGGGGCGGACCAGCGTGATGCCGATGTCGCCGTTCATCAGGCCCAGCCCGTAATCGTTGCGGGTGACCAGCACCGGACGGCCGAGATACCAGCCGGCGCTGGCCGGAATCAGGCCCGCCGCGTGGAGCAGGCCGGCGATGCGCTGGTTGAGTCCCTCCACACCCCAGGGACCGCGACGCAGCGCGCAGAGTACCTGGAATTGACCATGGGCCTCGAGCACGGCGCGAGCCCAGGTGTCGAACCTGCTCGGGTCGGCAGTGCCGGTCGGTTGGCCGTTACGCAGCATCTCCAGGTAATGACGGTACCCATCGGTCGTCGTGTTCGGGGTTGCGCTGGGGCGCGCCGACACGGCAGAGGCCGCGCCGTAACCAACGACCTTGCCGTCGATGACCAATGCGCGGAAGGCGTCCTCGTCCTGATCAGCGCGTTCGACCAAGCCCAGGTCGGCAGCGCGGCCGTTCCAGATGCGCAGCGCGGCGGCGGTGTCGCCGGCGTTGACCGCCGCGGCGAGTTGACCAATACCGCCGGCAGCAGCGAAGCGGTGACTGTGGCGCAGCATCACGATGGCTTGGTCGAGCGCCGTGCCGGCCGGATCGATCAGTGCCGGGTCGAGCGTCTCCCCGGTCGCGGTCGCGAGCCAGTCACGGGTCGCAGGAAGATAATGCCCCTCCCCCGCACGTCGGCAGAGTTCACCGAGGACCGCCCCCGCCTCCACCGCGGCGAGTTGGTCCTTGTCGCCAAGCAGAATGAGGCGCGCCCTGGGCGGCAGCGCGTCGAGGACGGCAGCCATCAGCTCCAGATCGATCATTGATGCCTCGTCGATCACCAGCACGTCAAGCGCCAGGGGATTATCGGCGTCGTGACGCAACCGGCGGGTATCGGAACGACTCCCGAGCAGGCGGTGCAGCGTGGTGACGGTGACCGGGATGGCGGCCCGCACTGCCGCGGCGTCGGCAAGTCCGTCCAGCGGCAAGCCGGCGACCGTGCCGGCGATGGATGCGTTCAGGCGCGCGGCCGCTTTACCGGTGGGGGCCGCCAGGCGGATACGCAGCGGCCTGGGCACCTTGCCGGCAGGCGGTTCGGCGAGGGCCAGGGCCTGCAGCAAGGCCAGAAGCCGCACCACCGTGGTCGTCTTGCCGGTACCGGGCCCCCCGGTGATGATGCTGAAGGCACTGCGGGCGGCCAACGCGCAGGCGAGCTTCTGCCAATTGGTCGGAGTGGCCGGCTGGTCAGGGAATAGACGATTCAGAATCGAGCACATAGTCTCCAACGGCAGGGTCGCCTGGAGCCCCGCCGACCCGTCCAGCCGGGCCTGTATACCATGGCGCACGGCCTGTTCATACTCCCAATAGCGACGCAAGTAGAGGCGTGGGCCAATCAGGACGAGCGGCGTTGCACCCGCACCGGAGCCGACCAGCTCAGGACGGGTGACGGCCGCCAGCCAGTCGGGCAGGGTCAACCCCTTCAGCACGTCTGCGGGACGCGGGGGCGGCTCGAGATCCGGAGTGGTCATCCCCTCGGGGGGCAGCGAGAGGGCAAAGCTCGGGTCATCGAGCGTCGCTTGCAGGTCGAGACAGGCATGGCCGCGCCCAAGTTGATGGCTCGCCAGCGCGGCCGCGAGAATCAGCAAAGGGGGCGCATCCGGGACCTCGCGCCAAAGGAATTCGGCGAAGGCGCAATCGAGTAGACGCAACCAGTCGCACTCCGCCCAGCGCGCGAGGATGGTCCGTAACCGAGTGCCGTCGTCGGCGCCCCCGAGCACCGCGGTACCTGTCCTGCGATTGGCGCTCATGCCATGGCCTGCGCGGCCGCATCGGCAAAGCAGGAGTCGAGCGACTCGATCAGGATGCGGGGCGGACACTCGACATGCAGGCCCTGGCTCGGTGCATCGATACCGCGCAAGAAAAGATAGACAGCGCCGCCGACATGGCGGTCATAGTCATAGTCATGCAGTCGCGCCTTGAGCAACCGGTGCAGGGCGAAGAGATAAAGGACGTACTGCAGCTCATAGCGGGCATGCAGAATCTCGGCGCGCATGGCCAGGGCGGTGTAGGCGGCGGCGTCGGGACCGAGCCAGTTGGACTTATAGTCGGCGACGTAATAGCGGCCCTGATGCTCAAAGACCAGATCCATGAAGCCCTTGAGCATCCCATTGAGCGTGGCGGCCGCCAGCGCCGGGCGCGGCGCGGCCCCCAGGGTGTGGGCGCTGACCAGCCGATCGATGTCCAGGGTATCGACGCGGCTCGCGGCCAGCCAGAACTCCATCTCAGGGACCGCAATGGTCAAGTCGGCGAGCTTGAACGGGGTAGGCGACACCGCCTCCCGGAACGGTAGCCGCAACGGCGTGGCGATCAGGCGGAGCAGCCAATCGGTCAGGGGTTCGACCCAGGTGTCCCAACCGCGCAACCGACACCGTCGTTCAACGGTCTCGCGCAGTCGTTCGCGATCGGCCGCGACCGCCGCAAAGCCCTGGGTGGCGGCCCATTCGAGCAGATCGTGGAGGAAAGAGCCCGCCTCGGACCCGCGGGGGAACGCATGCGGCGTGTGCGGGACGGGGATCAGGCGGGTGGCCGTCGGCACCGCCATCGGTGCGGCCTGCAGCTCCTGGAACCGGTCCTCGGCCGGGGTTTCGGGGGTAGGCTCAGGTCGTCCCGGGTCGATCGGCATGTGCTCCGTCACAGGAACGGTATCACCCGCGACCGTCCGCAAGGCGGAGTAGCTGGCAATCCACCAGGGTTCGCGGACCACCCGCCGTGACGCGCGCGCGCCCCCCAGGGTCAGCGCCGCGTCCACCGCCGAAAAGTGCTCGGAGGTCGGCGCGGGGGCCGGGGCGACGACGAGGTCCGCGCCGTCCCCGCACAGAGCCGCCAGCGCGGGCACCAAGCCCTCGGGCGTCAGGGGTTCCCCGCCGCCCAGCAGATAGCCGAAAGCACTGTTCTCCAGTTTGTCGAGCGGCGCCAGTCCAACCCAAGTGGCATAGCGGGCCCGGGTCAGCGCGACATAGAGCTTGCGCAAGTCCTCACCCAGACGCTCACGGTCGGCCAACGCCAGAATCTGCGCGTCGCCGACGAGGGCGAGCTGCGGTTGGCCCGCATCATCATGCCATTTGAGCGGCAGGTCTTCGCGTTTGGCCGGCCGATGGTCCGCGGCGAAGGGCAAAAAGACCAACGGGTATTCGAGTCCCTTGGACTTGTGAACAGTCACCACCTGCACCAGGTCGGCGTCGCTCTCCAGGCGGATCTGGCGCGCGTCGCCCTTGGCACCGCGTGACGCATCCCGACACTGCTCGGCCAAATAGCGGATGAGCGCATGCTCGCCGTCAAGCCGGGAACTCGCCTGTTGCAACAACTCGGCGAGGTGCAAAAGATCGGTGAGGATACGCTCACCGTCCGGCGGTGCGATCCCGGCGTCAATGTCCGGACGCGCGCCGATCAGCCGGACCGGGACGTTGAAATCATTGAGCAGGCGTCGCAGCATGGGCAGCACGCCCCGACTGCGCCAGCGGTCGCGATAGTCGCGAAACTGGAGGACACGCGCCTCCCAGGCCAGCTCGTGCTGATTGAGCTGCTCAAGCTCGGCCCAGCGCAATCCGAGCGTCGCGGTCGCCAGAGCCGTGCGCAGGAGACGCGGATCGTCGGGCTCGGCGCAGGCGGCAAGCCAATGCTGGAGCTCGGCGGCCTGGAGGCTCTGGAACACCGAATCCTGGTCGGAGAGATAGACGCTGCGCACGCCGCGCCGGGCCAGCGCGCCGCGAATGCTGTCCGCCTCCGTGCGTTTGTTGACCAGTACCGCCAGGTCCGCCGGGCGCAGTTGCCGGAGTGTCGCCGATCCCTCAGCAGCGACGAACCCGACTTGCCCCTCCTGACCCAGGTTGAGCAGACGCACGATCTCGCTCGCGCAGGCGGCGGCGATCTGCTCGCGATACGCCTCTTTGCCGAGCGGCTTGCCCCCGTCCGGCGCGGGCAGCCACCAGGCGGTGAGCGCGGGCAGGGTCCGGCCCCCCGCGGACAGGGTGTCGGCACGACCCTGGGCATCCGCGGCAATAAAGGGAACCGGGTTCTCCGACGCACCGCGGAAGAGAAAGGCCCCGTGTCCGGTCGCCCGGTCCTCGGCGGCCTGGAAGCACCGGTTGACGGCGCTGACCATGGCCGCGGTGGAGCGGTAGTTCTTCTTCAGGGTATAGAGCCGGCCGGTGCAGGCCCGGCGTGCTTTGAGATAGGTGAAGATATCCGCCCCCCGGAAGGCATAGATCGCCTGCTTGGGATCGCCGATCAGGACGAGCGCGGTCGCGGGGTCGTCGCGCTCGATCCGATACACCGCATCGAAGATGCGATACTGCACCGGGTCCGTGTCCTGAAACTCGTCGATCAGCGCAACCGGAAACTGACGTCGGATGAGCTCGGCCAGGCGCGCGCCATTCGGGCCGTCCAGGGCGGCGGCGAGCCGGGTCAGGAGATCGTTGAAGCCCATTTGGGCGCGACGGTCCTGTTCGGCGGCGAAGCGCCCCGCGACCCAGCGCGCGGCATGGCACAGGATCGCGACCCGCGCATCGGGGAGCGCGTTGAGCGCGTCGCGCAGCGTCAGCATCGCCGTCAGGGCCGGATGGGCAGGCGGTTCACCCTGCTTCCATGCCTCTTGAAGACCGGACGGGGTCAAGCGTGTCCAGGCCGCGCTGTTCGCGTCCAGCGTAGGCCGAACGACCCGCGGATCCCCGGCCCAGTCACGCAGCGCCAGCAACCAGGGAGTGTAGAAACGGGTCTGTAACTTGCGTCCATTCACCCGTTTCGCGGCAATCGCATCATCGAGCAAGGTCTGCAACTCATCGACCCAGCCGGTCCAGGGCGCCTTGATCTCGGCCAGGCGAAGACCGCGCGCCGCGCGCGCGGCGCCGATCGACAGGGCTGGTTCGGGCGTGTCGTCGAGCCGGTCCGCATGATCGACCAGACCATGCAAAGCACCTTGCAGCGCTGCCGGATCAGACCACCATTGGCAAACTTCGGCAACCGCCGCGGCATCCAGCGGCACCATGAACGAACGCCAGTAATCGCGAACCACCTCGGCCAGCAGTTCGCTCTCGTCGGTCTCCAAGGTCTGACTAAAGAGGCTATCGCTGTCGAAGGCATGCTCGCGCAGCATCCGGTTGCACCAGCCATGGATGGTGGAAACCGCCGCCTCGTCCATCCATTCGGCGGCCAGTTGCAACTTGCGGGCGCAGCCCGGCCAGTGTTCCGGCGGGTATTCGGCGCGCAAATCGTGCAAGAGGTCTGCGCCGATCGGATGCACGGCGACCCGCAGCGGATCGGCGCGAAAATAGCCCGCGGCTTCGCTCAGGCGGGAACGGATGCGCTCACGCAATTCCTGGGTGGCGGCGTCAGTGAAGGTGACGACCAGGATCTCCGGCGGGGTGTAGGCACGGGGCTGCGGATGCAGCTGACCATGACCCAGGACCAGACGGACGTAGAGGGTCGCAATGGTGAAGGTCTTGCCCGTGCCGGCGCTGGCCTCGATCAGTCGGCTGCCGTACAAGGGGAAACACAGCGGGTCGAGCGGCGCGGGGCCGGCACCGGTTGAGGCAAGCATCGCGGACGTCGTCATCGTCATGCGGCAACTCCGTTGGGCTGCGGTGGTCCGGGTTTGTTTTTCTCCACATGCATCGCGTCGAACAGGGGTCGCAGCAGGGTCGCGGCCCAGGAGGCGAATTCGCCGGTGGCGGAGAGGCTGCGAAAATCCGGATAAACGCGCGCCAGGTAGGCGTCGCGCTGTACCTCGCCCGGGTCGTTGTAACCGCCTTCGTACACCTTGCAGGCGGCCGCGGCGTTGCCGTCCTTCAGCCATTCGAAAGCGGTCTTGGCAGCAAACGGCAGCGGCTCACGCATACCCGCCTGCCAGGCTGCCAGCAGGTCAGTCAGGTAGCTCTCGACCAGTTCAAGGGTGAGCGGCTTCAGCTCGACCTCGCCCACCTTGCTGATGATGTGAGTGCTGAGCGGTTCACCGGTGAGATGCCCGGCGAGATGTGCCACCCAGTGGCGGATCAGGACTTCGCCGCGATACTGTTTGTTCTTGACGAGGTCGCTGGTCTCCAGCACCACCCGGCCCCGCTGACCCGCCTCATCGACGCGCAGACCGCCGAACCAATCGGCAACCTCGATCAGTTGGTCGGCGATCCTGGCCTGAAACCGGATCGGCTCCTCCGCCGTGATTGCGTACGGCCAGCGCGCGAGCACCTGCTGATAGCGCTTGAACAGGTCGTCCATGGGGTCGGTCAGATCCTCGGCGAGGACCTCGCCAAAGGCGCCCGGGGTCAGCTCCCCGCGTCGGCGGATACGCTCCAGCCGGTCCGCGCGGGCTGCTTCGATCGACTCGCCCCGCCGCAGCGCCGCGGCCTGGACCCG
This sequence comes from uncultured Lamprocystis sp., assembly GCA_964470155.1. Classification (GTDB taxonomy): domain Bacteria; phylum Pseudomonadota; class Gammaproteobacteria; order Chromatiales; family Chromatiaceae; genus Thiodictyon. Next base: position 2,903 of record CAYYAY010000008.1, on the reverse strand, counting down.
AATCAGCTCGTCCTGCAAGTGCCAGCGGGCCAAGCCATCCAAGGCGAACGGCTCCTGGTCCTCGCCGGGCCCATCCTTACCATCAAAAAACACCCCGAGACGTCGGCGGAAGAACGCCTTCACCGGCGCCTTCAGGAAATCAGCCAGCTCGCGGATTCCCAGCGGTTCCGCGTGGATGAGCGGCGGCAGGGGCGATTGCGGCGTGTTGCCGGGCCCGTCCCTTCCCGCGTGCAGAGTGGGCCGCCACTCCAGCGCATAGGTGAACCAGGACGAGCCGGCCGCAGCCTCCGGAAAATAGTCAGGGCTGAAGGGCTGGAGGCGGTGCTCGCGGGTCAAGGCCGCAAGGAAGTGCTTCGCGGCCTCGTCGGCGGGCCCCTGGTACCCGGCCAGGCGCCAGCCGGCGGCCAGATGATCGCGCAGTTGGCCGACCAGCACCGAGGGCGGACGCGGGCTGTTGTCGGTGATGCTGCGCCCGACCCAGGAAAGATGCAGCGATTCGCGCGCCGACAGCACGGCCTCCAGAAACAGATAGCGGTCGTCCTCCCGCCGCGACCGGTCGCCCGGCCGATAGTCCCGACCCATCAGATCGAAGTCCATGGGCTTGCGTTGACGCGGATAGTCGCCGTCGTTCATACCCAACAAGCAGACATGGCGGAAGGGAATGGCGCGCATGGGCATGAGAGTGGCAAAGGTGACTGCACCGGCGAAGAAGCGCTGCGAGAGTCCGCTCTCATCGAGTCGCGATAACCAATACTCGCCGACAATCGACGGGGGCAACACCGCGGTGAGTGCCGCCTCGTCACAAACCGCCTGCCAATCCTCCAAAGCCATTTCGAGCCGGAGCACGGTATAGGCGTCACCGCTGTCGTCGGGGTCCAGGAAATCCGCCATCAGGGTCCGCAAACGGGTGCACCAGTCGGCGACCGTGGCTGGTTCGCGCAGCCGGTGCCAGGTTTCATCCAGCGTCTCGACGAGGCGTACCAGAGGGCCAAGCAGCGCGGCATCAAGCCCGCCGATTTCATCGAAGGGCTCGATTCCCTGCCACGCGCCGGCGCCGGCGCCAACGGCGTAACCGAGCAGCATCCGGCGCAGCCCGAAGCACCAGGTATGTTGGGTCACCGCCTCAGGTTGGGCCGGCAGGTCCAGGCTGGCCCGCTGTTCGGCGTGCAGCGCCCAGCGGATGTTGGCGCCGCGTACCCAGCGATGCAGCCGCGGCAGATCTTCCGCCGCGATTCCGAAGCGCCGCCGCAGGGCCGGAACCTCAAGCAGGTTGAGCAGGTCGCTCACCGCCATCCGGGACTGGGGGAGCGCGAGCAGCGTCTCCAGCGCCTGGACCAGCGGATCGGTGGCGCGCTGCCCTTGGTCGGCGACGCTGTAAGGGATGAACCGCGGATCATCCCGATCGAGCAGTCCGAACACCGCCTGGATGTAAGGTGCGTAGGTATCGATGTCCGGGACCATGACGATGATGTCGCGCGGCGTCAGGCTCGGGTCGGCATTGAAGGCGGCGAGCAACTGGTCGTGGACGACCTCGACTTCCCGTTGGGGACCGTGGGCGATGTGGAAGCGGATGGAGTGATCCAGCGCCGGGTCGACTGCCGGCCAGTGCGCGCTGCTCTCGGTCAGGGGGCGTAGATCGCGGATGTCGTCCTGCAACTGCGCCAGCAGGGTGCCGATGTCGCCCGGTTCAGTTGGGGACTCGAAGAGATCGATGCGCTGGCCGATCGCGCTGAACTGGCCTTCATAACCGCCGCGCGCGGTCGCGTCGTCATGCTCGTCGAGCAGACCGATGAAGTCGCGGCCCTGTTTGCCCCAGGCCGCCAATAAGGGGTGAGCGTGCAGGTGCATCCGCTCCTCCGACAGGTCTGTCGGCATACCGCCGCGGCGGCGCTGACGGCTGCGGTCGGCACGCAGCAGATCCTTGTCGGCAACGATGTCGGCCCAATAATGCTCGCAGGGGTTATGGACGCACATCAGGACCTGCGTCCAACGCGCCATGGCGGCCAACACCTCCAAGGACTGCCGCGGCAGACTCGAGATGCCGAACACCATCAGCCGGCGCGGCAAACCGGCGGGGCGACTGTCTGCCGGCCAGTCGGCCGCGCCGCGCAGGAAGGCCGCGTGTACGGCCGACCGACCAGCGTGGAAACCGCCCAAGCCGGTCTCGACATCGGCCAGCAGCGTGCGCCAGAGCGAAGCCTGCCAGCGCTGCTCCACGGGCAGGAGCGTGCGGCCACCGCGTGCATCGATCAGCACGTCCTCACCCTTGGCCCAGGCCGTCAGCCAATCGGCGCGATAGACCTGATATTGGTCGAAGAGATCAGCCAACCGTTGCGCGAGCTGAAAGCGCTTGCGCAGATCCGCATCCTCGGTCAGAAAACGCCGGATGGAGTCATACGCCGGATCTGCCGTCACCAGCGGCAGCAGCCGCATCAGGCGCCACACCAGGCGCGACTCATCGAATGGCGAAGTCTCCGGGACCGGCCCGGGTCCGAGCACCGCCCGATAGACTCGCCAGAGAAAACGCGATGGCAGTGAGACCTCCAGCGCCGCGGCGATCCCGAGTCCGCCCTCCCGATCGTCGCCCTCACCCGCGCCGACATCGGCGGCCAGCGCCAGCTTCAGCCATTGGGCGATTCCGTTGCTCTGGGCCAGAATAATCTCCGATTCAAGCGGCGCGAGCGGATAGCGCCGCATCCAGGCCACCAGCAGGTTGCGCAAGGTTTCCGGCCGATTACCGTGGACGAGCATCAAGCCGGGTGGGAGAAGGCTGGCGGTCACGTCGGGCTCCAGGCAAAGGTTGGCAGCGGGTCGGACCTGACCAGATTAGCCGCTGAATTGGCGTACAGCAAAAAAAACCCCCGCTCGTGGGAGCGGGGGTTTTGGGATAGGCCCTGGCGGTG